>JACQXM010000042.1 GCA_016208685.1 Planctomycetota bacterium | reverse complement strand
CCCCGCATCTTCCGTTTACCTTGCACTGGATCTTCCACGTACGCGCGTCCACGGGCGTCCCGTGGGGTCACTCCGTGGCAGAAGCGAGGCGATTCTGCGCGAGCGGCGATCCACCGCCCTGGTCGTCGTAACTAGCGCTCCGGTCAAGACTTAGCCGCCGCTGTCCGTCGTAGACCACGACGGTCCAAGGAAGCGGGTGAAGGGACTCGAACCCTCGACATTCACGTTGGCAACGTGACGCTCTACCACTGAGCTACACCCGCCTGGGTGTGTTTGATAACAACATGCTAGCCGTTGCGGCATCCGCCGTCAATTCCCGCAACCCACCGGCCCGGCGGCGCCAACCACCGGTTCCACGCCACCAGCCTCCCGGCGGATTTCGGTCTGCCCGCGACCACAGACCTCGAAACATCACGAGGTCGAGCGGATCGTCGGAGCCGCAGCGGACCTCCCTCGACCTCATGCCCGTCCGTCAGCCCGAACGGGATGGAGCCCGCGTCCTCACGCGATGGCCGGCGAAATCGTCGCCCGCATGCTCCCCTGGCAATGGGCGATCCGCCAATCGCGTCCGAAGGCGTGAATCTGATCGCGCTTGAGCTCGGCGCGTTCCAGCGTGGTCGTCTCGACGACAACGCTGCCGGTGTTGTCTACCTGTGACGCAAGCTGAAGCGCCTGCTCCGTCGTGTGCCCGAAGAGCTTGGTCAACATGCCGATCACGTATTCATAGGTGTGATCGTCATCGTCCAGCAGGATCACGTGATAGGGAGGCTGCTTCTGCGGCCGGGTCTTGGCATCCAGGCCCGGGCTGGCTTTCTTCTGCGATTGGGTCTCGATCGTCGTCATCGCTTCCTCACCTGCGTATGAAGCTCCGCAGCGCTTCCTCCATGCCCGCGAGCCGGCGCTGGGGCGGTCGCCGATTCGCCCCTTTGGATCAGTGCCTCGCGGCGTTGCGCGGCACCGATCCGCCGACCCGTCCACAACGGCAGGGGCAACGCCTGCCCATGTTGGCAACGCAGCACCGCCCCGTCAACCGCGCGGGCACGGCGCGCGACCTTGCCGAGTTGCGACCGCGCCAAGACCGGAGGGCACGTTCGTGGGACCCAACCAGCCTTGTGTTTCGCCGAACTCGAACGACGCCATTACGGCCACCGGCGGCGCGGGGACGACCGGTGGTGATGAGCACCGTGCCGGGCCCCGGACCGCTGCCCGAACCGATGCCGACGGCATCACAGGACACCGGAGTGTGGAACCTCGGTGCGGGCTTGCGGATGGCGTATGGTTGCCGGTGCCCCCGCTGCTTAACAACGTTGACCTGCCGGTCGCGCGGCGCCCGGTACCCACCCGGTCCGGCATCCGCTGCATGGCGCCGGCGGCAGGTATTTCACAGCCCGCGCGAGCACATCGCGCTGCAGCCGCCCTCCCCAGTGCCAGGAGCCTCGATCCGCCCGGAAGGCGCCGAAACTGCCGGCCGTGCATCGTGTATGCATAACATTGCCTTGTGGTATTCTATTGTGGATACAACAGCACGTATAAGTTTATTTTCGTGCCGGTTGCGCGGGCGGTGCGCCGCTCGTTCGTGCCCATATGTGGTGACCATCTCGGGAACGGGTTGCAAGATGTTGTGTCGCGCCGGGGCCTGGGCCGCCGACAGGTCCATTTTCCTTCAAGCGCATTATCGGTGCCCGACGATAATGACCAACGTATCGTAGTCGCTCTGGGAGACGCGGATGGACCGAAACTCCTTGAAGCGGTGACACCCCGAACAGTCCTTCCCGGCGATTCACGGACGAATGCCAAGGCAGGGGGGCACGCGGCAGTGCTGCCGGAAGCGTGGCCGCGCGCGGGCAACATTGGCAAACGCCTCCACCGCATGGTCGCGTGGAGAGCATCCGGCGGGCCACGACGCGGCGGCCCTTAGCACCGAGACCTGCGGACATGAGCGAAATCCTGAGTATTGATGCGGCGTTTCCGGCGAACTTCGCGCCGCGAAGCGTTAGCCTGTCGCCGACGCCGACCGCGGCGACCCAACCCACCGACCAGGCCGAGTTCTCCAGCGTTGCGCGGCTGCTGGGGCGCGTCTCCACCGAGTCCAGTTTCCGCACGGCGCGAACCAACGCCATCCGCGCCGAGATCGCTGCCGGCACCTTCGAGACGCCCGAGCGGATTCGCGGTACCGTCGAACGGCTGCTCGACGTGATCGCGTAGTTTCCGACTCTTCGCCCCCGAACGTGACGACCCCTCGTGAACCCTGCACCGCGGGCGCGATCCTCCGTCTCAGCGTCCTGCCGCCGCCGCGTCGGCGACGTACCCTTGCACGGACAGGTCCGAGGACGATGCGGCTCCTTTTGCGCCAGCGGGCCTATTGCGTCGCCCTGCCGCTGTGCTTTACGGCCCTTGGCGCACGGCGGCGCAAAAATAGTCGCTGCCCAGCCCCCGGCAGCCCCAAACCCCGGAATTGTAGACTCTTAGCGACGTGCAGTCCTACCATGATGGGGAACGAAGACGCCGTCCGTTTCGACGGAACGCGAGGGGGCAAGGCAATGTCCTATATCGACCTGCACACCACGTTGCGCGAGTGGCCGTACGACCCTGATCAGATCTCCGTCCGCAAGATCCTCGGCACCGACGGCGTCGTGCGGATTCAGATGCGCGTGGAACTGGGCATCCTCCAGATGGATGCCGAAGGACGTCCGGATGGAGCGCACCCCCACAACTGCGAATCGCTGCTGGAGTACCACCGCAAGCGACTGCTCGTGCACGAGGAGCGCAACGGCACCACGCTGGGCTACGTGCTCAATGCCGACCAGTGTCAGGAGCTGCGCACCGAGGCGTCACTTTACTACCGCAGGTTCGTAGCCTTGTTCGTCCTGGAGGAGTATGCGGAGGTGGTGCGGGACACGGCGCACAACCTGGGCATCTTCGATTTGTGCCGGGACTTCGCCCACGACAGCGACGACCGGGCCTGCCTTGAGACCTTCCGGCCCTACGTGCTGATGATGGACGCGCGGGCCCGAGCCTACCATGCCTTGCAGGAACAGCAACCCGCCAGTGCTCTGGCACACGTGAACCGCGGCATCATGCACCTGCGGACCCACTTCGACGGGCGCGGCGAGGGTGACGTGGAAAGCTGCGAAGAAATGAAGATGCTCCGCGCCTTGAGCCGCGAACTCGCCTCGCAAATGCCGGAGGATTCACTGGTAGTCACCCGCCGGGCCCTGCGAACCGCCATCGAGAACGAGCGGTTCGAGGAGGCGGCCCGCCTCCGCGACGCGCTGAAGAACCTCCACGAGCAGGAACACGACAGCGGTGACGCCGGTTGATGTAGCCGGAGGTACACCCCGAGAACTTTACGTCCGCTCCGGCGTACCCGGTTCGACTCCGGGCGCGGTGCGGCACGGCATCTTGCGCGGCTTGCCCTTAGCTCCCATTCGTAGATGATGTCCGCCGGGCGACCGGATTGTGCCGCGCGGCGGGAGGACGAGCGTCCGTCCGGCGAGGCGCGGCCCGGCCCCCCGGAAGGTCAGATGGTTCCATCCGCACAACGGTCGGCGCGGCTGCGCGAGCGG
This sequence comes from Planctomycetota bacterium, assembly GCA_016208685.1. Classification (GTDB taxonomy): domain Bacteria; phylum Planctomycetota; class Phycisphaerae; order UBA1845; family UBA1845; genus JACQXM01. Next base: position 60,528 of record JACQXM010000042.1, on the reverse strand, counting down.
GTCGCTCAGGGCGTGGTCATGATGCCCGGAGCAGTGAACGCCCTCAGCGCGAGGCTCATCGAACGCGAGGGCTTCTCCGCCATCTACCTTTCCGGCGCCGTGCTCGCTAATTCCGTGGGGGGCGTGCCGGACGTCGGACTGATGACGCTGACCGAGGCTCGGGACCACGCGGCGCACATCGCCGGCGTCACCACCGTTCCCCTGCTGATGGATGCCGACACGGGGTACGGCGGTCCGGAGAACGCCGCCCGGACGGTTCGCACGCTGGAGGCCGCCGGCGTCAGCGGCATTCACCTCGAGGACCAGGAGTTTCCCAAGCGCTGCGGGCACCTGGAGGGCAAGCGGTTGGTCCCGGCCGCCGAAATGTGCGAGAAGCTCGCCGCCGCGGCCGCGGCCAAAGGCAGCACCGATTTTCTGCTCATCGCCCGTACCGACGCCCGTGGTGTCGTGGGGTATGACGAAGCCGTGGCGCGGGCGGCGCAGTACCTGGAGGCCGGCGCGGACGGCATCTTTCCCGAGGCACTGGAGTCGCGCGAGGAGTTCGCCCGTTTTGCGCGGGACGTACCCGCGCTGCTCCTGGCCAACATGACGGAATTCGGAAAGACCCCCTACCTGACAGCCGACGAGTTTGCCGAAATGGGGTACCGGCTTGTAATCTACCCCGTGACGCTCCAGCGGGTGATGCTCAAGGCGGCCCAGGAAGCCTTGCGAACGCTCAAGCAGCAGCGTTCACAGAAGTCACTCGTGGAGCGCATGCAGACGCGCCAGGATCTGTACGAACTACTGGGTTACGAGGTAACGCCGCCCGACCGGCGCGGCTGACCGGACCGCCGCCGGCGACACCGACGGATCGCCGTGCACGACCCACGGCCTGTCATGAGTGAATACCGATGACCGACGAAATCGCCAAACCGGGCCTGGAAGGCGTCATCGCGGGTGACACCGCGGTTTGCTGCGTGGATCAGGGCGAGTTGCTTTACCGCGGCTACTCCATCAGCGATCTGGCGGGCAACGTGTGCTTCGAGGAAGTCGCGCATCTGTTGCTGTACGGCGAACTACCTGCCAAGGCGCGACTGGACTCGTTCCGCCGCGAGGTCGAATCGTACCACGGCTTGCCCGCCGCGGTGGTGGAGACGATCCGCGCCATGCCCGAGGCCGTGCCGATGATGGACGTGCTGCGCACCGCGGTCTCCATGGCCGGGCACTTTGACCCGGTCAAGGGCAACACCTTGGACGATCTTCGCCGGCGCTCCGTGTGGCTCATGGCGCTTACCGCGGACGTCGTCGCGGCGCGCTATCGGCTTAAGAACGGCAAGGAGCCGGTTGCCGCCCGGCCGGGCATGGGGCACGCGGAGCGCCTGCTGCACATGTGTCACGGCCGGCCCGCCGACGCCACCTCGGCGCGACTGCTGGACCTGACGCTGGTGCTTTATGCGGAACACGAGTTCAACGCCAGCACCTTCACCGACCGTGTCATCGCCTCCACCGAATCGGACATGGTCTCCGCCGTGGTCGGGGCGATCGGCGCGCTCAAGGGCCCGCTGCACGGCGGCGCGAACGAAAAGGCTATGGAGCTGCTTTCGCGCTTCCGCGACGCCGCCGAGGCCTCCGCGTGGATCGCCGACACCCTTGCCAGGAAGCAGAAGGTCGTAGGCTTCGGCCACCGTGTCTACAAGCACGGCGACCACCGGGCGCACATCCTGGAGACGCAGATGCGCCAGCTTGCCGCAGAGAAGGGCCGACAGGACCTGGTGGCGATTTACGACGCCATCAAGAACCCGATGGTCACCAAGGAGAAGCCGATCTACCCCAACGTCGACTACCCCTGCGGGCTGACCTACTACCTGCTCGGGCTACCGCTGGACCTATACACGCCGTTGTTCGTCTGCAGCCGCATCACGGGCTGGTGCGCCCACTACATCGAGCAATCCCAGAACAACCGCATCTACCGCCCGCTGAGCCGGTACACCGGTCCCGCCCGTCGACCCGTGCCGCCGATCACCGCTCGCGCCTAAGGGGCAGGGCGCAATGCGGCGCCGCCCAACCGAGCTGGGACCGTCAGGAAGCGGGCGGAGGGGCGGCCTTGCGACAAGTCGGGTACCGTCATTCAGTCGCGCCGGCGAGGCTCAGAACGACCACTGAATCTGGACGCCGAAGACGTATTTCTCGTAGGTGAAGGGGCTGCGATTGCCTCGCACTTCCACGGTGGAATCGGCGCTGCTGTAGGCTCCGACCGCGTGAAGCACCAGCCGGCCTCGCTGCGCGTCATCGATCAATGTCTGCGATAACACAAGCGTAACCGTGGTCACGTCGTCATACCGGCGGTCACGTGTCCGGTCGATGCGGCTGTAGTTGCGGTAGTCCTCAACCCGCCACTCCACGTCCCCGGATAGCGTTAACTCCTTGTCCGGCAACAACAGATATCGCTCCGGTTGCCCCGGTCGGATGAGCGGTAGTGCCATCCCCAGGCGCACGGCGTGCGCGAGGCGATCAAACTCGGGCCCCTGCGCCTCCACGTTCTCAACCTCGTACCCGGCACGCAGACTCCACGTCCACGGCCAAGCGCGGACCGGTCGAAGCAGGAACTCCTGCTCGAACCCCACGGCGTGTGCCGTCGCGTCCTGGTCGAACACCGGGGGCGTGGAATATAGATAGTCAGCGGTGAGCACGCGGTAATACCACCGGCTGTCGGAAGGCTGCCATAGGGCGTCCCGCGCCCGCCATGCGTACGAAAGGCCCGTCGTCAGCGCATGTTGGGAGAGGAACGAGTTGTGCCCCAGTCGCGTGAATTCGTAGTCGTAGCGCAGCGTTGCGGTCCAGCGCTCGGCGAGGGCATACTCCAGGCACAGGTTGCCCCCGAAGTTGTGCTCGTCGAACGACTCCACCTCGAACTGCCAGGCGCCATCCACGCGCAGCCCGGCCGACATTCGCCGCCGGTCGTCAGCGAGCAGCAGGACGTCCGTGGCAAAACCGCTTCGGAAGTCGCCGTCACCCCGGCCCGAAATCGACCCCAGCGTCGGTGCGCTGCCCAGGTAGGCGACGTTCGAGTCGTATCCGACGCCCGCCGAGAGCGTGAACGCCATCACTTGCCGCCGTGCCAGGGCGCGAACCTCACGCACTCGTCGCCGCAGTGCCGGGTCCGGATCCCCCAAGTTGCGGAGGATTCGCTCCGCGCGATCCAGGGCCGCGACGGCCTCCCGCGGTCGGTGGAGCGCGATCCGCGCCGAGCCCCGGTAATACCACAGCCACGGGTTCTCCGGCTCCAGACGTTCCACCGTCGCCAGCTCGGACAGCGCCGCGGTGGGATTCCCTTGGGACAAATGGACAGCGGCGGATTCGAGCGCCGCGCGGACCGAGTCGTCACCGCGGATCGGCGCCGCCGGACAGGTCAGCATCGCAATCGCTAGTAGCCCGCGGCGACACGCCCGGGCCGACGTGTGGCACGGGCATCTTGTCCGTGGAATCATGGACGAGAAGCCCATGTTACGGGTTTCGCCACAGGCGGCCAGCGCCGCTGCCTGCGCCTGCGCCAACACCCTCGCGCCCGGCACCACCGACGGCATGCCCACCAAGACTTCACCGCGATTGCGGAACACCCGCACGAGGGCCGCCCGCCGGCATGAGGGTCGTCCTGCGGTGATTTTGTCCATGACCGTTCGCGCTCACGACACGTCGGGCGAACGGTACCGGGCGGCGCGGGCAGGCTCAAGCGAGTTTCCCGGTTGTCGTGGGGATCGCGGATGGCGAGTGCGTGGGCTGATGGGCGCTCCCGCGGCACGGGGCCGGTCGGCCTTCCCCCTGGGGCGGCAGGCACTTCATCGTCGGATCAGATCTGCTCGGCGACCTTGCGAAAATGGTGGCCGCGGATAGCGATGTCCACCGCCTCGGCGAGGGCCCGCCGGTGCCGAACGCAAGCAACGGTAATGTACTTCCAGAACGCCCGCCGCCCGCGGGTGCGGAACCCCATCACCCACAGTGAACGCAGCAATGCCGCACACTCGCGCCAGTCGGGGTAGCGCCGCGCGGGCCGCGGGCGATAGCTCTGCAGGAAGGTAAGCGCCCGCGCGTAGAACGCCCGGGGGGCGTACAGTCGCCGCACCAGGGCACGATAGCCGCCGACCAGCGTCTCGCGGTCCAGTTTCGGCACGAAGTTCAGAACCGCGTCGAGGTTGTTGCCGGTGCTTTCGCGCAGAATGCGGCCTTCCTCGGAAAGGCGCGTGAACAGCCGCGTCTTGGGCAGGGCCGTCAGCAGGCCCACCATCGCCGTCACCACGCCTGCTTCCTGAATGAAACGCCATTGCCGCTCGAAAATGTCCGGCTTGTCGTGGTCGAAGCCGACGATGAAGCCGCCCATCACCTCCAGCCCCGCGACCTGCATGCGCCGCACGGCCTCCGCAAGATCACGGCCGCGGTTCTGCACCTTGGCACACTCCGCCAGACTCTCCTCCTCCGGCGTTTCGATGCCGATGAACACGCGGTTGAATCCGGCGCGTACCATCAGGTCCAGCAGCTCCGGCGAATCCGCCAGATTCAGCGAAGCCTCCGTGGAGAAGTTCGTCCGCGTGCCGCGGCGCTTCCGCCAGGCGACCAGCTCTCGCAGTAGCTCCGCCGCTTTCGCCTTGTGGCCGATGAAGTTGTCGTCCACGACGAACACCGGTCCGCGCCAGCCGGCATCCAGCAGGGCATCCAGCTCGCGTATGACCTGGGCCGGCGCCTTCACCCGCGGCACCCGCCCGTACATGGTGATGATATCGCAGAATTCGCAGTTGAACGGGCAGCCGCGCGAGAACTGAACCGGCATGACCGCGTAGTGTTTGAAGGCCACCAGGTCCCAGCGTGGCACCGGCGATTGCCTCACATCCGGGCGGGCGGACGCCTGGTAAAACGGCTTGAGGTCGCCGCGCGTCATGTCCGCCACCAGCTCCGGCACGACGTCCTCGGCTTCGCCCAGAACGAAGTGATGGATTTCCGGAAAGCACTCGTACCCCGTGGTGAACAGCGGTCCGCCGGCGATGACCGGCTTACCCTGCGCGTGACAACGCGCGACCACGCTTCGTGCGGACTCCGCCTGCACGATCATCGCCGATACCAGGACATAGTCGGCCCATCCGATGTCGGCGTCAGAAAGCGGCGCAACGTTCAGGTCCACCAGTCGGAGCTTCCATGATTTTGGCAACATCGCCGCGACGGTCAGCAGCCCCAGCGGCGGCAGCAGCGCCTTGCGGAAGATGAACCGCAGGGCGTGCTTGTAGCTCCAGAACGATTCCGGCGTCAGCGGCGACACGAGCAGAACGTTCATCAACTTCCTATCCGACGAGGATGGCCGTGGCGCGGCGTGCGTTCGGTTGCGGCTTCGTCATGCGGCAGGGCGGACACGCGTGCGCATGCTATCCGCAACCGTTCGGCGGTACAACGTTCCGACGATCGTCCGCGGCGGTTTTCTCTTGGTCCGCTGACCGTGCGCCGCTACAATGGAAGCGGTTGGGGACGAAGCGCCATGCCTGCCGGTCACGCCTCGGGAATCCGCGAAACTTGCTCGTCGTGGCACGCTCCTTGCCAACGGGGAACCCGGCGGCCGCGCCGCGTGCACGGGCTACTCACCCGCCGCGGAGCACCTGCCGAAGAGAATCTGCTATGACGCGAATCGGCCTGGGGTGGATGTCATTCGTACTGGCGCTGGCGGTTCCCGCGACCGTGATCGCCCAGCAGACCGCGGTTGGCGACGAACCGGAGTGGGTTTGCGGCAAGGCGGCCGCCGCTCTTCGTGCCCGGCCCGACGACTATGACCCGGCGGCGGCGTTCTACCGCGAGACCATGCCGGAAACTGACGTCCTGCACTACGACCTGGACATCGAGATCACCAACGTCAACGCCGCGGCCAACACCTGCACCCTGACCGGCACCAACGTCATGACCATCCAGAGCAAGTCGGCGGCGCTGACGCAGTTCACCTTCCGCCTGCGAAGTCAGTTCACGATCACCAGCGCCCTGGTCAACGGCAGCACGCCGGTCGGCGTCACCAGCATCAGCACTACCACGCGCGTGGCCACGCTCGATCGACCCTACGTCATGGATGAAGTGTTCACGCTGACGATCGGCTACACCGGCAACACCGTCTCCTCCGGCTTCGGCTCCATCGAGGTCGATTTCGTGGGCAGCACGCAGGTGGTGGGGACGCTCAGCGAGGCGTACTACGCCTACACGTGGTGGCCGTGCAAGGACGGCGACGTGGGCGTGCCCGGCGACAACTCCGACAAGGCCACTCTCGACTTCTCCATCACCGCCCCCAACAACTGGGCCGTGCCATCGAACGGAACCCTGCTGGGCGTGGACACGCTCTCCGGCAACCGTTTGCGCTACAACTGGTCCACCGGCTACCCCATCACCACCTACCTCGTCAGCTTCTGTGCCACCACGTACAACACCTGGACGCAGACCTACACCTATCCCGGCGGCACCATGCCGGTGCAGTTCTACATCTACCCCTTCAACGACAACTCCGTGAACCGCGCCGGGTGGGGGCGGGCGCTGGACATGCTCGCGGTCTATCGACCGCTGTTCGGCGAGTACCCGTTCGTTAACGAAAAATACGGCCTTTACAACTTCCCGTTCGGCGGCGGCATGGAGCACCAGACGATCACCGGTCAGAGCGGCTTCGGCGAAAGCCTCACGTCCCACGAGCTGTCGCACCAGTGGTGGGGCGACATGATCACCTGCAAAACCTGGTGCGACATCTGGCTCAACGAAGGGTTCGCCACCTACGGCGAAGCGCTCTGGGAGGAGTTCAAAACCGGCACGCAGAACCCGACGGCGTACTTCAACGCCATGTTGGGTCGCAAGCCCTCCTCGGTTGGTGACTCGGTCTACGTCTACCCGCCCGACACCGCCAGCATGAGCCGCATCTTCAGCTCGACCTACTCCTATCGTAAAGGCGCGTGGGTGCTGCACCAGCTTCGCGGCGTGGTCGGGCAGTCGATGTTTTTCAACATCCTGGCGAGCTACCGCACCGCATACGCCTTCAAGGCGGCGACGACCGACGACTTCGCGGCCTCCGCGTCCGCCACCACCGGACAGGACCTGACCTGGTTTTTCGACCAATGGGTCTACGGCATCGGCGCGCCGTCCTACCAGTGGGGCTGGGACACGGCGCTCGTCAACGGCGACGACTACCTGATGTTGTACGTGCGGCAGACCCAGGCCCCGCCCTACCCTGAAGTGTTCACCATGCCGATTCCCTTCACCGTGACCATCGGCGGCGCCAACAGCACGGTGGGCGTCTGGAACGACAAGCGCGAGGAGTGGTTCGCGGTGCCGGTTCCCGGCCCGGTGACCGCGATCCAGTTCGATCCGCAGCAATGGATCCTGCGAACCGCCAATCCGGCGCTCGTCACCTACGTGGCCGGCGATCTGGACGAGGACACGGACGTGGACGCCGCAGACTTCACGGCGTTCGAGGCGTGTTTCACCGGCCCGGAAGGAGTTCTTGCCACCGGCTGCGAGCCGGCGGACTTCGACGGCGACGGCGATATCGACTGTGTCGATGCCGACGGTTTCGCCTCGGCGTGGAGCGCCGTTGGAACGCCGCCGGAGGTCGCGGCGTGCGTTATTTCCATTCCCGCGACTTCGGAGTGGGGTTTGGTTGGCATGGCGCTGCTGGTGCTCGTGGCGGGCACCCTCACGCTGCGCCGGTTCCCCCGGTCGGTATGACCGGAGGTAGCGCCTGCCCGCCTGGCGCTCCAACGCAGCCTATTCTCTGGGTGACATAGTCAAGCGCAGCGCCGCCATGCCCAGGAAAGACGTGCCGGCGCACGGCTAGGCCGTGCTTGGGCATGCCACCCAACCCGCAGAATGGGGTGCGTCGAAGCCGTAGTCGTCGCCGTGGATGCGCAGGGTGCCATGGCCAAGCGTAGCGCCGCCATGCCCAGGAAAGACGTGCCGGCGCACGGCTGTGCCGTGCTGGGGCAGGCCACCCAACCCGCAGAATCGGGTGCGTCGGAGCAGTAGTCGTCGCCGTGGATGCTTCGGGCGGCGCGTCGCGCCCGAAGGTCACCAGCATCACTCCGCCCAAAGCCAGGAACAGCGCCAGGAGCTTGCGCGCCGTGAAGGCCTCCTTAAGCAACAGGGTGGCCAGCACGATGGCGAAAACGGTGCAGGTCTGGTTGAGGATGCCGGCCACCCCCGCCTTGGCGTACTTGAACCCCGCCACCCACAGAATCATGGAGACGTAGGTGCCGAGGATGGCGGCGGGAACGCTCGTCTTCCACACCGGTGCCGGCCTGAACACCGACCAGTACTCGGCGCGTTGCGGGGAGGCCGCGGCGAATACCGCCAGGACGACGGTTCCCGCCAGCAGGCGGATGGTGGTGGCCCAGATAATCGGGAACTGCTGCCCGTCCAGGATGGGTTTGGCGAGCACGATCCCCAGGGCCATCATCGCCATGGCCAGCGCCCCCAGCGCGAAGCCGACGAGCATCTGCCGGCGCGAGCGGTGGGGAGGGGCGGCGTGCTTGGAGCAAACCAACACGGCGGAGACGATCATGCCGCCCCCGATATAGTGGACGGCCGACAGTTGCTCGGTCAGCAGCAGGTAGGAAAAGAGAATCACGAAGGGGCTGTAGAGGCATTCCACGATCGCCGTCAGGCCGACGCCGATGAGGTTAAGGCTGTGGAAAAAGACGGTGTCCGCCAGCGCGATGCCCAGCAGTCCGCTGAGCATCAGGATGAGCTTGGAGCGAAGGGGGTAGTGTGCGACGGTGTCGAAACCGTCGCCGGTCGCCACCAGCGTGACGACCATGAGCGTCAAGGCGATGAAGTTCTTGAAGAGATTGAGGGCCAGCGGCGTGACGCGTTCGCCGCTCAACTTGAACAGCACGATGGCAAACGCCCAAACCAGGGCGCTGCCCAGGGAGCACAGTTCCCCGATTCTTTCCGCCGCCATGAGCGGACTATAGTCGTGTGGCGCGGGGCGGCAAAACGCACCCGCGCCCGGGGCACCCGTTGCTGCCCCGGTTGCCGCGCCCGCATCTCGTGCTACGCTATGCGTTCGTAAACGCCGCGGGCTGCGCGTGCCGCCATCCGGTAGTTCACCGGATGGACGGTCGGTCGAGGTCAGAGGTGGGATTGCGGCGGGAAAGAGGTTCGACATGAAACGAGGCTGGATTCCGGCGGGTCGGTTCCTGGTAGTGGCGGCGGGTATGGCGATGGCGGGGGCAGCGCGCGGCGAAGAAAAACCCGCATCGACGAGCCCGCCGGGCGCCGGCGGCGCCTCGGTCGAGGAAATCGAAAAGCTGCTCGTGGAGAAATGGGGGCAGGTGCGGTCCCTGAGCGCCAAACGCGATATCCTGTCGGAGATGCGTGCACCCGAGGGGACGGCCACCACCGAGAGTACGGGCAAGATCCTGCTGCAACGAACCGACCGGGGCTGGCTGATGCGCTTGGAGATGCGCGCGGACACGGTCAGCAACTACGGGTCCAAGCTGTCCCGGATCGAGTCCAGTTCGGTGAGCATCTCGGACGGCGAGTACACCTACACCGACGCCGTTTCCAACGACAAACGCAGGGTCGTCAAAACCAACATCGACCCGGCGCAGCAACTCGACGTGGCGGCGCTGTTCGCGGCGCTGCGCAAGCACGGGAACGTACGCGTGCTGACCGATGAAGTGGTCGACGGGCAGAAGGTCTACGCCGTCGCCAGCGAGAAACCGGAGGGGCCCGAGGCGGGCACCGAGCTGGTGTACTACTTCGCCCGCGATACCGGTGTGCTGCTTAAGCAGGTGCTCAACAACCCCAGCCGCTACACCCGGGTGACCACGCGGCTGAGCAACGTGGATTTGAACAAGGACATCGCGTCGAGCGAGTTCAAGTTCACGCCGCCGGAAGATCAGTCCATCGTCGATATGACCAAACCCAAGTAGCCACGAGAGGTCGCTTCATGCGATACGCCGCCGCGCTGGGTGCAGCCCTGCTCCTGAACGCTTGCGCCAACCTCCTCATGAAGGTGGGCATGAAACAGGTGCAGGAGGCGGGAGGTATCTTGCGTGACGGGTGGATGCGCGCCGTGGCGTATGTCGCGGGCAGCCCTGTACTGGTCCTGGGGTTGCTGTGCTTCGCCCTCAACGCCGCGTTCTACATGTATGCCCTGCAAAGCCGGGCGCTGAAGATCAGCATTGCCTACCCCGTCATGGTGGGTGGCGGGTTTGCGCTGATTGCCGTCGCCGCCCACTGGACGCCTTCCCTGGCGGAGCGGCTCACGGGGCGGCAGCTTCTGGGCGTGGTGCTGGTGCTCACGGGCATCGTGCTGATCGCCTCGCAGGCCGATGGCTCAAACGCGTAGCCGCGCGGCGTCCTGACGGTAACCACGGCGGGGCGAGTGTTCCTCTCGAACCGGCCGGTCCGCGCGTGGCCGGTGGCTCGCGAAGCGAGCCGGACCACCGATGTCGCGGACGGTTCAGGGAAGCGATTCCGCAAGTGTCGCTGGCGGCCCACGACTTTCCGGCATACCATCGCCGGCGACGGAGCATGCGGCGCGGCCCGCCGGCGCGGTCGCAGGCACGCGCGCGCCCGTTCGGATCGACCATCATGGAAGGCTTTGACTACCTGCTACTTTCCTCGCGCTGGTTGCACATCGCGGCGGCGATTCTGGCCATCGGCGGAGCGGCGTTCATGCGCCTGGTATTGATCCCGGCCGCCAAAGTGTCGCTCAGCGAGGGCGAGCACGAGCGCCTGCGGGAGACACTCCGCCGTCGTTGGGCGCCGCTGGTACACGCCTGCATCGTGATCCTGCTGCTGACCGGGTCGCTGAACTTTGTGCTCCTGGCTCTGCCGCCGAAGATCAAGCCCCTGCCCTATCATCCCATCTTCGGGGTGAAGTTCCTGGCGGCCCTCGCCGTGTTCTTCATCGCCAGCATTCTGGCGGGGAAGGCGCCGGGCTTTGCCGCCATGCGCCAGCAGCGCGCCAAGTGGCTGACGATCATCCTTCTGCTCGCCGGTCTGATCGTGCTGTTGTCGGGCGTGCTCGGCCAGGTGCGGACGTCGGGCATGGCCAAGCCGGCCACGCCGGCGGTGCAGCCGACTTCGGCGTAACGCCCGTCCTGCCACCGAATGCCGGCCCTTGGGGCCGCGCCGTCGTCGTTTTCGCAACTGGCGCCACGGGTCATCGTTCTTGCTCGGCCACCCCGTTGCGGTACGACGGGGAAAGGGGACGCGCGGACGGGTTTGCGCCGCGTTGGTGGAGCCGCCGCCGGCCGGTAGACTGGCCCGACCGCGGGGCGCGTGGCCCCGCATGCGGCGGCGCGCGACACGCCGCCGCCGCTGACACGAAAGGGAAGTCGTGGGACGGGGCGGTCGCTCGGGAATCGGCACCCTCTGTCCGTCGGAGCGCTCGAGTGCTTAACTTCTGGCCTTTCTACATTCGCGAGGTCTGGCGTGCGCGCCTGCAAGGATGCAACCGCATCGCGTTGTTCGGGGCCGGCGAGCACACGCGCTGGCTGCTGGGGATCGTGCAGAACCTGGCGCCGCCGGAGGTCGTCGCACTGTTCGACGACGCGGCGGATCGCATCCGGGAGATACGCGGCGTTGCGGTCCTGCCGCCGGGTGGCGCGGGGGACGTCGAGTTCGATGCCGTCGTGGTGTCATCGGATGCGCAGGAGGAGAAGCTCTTAGCGCGGGCGCGGGAGTGCTTTCCCGGAAGGCGCGTGGTGCGGTTGTACGAGGGCCTTCCGCCGGGTCCATACGACAAGCAGGGCGAGTTGCCCGCGGGAATCGACACCCTTCCCGGGCCCGCGGAAACTGTCAATCTCGAAACGGTGGTGCAGGTTGCCGGCGCCGTGGAAACCAAACAGCGGCTGATCGAAGTGTTCCACCGGATGGAACCGGATCCCTACGTGCGGCGAATCACCGACGGCTACGCCCGCGCCATCTCCCGCTTCGGCCCGGCGTGGCGCTATGTTGATCTCTGGTGCGTCCTTTACGCCTACGCGCGACTGGCACGCCCCGTGCGCTATCTGGAGGTGGGAACGCGGCGCGGACACAGCCTGGCCGCCGCCTGGGCCGGCTGGGCGGACGGCGGCGGGCGGGAGTTCGCCCCCGTGTGCTGCGACTGCTGGGTGACGGGCTATGCCGGCACAGAGAACGGCGGTCCGACGTTCGTCACGGGGCAGATGAAGCGGCTGGGGTTCGAGGGCTCCATCGAGTTCCTCAGTGGTTCGAGCCACGAGTTGCTCCCCGGTTTTCTGCGATCCAGCGCCGCGGGCTTTGACCTGATCACCGTGGACGGCGACCACTCCCGCGAAGGAGCGCGGGCCGACCTGCTGGAGGTTCTCGGCAGCTTGCGCCTGGGCGGCATGCTGGCGTTTGACGACATTAACCATCCGCAACACGGTTACCTGGGACAGGTGTGGCGCGAGTCGATGACCGGCCGGTGCGGCTGGGAGACCTACGAGAATCCTCGCGACGCGACGGGCATCGCCGCGGCAATCCGCTACCGCCGCGCCTGACGCCCGCGTCAGCGCCGCCAGGGGGAGGGTCATCATGGCCAAGGGCGAGAAAGGGCAACGGACGGTCGCCCGCCGGCTCAAGGGGTTTCGCGACATCGCCGCCGGCGAGATGCTGGCGCGCGAACGCATGGTTACCCGCATCCGCACTGTGTACGAGAGCTACGGCTTCGTGCCTCTGGAGACGCCGGCGCTGGAATACGTCGATGCGCTGGGCAAATTCCTGCCCGATGCCGATCGCCCCGACGGCGGCATCTTCGCCTTTCGCGACGAGGAGGAAGAATGGATCGCCCTGCGCTACGACCTGACGGCCCCGCTTTCGCGTTACGTGGCGATGAACCGCGAACTGCCGCTGCCCTTCCGCCGCTACCAGGTGGGACCGGTGTACCGCATGGAGAAACCGGGGCCGGGGCGCTTCCGCGAGTTCTACCAGTTCGATTTCGATTCCGTGGGCACGGCCTCCATGCTCGCCGACGCCGAGTCCTGCATGGTGATGTGTGACACGCTTGAGGCACTGGGGATCGCCGCCGGGCAATACGCCATTCGCGTCAACAACCGCAAAGTGCTCAACGGCGTGCTGGAGCGGCTGGGGGGCGGCTCCGCCCCGCCCGCGGACGTGGCGCTCAATGTTCTGCGCTGCGTGGACAAGCTGGACCGCGTCGGGCTCGAGGGCGTCAGGTTGCTGCTGGGGCCGGGGCGCAGGGACGAGTCGGGCGATTTCACCCGCGGTGTGGGGCTGGCCGCGGCACAGATCGAGGTGGTGCTCTCCTACCTCTCCCTCGCCGCGGGCTCGCGGTCGGGCGTCTGCGACGAGCTCGAACGACTGGTGGCAGGCAGCGCGGCGGGCGCCGAAGGGGTGGCGGAGCTGCGGGAGATCGACGCGGCGCTTACGGCGGCCGGGTACGGCGACGATCGAGTGGCCTTCGACCCCACGGTGGTCCGCGGACTGGCGTACTACACCGGACCGGTGTTTGAAGGCGTGCTGACGTTCGACGTGCGCGACGAGGACGGAACGGTCCGCCAGTTCGGGAGCGTCTTCGGCGGGGGGCGGTACGACGACCTCGTGGAGCGCTTTACCGGTCAGAAGATGCCCGCGACCGGGGCGTCCATCGGCGTGGATCGGTTGTTGGCGGCGCTTCGGACGCTCGAGGGCGTGGACACCGCGGCGGCGACGGCGCCGGTGCTGGTCACGCGGCTGGACCCCAAACTCACCGCGGAGTATCTGCGCCTGGCGGCGGAGCTTCGCGCCGCGGGCCTGAACACCGAGCTCTATGTAGGCAAGCAGGGAATCGGCAAGCAGTTCAAGTACGCCAGCGACACGGGCAAGACGGTGGCGTTGATCATCGGCGAGGACGAACTGAAGGCGGGGCAGGTGTCGGCGAAGGACCTGCGTTTAGGGAGCGAATTGGCGGGAAACATCGGCGCCGACCGCAAGAAATGGCTGGAGGATCAGCCGGCGCAGTTCACGGTGCCGCGAAGCGGAGTGGTGGAGGCGGTAGAAGCCGTGCTGGCCCGGTATTCCCCCAAGTGAAGCACGCACGTGGATGGGCTACCAACTCCACGACGCGCGCGTGCCCCGTTGGCGGGTGCCCCATCGCTTCAGCGGTGGGGGAGTGGATTCGGCCCGCCACGGCGACTACGCGGCAGTCGAGTCATGGTTGCCCACCCGGACAGCGCCTTGACGCGCCCATCAGTACTCCGGGCGCCAGCGAGCGGTCGGGTCGCCGCTCGCGACGTAGCGAGAGGGCAGGCAACGCGCTCCGCCGCATCGCAGGCTCCGCGCTACAATAACGGCGCCGTGCCCGGTCCTCACGGCGGATTCAACCCCGTCATCTCGCGGACCGTGCGGTAGACCGTCTGGTTGTACTCGTCCAGCGGGTCCACCAGGATCTTGCGGTCGAACACGGGCGAGTCCAGGGTGGCCGGGCGGTGGCAGTGGCGGCAACCCTCGGTGGGCACGGCCGCCGCGCCCCACGATTCACCCTTGGCGAGCACGTTGTGGTCCATGCCCCAGACGTAGGGATACCACGCCTCCATCGAGATGCCCGCCCCTACGTGGTTGAACGACAGCATGTTCTCCGGATGTTCGGCGTCCTGATAGAAGACGCGCTGCCCGCGCACCAGCACCGGGTTCTCGGCGATCCGCGCCCCGTTAGCGTCGTTGCCTTTCAGGGCGTTGATGTAGGCCAGCACTTCCTCGGCACGGTTGATTTCCTTCAGCCCGTCGGCGTCGTCGTCCGTGAGGATGCCGGACGGCACGGTGGCCGCCGCCTGCGCCACGCGCCAGGTGAAAATCGGCGTAATCACATCGTCCGACAGGTCGTTCGGCGTGCCGCTCTGGTTCCAGTCTCCGAAGTAGAACGTGATCCAGAGGTTGGAAGGGAACCAGCGCATGTGGCCGTCGACGTCCGCCTTAAGTTCCAGCGCCGGGTACCAGCGACTGTCATCATCGTTGGTCTGCGGGTTCAGCGGATCGGTGGAGTAGTAGCGCGCCGTGGTGCCCACGCTGCCCGGGACGGTGATGTCGCGGAAAAGAACCGACCCGACGAGGGCGTAGGGGATGTGGCACGCCTGGCAGGAGAGAATCTCCATCATGGTCGGATCGACAATATGAACCAGCGTATCGCCCGGGACGTCCGGCGCATCCGGGTGCTTCAGCGGGTTCGGTGACCCGTCGGCGAGCTCGGTCAGATGGCAGTTGCGGCAGGTGCGGAAGCCGTTGCCCCAGTCCGCCTCGTTGCGGTACTGCAACTGCGGGCTGTTGCCCTTGCCGATGTTGTGGTCGATGGTGCCCGGGTGACAGACCGTACACACGCGACTTTCGTTGGCGGGAATGTCGTTGCCCGCGTCCGCATCGTTGAGGTTGTTGAACTTGCGGTAGTGGATGTCGCGCTGGTCGAACCACGTGGTACCGGTGATGGTGCCAAACGGGTGACAGCTCCAGCAGGCCTGGTCCTTCGGCGGCCAGGTGACCGAGCTTGCGGCAAGCAGCACGTGGCCGGTCGCGGGGTCTTCGCGCAGGCTGCCGCCGGCGATGCCCACGGAGTAGTCGATCTGCAACACCGGTGCGGCCTTGGTCGCGTTCGCGCTCCGGGCGTCCACGGCGGACATCAGCTCGTGTAGCGCCGCGTCGGCAGGGTTCGCGGCGGCGCTGGAGGCCGTGATGGGTGCCGCAAGGGTCATTTGCGAAAACCACCCCTGTCCCGCCGTGCCCGCCGCGGCAAAGGCCGGCACCGAATACCCCGCGGCGTCCACCAGGTTGGCGCCGGTGGCGAGGATGCTCCTGCGGCGGGTCATGATCTGATCCACGCCGCCCGTCTCACGATCGTTGCGGTGGCACAGAAGGCAGTCCGGGCCCGATAGCCCCGTGACATTCCAGGGCGCCGGGCTTACGGTTCCCGTGGCGTAGTTCTGTGTAACGTAGTCGCCGTCGAGGGCCACGTCCTGCGGTGTTTTGCCCAGGCGTTCGTACCCGAACTCGCCGGTCGCTTCGTCGTACAGCCATTCGCCGTCGCGGTCGAATTCGCCCGGGCCGCCGCCGGGGTGGCAGCCGCTGCAATCGCGAACCCAGTTAAACGTCGGCTGGTCGATCTGCGAGGCGTGGCTGTTGTCCTTGGCGGCGAGCAGATACTGGAACGACTGACCCCACTTGCCGTACCGGCCCGCACTCTTGATCCAGGGGCGCCCGTCGTTGAAGTAGTCGTCGCGCATGTCCAGGTTGCCGTTTAGGTCCGTTCGTCCGTCTTCGAACCACGAGCCATGCGCGACGCGGTCCGTGTCATGGCAACCGACCCCGCCGCACGTTTGCCGCCCGCTGTAGGGAGCGGTGGAGGCGGCGGTCAGCGGCGTTCCGAGTACGTCCCTCAGCACGATGTGATCGTGGTAGGTGTTGGTGGCGACCCCGGCAAGTTCACGCACCGTTTTATAGACCGGCCGGCCGTTCACGTCCCAGGGGTCCACCAGGATCAACCGATCGAACACCGGCGACTTACCGTCGTCACGATGGCACACGTCGCAATCGCCGCCGGCGCCCCAGGCCTGGTCCGCGGGGAGTATGTTGTGGTCCAGACCGTATACATCCGACTCCCACGGGTCGACCGCCATGCCTGCCGCCCGGGGATCAAGGGAACTCACACCGGTCGGCGACGCCGGGTCCTCGTACCACATGTGTGAGGTTTTGACGTACACCGGATTGGCGGCGATGGGTCGGCCATACTGGTCGTTCTGCTTCAGACGCTGAATGTAGATGAGCATTTCCGCGGGACGGTTGATCTCCGGCTTGCTGTCGCCGGTGTCGTCGGTGATGCCGGGCAGCGGCTGCCCACCGGTCGCTTGGCGCAGTTTCCACATGGGGATGGGAACTACGGCGTCGTCGGTGTAATCCGCGGGCGTGCCGTTCTGGTCCCAGTCCGCCCAGTAGAGGTGGAACCACCAGTGCACGGGGAAGAGTCGGGTTTCGCCGTCTACGTCGCGCTTGGGCTGTGCCCCGGGATACCAGCGGGTCTTGTCGGGATGGGTGGGGTCCAGCGGGTCCGCGGAGTAGAAGGCGTTGGTCATGTGCTTGATGCGCTCGCCGGTGAGGGAGGCGTCGCCGAAGGCCCTTCCCGGGTTGACCGCCGGATAGGGCACGTGACAAAACTGGCAGGAGAGCACGCGCATGGGCCCCTTTTCGCCTTCGAAGAAGCCGATGCGGTGAATGGCCAGCGTGCCGGGCACGTCGGGGGCCTCGGGGTGCTTCTTGGGGTTGGGTTGACCGTTGGGCAGCACCGTAAGGTGGCAGTCGCGACAGGTCAGGACGTCCTTGTAGTCCAGCTCATCGCGAAAGTGCTTGGAAATGCTGTTCCCCTTGCCGAAGTTGTGATCGACCTTGCCCGGGTGGCACACCACGCACACGGCGCTTCGCGCCGGGGGTATGTCGTTGGTAGGGTCGGAATCGTTCAGACGGTTGAACTTACGGTAGTGGACGAAGCGGTCGTCGAACCAGGTGGTGCCGCGGGATTCGCGGAAGCCGATGGGGCCGTGGCAGGCCCAGCATGCGTTGTCGCGCGGAGGGTAGTTCAGGGCGGTTGGCGCCAGAACCACGGTGTCATCGGGATTCCGCACCAGAGTGCCGCGGGAAACGCCCACGGAGTAGTCGAGCTGCAGGCGGGTGGCCACGCCGCCCTGCATTTGCAGGTTGGAGAACCACCCTTGTCCGGCGGGAGCCGCGGCGGCGAACGCCGGCACCGGATCGCCGGAATCGTCCACGAGGTTGCTGAAGGCGCTTAACACTGCGCTGCGCCAGGTGCGCCGGTTGACGTTCTGCCCGTTGTTCCAGGCCGGATCCGGGGTGTGACACAGCAGGCAATCGGGCTCGGAGAGTCCGGTGATGTCCCATCGCGCCGCGGTGAGAGAGCCGCTGACGGAGTCCGGTTGATACGCATAGTCGCCGTCGTAGGTCACATCCTGCGCCGTCTGGCCCGCCAGTTCGTAGCCGAACTTGCCCGTGGCGGCGTCGTAGAGGCGCATGCCGTTGCGATCGAATTCGCCGGGTCCGCCGCCCGCGTGGCAGCCGCCGCAGCCGCCGATCCACCCGAACGTGGTCACGTCCACCTGCGATTCGTCGTCGTTGTCCTTGGCGGCGAGCTGATGCCATGTGGAGCTGGAGGAGAAGTGTCCGTAACGTGACGGAGATTTCTGCCACCAGCGGCCGTCGCCGAAGTAGTCGTCGCGGACGATGATCTGGCCGTCCACACCCGTGCGTCCCTGCTGGAACTTCATGCCGTTGGCGATGAGATCGACATCGTGGCACCCGGCGGTGCCGCAGGTCTGCCGGCCGCTGTACGGGATCGTGGAGTCGACGGTGATTACCGCTCCGAGGGTGTCGCGGAGGTGGATCGGCAGGTGGCCGCGCGCCGCCATGAAGGCGGCAAAGTCCGCAAGGTCGATGTCCGTGTCGGCGTCGGTGTTGAAGCCGTCGAGGCACTCGGAGAAGAAAGGCGATCCTCCGGGCCCGGAAAGCGAGAAGCACACTTCGAAGATGCGGTAGTCCTCGAGCCCCACGTAGCCGTTGTCGTTGATGTCATGCGGGCCGGTGGCGGTCCGCGCTTGCAGGGCCGCCAGGGCTTCGGACTGTCTGGACGCCTGCGAATCGGCCGCGTCAGGCGCCGGTTCCACGGCCTTCCGCGACGCCGGTGCCTCGCGCGGTGGTTTGGTGGCGGCCGCGGCGTGTCGAGGCGCCTGGGTGCCGAGCTTGATCCCGATAACCAGGACAGCGCCGAGCAGGAGCAGAAGCAGAGTGGTTTGCCGTTTCATGGATGTCGTCTCCGAACGCGGAGTGTCAGCGTGCCTGAGGCACCGGTACGGTCGGCGGGGCTGGACCGCGGTCGGGAACGACAGCGCGAGCGGGCCGACCCCTCCCCACCCCGGACCCCGGGCACAAGAACTGACAACGCCGTGTGCACCGATTATCGTCGAACCGCGGCCCGCTAGTCAAGTAAGTTAACCAACCACATGGGGTTCGGCGCCGGCGCGTGGGTTCTCCGGGCGACATTCCCGGTCATCGCACGCAGGCGCCGGAGCGTTGAAGTGCCGCATTCCAGAGCAACACCCGCGCTGCAAGGCCACGGTCGGTCTCGCCCGGTGTGAGCGGCGCCGACTCCCCGCGGTCGAATCCTCCGGTGCGACTCACTCCGCGCCCGACTCGTCTGGCGAGTCCGGACTCCCTGGGGTACGATTCCCCCCCATGGCGCGGGCGGAAGAGCTCCACATTGTCGTGTTTACGGACACGTTCTACGAAACGAACGGCGTCGGGACCTTTTACCGGACGCTGCTGGGCTGGGCACGGGAAAACGGCGGCGCCCAGGTTACGGTCATCTGCCCGTCTGTGGACAGCGAGAACCCGGACGACGCGCCCTACGACGTGATCCCAGTGCGCGGCAGCCTGCAATTCGCCAACCCCTTCTATAAGGACCTGCCGCTGGGTTACTTCTCCGTTCCCCGGCTGTGCCGTGAGGTGGAACGCCTGCCGGGCAACAAGGTGGTCCACGTCGCCACCTGCGGCGCCATGGGCGTCGCCGGCGCCAAGGTGGCCAGACAGCTCGGGCTGCCGCTGGTGGGATGGTACAACACCGACCTGCAGCATTATGGCCGCTTGTACGGACATAGCCTTCTCGGTCGGGCCGGCGCCTGGGTCGGGGAGAGCATCGCGCTGGCTTGCGAACGGCTGGCGTACGGGAAATGCGCCGCCATCTCCGTGCCCAGTGCCACGGCGGAGCAGACGGTGCGGAATTTCTACCGCGGGCCGGTGCGCGTCATTCCCTACCCGCTGGACCTCGAGCGCTTCCGCCCGGCGGAAACCCGGCTCGGCGAATTCCGCGAGCGTTACAACACCCGCGGGGGCGTGCTGGTGGCGGCCGTGGGGCGCGTGGCTAAGGAAAAGAACCTGGATCTGCTGTGCGAACTGCTGGTCAGTGACCCCCGCATTGATCTGGTCCT
The DNA here is from genome assembly GCA_016208685.1 of Planctomycetota bacterium. Lineage (GTDB taxonomy): Bacteria > Planctomycetota > Phycisphaerae > UBA1845 > UBA1845 > JACQXM01. Next base: position 40,561 of record JACQXM010000042.1, on the reverse strand, counting down.
GGTCGGCGGTGGCCCGTACGCCGAGGAACTGCGGCGTCGCTGGGGCGTACGCATCACCGGGTTTCTACACGGCGACGAGCTGGTGCAGGCGTATCAGCAGTCGGACGTGATGGTGCAGCTTTCGGTGAGCGAGACCTTCGGCCTGGCGCTGGTGGAGGCCCTGGCGTGCGGCCTGCCCGCCATCGCCCTGCGATCGCCCGGCTTCGTGGACACTATTCTCCCCGGGCAGGGCGTGGAAGTGCTGGACTCCGCGGAGCTTCCTATGCTGGCGGAGCGCTGCGTGCGGTTGGTGGGCAACCCCCGCCGGCATCGAGAGCAGTCGCGGCTGGCGCGGCAGCTCGTGGGCCGGCTCGCCGCGGATGCCGTTCTCCCCCAATTCGTTGCCTTTCATCGTGCCTTTGCGCCGGTGGCGCCGCCGCTCGCCGAACCCCTCGCCGCCGGCGGGGCCCTCTCCGCCGTGTAGTTCGCGGACCCCCGGAGCGCGGTTCATGGTGAGTCGGCCGCTACGACTGCTCCATTCGGCAATGGTCCTTTCCATCAAGGCCTACCAGCGGCTGTTTCTCGACCTGCGCGTCTGGGGGCGGGAGAACATTCCGGCGGGGCCCAAGATCTACATCACCAACCACATCACCGCCTTCGACTCGTTCTGGGTGCTTCCGGTGTTTCCGGAGCTGGTACACATCGTCATCGGTCCGGGGTACCACCAGAGAGTCACCGCCCGTCTGCTCGACGCGTATGAGCAGATCAACGCCATGCCCGCGCACCGGCACCTGGTCGTCCCCCGGGCCGTGGAGTTTCTGCGCCGCGGCGAGGCCGTTTACCTGGCGCCGGAGGGCGACCTCCAGCCGCTGTTTCAGCTCGGTCGTTTCTATCCCGGCGTGGCGCGAATCTATCGCCAGGCCCGCGTGCCCATCGTTCCCATCGCCCTGGTCGCACCAAAACGCGGCATGCGCGAGTACCCGCGGCAGGCGACGGTCATCGAGGGGCGGGTCTACCGCATGGTGCGGGTGATGCGCGGGCCGTTCTGCATCAACATCGGTGCGCCGTGCAGGCCGGAACCGCCCGAGGGTTCCGAGAGTGAGCAGGACGAACATGTGCTTAGCGAGCTGCGCGCGCAGATGACCCGCCTGATCGAGGAAGTGCGGTTGAGCCGGTTTTGGTTGGAGTGATCCGCGAACGGCGGAGCGACGCTCCGTCGCCGCGCCGCGTGCGCCCGCGCGCTGGCGGCGGTTCGTGCACGCTTTAGAATGCAGCTATGCAACTGCGACCGGCGACCAACCAGGACGGCGACGGGATCCGCCACGTGCTGCTCACCGTACTTCGGGAGTACGGCCTGGAGGCCGACCACGTGGGCGTCGATGCGGATCTGGACGACGTTACCGGTAATTACTCGGCGCGCGGCGGGTTCTTCGACGTGTTGATCGACGATGACGGGCGGATCGTGGGCACAGTGGGCTTGTTCGTGGTCGACGGCGAGGTGTGCGAGTTGAGGAAGATGTACCTGCTCCGGCAGCACCGTGGCCAGGGGTGGGGACGGCGGATGCTGGAGCACGTGCTGTGCGAGGCCCGGCTGCGGGGCTTTCGCCGCATGGTGCTGGAGACCTCGAGCAAGCTCGTGGAGGCCATCAGGCTGTACGAGCGCTACGGGTTCCGCCCCAACCCGGAAATGCACAACTGCTGCCGCTGCGACCGGGCGTATGCGCTGGAGCTTTGATGTCGCGGGGACCGTCAGCAGGCAGTGACCCGCGGCCGCGTCGCGCCGCGGTTATCTTCGATCTGGATGGCACGCTCACCCGCCCGCACCTGGATTTCGACGCCATCCGCGCCGAGATCGGCCTGGGGCCGGGTCCCATTCTGGAATCCCTGGCGCAGCTTCACGGCACGGCGCTGGCCCGCGCCGAGGCGATTCTGCATCGACACGAGCGGGACGCGGCGGAAAACGCCGTGCTCCAGGAAGGGGCGGTGGAGGTGGTGTCCGCCTGCCGTGCCGCGGGGTATCGGGCCGCGATCGTCACGCGCAACTCGCGCGTTTCCCTGCACCACGTCCTGCACGCGCACGCCATCGTCATCGACGCGGCGCGCACCCGCGAGGACGGAGCCATCAAGCCCTCGCCCGAGCCGATACTGTCTCTCTGTGCCGAGGTCGACGCCGATCCACATCGGAGCTGGATGATCGGAGATTACCTGTTCGACATTCTCTCGGGCCGGGCGGCCGGCGCGCGCACCGTGTTGATGATTGGCGATGCCGCCGCGCCGGAGTATGCCCCCCAGGCGGACCACGTCATCCGCCGGTTGGCGGAGCTGCTGCCGCTCCTGTCGATCGACGTCCACGGCGGTTGAATCTCCGACGAGCCCTTCCACAACCCCTCAACAGTAAGTGCGTATCACAACCAATGTTGGCGGGCCCGGCCTCGAAATGTGGAGCCGATCCGGTCCGGCGCTGTGGGACCGGCTTTCCAGCCGGTCAGGCAGTTGGGGTTCCATGAGCGCATGGCGGCGCTTGTCCGCCTCCGGCGGACGCGCTTGGCCATGGCACCCGCCGCGTGCCCCTACCAGGTGTTACTTTGTCCGACGCCGCGATACGCGGGGCGGCACGGCGCGCGCCGCGCGGATTTCGTTCCCGACTTGCCGCGACGGTCGTGCGCTATACCATGCGCGGTGCCTCGAGGCGCGCGGCCGCGGGGCTTTTGGCAGAACAAATTCTGCCCTTGGAAAGGAGGCTAACCATGCTCAGAAAGCGTCGAAGGTTTCCGTTCGTCGTGGCCGGCGCTGCCGTGCCCGCGTTGCTTACCGTGGCGGTCTATGCGCAACCAAAGCCGCCGGTCTCCAGTTATGCCTCGGTGACGCCGGTGGCGGACTTCAAGTCCACCATGGCCAAGATGGAGGGCGAGAAAGCGGCGATCAACAAGAAGCACTCCGAGCTGCTGGCGGCGCGTTACGACTTGGGCGATCGCCCGGCGAAGGGCGTTGCCATGTCGCGGGGCAAGGCGGTCCAGGAGGGCGTGCGGGTCAAGCTGCCGGCGGGCATGACCTGGGACAAGCTGGCGGCCACGGCGCCGGACGAGATCCGCGAAAAGGGGCTGTGGCCCGCGGGGTTCCTGCCCCTGCCCCATCCCAATCATCCCGAGGGCGGGATGCTCTTCCCTAAGCACCACATCGACGAAATCAAGAAGCAGGAAGGCCGCGACCTGACACGGTTTGACCTGGATTACGACCTGCCGGCGCATCTGGTGCCGGAGTATCCCCCGGCGATCTTCCTGACCACCCGGCCTGACCTGGGGGACGTGTCGCAGGGGCAGGTGGTTACGCTGATGAACTACTTCGAACTGTTCAGTGGTCTGCTCAACCCCAAGCAGCTTGAGGGCCTGCGGCTGCTGGTGACGCCGTTTCCGCAGCAGCAGTTCAACCAGACGGACGATCGCCGCTCGGCGCTGCCGCACCGCGGCGTGACCTGTTTCGACTGCCACGTGAACGGGCACACCAACGCCGCGACGCACCTAGTGGGCGACATCCGGCCGCAGGAGTTCCGCCACCGCCTGGACACGCCGCCGCTGCGCGGGGTGAACATCCAGCGGCTGTTCGGCTCGCAGCGGGCGCTCAAATCGGTCGAGGACTTCACGGAGTTCGAGCAGCGCGCCGCCTACTTCGACGGCGACCCGGTAATCGCGACTAAAAAGGGCGTGAACATTCTGGAACGCGGCAGCCAGGTGCATTTCATGGCGGAGTTTCAGGCGTTGTTGGATTTCCCGCCGGCGCCCAAGCTGAACATCTACGGTCGGTTGGACCCCGCCAAGGCGAGCGAAGCCGAGATGCGCGGCGAGAAGCTCTTCTTCGGCAAGGCCCAGTGTGCCGTGTGCCACATCCCGCCCTACTACACCGACAACCTCATGCACAACCTCAAGGCGGAGCGCTTCTTCAAGCCCCAGATGGTCAACGGCCGGATGGCCTCCGCCGACGGACCCATCAAGACGTTCCCGCTGCGCGGGGTCAGGGAGTCGCCGCCCTACCTGCACGACGGGCGGCTGCTGACCCTGGAGGATACCGTCGAGTTTTTCAACCTCATTCAAGAACTTAAGCTGACCGAGGCGGAGAAGGCGGACCTGGTGGCGTTCCTCCGGGCGCTGTAAGGCGGGGCGGATCGCCGGGCGAATCGTAACGGCCGCCACCAGCACCACGGGCGCCCAGCGATGCGGCGCCTGCGCGGGCAGATGGTGGTTACGCGCGCCGCGGCGGCGGTGGGGTCGATCGCGTGCCGACTCAGACGTCCGGGCAGCAGGCCTCGAGGGCGCCCGCCAGGGCTCGAAGCGCACGCGCCACCTCGGAATAACGCACCCCGTAGAGCACGGACCGGCCCTCCTTGCGCACGCTGAGCACCCCCGCCTGTCGCAGCAGGACCAGGTGGCGGGAGACTACGGAAAGGTCCACGGAGCAGCACGCCGCGACCTGCCCCACGGTCTGCGGAAGGCGGCAGCGCGCCAGGCATGCCAGGATGTGTATGCGCGTGGGATCCCCCAGGGCCTTGAACAGCGCGGGGTCCAGACAGGCCTGGAGATTGCGGCACGCGGCGGTCTTGCGCGATGGGTCCTTTTTTTTTGCGTTCATTTGCATATTGGTGCAAATATGCTATAATCAAGGCGGCGCCTCGTCAAGGGGCGGCGGGGGCGGAGCGGAGGCGGATAATGAGTTGGTGGGGCCGTGCGCGATGGACGTGCCTGGCGTGGGTGGTCGCGGGCTGCCTGGGCGCGGGTTGTGCGCCGCTCGGGTTGGTGGACGCAGCGCGGGGCGCGGGTGGTCCGCGCACGTTGGCCGTCGAACTCCTGGCGCTCGATCTGTCGACCTGTGGCCGGTGCACGGGAACCGAGCGACAGGTCAAGGGCGCGATTCGCCGCTTGCGTCCGGTGTTCGCGCGTGCGGGTGTTGAGCTGCGCTATCACGGCACGCTGGTACGGACGGCGGAGCAGGCGACCGCGCTGCGCCTGCGCACTTCGCCCACGCTGCGGGTCAACGGCCGTGACGTGCCCGTGGAACTGCGGGAATCGCCGTGCAGCGATTGCACGGCGCTGGGCTGCGCCGGCGCGTCCGCCGTTGACTGCCGCGTGTGGGTCTGGCGGGGCCGCGAATACGTCGAGGCGCCGGAAGGACTGATTCTTGACGCCTTGCTGCGCTCCTATGCAGGCGCCTTCGACGGACCGCCGGAGAGCGCGGAGCGGTTCGAACTGCCGGAGAACTTGAGGAAGTTCTTCGCCTCGCGCCCTCCGGCGGCGCGGCAGGCAACGCGGCCCTGTTGTGCGCCGCGCCCCTGAGGGGAGCATCGGTTCGAGGCTTACTTTCGAGGAGCGAAGGATGAACACGAAGCACGTCACGGAGTTCGAGGACACACAATCGGTGCTGGATCAGGTTCGACGCGCCTATGGTGCGATCGCCGGCGGTGGAGCGGGATGCTGCGGCGGCGCGACGTCACATTGCGGGTCGCCGGCCGCCGGCGCGGTCACACAGCGGCTCGGCTATGCGGCACACGAACTCGCCGCGCTGCCCGAATCGGCGGACATGGGACTTTCGTGCGGCAATCCCACGGCCCTTGCGGCGCTGAAGGTCGGGGAGACGGTGTTGGACCTGGGCAGCGGCGGGGGGCTGGATTGCTTCCTTGCCGGTCCGAAAGTGGGAGCCGCGGGGCGAGTCATCGGTGTGGACCTGACGCCGGAGATGCTCGCCCGCGCGCGGCGCGGTCTGGCGGACTACCGCGCCCGCACCGGCCTGGACAACGTCGAGTTCCGCCTCGGCGAAATCGAACACCTCCCGGTTGCGGACGGAACGGTGGATGTCGTTATTTCCAATTGCGTGCTGAACCTGTCGCCGGACAAGCCGCAGGTGTGGCGCGAGATCGCGCGTGTGCTCCGGCCCGCGGGGCGAGTGGCGGTGTCGGACCTGGCGCTGCTGCGTCCGCTGCCGGACTCGATTCGGGGGATGGTGGAGGCGCTGGTGGGCTGCGTCGCCGGAGCGGTTCTCGTCGAGGATACGAGGGAGATGATGCGCGAGGCAGGGCTGACCGACATCCGCCTGACGCCGAAGCCGGGCTATGTCGGAACCCTCGACGAGTTGCGGGACCCCCTGTACGCGAGCATCGTCGAGCAGCTCCCGGCGGGGACCCGGCCGAGCGATTACATCACCAGCCTCGAGGCGACGGCGGTCAAACCGGCGGCGTGAACCAGTGCCGCGTGCGGTTGCAGACGGCACACACGCTGAGCATCACCGGCACCTCAACCAGCACGCCGACGACGGTAGCCAGGGCCGCCCCGGATTCCGGGCCGTACAGCGCGATCGCCGTCGCCACGGCGAGTTCGAAGAAATTACTGGCTCCGATAAGCGCGCCGGGGGCGGCCACCTCGTGCGGAACCCGCAGCAGCTTCATCAGCCCGTAGACCAACGAGGAGTTGAAATACACCTGGATCAGGATGGGCACGGCAATGAGAACCACGTGGAAGAAGCGCGCCGTGATGTTGTCCGCCTGGAACGCGAAGATCAGCACCAGTGTGACCAGCAGCGCCAGGACCGCGAGAGGATGAAACCGCGGCAGAAAGGCGCGCTCGAACCACTCGGCGCCACGGGAACGGACCAGGGCGCAGCGCGTCGCCACGCCCGCCCCCAGCGGCACGACAATGAAGCAGACCACGGCGTACAACAGTACGAGGAAGGGCACCGCCAGCGACGATGCGCCGGTCACCAGCACCTGCACGATGGGCGCGAACAGAACCAGCATGAGCAGGTCGTTGACCGAGACCTGAACCAGCGTGTAGGCCGGGTCGCCGCGGGTCAGGTAGCTCCAAACGAAGACCATCGCGGTGCAGGGGGCGGCCGCCAGGATGATAACCCCGGCCACGTACTGATCCGCGAGCTCGGCCGCGATCCAGGGGCGGAACAGCAACTTGAAGAACAGCCAGCCCAGCAGCGCCATGCTGAAGGGCTTCACCAGCCAGTTCACGCCGCAGGTGATCAGCAGCCCGGCGGGTCGCCGACCCACGCCCAGAATGGATGCGAAATCCACCTTCAGCATCATGGGGTAAATCATCAGCCAGATGAGTATGGCGATGGGGATGTTGATCTGACTGCCGCCGCCGAACTCCATGCGGCGCAGGGCGTCGACAGCATCGCGAAGGGACTTGCCCAGCGCCACGCCCACGATCATGCACAGCGCCACCCAGAGCGTCAGATAGCGCTCGAACACGTTGAGCCGGCGCGGGTCAGCGGTTGTTTCTGAAGTCATTCCTGATGATCTCGAGCCCGCGCCCCTGAGGGCGCTCGGACGGCTGTAGCCGGACACCGTGCTCGCAGCCGCAAGGTACGGAAAACCCCACGGCCACAGGGGGCAGGTGTACCTCCCTTTGCGTTCCGGGTCAGAGAATGCGGAACACGTACACCAGTGAAAAGTACACGCCGACGAGGATGAACACCACGCCCGTGAGGTTGCGCGCCCAACGTTCGAACTGCGCCACGCGTCGGAACGCACGCCCGGTAGCGCCGGCGCCCGCCGCGACCGCCAGTGCGAACAGCACCACGGGCAGCGCCGTACCCACGCCGTAGACCAACGGCAGCGCCAGCCGCGATTCGCACTTCACCGACAACGGGACCAGGCTTCCGAAGAACAACGCCGCCGACGACGGGCAGAATGCCAGGGCGAACGCCAAGCCCAGCAGCAGTCCACCCCAGATGCCCCAGCGCTCCGCATGCCGGCCCACCCGGGCTCCGAGCGCCGATCCGCGCGTCTGAAACTCCAGCAGCCCCAGCAGCACCATGCCCACGAGGATGAGCAGGGGCCCGATGGCCTTGTTCACGTAACGCTGAAGCGCGTGCGAGACGGCCGGCGCGCTGAGCAAGCTCGACACCAACAGGGCGGCGAGCGCGACGTACACAGCCGTGCGACCCAGGGCGTAGAGCATCCCTGTTACCACCACGGCACGTGGCCGATCGAGCCGTTGCGCGATGAAGGAGATGGCGGCAATGTTGGAGGCCAGCGGGCACGGGCTGATGGACGTCAGCACGCCGAACCACAACGCCGAACCCAGCGCCAGGAGCCACTCTCCGCTCACGTGCCGCCTCGCAGCACGGCGCCGACCTCGGAGACGACGTAGTCCTTGTAGGCGACCTCATCTCCGACGAGGTCCCAGATGCGCTCCAGCTTGCGCCAGGCCGGTGGCGCGCCGGGCGCGGCGATCACCAGGGCGCTGGCGACCAGTTCGAACTGCTGCACGAAGTGACCGTTGTCGGGTTCGTCGTAGTTGATCGCGCGCCACCGGACCCGGCCTGCCGCGATGTCCCCGGCGAATGCCTGCTCCACGGCTTCCTTGGCGAATCGCTCCATCGTCAGGCAGGTGGTGCAACGCGCTGAGCCGTGGAAGTAATAGGCCACGACGGCGGCGCCCGACTCCCCATCCGCGGCATCGCCGCCCGTGGGTCGGCTGCCGGCCTTTCCGATCACCAGGTACACCGCGCTGGCGGCGACGAACAACAACAGCAGCGCGCGCGTAGCTTTTCTCATGCCGTACCCCTCCCTTCGAGGTTTCCGGGCGTCGGCCCGGCGGCGCCCGCCGCGGGCGACAGGGAGCGTAGCAAGGCCAGCACCTCCGCCTCCTTCGGCACCCGGCCGGCCAACATCACCTTTCCGTCTACCGCCAGTGCCGGAGTCATCATGACGCCGCGACCTACAATCGCGGTGATGTCGCGTATGTGGCTCAGTTCAAACGCCACCCCCAGCTTCTCTGCCGCGGCCTTGGTCGTGGCTTCCAGCAGGTTGCACTTGGGACACCCGGTCCCCAGGATTTCGATTTTCATGTTCCGTATTCCTGCTCCGAGGTTTCGTTCGCCGGACAACCTCCTACGCCGGAGCGGCGCAGGAGCGTCTCCATGAAGCACCATCCGCTGATGCCGGATTGAAAGAGGTTCAGGCCGACGAACGCCGTGAACCACAGCCAATGCTTGCTTGCGAACGTCGCCAGCAGCAGGCTGAGAAGGATGAAGGTGCCGGCAATCACGCGCATCCAACGTTCGAGGGTCATGGTGAGACTCCGGCGTGTAGCGAGGCGATGGCACTCTCCGTTCCGACGGCTCCGTAGAGCATTCCCACCGTCGTGGCGACCACGACGATGATGCCGCAGAAGGCCAGCGTTTTCTTCGCGCCCATCACCCTGGTGAGCACCAGCATGTTGGGCAGCGACAGCGCCGGACCGGCGAGCAGCAGCGCCAGGGCCGGCCCGCCCGCCATCCCGTGTTCCATCAGCGCCTGGGTGATGGGGACCTCGGTGAGCGTCGCGAAGTAGAACAACGCGCCCACCAGCGAGGCGATGAAATTCGAGCGCAGCCCGTTGTCGCCCACCCATTGTCCGATCTGCCGATCGGGAAGCAGCGCCGATAGAAAGCCCACCACGAACACGCCGCCGAAGAGGAGCGGCACCAGGAGCTTGGTGAAGCTCCAGGTGTTGTGCATCCACGCCGCGAATTCCTCGCGCTCCACCCACTTGCGGCACAACACGGCCAGCAGCGCGGCACAAGTGCCGGCCAGCCACCAGCGGACGTGGTACACCGCCATGACCCACGATTTCGCCTCGACGACGGCAACGATCTGTGCCTTGGGGAGCGTGAGCCGGTCGCCGGCGCGGATGTCGCCGCTCGACTCCTGCACCTGGATCATCACCTCGTCGCGCATTTCCTGGAGCACGACGCCGCGGATCGCCGTGCCGTCCACGCGTTGAACGACGGCGTCGCCGGGGTTGAACCAGTCGGAAAAGATCAGGAAGCCGATCATACAGGCCAGGAGCAGTCCGCTCTGCCATCCGCGGCGCTCCCCGGAGGGCGCTTCGGAAGCCGCGGCGACGGCCTGCCGTGCCCGTTCCTCGCGGCGGAACAGCAACGCCATCCCCAACCCCACGAGGAACGCGAACGCCACGGCCCCCACCGCCCGCCACAGCCCGATGTCAAAACCCAGAACGCGGGCGGTCAGGAAGAGGGCCAGGATGTTGATCGCCGGGCCGGAGTAGAGGAACGCCGACGCCGGCCCCAGCCCGGCACCCATTTTCCAGATGCCCGCGAACATGGGCAGCACACTGCAGGAGCAGACGGCGAGCACGGTTCCGGACACCGAGGCCACGGCGTACGCCGCCGGCTGGTTGGCCTTAGGGCCCAGGTAGCGCATGACCGAGGCCTGGGACAGGAAGGTGATAATGCCGCCAGCGATGAACAGCGCCGGCACCACGCAGGCCAGCGTGTGGTTCCGCGCGTACCATTGCAGCAGCTTGAAGGCTTCCAGGATGGCGGCCGAGACCGCCGGGTCGGCCAGGGGCAGGAAGTAGGCCACGAGGAAGATGCCGAACAGCCCCGCGAAGATTCTCCACTGTTTACCGGCCATCGGGAATTCTCCGGGTCCAACGGACCCCGCCGTATCCTCCTGCATGTATCATGCCAATATGGCCATGTAGCCATATATGTTACAAACAAAAAACCGCCCCATGACGGCCTTAGCGCAGCGCCGCCCGCTGCGCCTTGAGATTCTCCGCCAGCACGCCCTCGATGCAGTCCCAGAATCCCTTCAGGCAGCACACCTTGACGCGGTAGAAGACCATGACGCCCTCCTTGCGATCTTCCACCAGGCCCGCCTGCTTGAGCACCGCCAGGTGCTTGGAGACCGTCGACTGGTCCGCCCCCACCAGTTCGGTCAGTTCGCAGACGCACCGTTCCCCCGCCTCCATGGCCTCCAGCATGAGCAGCCGGCTGGGATGGGCCATGGCCTTGGCGATCCGCGCCCGCGCCTGGTAGCGGCGTCGATCCGGTGGGGGCTTTGCTTTCATGGCTCTATGGCCATTATACCATGCGTTCGTGGAGCGGTCAAGCGCCTGGCGGCGGGCGCTTCCTGCCTACGGCGGGGCGGCCCCCTCAGCGTCGCGCGGCGGGGCCGTGCCGGGCTGCGTGTTCCAGCCGTTGGTGATCACCACCCAGTCGTCCTTGGGGTCGCCGAACTCGCCCGCCACTCGGAACACCATCTGCACCGGCACGCCCAGCCCGTCCTTGAGGCGATCCCAATAGCGCCCCTTGATGATGAAGTACTCCTTGCGATCGCTTTGCAGGCGGGTGCGCAGCCGCGCCATCGCCTCCGCCTCCAATTCCGGAGGTACGGATTGTCGCCCTTCGCGGCGGTCGGCAAGCTCCAGGGCGCTGAAGAGCTGATCGATGTTGAGGCCCATGTAGTACATCAGGCGACTGTCCGGTCGGCCGATCACCCAGGTGAAACGGTCCTCCGGCCCCAGCGCGCGATGCTTCACTTCCTTCATCATCTCGAAGGCCCGCGAGTCCATCGCCCCGCCCAGTCCCACCGTGTCCCAGGTCCAGGCAAAGCACAACGCCGACATGGCGACCACGCCGACGAAGCTCGCGTCACGCGCCCCGCGGAAGAACGCCGCCCCGGCGACCAGCACTCCGGCGAGCAGGATCCCCGCGCCCACGTCGAAGGACCAGACCGCGGTGGGGTACTCACGAACCACGTGCCGGTGGCCGAAATACAGTCCCGTCAACACGACCGCGACGATGGCCGCCATCGCCGCGCCGCGCCTCCGTCGCGAGGGCAGTCGGGCGGCAAAAAACAGCCGCTCCAGGGTCGGCCCCAGCAGCAGCGCCAACATGGGCACGGTGCCGATCAGGTAATGCGGCCGCTTGAACGCCGACGTGCTCAGGAAGCCGGTCTGAACCACGACCACCGTGAGCACGAACAGCAGTGCCCGGCGCTGCGCGCGATACCCCGAAAGAAATCCGGACGCCAGCGCCTCGGGCAAGGACAGCGTGAACGGGAATACCATGCCGAACGCCAACGGCACGTAGTACCAGAAGGGCCGGTCCTTGCCGGAAAGGTCCCCAGTGTAACGGTCGAGGAACTCAATCTCCCACAGGTCCACGACGTTGTGCACCTTCAGGTACACGTACACCGGCCAGGGGAGAAAGATCAGCAGAACGATGCCGACGCCGAGAAGCGGGCGCAGGCGCCTAAGCCCGCGAAACCGTTCCAAAACCGCGGAACGCAGCGTCGCCGGCGGGAACTCCGTCAGCACCGTGCCTTGCCCGCCCGCCGCCGCCGTCGGCGACTGGTCCGGGGCGCCGGGGCTCGGCGCACGAAGCTCCGCAAGGCCGGCCCGCCCGGCGAGGAAATCCAGGAGCGGTTCGACCCCCAGCCACCAGACGGCCAGTGGCAGCCCCACCAGCGCCAGCGGCAGCGGCGCCTTGGCCAGCATGGCGAGGGCGAAAGCGGCATAAGACAACAGCAGCCACCCGGTGGAGATGCCGCCGCGCTGCGTCGCCATCCAGAACGACACAACGGCCGCGGTCATCAGACACGTCAGCACCATCTCCACCTGGGCGTTGTGCGAGAAAAAAAGCGCTCCCACGCAGGACGCCCACACGGCCCCGCCGACGGCGCCCGAGCGATGCCCGAACATGCAGCGACCGGCAACGTACACCAGCGCCGTGGTCACGATGGCGGCGAGGGCGGCGGGCAGGCGCGCGGAGGCCGGGCTGACCGGGGGCTCGGCCGCGGGCGGCTCAGTGACGAGGGAGGCGACCGCCGCCAGCCAGAACGCCAGCGGCGGCTTGCGCACAAACTCCTCATGTCCCACCCGCGGAATCAGCCAGTCGCCGCCCTCGCGCATCTGCCGTGCCCCCTGGGCGATGATCGCCTCGTGGTCGCTCAGCGGCGGGCCGGACGAAAGTCCCCAGAGGGAAACCAGCGCGGAAAACAACATCAGGCACAGCACCGTGGCCGCGGCGCTGGGGGCCGTCGCACCGGTCTCGCCCGCGTGTAGCGGCGGACTGGCGCTCTGGTGTGGGGGGGATGGCAGAAGTGTAGTCATAGGCGAACCGCAGGGTTCGACGTGGTAGCCTAGGACCCCAGCGGTCACCCGGCAAGCGCCGCCCCGGGCCGGATCGCCGGCGGCGCCCGGTGCTGCGCGAGACAATGAAACGGCCTCGATCGAGCAGCTCGACCGAGGCCGTGCAACGTGGCCGTTACCCGCGCGGGGCGCCGCCGGCGGGGGCCGTTGTCGCGCCCGCCGCGGCGGCGGTGACGCCTGTACGTCAGCTTACTTGGCCCGCGTGTACGTGACTTCCAGGCTCTTGTACTCCTTGCCGCCCGGAGGCGTGTCGTACATCTCGAAGGAATGCGAATCGGGGCTGGTCAGCTTGATCACATTGCGGCTCTTGACCGTCTGGCCCGTCATGGGGTTGTCATACTCACCGCTGAAGGTGAAGGACTTGCTCGAGGGGTCGTACGTCCCGTAGCTGAGCATGATGCTACAGCAGGTGGAGTCCATCCAGGTGCTGACGTACTTCTTCTTCATGTTGTCGTAGCCCAGGGTTTCAAGGCCCTCGAACGGCTGGTCGCCCATCATGCCCTTGTAGTTGGATTGCACGAAGCGGCCTTCCCACATGAGCTTGCGTTCCGCGGTTCCTTCGCTGACCTCCGGCTGGCTGGTGGGCTCCATCCAGAACTTGCTGACCGTCTTCCACTTGCCCTCGAACTGCTTGAAAATGGCGTGGCTCTCCCCGGGCGCCATGCGCTTCATCGCTTCCTCCATGCCCGGCGGCATGCCCCCTTCGGCATGCTTGTGGTCGGCATGGGCGTCGCCTTCGGTCCCATGCTTGTGCCCGGCGTGCGGATCGGTCGCTTTCTCGGCCGGCTTGGCGGGCGCCTTCTCGCCCGCGGCCTTCTCCGCCGGTTTGTCGGTCTTGGGCTTGTCCTGCTGGGCGAGAGCTTGTGCACCCGCCAACGCCAATCCTGCGGCCAGGGCGGCCGCTGCACAGAAGCTACGCAGTTTCATAACCGTTTCTCCTTAGTCTGGGCGATGTGCCCGTACATGGCGGACGTCCGTAACCGTACGGTATCCGAACATTATGCTAACATCCGCGCCGTGTTCCGCAAGGGGCAAAACCGCGGCGTCCGCGAGCCGCCGTTTCGCACCATCACCTTCGGGTGGGAATCGTCAATCCAATGAATATAAACTATTGGAACGTAGCGCCATCGCCAAAGGGAATGAGACTCACCTACTCCAGCAGGAAGTCTCTCGAAACCCGATTCCCAAGAACCCCGTGCTATACACCCGTCGGAACACTCCTGGGTGGAACAGCAAATCGCCGGGCAGAGAAACCCGGCAAAACGGCAGATTCCCCCGGTGACTACGCCGAGAACCAGGAATCTCAACAAGGTTCAGGAGTCTCTGCCTCTGCGTGCCGCGCGGGGACATCAGGCTCGTGTCACAACGGGACCGATGCGCCCGCCGCGCCTCCCTGCTCCGGGCGCGGGGTTGAACATCGCCCCGCGGGTCGTTATACTGGCTGCGCGTCGGGGCGCTACGGCGCCCTTCCCAATCTGTCCGTTTCAGGAATAGGAGGATCCTCCATGACAGCCACGAAGCACCTGCGGTTCGCGTACGTCTTCGGCCTGACGGCATTGGCGTCCACCCCATGCCTGGCCAGTTTCCACTTGATGCAGATCGAGCAAGTCATCGGCGCCGTCAACGGTGACGAATCCAAGCAGGCGATCCAGCTCCGCATGCGCGCGGTGGGGCAGAATCTCCTGAGCGGCGCGGCGCGGCTCGTGGCCTACGACGACGCGGGCAACAACCCGGTGGTGCTCATCGCGTTCGCCGCCAACGTCCCCAACGGACAGCTCGGCGACCGGGTGCTGGTGGCGACTCCGGGCTTCGAGGAGTGTGCGAACGTCACGGCGGATTTCAATCCGACCGGCACCATCCCCGCCGCGTACTGGCCCGCCGGCAGCCTTACCTTCGAGGACGCCACGGGCGCAATCATCTACTGGCGACTTAGTTGGGGCGGGGCCGGCTACACCGGCCCGACCGACGGCGCGATAGACAACGACGCAGACGGCGAGTTTGCCCCGCCGTTCGCCGGCCCGCTCCCCTCCGGCATCAGTAAACAGGCACTGCGCTTCACCGGAACGGCGAGCGCCATGAGCACCACCAATGCCGCCGACTACGCCCTGACGACGGGAGTCGCACAATTCACCAACAACGCCGGGGAAAACTCCGGACCGATGTGCATCCCCACGCTTTCCGAATGGGGCATCGTGGTCATGGCTCTGTTTGTGCTCACCGGCGGGTCTGTGGCTTTGCGCCGCGGCGCCTGATTTGACGCGGCGCGTCTGGACCATCTCCGGCCGCGCAGCCGCCCTTTGTGCCGAGCGCCCCATCGGGTCTATACTCCTCCGCGCCGGCGCAGGGACCAGTCGGTCCTGAGGCGCCGGCGTGGAGGTGTTCGATGTCCGGCGAAAACGGGTGGTTCTACGTGAAGGACGGTCAGACGGTGGGCCCGGTGTCGCGCGAGGAGCTCATCCGCGCCATTCCGCAGGTGCAGGAGGGGCGCACGCTGGTCTGGGGCCCGGGACTGGCGGAATGGACCGAGGCGCGGCACCTGGCCTTCCTGGGAACCGGCACGTCGGCGAGCCCGGCTCCGCCGCGAGCCCCGAGCCCTCGCCGCGCCGACGAGATCGACTACGAAGTCCACGGCGACGACATGCAGTTCGTGGAGATCACCCTCGACCCGGACGAGGTCGTGGTCGCCGAAGCCGGCGGCATGATGTACATGTCCGAAGGCATCCGCATGCAGACGGTCTTCGGCGACCCCAGCAAGGAGCAGAGTTTCCTGGGCAAGCTGTTTGATGCCGGCAAGCGTATGATCACCGGCGAGTCGTTGTTCCTGACCACCTTCGGCAATCTTGGTTCTCGGCGGGAGCAGGTGGCGTTCGCCGCGCCGTATCCCGGCAAGATCATTCCCATCCACCTCGACCAGCTCGGCGGCGAGTTGATCTGTCAGAAAGACTCGTTCCTATGCGCGGCACGGGGGGTGCAGGTGGGCATCGCGTTCCAGAAGCGAATCCTGGCCGGGCTGTTCGGCGGTGAGGGGTTCATCCTGCAACGGCTGACCGGCGACGGCGTAGCCTTCGTGCACGCGGGCGGCAGCATCCAACGCAAGGAGCTTGCCGCCGGAGAGACGCTCCGGCTGGACACCGGGTGCCTGGTGGCGCTGCTACCCTCCGTCGAATACGACATCGAGGCGACCGGCGGGTTCGCCAACACGCTGTTCGGCGGCGAAGGGCTGTTCCTGGCCACGCTTCGTGGACCGGGGACGGTATGGGTGCAGTCGCTGCCCTTTGCCCGCCTGGCCGGTCGGATTCTCGCCAACCTCGGCCCGCGCGGGGGGCGGGACGAAGGGTCGGTCCTGGGCCGGGTTTCTGACATCTTCCAGAGCCGGGGTTGACGCACGCTACCGTTTCGCTATAGTCCCCGATTCGCCCCACGGGTCGGGACCCGGTTTGCCTGGTGTCCTGGGGCAGTTTGGACGCCCCGCGCCGCCGTCGTAGGTTGGCTCAGCGCGGGAAACTTGAGAAGTAAACTCATGCAAAATCGTAAGTTACGCACATCCTTGGCGACCTGCGAGACCACGGATGCGGCGTGGTGGCACGTCGATGCCGAGGGCAAGGTATTGGGCCGCCTGGCGACGAAAATCGCCACCGTGCTCATGGGGAAACACAAGCCGACGTACACGCCGCACGTGGACACCGGCGACTTCATCGTGGTGACGAACGCCGGCAAGGTGCGCATCACGGGGCGCAAGACGGAAACCATGAGCTACCCCCGCTACAGTTACTATCCCGGCGGCTTCAAAGACGTGCCCTATCAGCGCTTCGCGAAGGACCATCCGGAGAAGGTGCTGACCGAGGCGGTGCGGCGCATGATGCCAAAGAACGCACTGGGACGGAACATGCTCAAGAAGCTCAAGGTTTACACGACGGACACTCATCCGCATGCGGCCCAGTGCCCGCAGGCGTGGACGTTCTAGTCTTTTCCAGGGGAGGCGATCGCCGGTGGCCGACTTGCAGCCGAACACTCAACCAACCGCAGCCGAGGTGCCCGCGCCGGTAGTGGCCGCGGCGCCCAAGAAAAAGGCGCCCATGACCAACCCCTACCTGTGGGGGACGGGACGCCGTAAGACGGCGGTCGCCCGCGTGCGCATCAAGCCCGGCACCGGCGAGTTCATGGTCAACGAGCGCAGCGCCGATGTTTACTTCCTCACCGATCGCGATCGCTCCGACGTGCGCAAGCCGCTTCAGGTAACCGACACCGCCAAGTCCTACGATGTGTTCGTTAACGTCGCGGGCGGCGGCCCCACGGGGCAGGCCGGTGCCGTCATGCTGGGTGTGGCGCGGGCGCTGGTGAAGGCCAATCCGGATTTCCTGCCCAAGCTTCGCGAGGCCAACCTGCTCACTCGTGATCCACGCGAGGTGGAGCGGAAGAAGTACGGCCAGGCGGGCGCGCGGAAGCGCTTTCAGTTCTCCAAGCGATAGTCGAGTCCTCGGGCAGGCGCCGTGCATGGCGCCGCACGCCGGTCATCGACTCGAACCGCGACGGCCGTTTTACGGTGGGTCCGGCGCTGTGACCGGCGGCGCAAGGCAGCCAGCCCCGGTTCGCCCATTCGCGTCGTCCGCCTTTCCGCATCCGACCCCTTTCCCGGGCGCACTGTGCCGTAGTGGCAGCCCACCGGCGCGAGGGATACACTCGCAACGTGAGCGCGACGATCGGTGTAAGCATGGTCATTCCGGGTCGAAACTGCGCCCACACGCTCCCTTCCTGTCTCCAGGCCGCGGTAGCCCTTCGCGGTAAGGACGGGTTGAATGAGATCATCTTCGTGGACGACCACAGCACCGACGACAGCGCCGCCATAGCCGGCGGGTTCGCCGTGGTCGTCATCCCCTGCTCCGGCCGGGGGCCCGGGGCGGCACGCAACGCCGGATGGCGCGCCTCGACGTGCCCGTTGGTGTGGTTCGTCGACGCGGACTGCGTCGCCGAGCCCGAGGCCCTGGCGCGCCTGCTTCCGCACCTGTCCGACAGCGCCGTGGCCGCCGTTGGCGGCAGCTACGGTAACATGCGCAGCGAGTCGCTCCTGGCTTGCCTGATCCACGAAGAGATCGTCGAAAGACACCGCTCCATGCCGGCGCGGGTCGACTTCCTGGCCACCTTCAACGTGCTCTATCGCTGCGAGGTGCTTGAGCGGCTCGGCGGCTTCGACGAGCGGTTCCTTAAGGGGCAGGACGCCGAGCTTTCCTGGCGCGCCCTGGAGGCCGGCTATCAGCTCGCCTTCGAGGCGACCTCCCGGGTCAAACACTTTCACCCCGTTTCGTGGCGCTCCTACCTGCGAACCCAGCGGCAGCAGGGCTACTGGCGCGTGCATTTGCATCTGACACGCCGCGGGCACGCGCGCGGCGACGCCTACAGCGGTCTGGTCGATCATCTGCAACCGCCACTGGCGCTCGTGGCGGCGTTAGCCATGCCGCAGGCGTGCTGGCCGGCCTGGTGGCCCGTGGCGCCAGGGCTGGCGGCCGGCGCGCTCAGCCTACTGCTGGCCGCGCAGATCCCCATGACGGCGCGCCTGGTGCGCCGCATGCGCGATTTGCGCTTCCTGGCCTATGCGGCCATGGGGACCATCCGCGCGTTCTGGCGGGCGTGGGGTATGGCGTGGGGGGTGGCATCGCTGCTCCGGCAGGAGAAGCACTCGCCGCGCCCGCCGACCTGAACCACGGCGCGGCCGCGTTTCGCGCGGCGTGGTTTGGCGTTCGCGGGTGGGCACGCGCCGCCCGGCCCTCCGACTCCGGCTCGGGTCAATATTGTCTGTCAATATCCGGCAGGTTATACTCTCGACATGCGGGAACATCGTTCGCTGATCGCTGAGCGTGCGGCGGAGTCCGTGGGGGCGCGATTGCGGCGGCTGCGCAAGGAGCGCGGGCTGTCGCAGGCCGAACTCGCCGCCGGGGCGAATGTCAACCAGGGGTACCTTTCGGCGATCGAGCGCGGCTTGGCCAACCCGCGGCGGCGGACGATCGATGCCCTAGCCGTGGCGCTCAATCTCCCGCAGGGAGTGCTGATCGGCGGCGGGGGGGCGCATGACAATCCGCAACCGCTGGAGACCAGACCACTGCCCCTCCTGGGTTCGATACCCGCGGGCCCACCGGCGGAGTCGCAGGAACAGCTTGAGATGTTCCCCGTTTTGCGCCACCAATGGTCGCCGGATTATTACTGCCTGCGGCTGTCGTTCGACAGCATGGAGCCGACGCTCAAGCCCGGCGACATCGTCCTCGTACACTACCGCCCGCACGTGGATCCGGAGCATGTGCAGGGGCGCATTTGCGCCTGCCTGGTGGACGGACAGCCGACGCTCAAGCGCGTCAGCGTGGAATGGCGCGAGGGCGAACCGCTGGTGATCCTCCGCGGCGACAACCCCCGCACGGCGCCGATTCTCATCGACTGCTCCCGCGAGCTGTCGATTCAGGGCATTGTCATGCGATTGGTGGGACGGGAGCTATAAGCGAACTTTCGCAGATTGAGGGTGGATCCTGGACTCCCAGTGCTACGAAGGCCGTAGGTCTGCACTACGAACCAGCGCTCTTTCCGGAATTGCTGGCGCCAAGTAGACGAACCCGTCGTTGACTTGGCAAAAGGGGCGGTGCGCCGCTGCGTTCCTGCCCACCGCACCGCCACGCGCGGGCCCCATAGCGCCGCCGCCGTGAAACCTGGGTGATCGTAAGCTATTTCCACGCAACACCTTACAAACAATCACCGGATTATTGAAAACAATATTGACAGAACCTGGTCCGGCGGCTATGTTTGGTAGATGTTCGGTATCGACCTGCGGGTCGTTCAAGGCGGACCTTGGGGGAGCGTGATGGGGAGCGTGGGCGGGGATGCGGCTGGCGCGGGGCTTGTGGCCGCGGTTGAACTATCGGTGTCGGGTCCGGACGCCAGTTGTCTACAGGGTGTAGACGTTGAGTGGACGTATCCGGCGGCGCCGGTGCCGGGTTCGGCGCGGGCGGCGGAGATCGCCCTGCGCTTCGGTCTGGCGGCCTGCGCGCCCACGGTCGTACTGCCGCCGACGCGCATCCCGCTGCCGGCCGGGGGGATCGTGCTCTTCGCCGGTGCGTCCGGGAGTGGCAAGAGTACGGCCCTGGAGGCAATCGACCGGCAATTGGCGGCGGCCGTCCGGGTGGACCGCATCGGGTTCCCGCAAGACTCGGCGATCATCGACGCCGTGGCTCCCGGGGCAGCGCTCGCGGAGGTCGTCGGGCTGCTCACGGCGTGCGGGCTGGGCGAGCCGCGCTTGTGGCTGCGGCGCTTCGCGGAGCTCTCCGCGGGCGAGCAGTTTCGAGCCCGGCTGGCGGCGGGCCTGGCGATTCAGGCCGGCGGTGTGGCCGGGAGCGACCCGGCAGCGCCGCTTTTGTGCGATGAGTTCTGCACCGTGCTGCATCGCCGCGCCGCGAAGGCGATCGCGTTCAATCTGCACAAGCTGGTGACGCGGCGGCGGCTCCGCGTGGTGCTGGCCTGCGCCCACGACGAGCTGCTGGCGGACTTGCAACCATGCACGGTGGTGCGCCTGCGAGGTGCGGCGCCCCCGCTCGTGGAAGTTCGCGCGGCGCGGGCACGGTCTGCGCCGACGTTCCTGCGCGGGATGTCCATCGAGCCGGGCGGCAAGCACGACTATCACGCCTTCGCCGCCATGCACTACCGCGACGCCGGCGAATTGGGCTTTGTGGACAAAGTGTTCGTGCTTCGCCACCGGCGCGCCGAGGTGGTGGGCATCGTGGTGTACGCCCACAGCCCGCTCGAACTGGCGCTGCGGAATGCCGTTACCGGCGGTTGCTTCTCCCGGCGCCCGGACCTGGTCAACCGCCACCTGCGCATCCTGCGGCGGCTGGTGATCCACCCCGACCTTCGCGGCTGCGGACTGGGTCACCACCTGGTGCGGTGCACGCTGCCGCTGGTGGGGACCGACTACGTGGAGTGCCTGGCTACCCTGGGTGACTTCAACCCCGTGTTCGAGAGGGCGGGCATGCAGCGCGTCGGACGGTGCACCATGGATGCCCGGCGTCGCGCGGCACTGGCGGCGCTGCAAGCGCTGGATGTCGACCCGCGGGGCACGGATTTTGTGACACAAGTATGTCGCCAACGGCGGGTGCGGGACATTGTGACCGCCACGGTGCGCGACTGGTATGCGGCCACCACCGGCGGCGGCGAGACGCGCGTGGCGCGGCAGTCGCCGCTGACGCTGGCGCGCACCTTCCGGGCGCTGATCGCCTCCGAGCCGGTGTACTACTTGTGGCGGCGACCGGGCGTCCCGGGCTTCGCGGACCTGGTCACGCCCGGCGACGCAGCAGCGGCGCCGCGGACGGCCGAAGCACCGACGCACCAGGGCGAGTCGCGGCGGGCCGAGCACTCGAGCCTGCGGACCGACCCGCGGCGGCGCGCCCACGCCGCGAAGCGCCGCGACCGGTGTGCGACGGAGTTTGCCCGCATGCACGCGCGGCAGGACCCAGTCTTGACGCCGCTCCGCGAGCGCCGGCGCCGGCCGCGCCGTCGCTTCCGGTCGGGCGACGTTGCGCTACCGATGCAAGGGGACGAGCGGAACGACGGCGGGCGCACGCGACCGGATGCCCCGGCGCCCTCCTGACGCGGCGTCGTTGCTGCCCGTAGAAGCAGCGCCGCGGGTGCCGATCGGCAGACGTTGCGCCTGGTCAAGAATAGGGAAGTTCCTTAGTTGCCGTGCGGAACGCCCGCGTCACCCCGGTGAAGGCCTTTGTTTCTCCAGTCGCAGGCGAGCTTTTTACCGCGCCGGCGCATACACCGTCCTCCGACACCGTCGCGCCACGGTGCGGAGGGGTTCGCTACAGTGCCACAGGTCGACGCGGGGAAGCCACGTTGGGGATTCGCCTGGCCGGGCGCTTGGCCCAAAAGCGGCTCGGAACAGGCATCGGCGCGGCGACGAACCGAAGACAACGTGTGCGCAGCGCGCGCTTCGCGAGCGCCGCCTGCCGGCCCGGCGCCGATGGACACCGGGGGCAAATCGCGTGCAGTACCGCCGCCCCTCGACCGATAAGCCTACGGAAAGCACGAGCCTGGCGCGGATCTTCCGTCCGAACACGCTGGTTGCGCCGGAGCTCGGGTTTTGGTTCGCGTTTCGCGAAGCACGCCGAGCGCGCCGCAGCCGGTGCCGGCGGGAGCGATGGTTTGTTCCGAACGTCCGGAAGCCGGTGGTTCCCCGCCCTGATCGCGCCGCTGGTTCAGGCGGCGATCGTGCTGGGGCAAACCGAACCGCCGCCGAAGTCGCCCGCGCCGCCGAAGAGCGAGACGCCCTCGCCCGCGGAGCCGGACACATTGCCGCCGGCGGCAGAAGCGGGCGACGAGACCGGCGACGACCTCAGCGAGCTTTCGCTCGAGGAGCTCATGGCGACCCCCGTAGTGGTCTCCGCGTCGCGCCGCGCCGAGCCGATGGCACACGTACCTTACGCCATCGCCGTGATAACCGCCGACGACATTCGCCGAGCGGGAGCGCACACCGTTCCCGACGCCCTGCGTCTCGTGCCCGGGGTCGACGTCGCGCAGCTCTCAGCCACGCAGTTTGCCGTTTCGCCCCGCGGCCTCCACGGCTTCCTCTCCGGCCTGACGTTGATCCTGGTCGACGGGCGACAGATGTACGACCCGCTGTTCGGTGGCATGTTCTGGAGTTCCTGGCCCATCCAGGTGGAGGACATCGCGCGGATCGAAGTGATTCGCGGTCCTGCCGGCGTTGCCTGGGGCGCCAACGCCACCAACGGCATCATCAACATCATTTCTAAGGATCCCGGCGATCAGCAGGGCGCCACGCTGACGCTGCGCGGCGGTTCGCGCGGAACGCATGCCGAGCACCTGGACTACGCCTGGAAAGACGGTCCGCTGCGTATGCGGATCTCGACCGAGCTGGCAGGCGGCGACGGCTTCCGAAAGGGGGGGTCGCTCCTGGGGCGGGTGGAGGACGACTACCTGACCACGCGCGTGTCGCTGCACGGCATCTACGAGAAGGAGCGCGGCCGCACCTTCACGTTCTCGGCAGGTAATGCCGTCATGGATCGCGGTTTCGCCCTGCCGCCCATGGTCAGCCTGCCGGGCGCCACGGACGTTGGCACCATCGGTTCGTACGTTCAAGGCAAGTGGACGCGGGAGATCGGGCCCGATGAGCAGGTGCAGGTCACCGCCTACGTCAACGATTTCCATCTGTCCTACGGCGCGCCATCGGTCGACTACGGCTACCAGCAGCTCGCCCTGAACTTCGGGCACAGCTTCAAGCCCGCCGACCGGCACCTGATTACCTGGGGGCTGGACACCCGCGTCGACCTGTTCGACGCCACCAACTCCGATCCCGGGATGCTCACGCGAAGGTATGTGGCAACGCCCGTGGCGGGGATGTACGTGGAGGACGAGTGGCGCCTCTCCGACCGGTGGGTGCTGCACTTGTCGGGGCGCGCCGATTACGACTCCTACGGCGGCTTCGAGCCCAGCGGGCGCGCCGCGCTTACCTACAAGGCCTCGGAACGATCCAGCTTCTTCGCCGCCGTCTCCCGCACTTTCTCCGAATCCCCGGCGGCGCAGCGGTTTCTCGAAATCCCGTTCGTCGGGGGTCTGGTAGCCGTGACCGGGGATCGCCAGGTGGACGCGCACACGTTGATCGCCTACGAGGCCGGTTGGCGCGCCCGGCCGACCGACAAGTTCGAGACGGCGGTGAACTTCTTCTGGCATGACTACGACCACCTGCCCGGGCTTCAGCCCCTGCTCGGCCCGCCCGGCCTGCTGCGCTTCAACGTCCAGAGCGTTGGTGATACCGGTTTCTACGGCGTGGGATGGAGCGGCACCTACAAGGTAAGCAAACGGTGGACGCTGCTGGCGCACTACACGTATCAGCAGGCGGGAGGCGAAGGACGTCCGAACTTCCATTTCATGGACCTGATGTCGCCGCCGGAGCACAAGGCCATGTTCGGGGCGCGGTTCGACCCTCGCGACGACCTGCACTTCGCCGCGCACCTGTACTACGTGGATTCGGTCACCGGTCCGGACCCGCTCATCCCCCTGTTCCGCCGTCACATCGACCCCTACCTGCGGCTCGACCTGCGCGCGGAGTACGAGTTTCCCAAGCGGAATGCCTCGCTTGCCGTCGGCGTGCAGAACCTGCTCGATGATCACCATCCCGAGGGGACCACGATGTTCCTGAACGACACGGAAGTGCCGACCATGGTTTACGCCGAGTTGCGAATGGTCATCAAGTAGGACCATCGCCGGCGCCGCGTTCACAATTCCGCGAACTTCTGTTATATCGTGTCCGGGCGCGACGCGCCGGGAAGGAACCGGTTCGTCGGCGGCTCAGGGTCAGCAGCGGGTTATGGCAACACAAGTCGAAGAACGGCTGTTTACCAGGCTGGAGGAGCTTGCGG
Source organism: Planctomycetota bacterium (assembly GCA_016208685.1). GTDB lineage: Bacteria > Planctomycetota > Phycisphaerae > UBA1845 > UBA1845 > JACQXM01. The sequence goes on along the minus strand of JACQXM010000042.1, from coordinate 16,230 downwards.
ATCGGTTCGCGCAGCTTAACGACCAGCTTGCCGAACCCGAGGTAGCGTCCAACCCCCAGAAGACGATCGCCATCACCAAGGAGATGCGCCGCCTGCGCCGTCTGGTGGATCCCTTCAAGGAGTTCCGCAAGGTGCAGCAGGCGCTGGCGGAGGCGCAGCATCTCGTCGATGACAGAGCGCAGGACGCGGAGATGCGCGAGCTGGCGGCCGCGGAGCTGGAGACCTTGCAGGCCCGGCACGACGAACTGCTGGAGTCCCTCAAGGGCGCCATCGTCAGCGACGACGATGCCGCCATCACTTCGGTGATTCTGGAGATTCGCGCCGGGGTCGGCGGCGATGAGGCGGCCCTCTTCGCCCGCGACCTCTACGAGATGTACAAGCGCTTCTGCGATAGGAAGGGCTTTTCCGTCGAGGTCCTGGAGCTATCCGGCTCGGACATCGGTGGCCTGAAGGAAGTGGTGCTGAGCATCAAGGGTGACGACGTGTTCCGCTGGCTGGGCTACGAGGGGGGAGGGCATCGCGTGCAGCGCGTGCCGGAGACCGAGGCGCAAGGCCGCATCCACACCTCGGCGGCGACGGTGGCCGTCCTGCCCGAGCCCGAGGAGATCAACATCGAAATCAACTGGGAAAACGACGTGGAAGAGTTCGTCTCCCGCGCCGGCGGCCCCGGCGGTCAGAACGTCAACAAGGTGTCGTCGGCCATCCGCCTGGTGCACAAGGCCACGGGCATCGCGGTTTCCATGCGCGACGAAAAGAGCCAGCACAAGAACCGCGCCAAGGCCCGCCGCGTACTGCTCACGCGGCTCTACGATGCGCAGCGGCAGTCCGCCGCCAGCCAGCGCGACCACGCGCGGCGAACCATGATCGGCAGCGGCGACCGCTCGCAGCGCGTCCGCACCTACAACTTCCCCCAGAACCGCGTCACCGACCACCGCATCAATCTTGATCTGTACTGCCTGGACCGCATCGTGCAGGGCGACCTGGACGAGCTGGTGGAGGCCTTGCAGACGTACGATAAGGAACAGCGGCTGAAGAACCTGTGACGGAGGCGCGTTACGCGGGTCTGCGCTTTCGGGTGGGCGCCGGGTGCGAGGCGATCGCCGCTTCGCCCATCGACGGCCACGCGGGGCCCCAATTACGCCAGAGCGGGCCGTGCGGTGCTTTGTGGCGCCGAATCGCGCGCGGCGCGTTAGAATCGAGGCTGCATGGTCCGTGGTTTGGCCATCATGATTCCACAGGAAGCCATCGCTGAATTCTGCCGCCGGCACCACGTGCGCCGTCTGGCGCTCTTCGGTTCCGTGCTCCGCGATGACTTCACCCCTGACAGCGACGTGGACGTCCTTGTGGAGTTCGAACCCGGACAAACACCGGGGCTGGCCTTCTTCGCGATGGAGGAGGAGCTATCCCAGCTCCTGGGCCGTACGGTTGATCTGAACACGCGGGCGTTCCTGAGCCGCTACTTCCGCGCGCAGGTGCTTCAGGAGGCACAGGACCTTTATGTCGCGGCGTGACGACACGGTCAGCCTCCGGCACATGCTCGACCACGCGCAAGAGGCGATGGGCCTGCTCGCCGGCAGATCGCGGGACGACCTCGAAGCCGATCGGACGCTCAACCTGGCCTTGGTACGGCTGTTGGAGATTGTCGGTGAAGCGGCTGCGAGGGTGAGCCCTGCAACTCGCGAACGCCTGCCCGCCGTACCCTGGTCCAGCATCAAAGGCATGCGCAACCGCTTGATTCACGCTTACGATGAAGTTGATTTCGATATCGTATGGACGGTGGTGCAGACCGAGATGCCGTCGCTTTCAGAAGCACTGCGTGCGGCGATTTCCCAGTCCGAGAGTTCCGGCCGCGCAGGTACAGACGCATGACCCGGCGCGGAAGTCGCATGCCGGCGGCGAGAGCAAGCGAGTTAACTGATTGCCGCAACCCACCTCGGAGACCGTCGGCGGTGAGCCGGCGGCGCCGCGTCGTACAAACGGAGATTCGCCATGAAGTACAAGACTCTATTCCGCCTTTTCATAAAGGCCGCAGGGGTGCTGCTTTCCATCGAGGGTGTCGGGGCTGCCGTTGTACCGGCCATGGTCGCCTTCTATGACTGGATGGATCCGCTCCCGCTGGGGGTCTCCATGACCAGGGCAATGCTACCCACGGCCGCGGCAGCCGTGGCTACCTTTGCATGCGGCGTCTACCTGTTTTTCGGCGGCGAGTGGATCGTCAATCTTGCCATCCCCAGTAACCACCCTTACTGCCCCGAGTGTGCGTACGATCTCACCGGCGCGCCGGCCGGCCGATGTCCGGAGTGCGGCACGCCATTCCGACCGGAGGAGCTGCTACCCCCCGCGCGACACGGTTCCGACCCCGTAGCCACGTAAGGTAGTGTATCGCAATTACGTAATCGTAGGTGGATCGCTCTCGTGGCGGACGTTCGGCCTTCGTGGGGCCGCGCGGGCTTCAAACCCGCGGCTCGAAACGGTTGACGATCAACGAGACACTACACTCGGGTGCGGACGCCGCACCTGCCGGGCGAGCGCGCTGGTGCGTCGCGGCATCCTGGCGGAAGTGGCCTTCGCGCGTGCCCGCCTCACCGCCCGCTTTTGTTGCCCCGCCGGCGGGTTCTGATATCCTCGTGCGCGATGAACAACGGCAACGACAACACGAAACCGGGCGCCGCACGCTCGCGGAACTTCATCGAGGAACTCATCGACGAGGACCTGCGCGCCGGCCGGTACGAGGGGCGGGTGCACACGCGCTTCCCTCCGGAGCCCAACGGCTACCTGCACATCGGGCACGCCAAGTCCATCTGCCTGAACTTCGGGCTGGCGGCGCAGTACGGCGGACAATGCAACCTGCGGTTCGACGACACCAACCCCACCAAGGAGGAGGAAGAGTACGTCCAATCCATCATGCAGGACGTGCGCTGGCTGGGGTTCGACTGGGGCGACCGGCTGTTTTTCGCGTCCGACTACTTCGAGCAGCTCCACGCGTGGGCGGTGCAGCTCATCAAGGCCCTCAAGGCGTACGTCTGCGACCTTACGGCGGAGCAGACGCGCGAATACCGCGGCACGCTGACCCGCCCCGGCCGTGAGAGCCCCTACCGCAACCGTTCGGTGCAGGAGAATCTGGACCTGTTCGACCGCATGCGCCGCGGGGAGTTTCCCGACGGCTCGCGCACGCTGCGCGCCAAGGTCGACATGGCGCACGCCAACATGAACATGCGCGACCCGGTGCTCTACCGCATCCTGCACGCCACGCATCACCGCACCGGCGACGCCTGGTGCATCTACCCCATGTACGACTTCACTCACGGGCAGTCGGACTCCATCGAACGCATCACCCACTCCATCTGCACTCTGGAGTTCGAAGACCATCGCCCGCTCTACGACTGGTTCCTGGAGCAACTGGACATCTACCGCCCGCGGCAGATCGAGTTCGCGCGGCTGGACCTGACCTACACCGTGATGAGCAAGCGCAAGCTGCTGGAGCTGGTGGAAGGCGGGTACGTGTCGGGCTGGGATGATCCGCGTATGCCCACCCTCAGCGGCCTGCGGCGCCGCGGGTACACGCCGGAGGCGATTCGCAACTTTTGCGAGCGCATCGGGGTCGCCAAGTTCAACAGCACCGTCGACATCGCCCTGCTGGAGCACTGCATCCGCGAGGACCTTAATCAGCACGCCCCGCGAGCCATGGCCGTCCTGCGTCCGCTCAAGGTGGTGATCGAGAACTACCCCGAGGGGCAAGTTGAGTGGCTGGACGCCGTGAACAATCCCGAGGAGCCGGCCGCCGGCACGCGCAAGGTGCCGTTTTCCCGCGTGCTCTACCTCGAGCAGGACGACTTCCGCGAGGAGCCGCCGCCCAAGTATTACCGCCTGTCGCCGGGGCGCGAGGTGCGCCTGCGCTATGGATACTTCATCACCTGCACCAGCGTGGTCAAAAGCGCGGCCGGCGAAGTGGTGGAATTGCGCTGCACCTACGACCCGGCCACGCGCGGCGGCGACGCGCCGGACGGGCGGAAGGTGAAGGCAACGCTGCATTGGGTGTCGGCGGAGCACGCTCTGTCCGCCGAGGCGCGGTTGTACGATCACTTGTTCAGCAAGCCGGATCCCAGCGAAGTGGCGTCGCCCGGGGCGGGTGGCGCTGATCAGAGCCGCGACCGTGAGGGAGCGGGCGGTGTGAGCCACGACGCGACCGTTGACGCTGCGTGTCAACGCCAGGGTCCGCGCCCGAGCGACGGAGGCGAGGCTGGGTACGAACGTGCAACGGCGCCCGGCGCGGGCGGCAGCGGTCCGAGCCACCGGTTTCAACCGGTGGAGGGCGGCAGCGGTTCGTCGCAGCCCGCGGACGGTGCGGTGAGCCGTGGGACTCAGGCCTCATCCTCCGTGCCTTCGTGCCTTCGTGCCTCCGAGCCTCGGGACTACAAGTCCAACCTCAACCCGCATTCGCTGGAAGTGGTGTCCACGTGCTTTGTGGAGCCGTCGCTGCGCGGGGCGGCCGTGGGGTCCCGCTATCAGTTCGAACGCCTGGGGTACTTCTGCGTCGATCCCGACTCCTCGCCCGAGCGGCTGGTCTTCAACCGCACGGTGACGCTCAAGGACGCATGGGCGAAGATTGAGAAGAAGGGGTAGCGCCGCGCCTGGGCTAGTCGCGACGCGTTGTGGTCACTCCAGTGCCAGCCCGGCACGGAACTCCGCGGGGGTGATCGCCGGCAGCGGTTTGCCCGGGAAATGGCGCGGGTTGCGGGTCACGATGCAGGCGGCTCCGCCGCGTACGGCACTGAAAAACTGCACCGCATCCTCGAAGTCGGCAAAGTCCGAGTCGAGAGCCTGATCCAGAACCTGGGCGTCACAGGCCACGGGCGTAAACACATCGCGCAGCAGCGCCAGGGTCTTTCGCGCCACTCGGGCGTTACGCAGGCGTCGCACGATATAGTAGACGTTGGTGAAGCTGACGGCCGAAACCTGTCCGCGGATCGAGCCGCGCTCGGCCAGGGTCCACAGCGCCGCGGAATCCGCGTAGAACGGTTCCCGCTTGACCAGCACGTCGAGGACCACGTTGGTATCGAAGAACACGTTCATCGATCGAGTTTGTGCCGTTCGAGAAGCGCGTCTTCCAGGACCGCTCGCTCCTCCCGGCCTTTGGGCAGGGCTGCAACGCCGCTGGCCTTGAGCGTCAGCGGCCCGGGGGTCTCGGGTTCGCCCTCGCGCCGCCGGCACATGAAGCGGATCAGCCGATTGAACATCGCCGACACGCTGGTGCGATTGGCGCGGGCAAGGCGCTTGGCGCCGCGGATCACGTCTTCCTCAGCGCTCAGGGTGAGCTTACGCATGGGGCTGATCTCCTACGTACTCGTCACACAGAATGATACGTATCAGGGCCGACTTGTCAAGTGGGCGCGGGGATTGCGGGCCGGGGCGAGGTGATTCTTGTCCAGCAACGAGCTTTCACGAGGTTGACTCCAGGATCCGGACCGCGTCCGGCCGCGCGGGTGCATCCGAGGCTGTCGCTGCCATTCTCAAGCCGTCGCCGGAAGCGGCGCGATGATCGACCCCGTCTGATCCAAACTGCGGCGAGCATCCCTGAGTTGCTCGATAAGACCGACCTGATTTGCAAGAACGGCTTCCAGATGTGCGCGCTCCAGCACGAAGAACGGCGTCGTTTTCCCGCTGCGCATGGCTTCTGCCGCTGCCTCTGAGATTCCGTTCACGGCGATGAATACGCCGCGGGTGAACGGCGACTTACCCTCAATCTTGCCCTTGAAGACGAGTAGTTCGGCTTGGGGAAGCGGTTCAATTTCCCACTTGGCTTCTACCAGGTACGTTACGCCGTCCAGCACGAATGAGTTATCCATCTGCTCGCCCGGCACACGAAATGAACCGCTGGGCGCGAGCGCCTCAAGCGCCAGTAATTCGCCGACGAGCGACTCGAACTCTCGCCCCGCACGCTGCCGATCATCGAGCCGGTCAAGACGTTCAAACTCACGCTTGAGATCCGCAAGCTTATCCGCCCTCAGCCGCGAGCCAGTGAGCTCGGCATATTGCCGAGGCGAGACTATCAGATTCCCAGGGTCGACAAACCGCTTCAACTCATCGCGGAGCATCGCGTGCAGTTGCTCCGGGTCGAAGCGTGTGCCAAGAAACACGTTCAGCGACGGTTCATTCGAGTAGACGACGGCGCTTCCACTCCCCCTCGGATCTAACTGCCCGGCTATCAACCCACCCAACGGGTGATGCCAGCTGGCGACCCCACCGCGTCCGTAGTATCCACGCTTGCGAAACTCAAAGAACGCGCCATCCGGCTCACACTTCGGCGTGATGGAGAAGCCTCGTTCCTCAAGAGCGCGCTGCCAGTCCTCAATGACCTGTCGTAACCGAGGTAGGTTCTGCGCGAACGCGGCCTGTTCTTGTTCGCATGTGCTTTTGAAGTCGGCATCCGAACGAACGTACCGTGACTGCGACTCGAGAACGGAGTCTATTTCCTGCCAGTACTTGCTGTCCGCCGGTGGCATGTCGCCGTTCCAAAGTACCGTGGCTGCGTGGGCAGTCAACTGAGTGCCCCGACCTATCACCGGGCCGCCCAGTTCCTTCTGAGCCTGGCGTAAGATCGCAACCCGGTACGTCACGGCCGATCCTGCTCAATTTCGCGAACGGCCTGTTCGAAGGGAATGGCCTCGTCTCCTGCGCTCTTGGCGGCGTCGTAGGCGCGGATGGACTCCAGCTCCTCCATCGCGTCCAGCAGCGCGCGGTATCCGTCGATCGACAGGATGACGCCGACGCGAGTGCCGGTTTCGTCGACCACATACTCGGCGTGAACGGGCGGCATAGTGGATCCTCAAAACGAGGCGTTCGAGCACCCCGCAGTCGACAAACGGCGGACGCGGCGCGCCCGCCGCGGCCGGACGCGGGTGACGCCGCGTCGCGCACACCGGCGCCCTCGCAAATCAGCGGATATCTTACTACCGGAGCGGCTGTCCTGTCGAGGTTCGTCGCGTGGCGTTTGGCCCGATCGTGTCCTTCCGGTTCCATCTCGCCGAACCCGGTGTGGCACGCGTCGGGCACGAGAGAGCTGCGACTTGCTTCCCTCCGCTACCGGCCGGTCGTCAGATCGAAGAGGCACACCGCGGCCACAACCCTCCCCTCCTCGAACGGATCGTTCTTCACCGGGAAAACCGGCCGCAACAGCCCGCCGGGGAGACACGCCGTCATGAGCGGTCGTTACTCGACCCTTCCCTCCACGCGCTGTAGGGCCCGCCGCAACCGGGCAAGGGGCGGGCTTGCAAGGACTGCCCCCACGCGGCCATCCAGGTAGAGGGGCGACGTGATCACCCCCAGGGAATCTCCCGATGGCGCGTTCATGGCACTCTCAATGGGCACGGATCACCTCGGCTTTTCCCCGCGCCCCAGGTGCATGTCCAGACTCTGTAGATACGTGATGACCAGCCACATCTGCTCCCGCGTCAGCAGGGCTCCGAAGGCGGGCATCGCCGACATCCCTCCTTCGGGATAGACCACCGGGTCGCCCGCGCCGTCACGGAGCACGCGAAACCACCGCCGCGGAGCCCCGCGGTGCAGCGTGGCCGCCAGGCGTTTGCCGAAGGTCTTGAAGTTGGTCGCCGGATGGTCGGGCAAAACCGACGGACCCTGGCCGCGCGCGTCGTCGCCGTGGCAACGCGCGCAGTGCATTTTATAGAGCACGGCGCCGCGGCTGACAGCCCGTGGATCATGGTGAGCGTCAAAGGGGTTGCGTGTCTGGCTGATCTGCGTGTCGCGTTGACGCACTTCGTCGGGCGGCAGGCCGCGCTCAGCAGACATCCATGTGACATAGGCGGCTTGCGCGTCGGCGTTGGCGGCGTTGAGTTGCGCCACGTAGGCGTCCTCGTCGCACGGATCGATAGCTCGGCGGAGCGGCTGCGGGCCGGCGCAGCCACCTCCTGACGCCAGCAACATCAACGGCACGACAGCAACCCACGGGCCGGCCGGCACGACGCCAGGCTGCGAGCGGCCCCGCCCACGGCGTACGTAGTTCATGGCAGGAGTCCTCGGTAGCGGTACTCGTTCACCCGGTTGTAGACGGTGCGCAGACTGATCCCGAGTTCGGCAGCGACGGCCCGTTTGTCACCGCCGTGCTTCTGCATGGCGCTCAGGATGTGCTGGCGCTGCATGTCCGCCAATGTCGCGGACGTCGCACCGCCCGCCTGGTTCAGGCCGTCCTCCGGGTCCACGTCGGGAGTATCGCAACCCGTTTGACCGAGCTGCTCCACCGCCGACCGGCGCATGCCCTCGCGCTTTCGGGCCAGGACGCGGGAGAGTGCCCTGTCGATGTCCGCCAGGCTGCACGGTTTCGTCAGGTAGTCCTCGGCGCGCCAGCGGACGGATTGCACGGCGCTATCGAAGGCGCCGAAGCCCGTCAGAATCACTACGGCGACATCGCGTTCCTCGCCTCGAATGCGACGAAACAGCTCCATTCCCGCCATTCCCGGAAGATTCAAATCGAGGATCACGGCATCGAACGCCTCGGCAACGCGCGGCCAGGCCTGCTCGGCGCTGGGGAACCCCTCCGCCCGATGACCCATGGCCGTGACCTCGCGTACCAGCAGGTCGCGCAGTCGTAACTCGTCTTCGACGATGCCCACGTTCAGACCTGGCAGGTCATCTTCCGTCATGCGGCGTGCTCCTCCAGTTCCGGAAGGCGCAGGAGAACGTCGGTCCCGCGGTTCGGACCGCGGCTGCGGGCTTCGAGTGAGCCGCCGTGGCGGCGGGCGATGGCGTGGCTGATGGATAGCCCGAGGCCCAACCCGGTGCCGTCCTTGCCCGCGGAGTAGAACGGCTCAAACGCCCGAGCCAGCGTTTCCGGCGTCATCCCTTTCCCATCATCCCGCACGGCGACCTCCACCCAGCCGTTGCTGCGCTCCAGCCCTACGGTCACGTTCCCGCGGGTAGGCGCCGTGGCCTCGATGGCGTTGGCGAGCAGGTTCAGCACTACCTGCTTGAGCTCGGGCTCCGACGCGTACACCCTGGACCCGACGCCGGAGGATTGCTGAAACTTCAGCGACACGCCGCGACTCGCCGGCCAGGCGCCGACCAGGCGGACACAGTCGTCCACCACTCCCTCGAGCGCGACGGGCTCGCGGTGGTCGTCCCCCAGGCGGGAAAGGTCAAGCAGGCTCTGCGTGATGCGCTTGCAGCGAAAGGCCTCGTCGCGGATGGTCTCCAGGTCACGGACCCATTCGGTTGCTTCCCGCGGCGGCCTGCCGCTTCGTTCGCTCCGCAGCAGCGACTCCGCGTAACCGCTCATGATGGCGAGGGGGTTGTTGATCTCATGCGCCACCCCGGCGGCCAGATAGCCCACGCTCGCCAGCCGCTCGGCGATGGCGAGCTCGCGGCTCTTCTCGGCCACGCGACGTTCGAGGGTTTTGCACAACGACTCCAGTTCCGCGGCCATGCGGTTGAACGCGTTCTGCAAGTCGACGAACTCGCGATCGCCCCGGGCATCCAATCGGGCGTCCAGTTGGCCCGCCGCCAGTCGGTCCGTTCCATCGCGCAAGTGTCGCAGCGGTGTCACGACGTTGCGATAGAGGATGACGCCGATGGCAACGCCGGCAGCGAGGGCGACGGCCCCGACGGCCGTGAGGATCCAGAGCGTTCGGACGAATCGTGTCGCCGATTGATCGTGAACGTCGGCGATCGCCTGTTCCGTTCGTCCGATGAGCGCGCTCAGGGCGTTGCCGGCCTGTTCCAGCGCGCCGATGGCTTCGGTGTCCGGAGCCCGCGCCGCGGGCTCCGATTCCACGCGCTCCCTGGCCGTCGAGACGGCGGCGAAGATTCGCGACGCCGCGTCTTCCTCGAACCGCGCATGCTCGGGATCAAACGCCGAGGGTTTGTCGTGCTGAAACTGGAAAAACCGCGACAGTTGCTCCTGGGCTGCCTGAAGTTCCGCTTCAGCGACCTTGGGCGCCTGCCTCGCGAGGGATCGTTCCGCCGAAGTAACGTGCGCGGAAATCTGATGCAGCTCGCAGAGTTCGTGGAACTCCTCATGCGTACTCGTCACCAGGCGCTGAAGATCCAGGAAGACGATGACAACGCCGGCCCCGCCGATCAACAGCCCTGCCCCCAGTGCTGTCGAGCTGGCGACGATTCGCTTCGCGATGGTCATGATTGTCCGCCTAACGCGCCGTTGCCGTTCCCCGGATTGTCCCAAACTGTCGCATCGTGGCGACTCCTTTGCAAACATTGCAAAAATGAGCCCCGGCCCCGTGACCGGGAGTATCCTACTCCTGAACAAGCGATCCGTTGGCAGGCACGCGACGCCCACCGAGGAGCTGAGCATCTGATGCCGGGCGGGTCGCAGCCTTGGGGGTACCGGCCCATGGATGACGAAGCCGTTATTGAGCAAACCATCGCCAGCGATGCCTTTCGCGTGGAGTCGGCGTATCTTCGGCGCGGTGGAATATCTGTACGCGCGCGTCCCCGCCTTTTCAAGCGCGTCGACGCGCGGTTCGTGCGGATGATCTTCCCCACCGACATTCGAGAGGTGGACGACGGAACCGTCGTGGGCCTCGTGTGCCTTTGGGATGCGCGGGAGAACCTCAACGTGTACGCCCATTGCATCTCGGCCGGGCCGGGCGCGAACGCGCAGCTTCGCGCCCTCTACTCGCCGTTGAACCAGGTGAAACCGCAGCCGGGCGTGGACGGCGACCGGGCCGTTTCCAAGTTCATCGCCTGGAAGCAGGCGGCGTGGGGAAGGTTCCTGAGCGAAGAACTGGAACTGGGCGCGACCGAGGCTTCCGCGCGATGGCTGGCGTCGTTCTGGAAGGCGCTGGACCGCATGTACGGCGGAGGCCACCTGCGTGAGTAGGGTTGCGTGTCCCGGCCCCGTCCGCGTCGTCGCACGGAGCCATGATCGTCGATCGCAGCAGGGGCGTGCGCGATCCTGCGTTACCTGGAAACGCCCTGCCCCTTCCACCACGGTTGCGGCGTCGTTCCCGCAGCGCCACCTCACGCACCGTGAGTCTGCCGGAGGATCCACCCTGCTCACGGTTACCCTTGGGGTTGCGTCATGGGTAACGTCCGGGTGCGCCCCCCCAGGGCTCACCGAGGGGGTTCACTACGCGGCGATGCGCTGCGGTGTCGCGGATGCCACCACCGCTACCGTGCGCGGCAGGAGTTACCTGCGTCTCGGCGCGGTATTGCGCGCCGACCTGGAGGAACTCGTGCAAGCGCCGTCCACGACGCTCTCGCGTGAACGAGCGGCCGACCTCCTCCGAAACGCCTATGAACTCGCGATGCAGCGGACCGCGGGGGAACTCGACCGCATGCCGCCCCAGGCGCTGCGCCAGCTTGCCGCCCGCTACGCGCCGGCGAAACGACACGACAGCCCCGCCGCCGTTCGTGATTACCTCAAGGAGGCTTACCGCGCATCGGCGACGCAGGAGCTGGACACGGATCTCGCCTACCTCGCCCCAGCGAAGGCCGCTGATATTCGCCGCTTTCTCCTCGACATCCGCCGAAGGCTGGGCGCCGCCCCGGCGGATCGTGGCCGCACGGCGCGAACACTCCTGACGGCGCCGTTCGGCCTGCCGGCACGGATCGGTGCCGCTATTGCCGACGCCGAAGCTACGCGACGGTCGCTGGTCGCCGATTTTCAACAAACGGAAGTGTATCGTCCGGCAGATGCATCGCCCGAGGAATCCGCTGCAGACCTGCCTTCACTGAGCCTGGAGGAACTGGCGGCTCGCTTCGCGCCTGTCTTTGTGCAACAGGTGCGGAAGGACGCACCGTATGCGCCGCGGGAGGACCAAATCGGTCGCGTCTACTTGACCGGCGATCCGCAGAACATCCTGGTCAACGTCGATCCGGAGAAACCGGTCGTCTACTGGGCCTATTCGCAGGCGCGGGCAGGTCGGCGGCGCTATGACCAACTCGTCTACACGGCGTGGTATCCCAGCCGCCCGGCGCTATCCAGCGGCGACGTGCAGGCCGGGAAGATCGACGGCGTGGTAGTGCGCGTTACGCTCGATCACTACCGTCGCCCGGCCGTGTACGAGTTCGTCCGTGCCTGCGGGTGCTACCACACGCTGTGGGTCGCGGAGTTCATCGAGAGCGCCGCCCGGGATGAGTTCGGCGCCCCGACCGGCGGCCGTCGGTTCGCGATCGAGCCCGCGACCGGGAAGGGCGGCTTGTTCCTTCCGGCGCTGGTGCGTGACGACGGAACCCGGCCCGCTCGAGCGCAAGTGTCCATCGACGCGGGGCATCACCTGGTGGTGGCGATCAGCCCCTCCCATGCGCCCCCCGCGGCGGCAGAATGGAGCGCGGAGCGCACTTACGTGCTCGAGCCGTACGAGACGCTGACACGGCTGCCCTTGGGCGGCGCGGTGGCGAGCATGTTTCGTAGCGACGGACTCGTGCACGACGCCGGCCGTCCGGAAGGCCTGTGGCTGGCTCCCACGGGGATGCTCAGCGCGGGGCAACCACGGCAGCTTGGCACCATGAAGATCCGCATGGACGCGTACGATCATGACGATCCGCGTCTCCTGGAGAAGAACCTTCGCCTTCCCAGTAGCTTCTGACGGCGAGCGGCACGGCGCCGACGTGCGAGGGAGCCCCGGAGCTCACGGAACGCGGGATGAAATCAGTGGGCGACGACTCCCGACCCTGGGTGTTCCTGACCGGGGCTACAGGGCTGCTGGGCTCAGCGGTGCTCCATGAGCTGCTGGCTCGTAGCTACCGCGTCCTCAGCATCGTCCGGGCCAAGACGCCGACCGAGGCGCGGGGGCGCTTGGCGTCCGCCTTAGCGGTATGGGGATGCGTCGCGGACACGTTCCTGGAGCGTGGGCAACTGATCGCGATCCGCGGCGACCTGAGGCTGACCGGGCTCGGTCTCCCCGGCCCAGTGGTTGACCAACTCGGCGGAATGGTCAGTTCCGTGGTTCATGCGGCGGGCAGTACGGCGTTTTCTCCGCAAGCCGATGCCGGCCTCGTTCCCACAAACGTCGAGGGAACGCGCCGTGCATTCGATCTTGCCGCGGCGCTAGGCTGCCGGGATTGGCACTTGTTCAGCACGGCATACGTCTGCGGCCGGTGCGCCCGGGCGGAGGAGACCCTTTTCGACGCGCCACCCCCCTTTCGCAACACCTACGAATGGACGAAGTGGACCGCCGAACACGAAACTCGCGCTGCCGCGGTCCGACACGATGCCTGCCTTACCGTGTATCGCCCGAGTGTGATCGTCGGTCACAGCGTGACCGGCGCCGTGCCGCGCTTTTCCGGCATCTACACGATTTTCCGGGCCGTTGCTCTGCTGGCCCGGCTCGCGGAACACCGCGCCGACATCGACCGGCGCGGGATTCCGCTGCGCATTCCCGCGGAGGCCCACGCCCGTCCCAACCTGGTGTTCGCGGACGATGTGGCTCGGGAATTCTGCGAGCTGCTGGCTCAACCCGTCGCGCGCGGCGACGTCTTCCACCTGACGCATCCCGATCCGCCGACGAACCGCGAGATACAGAACGCCTTGGAGGCGTACTACGGCGTGGGCGGCGGACGCTTCGTGGGCGCACAAGGCCCGCCGTCCGTTTCACAGCGCAGCGCGTACGAGGACGTGTTCTTCGATGCCATTCGTGACGCCGCGCCTTACCTCGTCGGATCGCCCCGTTTCAGTCGGACGCGTACGGATCAGTTCGTCTCCCGACCTCCGACACGCTGGGATGGCGAGCGCCTGCGGCGGTTGATTCATTACGCGGAAAGCTCCCGTTGGCGCAAGGGACACGCCGGCGACACACAGTCAGGCGCGAGCAACACAGGTTACGCGACCTACTTCCAGGACTTCATGCCCGAGGCGCATCGAAAGTTCCGTTTGTCCCGGTTGCCCGCGCTGAACCTTGATGTCCGCTACGTTATCGGGGCGTCCGGCGAGGGTGATTGGTCATGCTGCTACCGCGACGGCCGGCTAATCGACGTCCATCGTGGGAACGGCGCCGCCACCGATGTGACCTACCGGATCGCGCCGGCCGTGTTCTGGAGGATCGTCCGTGGCGAGTCGTCAACCGCGGAGACCTTCCTCTCCGGCGAAGTGCAGATCGAAGGCAACATCGAAGGCGCGCTGAAGTTCGCGACGGTTTTGCAGGAGTTTGTTCATCAGTTTCCCTATCCTCGGTTGCGGGAAGTGCGGCATGAGCCCTGAGGTCTTCGACATCATTGAGGAGTCGCTGGCCATCGAATCGCCCGCCGGACCGCTCCCGGCGGTGCTGGCCTATCCGTTCGCCGGGTCGCCGCTTGGCGGCGTGCTCATCATCGGCCCCCACCCGCTCATGGGGGGAGGTCTGGAGAACAACGTGGTTCGCGGCGTGGCACGCGGCATGGCCGAGCGCGGATTCGTGTCGCTGCGCTTTGCCTACTGCGGCGCCGCTCCTTCCAGCACCGTCATGGCGGAGTTCTGGCGCACCGGCCATGCGCCCGATGATCCCCATCGAGTGGACGACGCCCGCAGTGCCCTGCGGCGTCTGGAAGGGGTCTGTCCGACACCGCTGGTCCTGGTCGGCTACTCATTCGGAGCCTCGGTGATCGGGGGGCTTCTCGCGGGCGCTACCGCTACCCGAATCGTGCTCATCGGACCCACGCTGTGCCGGCACTCCTTCGAGGATGTCAGGCAGTCACTCGTCCCCAAGCTTGTCATCACCGGCCACAACGATTTTTCCACGCCGCTGGAAGTTACGCGTGCCTGGTATGACCGGGCGCCCGGCCCCCGGAAACTCGTGGTCATGGACGGTGCTGAGCACTTCTACCGCGGCCTGGAAGGCCGACTGGTGGAGGAGATCGTCGGATGGCTTCAGACGCCGATCTAAGCGCACACATACAGAGGATCATCCGCATCCATTTTGATCCCCGCGCCGGCGCTCCCTACTGGCTGGAACGGCAACGAGCCCTGGGGATCGACGCGATCGCGGAGGTTCGGACGGTCGGTGACCTCGCGCGGCTGGGGGTCATGGATGCGGCGACGCTCGGCGCGCGGCCGGTGCTGGATTTCGTTCCGCTCAGCGAGCGGCGCAATCTTGTCGGCGGGGTCGTTGCGGACACGGGCGGCACCACGGGTCGCCCGAAAAGGACCATTTTCACGCGCAACGAATTCCACGCGGCGTTCGTTGAGCCGTTCGTCCGCATGGCGGCACACGCGGGATTCCCCCGCGGCGCCCGCTGGCTTTACGTGGGGCCGAGCGGTCCGCACGTCATCGGGCAGGCGGCCGTGGCGTGCGCCGCGGCGTTGGGGGGCCATCAGCCCTACGCCGTTGATTTCGATCCACGGTGGTTCCGCAAACTGCCGCTCGACAGCCTGGGGCGCGAGCGGTATCTGCAGCACCTTGTCGACCAGGCAAGGGACGTGCTCCGCACCGAGTCCGCCGAAGTCCTGTTCACCACGCCCGTGCTACTCAAAGCCCTGGCCGCGGTCATGACCGATGGGGAGCGGGAGCGGATCATCGGTGTGCACTACGGCGGCATGCGCGTCGATCCTGAGCTACTACTGCAGGCCCAGACCGCGTGGTTCCCTAAAGCAGTGCACTTGGCGGGCTACGGCAACAGCCTCTTTGGCGTGTGTATGGAGGCGGGCGGTGCCTCGACACGACACCTGCGGTACTTCCCGCACGGTCCACGGCATCATGTCTGTGTTGCAGAGGACGGGCAGGTGTGGATGCACCGTCTGGACCCGACCGTCCTCATTGTGAACCTCGCGGAGCGCGACGCGGGTACGCTCGCAAGCCCGTCTCCGGCGTTGAAACAGTTGGGTTTCGGCGAGGGCGTCGAAGATCCTGGTCCGCGTCGTGGGCCGCCGGGCACCGAACCAGCAGGAATATACTGAGTAACCGGAGTTGGGGAACGCCGGGCCCGCCCATCTGAAAACCGGAGTTGCAATGATCTGCCTCCGATCCACGCACCTGCGGCTACGCGCGTGCCACTGCTGTGTCAGCCGGGTGCCACTGCTGTGTCAGCAGTGGTATACGGCATTACGCAAATCGTGCGGTTACACGGCTGCCGCCTCGCCGCCAAGTTCCCGCTCACGAACGACCACTGCTCAAGTGCAGTGGCACACCCCACAGTGCCACCCGCCGGCAACCGGCAGCAGAAGACCGACGCGGTCGATCAGCGCCGCACCCAGTACGATTACGACGTCGAAAACCCGGCTGGATACGGCAGCAACGGTAACCGCCTGATGAAGGCGCTCGTGTTTGACACGAGCCCTGAGCCGGA
>JACQXM010000001.1 GCA_016208685.1 Planctomycetota bacterium | reverse complement strand
GGGAAGCTCAGCGTTCCCGCCGTATCCGCAAAATCGAGGGCGATGCCTAGAAACGGAATGTCCCCCTGCGGGTTGCCCGTATCCACCATGAACACCTCCACGTTGATGATGGTGTTGGGCGCGTAGCCGCCGGGGGGCATGAGGGGATCGGGCCGAAGGTCGATCCGCGCTCCGCCGAAGGCCGCGTGTCCCGTCCCGAAAACCAACACGCCGACCGCGATCGAGAGCAACGCTTGCCGAAACATGACTCCCTACTCTGTTGCCCACGTACTTCAAAGGAACGAACTGCGCGCAGAGTCGCAGACGGCGCGCTCGACTAATGTGAGCTTCTTCTTCCCAAGCACGGACTTTGCCGGCCGGGCCGCTGGCACCACGAAAACTACGGCCCAGAGAACCCGCTCGACCATCGATGTCGCTGCCTCTCGCGCCACGCCGGCTCCGGGCCCCTCGCACCCGCTCGGCGCGCCCGAATGCCTCGACTGATGGCTCCCTTGCCCCGGTGAACCGCGAACAACATGCCAGGTCCCAGCATCGCCAAGGTCGCCGGCTCGGGGACCACCACGAACGTGTACTGGCCACCCGAAAGGCCGCTTCCCGGGCGAAGCTCGACGATATCGTCGCCGGGCACAACGCCGAAGCCGTAGCTGACCAATCCGCCGAGGTTCGAATCCGCCGGGTCGGCCGGAGTCACCGCGTCCAGTGTGTATGCGCCCGGCGTGTGCGGCAGCGTGACGTCGACGGACCCCAGGTAGACCGGTGAGCCGTCGGCGCGAAGGTTGAACTGGCGGGTCGCGTTGGCAACCATGCCGCCGAAGGCCATCGCCGGTCGGGGAAGCGCTGGGAAGATCGAGTAGAATGTCCCGCCCTGTGGGAAGCCTTGAACGTCGAACTGGAACGATGGGCCAGGCGGGCAGTCGTCCCCCCGTTCGCACCAGTAGTAGAACTCGATCAGATCATCGGTCTGCCCAAAATCCAACTGGATCACTCGCAGAAGCCGCAGGGCCCCACCCGGAGTTTGGGCGAGGCTCACGTCGAGTCGAACCCATTCGACCGGATGGTACGACCCCGCCGGGAGCGCGGCGTCGAACGACGGCGTCGCACTCAACTGCACCACCACATCCGCACCGGCCGTGGACGCCAGTGTGAAAAGAACCGTGCACGACAATACATTGCGCCTCATGACGTGTTCCCCCTGAATGCGAACGGAATGTCGTCGGCAACCGTGGTCCGCGCACCGCAGGTGCCGCCGCGGCGCCAACCCCGCTTTAGGAAACCGCAGCCGGCATGCGACCCTGCGCATCTGCGGCGCTTCTTGCGCCGCTACCGCGCTGCGGTCCTGATGTCATCGGCTTGACGAAACGCCTATACCCCGCGCGGGCGCGACGGCAGGTCGGCCACCGCGGCACCCGCGGATGATCCGGCCGCGCGAATTGGTGCTCCAACGCAGCCTACTCTCGGGGTGTCATGGCCAAGCGCAGCGCCGCCATGCCCGGGAAAGACATGCCGGCGCACGGCTATGCCGTGCCTGGGCATGCCACCCAACCCGCAGAATCGGGTGCGTCGGTGCCCGACCCGCGCCGCCGGCCGCGCTTCAAACCCCTCGCCCCGCAAACTCCGGCAAGCACGCCGAGTCCCAACATCGCAAGCGTTACCGCTTCCGGAACGACGACGAACGTCACCGGCCCGGCGCCGGGGGCGTAGCTGATTGAATCACTCACGCCCGGGTCGCCCGTGGCCGTGCTCCAGGTGGTGAAGGGATCACCCGGGCCAAGTCCAAAGCCGAACGCGATCGACGCTCCGCGATTCACGTCGTCCAGCGGCCCGGGGCTGAGCAAATCCACGGTGTAGGTTCCCGGAGCCGTGGGTAGCGTGACCGCCAGCCCGCCCAGCCGTGTGGCCACCCCGCCCGGCAGGAGCTTCTGTCCGTCGCCGGGCGGTCCGATGTAGATCGTCGACGGAGGGATAAGCCGCGCCGGGTCTCCCGCGGACAGATTGGAGAAGTCGACGTAATCGCCGGAGCTCCTCAGCACGCCGCGCTCGCCGCCGCCGGCGTCCGCGGGATAGGTTCCCCCGGGCACTCCGGTGTAGTCGAACCAGAAGTTGGCGATGCCGTCCACCGGCTGGTTAGGGGTGTCGATGTCCGTCCCCAGCGTCAGTGCCGCGCTACTGGCACTAACGTCCACCTGCGCGCTGCGGAGCAAGAGGCTCGTGCTGGGCGTCAGCCAGAACTCGACCACCAGGCTCTCGCCGCCATTCCAGGTTCCGTCGGGGTTGGAGGGGGTGATGGGCGCTCCGCCGGAATCAACGGCAAGGCGGAGGTCGACAAGTCCGCCGGCGTATGCCGCCGGCGCCGCTACCAGCCAAACCAATAGAGTAGTGCGCGCGAACATGACACGGACCCTCTACTAATTCATCGTATGGACCGGCCAACGGCGGCGTCAAGTGAGAACTTGGGAAGAGAACCGAAACAGAATCCCCTGTTCAGTCGTCGTGACGGTCCAGCCATGCCGCCGCCGGCCTCGGCGGGATACGCACAATCTGCCCGCCGGCCCCCAGTCGTACCCGCGATTGGACATCGCCCGGGAACCGCCGCCCCCGGCCCCGGGCAGCGCGCCGGCGTCCGTCCGCCGAACGCTTGTACGGGTGCCGCCAACCGCGGATAATCGCCCCCGCTGGCACGAAACGTGTAAGAGACTTCGGTGGTGCCTCCTGGGACCCGGGGGACCGGTGGATTTCGCGGGTCGACGCCCGCGGCTTGCTAGCGGTGTTGGGACGCACACCCCACGGCCGGTCGCGCCGGAGCGACGCGGCAGGCGGAATTACAGCTTAAAAGGAGTCTGTGAAATGTCGGAATTGAACCCCTTTGCCATCGCCCAACAGCAGCTTGATGAGGCGGCCCAACGGTTGGGCCTGGACGCGGCCACGCACGAGTTCCTCCGCTGGCCCATGCGCGAATACCACTTCACCCTGCCCCTGAAGATGGACAATGGCGTGACACGGATCTTCAAGGGTTATCGCGTGCAGTACAACTGCGCCCGCGGTCCGACAAAGGGCGGTCTGCGCTGGCACCCGGAGGAGACCATCGACACCGTTCGTGCCTTGGCGGCCTGGATGACCTGGAAGACGGCCGTCGTGGACATCCCGCTGGGCGGCGGCAAGGGCGGCATCACGTGCAACCCGAAGGAGCTGACCGAAGGGGAAAAGGAGCGGCTGGCCCGGACCTACATCCGGGCCGTGGGCCGCGAGTTGGGCGTGCACCGCGACGTGCCCGCCCCCGACGTCTACACCACGCCGCAGATCATGGCCTGGATGCTCGACGAGTATGAGATCCTGGTCGGCCATTCGCATCCCGGCATGATCACCGGCAAACCGCTGGCGGTAGGCGGCTCGCAGGGCCGTGGTGACGCCACGGCGCGCGGCGGAGTGTACTGTGTACGTGAGGCGGCCAAGGCCCTGAACATCAACGTCAGCCGCGCCACTTATGCTATTCAGGGCTTCGGCAACGCCGGGCAGTTCGCGGCGACGCTGCATCCGGAGATTCTCGGCGGCGGCACGCTGCTGGCGGCGAGCGATTCCCGCGGCGGCGTGTTCAGCAAGGAAGGCATCGACCCCAAGGCCCTGGTGCGGCATAAGCTGGAAACCGGGTCGGTGATCAACTTCCCCGGCACCAAGCCCATCTCCAACGAGGAGCTGCTGGAGCTCCAGGTGGATGTGCTCTATCCGTCGGCCCTGGAGGGCGTCATCACCTCGCGCAACGCGAACAACATCAAGGCCAAGGTGATGTGCGAACTGGCGAACGGCCCCACCACGCCCGAGGCGGACAAGATTCTCTTCCAGAAGGGCGTGTACGTCCTGCCGGACTTCCTGGCCAATGCGGGTGGCGTCACGGTGTCGTACTTCGAACAGGTGCAGAACACCTACAACTACTACTGGTCGCTGGAAGACGTGCACCGGCAGCTCGACCGCAAGATGACCGACGCCTACCACGCGGTGTGGGAGATGTCGAAGAAGACCAAGGCGCACAACCGGCTGGTGGCCTACATGGTGGCCGTCTCCCGTGTCGCCGAGGCGTGCAAGATACGCGGCTGGGTGTAGTCGCGCCTGGGGGTGCCTTTTCCGACCCGGAGCGTGAGCGCAACGTGCGAGTGCACGGCGCTTCCGCTCCGGGCGGCTTTTCAGGGCGGGCCGATAGCGCGCCGACTACACGCCGGCAGGCCGCCGGTAGTGGATCGCACGCACTGACACGTTCACGCGCTGCCCCCTCGTCTGCGCAAAACCGCGCACTTGGCTGCGGACGACCGGCCCTGAGGGCGTTGCTCCCGCCGGCGTGTCGGCGGGCGTTGAAAAGAGGACACAAACGCGGGGCGCGGGAAGGCTGCCACCGCTGGGATCGCCGGGGGGAGCCGGAGGCGATCACGGCGCGCCGCCGGATTTCGTGCCTTCGCTGAGCGTCGCCCGCCACGCGTCGGCGCGCTGCGTATCACCCCAGGCGGCGTACAGGTCCATCAGCAGTTCCGCCGCCGCCCACGTGGTGCGATGTGTCGCGCCGAAGCGCGCGAGCGCCGCGGCGTGAGCTCGAAGGGCCGGTTCCTCGGCATCGGCAAACCGGCCCTGAGCCATCAGCGTCCGCGCCAGTCCCTCCGACGATTCGACAAGGTACAGGTGCCCCTCGGGCAGGACGCGCGCCTGGCCGGCCCGGGCCGCTTCGAAGGCGTGCAGCGCCCCGTCAAGGTCGCCGAGCCGCAGCAGACACCACGCGTGGTTCCCCAGCCAGTACAGTCGATACGGATGCTCGATGCCCAGAACCTGCGTGGCGTCGTCCACCAGACTGCGGAACATGGGCTCCGCCTCAGAGTAGCGTCCGGCCGAGTACCAACACCAGGCACGTATGTTCCGTGCATACAGCGTCGAGGGATGCGTCGCTCCCAGTTGCCGGGCAAGCCCCTCGGCTCCCCGGATCGCCAGCGGTTCCGCCTCTTCGACCTTTCCTTGTGCGATCAGGGTCGCGGCGAGGTTGCTCATGGTCACCAGTGCCGCTGCGGGATCCGGTGGCTCCCGGCCACCGGAGGCGTCCAGGACCATGCGGAACAGCGGCTCGGCCTGGGCGACCTCGCCTTCGCCGAACAGAATCCACGCCAGGGTGTTGACGGAGGCGAGCGTGTCGGGATGCGTCTCGCCGAGAGTGGCGCGCTGCAGGGCGGCGGCATGGTGCAGGAGTGCGACGGCCTCGGCGGTCCGCCCGGCGTCCGCAAGCGCCCCCGCGAGGTGGCGCTGCGTCCGCAGCGTCTCCGCGTGCTCGGCGCCGAGATGCGCTCGTTGAAGCTCCAGCGCCAATCCGAGCTGCTCCACCGCCACCTCGAAATGCCCCAGGCTGTGGTAGGTTTGCCCGAGACTGGCGCGAAGCGTCGCCTCGCTTTCCGGCCGGCCGGCGGTGAAGGCGTTGATGTTGCGCGCCGCCTGCTCGACGGCCTCGCGAACCGTGATGTGCCGGCCCGCTGCCTTCTCCGGACTGGCGAGCGCCAGGACCTCGCGCACGAAGTCGTTGGCGGCGGCGGCGCTGCCCGCCTGCCGCCGCGCCTCGTCGCCGGCGGCGAGCGCCGCGTCGCGCTCTCGAACCGCCGCCCGCCAGAAGACCAGCGACGCGAACAGGCCGGCGGCGATCACGGCAACGAAGGTGACGGCGACGAACAGGTGCAGGCGGTACTTCCGCAGGTGTTTGGCGAGCACGTAGCTGACGGAGTCGCGCTTGGCCTCGATGGCTTCACCCGCCAGATAGTGCCGCAGGTCGCGGGCCAGCTCTCCGGCGGACTGGTAGCGTTGCTCGCGGTCCTTGGCGAGGGCCTTGAGCACGATGGTGTCCAGCTCGTCGTCGATGCCGCCGGCCACGACGCTGGGGCGGCGCGGCGCGACCTCGAGGATGTTGTTCATAACTTCGCGAACCGTGCCGGAATTGGCGTAGGGGGGTTCGCCGGTCAGCACCTGGTAGAGCATGGCGCCGATCGAATACACGTCGGTGCGGACGTCGACGGCTTCGGCCGCGCCGCCGATCTGCTCCGGCGACGCCCAGGGAAGCGAGCCGACGAAGGAACCATCAGCCGTCATCGCGCCCGCCGTGAACTCGGGGCCCGAGACCTTGGCGAGCCCGAAATCCAGCACGTGCGGCTGTCCCGCGCGGTCCACGAGGATGTTGCCCGGTTTGAGATCGCGGTGCGTGATGCCCAGCAGGTGCGCCGCGTTCACCGCGTCGCATACCTTGACGAACAGCTCGAGGGTGTCGCGGCGCGACGCGGCTCGTGCGTCGTACCCCGCGCCAAGCGGTTCGCCGGGGATGTAGTCGGCGACGAAATAAGCGGCCCCGGCGATCAGCCCGGTATCGTGAATGGCGAGGATGTTGGGATGGTTCAGGCGGCCCAGTACTTCCACCTCGCGGTCGAAGCGCGCCCGTCCCGCCGCCAAACCGCCGGCGTCCAGGGCGATCACCTTGATGGCCACGCGGCGCTGCGTACGCTGCTGGATCGCCTCATAAACCACCCCCTGCCCGCCGCGGTGGATCTCGCCGACGATGGTGTACCCGGGAAAGCAAACCCCGGATGCCGGTGCGGGCGGGCCCGCCCTGCCGCCGCCCACGCTCGACTCTCGGGCGCGGCGTTCGGCCTGTTCGACGATGGAAAGGCCCCGTAGCGCCTCGCCCAGCTCGGGCATGAGATCCTGGTGCTCCCCGATGACCTGTTCGGAGGAAAGCGCCTCCCCGGCGATCCGCCGGGTGATACAGTCGTCAACGACGCCCCGCACACGGGCAAGCCGTTGCTGGTTGGCGGCGTCGGTTCTCATGGTCGGCCCCGTGTCTCTCCGGCCGGCGGCGCGATGCCGGCGGCGCAGGCGGCGGCGAGCGTGAAGCCGCGCGCGGTTGCATCCTCGGCGTGCCGACTGGCCGTCCACAGCCGAATAGACGCAAACCGGCGGTCGCGGCTCACGCGCGGCAAGGGTAGACCCCGCCCCTCCGTTCCCGTCGGCCAGCCGGCTCGCGCGACCCAAGCCCCGGTCCATGCCCGCTAGGCATCGCGCCGCCGCTCCAGAACCCGCGCCAGTTGCCGCAGCGCGCGGTGGCACAGCATGACCACGGCTCCACCGCTACGGCCCATGCGCCGCGCCGTTTCATCGACGGTGCGGCCTTCCAGATAGTGCAGCCGCAGGGCGGCGCGGTGATCCTCCTTGAGTTCATCGATGGCGGCGCGCACGCCGGCGATCAGCTCGCGGCGGGCCAGCGAGCGGCTGGGGGTATGCTCATCCACCGCCACCAGGTCCAGTAACTCGATCACCGAAGAAACATCCGCCGCGGCCCGGCCCGCCGCCCGCCCCGTGCCCCCGCGCTTGCGGGCGCGCAGGGCGCGGACGGCGTCGATGAGCTTGCGTTCCGCGATCGCCTGGAGCCAACTGGCGAAGGTGCGGGCGCTGCGGTCCCTCAGTGTGGTGATCTGCTGGAACATGGCGACGTAGGTTTCCTGGCAGACGTCCTCGGCGGAGAGCAGTCCGCGCACGTCCGCAGGCACACGATCATTAATGTGGTTCAACAACCGTTCGTGGTGGCGGATGAGCAGCCGTTGCATCGCGGCGCGGTCCCCGCGCGCCGCCCAGGCCACCAGCTCTGATTCCGGCTCCGACATGGGACTCCCCCTGCCCCCCGGCACTGATACACATGATACCAAGGCGTGGGCGGTTTTGGAATGAACCACCCCGAAACCCGTGGCCCCTGCCGCCTCCTTTCCGTCCTTGTCTTTAGACAGCCCCGCGTCGCGGCGGCGGCGGCGGAAAAACGCCGGAGGCGCGTCGTTTCCGGAGGGGGCGCCGGGGCCGCCGACCGTCCGCGGGGGCCATGGCCGTCAGATACACCATTGCGGAGTCTCATAATGTCAACAGCAAAACGTCGCAACCACAACTGCCGTCCGGCGCTCGTCGCTTACGCCCTTGCGGCCGTCCTGGCGGGGGGCGGAACTCCGCGCGCCAGCGGCCAATGTTCACCCGGTGGGCTGAACGACGGTCCGCTGTCCGTCACTAAGGGCTCCGTCAATTTCCGTGTGGAATATGACAACGCCGCCTGCGGCGCCGGAGGCGATACCATTCCCACCGTCCGGGCGCAGGACTGCCGCGACACGCTGGACACGGCGTACGACCTCTACGTAGCCTACGGTTTCCGCACTCCGTACCTGTCCACGCTGCCCGACTACCCGGCCTATCTGTACGACATCCCGGACGGCTCCGGCGAGGCGCACCCGGACTGCATCCGCATCGACACGCCGTCGTTCGCCTGCGACACCAACGACCGCGGCATCCGCGGCACCACGCTGCATGAGCTCTTCCACACGATCCAGCGGCATTACATGTGCGCCGTGGCCAATTGCGACGGCGGTACCGTCGGGTCGACCTTCGGCAAATGGGTCTCGGAGGGTACGGCGCGGAACATGGAGGACCAGCTCTACCTGGACCTGGACTTGCGCAACCCCGGCGGCAGCGTCCAGGACGTGTTCAACCATCCGGAGTATTCCCTGTTCGACCTTTCATACAACGGAGCCACGTTCTGGAAGTACTGTGCCGAACAGGTGGGCAGCTTCGCGGCGGAACCGGAGTTCGGCGCCGACCTGCTCGTTGACTTCTGGGAGCAGATCGAATCCAGCGAAACCACCAGCGGCAGCCGCGCCCTGAACCGCGTCATCGCGCGCACCCCGCGCGGTTCACTGCGCAGCCTGTACATCGACTACGCCCTGTGCAACTACACGCACGAATTCGACGTCAGTGCCCTACCGAACCCCGGGCGCTACGACTACGTGGACGAAACACAACTGGAGACCGCGGGTACGCCTCCCCCCGCCTATCCCCTCGTGGCGCGGCATGCCGTGGCGTTTCCCACTGCGGGCAGCGGCGACCTGGAGGCCTACTCGGCCGCCTATTACGAGGCGCCGGTTCCCGCCGGCACCGCCTGCCAGGCGGTGGGATTCCGCGGCCTGGCGAGTCGCACCTTCAGCTCGCTGGGCGACTCCGATCCGGTTCTGGGATGGGGCCTGGTGGGACTCACGGCGGATCGCCGCGCCGTCGCCCTCTCCCGCGGCAGCGGCACGGAATGGGGCTCGGCGGTGATCGTCTCACCGGCGCGTCCCATCACACGACTAACCGGCGTGGTCATCGGCTTGGACCGATTCGCGGAGTACGACTACTGGTTTGACCGCGGGCCGCTGACGCTGCTCATCATCAGACCGACGGCCGCGGAGCCGGCGCGCCCCGGCCCGGCGTCGCAGGGAGGGCGAATGCTGGTGCGCGTCATCGTGGACGGTCCGGCCAATCTGAAGCCCGAAGGAACCGGCCTGCGTTCGGTGGCCGGTTTGCACGCCGACGATTTCACGGTTCAGGTAGGCAGCCGGCCGGCGACGGTGCTGAACGCGGCGTACGTCGGCGGCGAATACTGGCTGGCCGTGAGCGCCCCCACGCAGCCCGCGGGCGATGGATACTACGACCTTCGCGTCGGCTTTGCCGGCTGCGACCAGCTCGTCGCCACCAGTCGGGACTCGGTGCTTTACGGCGTGTACCGGCTGAACCACATGCTGGTGATCGACCGCTCGGGCAGCATGAAAGACCCCTCCGTCACCCGCAAGATCGACGCCGCCAAGAACGCCGCGGCGCTCTTTGTGGACTGCGTCTCCGACGGCGACCGCGTGGGCATGGTGGCGTTCACCGGCAATCAAATCGCCTGCGACGACGACGCCGACCCCCTCCAGCCGCTGGCCATGGCCGACGCCGCGCAGCGCGACCTGGTCATTCAGGCGGTGGAGGACCTGATGCCCGGGCAACGGACCTCCATCGGCGACGGACTGTGGAAGGCACAATCGCAACTGGATCGCTTCAACCTCGATACCGACGTGCATCTCATGCTGCTGCTCTCCGACGGCGAGGAGAACGAGGAACGCTACTGGTCCGGGCATGACGTGTGCGCCCAGGACGCCCGAAGTCGCATCGAACCGGACGACACTTCCATTGACGCCATCGCCTTCGGACCGGAAACCGATCAGGAACTCATGCAGGAGATCGCGACCGCCACCGACGGCGACTACACCTACGTCGACGTTCGCGGCCCGACGCTGGCCGGCACCTCCGGGTCGTCCATGATCAGCGAACTCGCGGACGCCTACGTGTACTCGCTGCAACGGGCGCGGGGCCTGCAACGGCTCTTCTTCGCCGCCGGCGCGGCGGCCGCCGACGCCGATGTGGACCTGGATATTCCCGTGACCGAAGAGCACATCCTCGAGGGCGTGGTCTTCGTGAATGTCGATGCCGTGGGGGCGAGCCTGAGCACCCGGCTGACACGACCCGACGGCACGGTGGTCGGTCCGGCCCTGGCGACCATTTATGCCACGGACACGCACGTCGTGTACCACCTCAAGGACGAGATGGCCCGCGGCACGTGGCGGCTGCGGCTGCACTCAGCGAAGGACGCGACCTACATCGCGGGCTTGCTTGGGCTTCCGTACCGCGGCGTGGAGTTGCGGCTCGCGGTCTCGCAGGTCTGGACGGGTGGCGTGGATAACGAACACCAGGGTGGTCGCTTCGAGCACGGCGTGCCAGTCACGCTGCTCGCCGTCCTCAACGCCCCCACGGGCCCGGTGACCGGCGCCCGGGTCCACGTCGACGTCACCAAGCCCGACGGTACGGTCAGTTGCGGTCCGCACTGGATGCTTGACGACGGTACGCAGAATGATGGCGACGCCGACGACGGCGTGTACGGCCTGATCTTCACGGATACCGCGCAGGCGAGTACCGGCGGCGTCGACAACGACGATCCGCTCAACCCGCCTCCGCCGGGCATGGCCGGCAGCTACCGCGTGGACGTGCTGGCCACCGGAAAGTCGCCCGTGGGCGAGCCCTTCCGGCGGCTGGCGTCCACCGGCTTCCAGGTATACCGCGATCCCGCCATGCCCGACGGCGACCGAATGCCCGACACCTGGGAGGTCTACTACGGAACCGATCCGCGCATCAACGACGCCTCGTACGACACCGACGATGACGGGCTCAAGCACGTCACCGAGTTCGACCTCGGCACCAATCCGCTCAATCCCGACACCGACGGCGATGGCGAGGCGGACGGCTCAGAGGTCCACGGCGGACGATGCCCGCTGGATCCCCGCGACGGACTGCTGCCGGCCCCGGACGACGTCGAAGTGGTGACGGACACCGCGGACGAGGATCACATGTACCTGGAGCCCGACGCCAACCTCCTGCGCTTTCCTTGGGAAACATCCTACGAGGGCATGCGCATCTACCGTGCCAAAGGTGCTCCCGTCGCCTTCTCGTTGCTGGCGACGCTGGCTCCGGGTCAGGGCTGGGGCGGCAACTACTTCGATCGCAGCGCCGAGTTCGGCAAGACGTACTACTACCGGTTCCAGGCGCTGGGAGCCGGGGGCGCCGTGACGCGTACCTCGAGGGTGGTGTCCGGGACGCCGGTGGCGATGGCCGGCGACTTCAGCGGCGATGGGCGCATCCGACTTGAGGACCACGCCACGTTCGCCGCCGGCCTGGGCGGGCCCTTCGTCTGGCCCGATCCCGAAGGCGTGCACGCCGAACACTGCGTGTGGATCTTCGACTTTGATCGTGACCGCGACCTGGACCTGCGCGACTTCGCCGAGTTCCAGCGTAGATTCGGGCGGTAGCATCGGTCCGGTGCCACCCAGCGCAGAACGGGGTGTGCGCGCCGGCGGCGCGCACACCCTACCGTCAATAGCCCCGGCGTCGACGTGAAACTCGTGGCCGCTTCTGTCCCGGCAGTCTCGCTTCCCCGCGCGGACTCGCACTCCTGGGGCCTGGCGGCCCGCGCCGTCGATGCGCGGCGGCCTTACGCGAGTGCATCCCCTCTTGTGTGGCCCCTTGGATCGTCAGCTTGACGCCGGCAGGCGGGCGCTGGGAACAAGTCGGTACTCGTAAGCGGCCGGGTTCGCATGGGCACGCGCGCCGACCCGGAAAGCGGTCGGATTTCCGATCCCAGAAGCCCCAACGGATGCCGGTGCGGCGATACCCGCCGTGGGCTTGATGCACAATGCGCGCCATCGGTCCTTCGACGGTCGTACCACCGACGACGTGGCGGCCAACGGTGCACGGGGATTCGAGCCCTACAGGCCCGTGGTGATTGGTGGGCCGGGTAACGGGGGTCGAGTGCAGTAAGACCTCCGGTGCGCCATCGCCCGCTTGGACTTTGCCCCGTCCCCTGCTAACCTTCGTAGCGAGGCGCCGGAGCGCCCGCTTTCGGTAAGGTGGTGTAGTGAACGCGGAGATCCCGGGCTATCGTATCCTGAAGCAAATCGGCATCGGCGCCGCCTCGAGGATCTTCATCTCAGTGGAGTTGAAGACCGGAAAGAAGTTCGCGGTCAAGCACGTGGTGCGCAACTCGCCGGACGACGATCCCTTCATCACCCAGGTGGAGACGGAGTACGCGGTCAGCAGCAAGCTGCGTCACCCGCACCTCCGCCACAGCTACGCCATTCACCGCGTCCGCAAGCTGTTGCAGGTCAAGGAGGTCCTGCTGGTCATGGAGCTCGTCGATGGGCTCAACCTGGAGAAAGCGCGGCCCAACCGCCTCAACACCTTCCTGACCATTTTTCAAAAGGTGGCGCAGGGGCTGCACGCCATGCACCAGGCCGGCTTCGTGCACAGCGATATCAAGCCCACGAACATTATGCTGGCCCCCAAGGGCGTCGTGAAGATCATCGACTTCGGCCAGTCGTGCCCGCTTCTGCATCGCAAGGAACGCATCCAGGGTACGCCGGACTACATCGCGCCGGAACAGGTGGAGCGGCTGCCCCTGGACCAGCGAACCGACGTGTTCAATCTGGGGGCCACCATGTACTGGGTACTGACCTCGGAGAAGTACCCGACGGCCATCCGCGGCAGCGACTCCCGCGGCGGCATTGCGCTCATCACCTCCGAAAAGCCGGTGGCTCCGAATGAGATCAACGACAAGATCCCCCTGGCCCTCTCCAACCTGGTGATGGAGTGTTGCCGCGAGAAGGCCGCCGATCGCCCCGCGGACATGGTGCAGCTCGGAGCCCGCCTGGCGATGATCCAGCGGCTCTGGCGCAAACAACGCGAGGAGCTCCGGGCGCAGCGCCGCGCCATCTGGCCCACCGGTGAGCCCCCGCCGGCGCCGCCCGCCCTCGACGCCATCGCCGCCGCCGCCCAGGAGAACATCGACACGCCGCCCGAGGAAGACCGATGATGGACAGCGCCCGCGCCGGCGAGGCATTCCTCGAGGCCGCCGAGCTCAACCGTACCGACCCGCTCCTGGTGGGGTCGCTGCTCGTTTTTCCCAACTATGGCCAGTTGGTGATGACCGGGGACCTGCACGGCCACCGCCGCAACTACGACAAACTCGTCCGCTACTGCGCTCTGGGCCAGCATGGGGCGCGCCACGTGGTGCTGCACGAGCTCATCCATGAGGAAATCACCACCGTCGACGGCGAGGATAACTCGCACGAACTGCTCCTGGCCGCGGCGGAGCTGAAGCGCTCCTTCCCGGAGCAGGTGCACTTCCTGCAAAGCAACCACGAACTGGCGCAGCTCCAGCGGCATGAAATCACCAAGAACGGTCGCGTGGTGACCGTGGCGTTCGAGGAGAGCGTCGCCAGGGCGTACCCCCGGGGCTACGAACGTGTCATCGACGCCATCGGCATCTTCATCCGCTCCTACCCTCTGGCCGGTCGCACCGCCAACCGTGTTCTGGTGTCTCACTCCCTTCCCAGTCCGC
Organism: Planctomycetota bacterium; assembly: GCA_016208685.1. Lineage (GTDB taxonomy): Bacteria > Planctomycetota > Phycisphaerae > UBA1845 > UBA1845 > JACQXM01. The sequence goes on along the minus strand of JACQXM010000001.1, from coordinate 2,582 downwards.
AGGAACTCGGCTACTTCGATGCCACCGTGCTCTCGCGCACACCGACCGCGGAGGACCTCGCACCCGGCGGCGCCGCGCACCTGCTGGTGTGGGGGCGGTACCAGACCAGCGCCACGCTCGAGGTGCTCCGCGGATGGCTCGACGTGGACTACTTCATCTGCGGGCACCAGCCGCAAGAGTCCGGCTACGAAGTGCTGCACGAACGCATGGTGATCCTGGCCAGCGACCACAACCACGGCGTCTTCCTGCCCCTCGACCTCGGCCGGCCGGTAACGCTCGAAAGCCTCACGCGCAACATCCGCCCGTTCGCGGCGCTGGAATGATGTGCCGCGCGTTCCTCGCAGCTCTTCAACGCTCGCCGGCCGGCGTTCGCCGGGCGCCGTACCCGCGCGCTACCAGCCCGTGGCGAGAAGCGGCCTACGCGATGGTTCACGGGCATCCTGCCCGTGAAACCATAGGCTGGAAGCCCATGCCACGAGTTACGCCACAGGCTGCTACAGGTGCACCTCCAGTCCGAACTCCGGCGCCGCTGTGAGGATCTTCCTGACCTCCGCCTCGGTGGCAGGGGGGCAGGTCGACTCGCGTCCTGGCAACCGTTGCCCTACGACCATAAAGAACCGTTCGAAACCGGCCGGAGTCAGCAAAACCAGGAGGCGGGCAACGGAGTCGGCGGCATTCCGGAACGTATGACGAATGCCGCGCGGCGCGACCACGAACGAACCGGCGGCAGCCTCGCGCGTCTCGCTCCCGATCACAAACGCTAACTTCCCGCGGAGAATGTAGAAGTGTTCATCTTCACGATGGTGCGTATGCGGCGGCGGGCCCGCGTCGCGCGGCGGAATCTCGGCGTGGATCAGCGCGAACGCCCCGCCGGTTCGCTCTCCGGACGCGAGTATGATGTACCGATGGCCCAGCACGGCGTAAGTTTCGGCGTCGACCGGGGACTGAATGAACGGCTGCAGTGCTGGAAACATAAGAGGTTCGCCGCCGGTTTTCGTTCCGTCCCACGGCCCGGGGACGCTCCGCCGGATGCCTCGACACCTTCCGCCGGCCGAAGGCCTCTCGGGACGCCGCCGTCGATACCAGGCCACCCACTCGCGCGGCCGGAGGGGCACTCACCGCGGCGCCTGCCATTGGTAGCTCCGCGGCCCGGGTCTGGCCACGGATTCTGGCATCAGGCGGTTCTTCGACTTTGCCAGTAGCGCTCCCACAGGCCGCTTTCCCGGAGGGCGACCAGGTTCATGAGGGCGGCGGCGTTGTCCGTATCCCATTTCATTCCCGGGCGTTTGAGGCGCAGGGTGAGGTTCTTGCACATGGCCTCGGTGGGGCCGGAGCCGATGTCCCAGCCTTTGGCCAACGCCGCCGGATACCCCACCATCTCCCATCGTTCCACAAGGTAGTTTCGCAACAAACGCAGGGCCTCTTGTTGGGCCGGGGCGCGACACTTCTTCTTCGCCTCGTCGATGGCCGCCAGCACCGGACGCCCTCCCAGGTGTTTGAGGTCGTGAAGCTGCTGCCGCGCCCAGACACGCCCCTCCTCGCCGTCGCCCCAGCAGGCCTTGGCCGCGTCCCACACGTGTTCGCCGAGGTGGTAGAAGTCCAGCAGCATGGCCTTCAGCCCCGTAAGGTGTTGCAGGAGTTGGTTGCGAATCCAGGGTCCGCCGTCGGTCAGTGAAAGCGTTTCGCGGGCCTGTTCCAGCCGAAGCGCATCGGCATGGCGTCGCAGCAACTCGCCGAAACGTTGGTGATTGCCGGCGGTGGCGAAGGCGTGCTTGCGCGTCTTGGATTGGTCATAAAACAGGCCGATCTTCATCTCCTTGAACCGCTCGTCGCTGCCCGCCTTCGGCCGGGGTAAGGACCTACGGTTCGCCACTCCCGCCCGGCCTCGTTGCTGCCGACGAAGCGCGTGATCCTTGCGCCGCTTCTCTTTCTCCGCCTGCGTCACCGTGCGGACCATGACCCCGTCCACGCCCACGTACACCCGTGTCGGACCGCCCCCTGGGGTCACCGCCTGCGCCGCCGACCAGGAAGGGGGCAACGCCGCGCTGCCGGCTCGCCCCGCCACCGCCAGGCCCTCCGCTTCCGTGATCTGACGCAGGAGCTCTTTGCACACACCCACCCCCGTGAGGCGACGCAGGTCCTCCGCACCCTGGGCGAAGTCCTGCACCACCCCCATGGTGCAACAGACCTCACGCATCGCGGGCGAAAGGTTGCTCAGGGTGATGCCCAGCAACGCATCCGCCGGATAGATGCCCCCACCAGCCTTCGACCAGAAGTAGCGACGCTTCAGTTCGAGTCCTCCGCCGATGCTCAACACCCGAACCCACGACTCACCCTTGTGGCGCCGCGCCGGCTGATTCGCCAGCACCGTGTCCGCCGGGGGAAAAAGCCGCCGCTTGGGCGGCGGGATGCGCGTCCACCTTGCTCTGCATCGCCGCCTGATAACTCTCCTTCATCAGTTGCTGGAAGGCGTCGCGGAACGCCCACTCGCTGGCGGCGATCCATTGTCCGTCGGGGGCATGCTCCAAGGCGTCCAACGCCTCGTTGTACAACGCTTGAAAACGCTCGGTCATCTGATGCAG
>JACQXM010000043.1 GCA_016208685.1 Planctomycetota bacterium | reverse complement strand
GGCGGGTCTACGTGTTTTCCGGCGCGACCGGGCAACGCCTGTGGGTCTGGGACGGCGACCGGTCCTGGGGAGAGTTCGGTTGGGGGGTCGCCGGCCCCGGGGATCTCGACGGCGACGGACACGCCGACGTGCTGGTGGGTGAGCCCGGCGCGAACCGGGTCTCCCTCGGGTACGTTGGAAGAGTCCACGCCTATTCGGGAAAAACCGGCGAGGCGCTGTGGTCGAAGGTTGGTGATTACGTTACCGACCTCTTCGGGGTGGGCGTTTCCGGTGTCGGAGATTTTAACGGCGACGGCATCTTGGACGTCGCGGCCGGCGCCCCCCACGACAAGAACGGCCTGCCCTTCGTCTATGTGCTCTCCGGACCAACGGGAGAAGTCATCCGCCGCATCGACAACGAGGGGATGATCTCCGACGTGTTCGGCGCCGCGCTTGCCGGTTTGGGGGACGTAAACGGGGATGGATTCGACGACATCGTCGTCGGCGCCTACGAAGCCGGGGGAGAGTACTACTACAGCGGCAACGGGCAGGCCTACGTTTTTTGCGGCCCTGACGCCCGGCGTCTGTGGACCTGGGAGGGGGAACGCCCCGGCAGCTTCCTTGGGTATTCCGTCGCCGGCCCTGGGGATGTCAATGGCGACGGCGTTCCTGATGTCCTCGTCGGCGGCTACGGGTACAGCGGGTTTCCGGGCTTCGCCACGGGGAAGGTCTATGTGTTTTCGGGCGCCACCGGAGAGATCATCTTCGCACGAACCGGGGGAGGCACGTTCGAGGGTTTTGGGCTTTCTGTTGGTGCTGCCGGCGACGTCGACGCTGACGGGTTGAAGGACATAGTCGTCGGCGCGCCTCTCCACCCTAATCCCGCTCCCTACACCGGCCGTGTCTATGTCCTGCATCATCTCCTTCCCGGCAACACCGATTGTGATTCCTTCCTCACGTTGAATGACTATGCCACCTCGGCCGATTGCTGCACAGGTCCCGGGCTCTTTCCGCTCGCGCCCGACTGCCGCAGTGCCGACGTGGATGGGGACTGGGATGTTGATTTGAGAGACTTCGCGTCGTTCGCGCAGGCGTTTTCCCCGCCATAGATTGAGCGACGACGAATGGTTGAACCAAGGGCGCGCGGGGAGAGTGGCGCGCCGCCTGGAAACCCGCGCGCCGGGCGCGCTATGACTACAGGTACCGAGGCGCGGGTCGGGGCCTCGTCGCCTCGTGCGAAGCGCGGCATCGCGCAGAGGTTCCGGCGGCGGGTGGCGCTGCCCGCCTGGCACGATGCAATCCCAGGACATCTCGACCGTCGTCCTCCGCCGTAGCGGGCGCGTGGCGCTGCGAACTTGCCGTCGTTTCCCTGCGGCAAAATGTTAAATGAACATAACTAACTGTATTTGACCCCCGGCTTTTCCTCGGCCTACTATCAGCATGAGGGGAGGAGCGCGGCGGGGCTACGGAACCGCGCCCTCCCCGGTTTCATTCCGGTGTATCTGCGACCAGGAGCCATCATCATGATCCGCCGAGGCTATCTCACCGCTGTTGTCGTCCCCCTTGGTATGTCCGCGGCGGCCGCGGCGCCAGTCGCAACCTGCCCCGCCGACATCAACGCCGATGGGCGGGTCGAGGCACGTGACTACCGGGAGTTCCTGGCCTGCCTCGTAGCGCCCCCTGCAATCCCCTCCTGCGCGGCGGCGGACGCCGACGGGAGCGGCACGGTCGACCTGCGCGATTTCGCGGCGTTTCAGGCGGCGTTCGATCAATGCCACGTTTGCCCGCCGGAATGGACGCCGGGTTTCAACCGTCCGGGACTGGACGGCTACGACGGCCCTATGGCGGTGTTCGACGATGGCACAGGACCGGCGCTTTACGTAGCGGGTAGGTTCACCACGGCCGGTCCCGTCGTGACCCCCAACATCGCACGATGGGACGGCCATGGCTGGTCCGCGGTCGGTCCGGGTCTGCCGGGGTCCGTCACCGAGCTCGCGGCCATCGACTCGGGAGAAAACGCCGGCCTGTATGCGGTTAGCTGGGTGTACACCCAGACCGGCGAATCCTGGCTCATGGACCGCTGGAACGGAAACACCTGGACACGGCTGAGCTCGATGGAGGTTGATCATTTGATCGCCTACGACGACGGAACCGGCGCTACGCTATTCGCCGTTTCCAACTTGTGCACCGGCGGCACGCCCTCCGGGTGGTCAGTCTGCAGGTGGGACGGGACGGAATGGGTTGCGGTGACCGGCACACTCACCCGTTTCGTCTACGCGCTTGCGATCTTCGACGAGGGAACGGGGCCGGCGTTTTACGTCGGAGTCACCGCCCCCGCCATTCTGGGTCCCCCCAATCGGATCGTTCTCAAGTGGGATGGAAACTCCTGGGTCGATGTCGGCAGCGGCGCCGCCCCCCAGGACGTCGGACGGGTGAACCAGCTTCTCGTTCTCGATGATGGCAGCGGCCCCGCGCTTTATGCGGCTGGCTCGTTTGCGTCGATCGACGGGGTGGGAACCAACAGCGTGGCGCGGTGGGACGGGCACGCCTGGTCGGCCGTGGGGTCCGCGTCCGAAAGTGACACCCTTGGGGGAACGGTCGTGGCGACAGCGGTTTTCGATGACGGAGCCGGTCCGGCGCTGTACGCGAGCTGGGAATACCGAACGTCCTCGTTTCACACACGATACGGCGTGGCGAGGCTTGACGGCTCCACGTGGGTGCGGCTGGGCTACTTCTTGTATGGGGGACCCAATCGGCTTCAGCCGTTCCACGATAAAACCGGTCCCGCGCTCTACGCACGAGGCCTGTTCTACGGCGTTGGCGACCTCGAAGCAGACAAGATCGTCAAATGGGACGGAAGGCAGTGGAGTCTGCTGCTGGATTCCGCCACCAACTATGTCGGTTACGAACCCGTCGCATTCGCGACGTTCGACGATGGAAGCGGGCCGGCGCTCTACGCCGGCGGGAGCTTCGAATTCGCTGGTGGTGTGCGCGTTAACCACGTTGCGAAGTGGGACGGCGCCGGTTGGAGGGCGTTGGGCAACGGAACAGCGGAACATGTGTCGGACCTCGAGACGTTCGATCGCCCGGAGCCCTTATTGATAGCCATCGGGGGGACCTCTCTGTCTCCGCGCCAGGGTTGGATGAACACCTGGAACGGAACGGAGTGGACGCTCGCGGCAATGGCGAATGATTACATGACCTCGCTGGCGGTGTTCGATGACGGTCGCGGTGACGCGGTCTACGTAGGTGGGCGGTTCTCGTCGGTAGACGGTGTGCCCGCCAAGACCGTCGCCCGCTGGGACGGGTTTGGCTGGGAGCCGGTTGGCAACCCACCTGGGCCGGAAGCGTTGACTTTGGTGGTCGTGGACGTCGGAAAGGGACCGGCGTTGTACGCGGCGCTATGGGACGCCGCCGGAGACGGTCGCATCGCCGCCTGGGATGGGACGGAATGGACGATCATCGAAGAACTGGGCAACAGTGGAGGGGTTTCTACGCTAATTGGTTTCAACGACGGACGCGGCGAGGCGCTGTATGCTATCGGCGGATTTTCGGCGGGTGATGTGGCCTGGGAGGGCATCGCGCGATGGGACGGAGTCGCGTGGGAATCCCTCGGAGGCGGACTGCAGACACTTCCTCTCGACCACAGTGATTGGATCCACTTTGGTCCCGCAGCGGTGTTTGACGACGGCACCGGGCCGGGGTTGTACGTGGCGGGGCACTACTACGACGCCGGGGGCGTGCCGGTACGCCATCTGGCGCGATGGGATGGCGTCGCGTGGTCCTCGCCTGCGGGCGGCGTGGAAACGAAGTACCTCATCCCGCCCGGGGAGCACTGGGGCTATCCACGCACGACAGCCTTGGCGGGCTTCGACGACGGCAGCGGCCCAGCGCTCTTCGTCGGCGGCAGCTTCACCCGCGCCGGCGGAGTGGACGGCCTGCCATCCTACAACGTCGCCAAACTCAGCGTTCCCGCGGGGCCGTGCCGGAGATAGACTCGGGGCGCCGTCTACGGCAAGGGGCGTCAAGGTACAAGGCCCAACGCATGGGGCGCGCGGCCGGTGATGAAAACGACATGTCACCACCAGCGGCGTGGTGTCACGCACGGCGCCACCGGAGATATCATCTTCGCGCGAACCGGGGCCGCCGCGCTCGAAGGCGTTGGTGGTTCCGTGGGTGCGGCGGGCGCCTAACGGCATGCCGCTTGACATCACCTATCGGACGCGAAAGAATCGGCTTGGGGGTTGGGGTACACGGCGACTCGGCGCTGCGGCGGCGTGTCGGCGCGATTTCCGGACGTATTTCCGTGAGCCGGTTGATCGGCACCCCCGCCCCCATCGAGGCTGGATTCCCGAGCCCGGGACGATCAGCCCGTGGCGAAAAGCGGCCTACGCGATAGGCTCGGGCATCCTGCCCGTGAAACCATGGGGTGGAAGCCCGTGCCACGAGTTTTGCCACAGGCTGCTATGCCGCCCGCTGGCGGGGTGGGTTCCACTGGCCCTTTCCGTCAATCGGGCTTGGCCGCCGCCCGTTGGCCGGTCGCCGCACAGCCGCGTCCCGGCAGCGAACCTCGCGCCGTGGGCAGGGCGTACGAAGATTAGATTCGCCGGACGGGACCCCCGACGGAGAAACTCGCGGGCGCGCGGTTCACATGGCGGATACAAGGTCGGCCGCGTGCCACTGGTAGGGGCCTGTAACCTTTACAGCCCCGGGGGCGGCACGGATACTCTTCCGCCTGGCCGGGTGGGCCGGGCATGCCGGCGGCGGATGCACGCCGGAGCGTGGGCTGACGCCGCCCGTCGTCGGTGCGGGCCGGCGCCGGCGCTCGCGCTTCGCGGTGGCGGCGAGGAGATGACTTCCCATGGCAACCACACAGGCGGTTTGGGGCATCGACGTAGGGCGCTGTGCCCTGAAGGCCATCAAGCTCCGGGCCGGGGCCGAGGGCCAGGTGGAAGTCGTTGCCCATGATTACGTGGAGCACGCCAAGATCCTCTCCCAACCCGATGCCGACCGTCACGAACTGATCGCCGCCGCCCTCGAGAAGTTTCTTTCCCGCAACGACATCACCAAGGACAGGGTGGTGGTCAGCGTGCCCGGGCAGCACACACTGGCGCGCTTCACCAAGCTGCCGCCCGTGGCCCCCAAGCGCATCCCGGACATCGTGCGCTATGAGGCGGACCAGCAGATTCCGTTCGACATGGACGAGGTCATCTGGGACTACCAGACCTTCGAGCAGGAAGGCTTGCCGGACCTCGAGGTGGGCATCTTCGCCATGAAGCGGGAACTGCTCCGTGAGCATCTGCTGCACTTCGAGCAGGCGGCGATCGAGCCCATCGCGGTGCAATCGGTGCCGCTGGCCGTCTACAATGCGGCGCACTTCGACGGTCTGCTGGGCAAGGAGACCACCATCCTGCTGGACATCGGCGCCGAGAACTCCGACCTGGTGGTTGCCACGCCCAACAGCCTCTGGACGCGAACCATCCCCCTGGGCGGCAACAGCTTTACCGAAGCCCTGGTGAAGTCCTTCAAACTCTCGTTCGCCAAGGCCGAAACGCTGAAGCGCACGGCCGAGACCAGCAAGTACCGCAGGCAGATCTTTCAGGCCATGCGGCCCATCTTCGCCGACGTGGTGCAGGAGCTACAGCGCTCCATCGGGTTCTACTCCTCCACCCACCGCGACGCGGAAATCAACAAAGTGGTGGCCATGGGCAACGCCTTCAAGCTCCCGGGGTTGCAGAAGTACCTGCAACAGAACCTGGGAATGGACGTGGAGACGCCGGCGGCGTTCGCCAAGGTCTCGCCCTCGGATGCCGCCAGCGCCGAGACGCTTAAGAGCGAGCTCCTCAGTTTCTTCACCGCCTACGGCCTGGCGCTCCAGGGGTTGGAGCTAACCAAGGTCACCAGCAACCTGCTGCCCACCGAGCTTGCCAAGCAGGTGGTGTGGCGGAAGAAACGGCCGGCGTTCGCGGCGGCGGCGGCCTGCCTGGTACTCGCCGGAGGCACCATCTGGTTCCGTCAGACCGCGGACATGCGGGCCCTCGCCGCGGCGCCGGACGAAGGCGGCGGCGCCAAGAACTGGGAGGCGGCGGCCGAGACCATCGATCGCGGCGCGCCCGGCTCCGCCTCGGACATCGGCAAGGCGGTGGCGCTGCGCGACGCCGGCAAGACTCTCAAGGCGGAACTGGAGAAGCTCCGCGGGCAGGGAAAGAACGAACGGGCGGACGCGGAGAAGCTCCTGAAGCTCCAACGCAATAAGCTCGTCGTGCCCCGGGTGGTGAAGCTGGTGCACGATTCGCTCCCCGTTCCCGACGGCCCGCTGGCGGATGCCGACACGCCGCAGAAGATCGTGGCGGCACTGGAGGCCGGCGCCGCGCCCCGAGGCGAGCGCAAGCAGATCGTCATCGAATCGTTGGACATCCAGTTCGAGCAGGACGTGCACACCTGGCTCAGCCCGGAGGACGCGCAGGCCATCAACGACGTCAACAAAGACCTTCCCGGCCTGTGGCTCAAGATCACTTGCACCACGCCCAACCAGGGTGCGGCGAAGTTCATTACCGACGCGTTTCTGACGCCCCTCAAGGAGAACGGTCGCAAGCCCAAGCAGGGCTTCTACATTGACCGCGTGCACATCGCCAGCGGAGGCAAGGCGGACGCCAAGACCCCGGGGGCCAGGGGCGGCGCCAAGCCGTCCACCGCCGCGGCGGGCACGGACCGCTTCGATGTAGTGACCAACGAATCCACGGACCAGGACTGGCGTTTTGAAATCTACGTCGACGTGATCACGGAGAACTTCCCCGAGGGCGGCGTCGCCGAAAAACCGGCGGCAGAACCCAAGGACACCGCACAACCCAGGGGCAAGGACAAAGGGGACTGACACATGGACCTCCTGCGGCGACATCTTTTCCTCCTGCTCTGCGCCGTCGGTGCCGGCCTGGGCGTTGCCCTGATTGCCACCGGGCTGCGTGCCATGCCCAAGGTCGCGGCGGAAATGGACAAGGCCAAGGGGCTCTACACCGAGCTTTCCGCGCTGCAAAACAACCCCGCCAACGCCAAGGCGATCGAGGCGGAGAATCAGCGAATCGCGGCGGTCAAGGCGGACTACCGCCGCGTGCTCGACGAGGCAGCCAAGCTGTACCGTTACACCCCACTGCTGCCCGACGTCTTTCCCTCCGGCAACGACGAGCAGCGACGCGAATTCCGCAGGCGCTACGGCGTAGCCATGAACGAACTGCTTAAGGTCCTCCGCGGCGGCCAGCCCGCTACTGCTTCGGACATTGAGCTGATGAAGGACAAGATCGCCAATGAGCGGCGCCGGGCGGAGGAATCCAGCCAGTACACCGGGGCGGTGCCCTCCCAGCCCGCCACGGCGACGCCACGGACCGCCGCGGGCATCCTGACGCGCTTCGGCGCTCGGGAGAACGCCGCCGTGCGGGCCCACCTCGCGGCGGCGCAGAAAATCTACTGCTACATCACCGGCTTCGAGGCGGCGGAGAGCAAAGCCTCCGGGACGGGCAAGGCCGTTCCCAGCCTGGACTTCGACTCCGCGATGCGCGACACCGGAACCATCGAGGCCCCCACACCCGAAGATTGTTGGCGGGCGCAGGTGGGCTATTGGATTCAGAAGGACGTGGTGGAGGCCATCGCGGCACTGAACAACGAAGCCGCCGAGACCCTCGCCGCCGGGGAGCAGGACCGCTGGGTGGGCGTGATGCCGGTCAAGGAGATCATCGCCATCCGCACCTCGCAGGATTACGTTCCCGAAGGCGGCGAATTCTACGCGGGCGGCAAGCCCGGTGATTTCGCGCCCGCGCTGCCGCCGGCGACCGGGGCGTCGGTTTTCACGGGCACGGGATCAGGCCCGACGTACGAGGTGATGCAGTTCACGGTGAAGCTCATCATGGACCAGCGTGACATCCTGCGCTTCGTCGAGAAGCTCAGCGCCAACTCCTTCCATACTCTGGTGCGCATCGCCTACCGCGCCGCCCCACCCAACAAGGAAATGACCGAGAAGATCTACGGCGCCGAACCGGTGGTGAACGTCGTGATGGATTTCGAAACCGTCATGTTGGGCGACGTGTTTCGCAAGCTCATGCCGGCGTCGGTTTGCGAGCACTACAAGATCGAATGTCCAAAGCACGAAGACGAACCGGACAAGGGGTAACGAGCGATGGCAAAACAGGTTGTCGGCCCCGTCGAACGGCATCTGGAGAAGGCCGTGGTGGGCATCGCCGGGCTCTTTCTCATCGGCGTGATCGCACTGTACCTGGTCCGCTCCCCCAACCAGTTCGAGCTGGACGGCGCGGGCGGCGCGGTGACTCCGGGCACGGTCTACGCGACCATCGCCCAGAAAGCCGACGGCGTCCGCGAACGGATCAAGAGCGCGCCGGCCAAGGCGGAACAGCCCACCCCGCTGCTGGACGAGTTCAAAGCCTCCCTCAACCCCTTCCGCGGCGAGGATCAGATGGCCGTGCTGCGCCCCGCAGCGCCGCTGGCTCCCGAGGTGCCCATCATCGACCAGCCGTCGGTGATCGAAGGCGACGCCAAGCTGGCGGAGGTGGTGCAACTGCCCAAGCCCGCGGTGGTGTTCGGGCGCAGCACGCTCAAGGTACCCAGCGGCACCGGGCACGAGTTCGTGGCCCGCAACTGGGCCACCGTGTCCGCCGTCTTCGATCGCAAGAAGCAGGCGCAGTTCCAGGCGCAGGCGTACGGCGAAACGCGCGACGAGGTCATCTTCGCCGGCATTGACTTGCAGCGCCGCACCCGCCGGCCCGACGGAAGCTGGTCCGATGACGATTGGGTGCACGTGGCGACCTGGCCCGCGGCGCGAGTGCCCAAGGCTCCGGAGGTATCCCTCGCCCAGGAGGGCAAACAGCTTAAGGTTCCACAGGACGAATTCAGTCGGGTGGTCAAGTACTTCGAGGCCATCCGCGAACCCAAGGCACAGCTCGAGATCCTCCGCCCCCTCATGCCCGCCTGGGAGAACGGCACGAAGTGGCTGTTCCCGGAGCTCACCAACAAGCGCGATGTGATGATTCAGGACCAGGAGTATCTGGGCGGTGAGAACCCGCCGGACCGTTATGGCCTCGAAACCGAAGCCGCCGTGGACGCGCCTCCGGAGGAAGCCTTCCAGGCCACGCCAGGCAAGGCGGCTCCCATCCCCCAGAGGTTCAAGGACGGGCAGAAGCTGCTCGACGGCGCCAGCACCCCCGGCGAGTGCATCGACGCCTTTAACATCTTCTCTGAGATCTTCACCGACGCCGCCGCCAGCCCCGGCGACAAGGCCAAAGCCAAGAAGAAGATGGACGAGTCCGAGCAGAAGCAACGGGACATCGAGCGCTACATCAAGGAACATGGGGCCGCGCCGCAGCCGGGGCAGGGTGCCGGGCCCGAGAAGAAGAAAAAAGAACTGCTGCCCGCGCATCAGGTGTGGGCTCACGACGCCGACGAGGATAGCCTCATCGCGGGCAAGACCTACCAATACCGCATGCGCGTGCTGCTGTACAACCGACTCGCCGGTGAGCCGCTGTTGTTCCGCGATAAGCAGAACGCCACCGTCGTGCTCATCGAAGGCCCCTGGTCAGAACCCAGCGATCCGGTCGCCGTACCCGCCACGGAGCGGTTCTTCGTCATCAGTTGCGACGAGAAAAAGGACGAGGTCACGGTCGAGCAGTTTCGCTGGTACGACGGTGTCTGGGTCAAGAGCAAGGAGCAGTTTGGCATCGGCAGCAAGCTTGAGCACCAGGCACGGGTTCTTGCCCCTTCGGTCGCGGATCGCAACGTCGCCGACCGCCCGGTCGTCGCCTTCTCCAACGACGCCACCGTGCTGGACATCGACTTTAAGCGCAACTACCGCGAGCCGAAGAAGGGCACGGGTCGGGGTGGGGTGAAATTCCCCGCCGCGGAAGCGACTTGTGCCGTGGTGTTCGTTGACTCCGCGGGGAATCTGTACGAGCATTCGGTCGCCGGCGATAAGTCGCACCCGGATCGGGCCGCGCTGGGGGCCGTGGTCTGGAAGGAGCCGAGGTGACGGCCAGGCGGCTTTCGGGGGGAAAACGCCCGGCGAGGTGACGCGGGAGGGCGTCGAGAACGTGCACCCGCCGACGCCGCGGATCGCAGGAGCGGTGACCTCGGCCGCCCGGCCGTGAGAGCGGGCGAGCCGTGGGTTCCGCCGCCGCGGTTGGACCGTCCCGACCAGGGGTCGCCCGGAATGCCCTCCGGGCTTGCGATGGCGAACCATGCCCCCTAGAATCCAGCCCGCTCAGTGGTTGGACGGCGCTAACAGCACTGAGAACGGCGGCCCAGGCTAAGAGTCCAACACCCACGAGGAGAACGATCCCTTGCCTACCTTGCGGTTGTCAAAGGGTGTCGCATTGGCGGCGCTACGCTCGACGGCACTAGTGCTCGTGCTGCTGGCGGGCGTGCCCGCCGTCGCGGCGGACGCCAAAGAACGACTAGACCAGGCCATCAAGCGCTTCGACGACGGCGACTACCTCGCGGCCCAGGAGCTGCTTGCGGGCATCGACCGGGCTGAACTCAGCCCCGACCAGCAGAAGGTCCGCGACGACTACCTGAACCGGGTCCAGGTCGCCCTCAACATGTACGAAAAGGCCCTCCGCGACCTGGAGGATGCGGAGACCGCGATCGCGGCCAAGGAAACCGACCGCGCCAAGGGGCTCCTGGAGAAGGTGCTGGCCAACGAGTACGCCGCCGAGGCCCTGCGGCGCTCCGCCAGCGCGCATCTTCGCGACTTGGCGCGCGAGCCCAAGCCCAAGGAGGGCGAGGCGGCGGCGCCCAAGGCCGCTGCTCCACCGACGCCTACCCGGGCGGAAACCATGCAGGCCGGTATGGAACCCAAACCGGCTCCGGCCCAGCCTCAGGCGACGGCGCCGGCCCCAGCGCCCGCTCCGCCGCCCGGCGCCGCACGGGTCGGCTCGGCCACAGACCGTGCGCGGCAGCTTACCCGCGAGGGCGAGGAACTGACCCGCGCCGGCCGGTACGACGACGCCGAGCAGCGGTTCCAGGAGGCGCTGGCATCGGTTCCGGGATTCCCGGAGGCGATGGACGGGCTCGCAACGCTTCGACAACACCTTGAGAACCAATCCGGCGCGCGAGGACAATCGCTCGCCGACCGCATTCGCGCCGAGGATTCCATCAACTGGCAGCGCACAACCGTGCAATACCGCGACGCGGAGCGAGTGGTTCGTGAGCAGGTGGCCGCGGAGCGCTTCGAAGAGGCCGATCAGACACTCACCCGGGCGCGGCAGATCGTCGAATCCGGAAAGCAGTTCGCGGACCCCGTCGTAAAGTATGAGAACTTGCGCAGCGAGCTGGAGGCGCTGGCGACCTACGTAGCCACGGCCGAACGCGCCTTCCACGAGCGCAAGGTGGCGGAGACCCGGCGGGAGATCGAGGAGCAGCGCTCCGCGCGCCTGCGCGAGGTTGAGGAAAACCGCGCGCGGCAGGTCGAGGCGCTGATGCAGCAGGCGTTGCAGCATCGCAAGGACGGCGACCTTGCCGCCGCTGTGAACGTGCTGCGTCAGGTAACCGTCATCGATCCCAAACACGCGCCCGCACGTTGGTTGATGGACATTCTCGAGGAGCAGCGGCAGTACCACCGGCAGCGCGAGCTTCGCGATGATTTCTACGATCAGGCGCGCGGCGCCCTGACCGACGTTGAGGAGGCGAAGATCCCCTGGTACCAGGAGCTCAGCTACGCCAAGGACTGGCCGGAGATTCTCGCCCGCCCGGGGCGCACGCGCCCGGGACAATCCCGTCCCGATCGCCTGTTGCTCAGCGCCCTGGACCGCCCGGTTCCGGTGGACTTCAAACGCGTGCCGTTCGGTGAGGTGCTGGAGCGGCTGGCACAGGCGCACCAGCTCAACATCATCGTGAACTGGAACGACCTGCAGCGTGCCGGCGTGGATCGCAACGCGCCCATTGAGCTGGTTCTGCCCAACGAAATTACGCTGAAGAAGGTGCTTACCGAAGTGCTGGATCAGGCCGGCGCGGGTAGTGCCGACGTGGATTTCGACGTCGCCGACGGCGCCATTACCGTCGCCACGCGCCAGCACCTCGACCGCGAGACCTTCGCCAAGGTGTACGACATCAGCGACTTGCTGATGGACGTGCCCAGCTTCCGTGATGCGCCCAACCTGGACCTGCGACACACCACGTCGCGCACGCCGCCCGCCGCGGAGCAGGGGGCACTGCCCTGGAAATACGGCGACGATGACGACGATGAGCCGGAGTCCGATCCGCAGCGTCTGGATCGGGTACAAAAGGTCATCCAGCTCATCGAGGAAACCGTGGCTCCGGATAGCTGGCGCGATCGCGGCGGTTCCATCGGCACCATCAAGGAGATCAACGGGCAACTGGTCATCACGCAGAACGCGGCGGCGCACCGCACCATCACCGGTCTGTTGGACCGGCTGCGTGAGGAGCGCGCCATCCAGGTCGCCGTCGAGGCGCTGTTCATCACCGTCTCCAGCCACTACCTGGAGGAAATGGGCATCGACCTGGACATCGTGCTCAACAACGGCAACGCCGGGTTCGACTTCCTCGACAGCGGCAACGGGCCGCTCACGGACCCCGTGCTTGGCAACCGACTGTTACTGCCCCGGACTTTCTCGCGGCTGGGTTTCACCCCGAACATTCCGGCGCAGGGTACCCAGCTAGCGCAGGGCGCGGCCGTGGGGCAGCCTGCCGGGCATCCTTTCCTCATCCCCCCGCAAGTGGGCGGCAGCGGCAGCCAGCTTACCCCCGTGCCCATCGCCACCAGCACGCTCGACCTGACTAACCCCGCCAACCTGCCCAGCGACGTCCCGGGCAGCTTCGGCGGTCAGGCCATAGCTCCGGCGCTTTCGGTGTTCGGCAGCTTCCTGGACAACATCCAAGTGGATTTCCTCATTCGCGCTACCCAGGCCGACTCGCGCACCACGGTGCTCACCGCGCCGCGGCTGGTGGTCTTCAACGGCGGTTCGGCGTGGATCGCGGTGACCATTCAACAGAACTTCGTCAGTCAGCTACAACCGGTGGTGGCGCAGCAGGCGGTGGCCCAGGCCCCCGTCACCAACACCATCGACGCCGGCGCCAGCCTCTTCGTGCGGGCCACGGTGACCGCGGACAAGCGCTACGTGATGATGCTCCTCGCCCCCGGCGTCACCCGCCTTCTGGACTTGCAGACCTTCCAGTTCAGCGGCGGAACCGGCGCCAACCAGGCGTTCATCCAGCTTCCCACACTCTCGACGCAGCGCATCCAGACCATGGTTTCGGTTCCCGACGGCGGCACGCTGCTCATCGGCGGGCAGAAGCTGGCGAGCGAAACGGAAGTGGACGCCGGCGTGCCCATCCTCTCTAAGATTCCCGTGCTCAAGCGGCTGTACTCCTCGCGTTCGCTGATCAAGGACGAGCAGACCCTGCTGATCCTGATCAAACCGAAAATCCTCATCCACAGCGAACAGGAGGAGATTGCCTTCCCGGCCATGAGCTCCAAGGGTTAGTTCCTTACGGCGAAAGATGGTTGCATTCTGCGCGCATCTTTTTGTGCACGAAAACGGCTGCGTTGCACGGCGACGAACCGCCGCTTCAGCATTCCGAACTCAGCATTCGACATTCGCGGCCGCGCCCTACGTGGGCCTGTTTTGGTTGCGGCCCCCGCGGCCGCGTTAGGAGGTCGATGGCGATGCGTCTTCGCCGCGCGGCGACTGCCGTACTGGCTGTCGTGACCGGCGCGCTCGCGGCGCAGGAGGACGCCTCGGATGCCGCCCCGCAGCCCCGCGATGTTGCCCCCGGTGTTCGCATCGACTGGAAGCAGAAGGTCGTCGAACTGGACGCTAAGGTGGTTCTGCGTGACGGACCGCTGGAGCTTCTGGCGTGCAGTCCGCGATCCCGGGAACATGAGAGCATCCTGGTGGTTCCCGCCCGGCCGCAAGACATCTACCACGCCCTGGGCCTCATAGGCCTGGAGCCCGGCAAGCCGCCGCGCTACGACGATGCGACTCAGCGGAGTATCCCCGCAACCGGACAGCGCCTGGAACTGGCCGTGCGCGTCACACGCGACGGCGAGAGCCGGACTACCCCGGTCGAGCGCTGGCTGCTGGCTACCGACGGACGGCAGATCGAAGGGCGCCTGAACTGGGTCTTCGCCGGCTCGCACAAGGCGCCGGACGGCCGGTTCACCGCCGACCTGGACGGCACCATCGCCTGCGTCGTGGACTTCGACTCGGCGCTGATCGCGCTGGGCACCTCACACAGCGCCGACAACGAAGCCCTCTGGCTGCGCGCCAACCCCAAGGAGATTCCGCCGCTCGGAACCTCTTGCACCCTAATGATTCGCGCCGCAATCGAGCCGGAAGCGCCTCCCCCCGCCAAACCGTGACCGCTTCGACACGAGGAGGCGGCCGGGAGTTGTGATGGCTCGCGCCTCGCTGCCCGGCCCTCCGGCAATGGTCGCTCACCGTCGAGCCGCCGGCGGGTTCACCCGTCCCGCACCGCAACTACGGGCATGGTGGGCAAAGCGACGCATCGACTGGGAACGGATACGGGTCGCCCTGGAAAGCCTTGATGAGGAGGAAGACGTCCGCGATGTTGGCCAGCCCGTTGACGCAGGGGTCGGTGCTGCTGACCGCCTGCACGTCGGCCACCGTCCAATGCGGCGCCGTGGGGACGTTCTGGAATGCCTGAAGCGCTGCCAGGAAATCGTTGATGTTCGCCACGCCGTTGACGGGCGTCCACTCGCCCAGGAACAGCTCGCCCACGGTGTCGCCCCAGAACTTCGGCGACGGCTGGGGCACGGTCAGCACCACATAGGGCGCGGAGAAGAGAACGGCGTCGTCCGGCGAGGCGCGCAGCTCGTACACCGCCGCGGGCACAACCTGGCAGCCGGCAACATGCACCACCGGCTCCGCCCACACGCGGGTGACTGCGGACGGCACCATCGGAGCCAGACCATTCGCGTCCGGCGCTCCCACCCAGGCCGTAAACGGCGGCGTCGAGGTCTTCTCAACACGGATAGCCACAGGTGTGGCACCGTTGCTGCGAGGGTCGAACGACAAATACCGGTTCTTCATGCGATCGTGCGGCGAGGCGGGCGCAACCGGCGGCAGCGCCGCCGCCAACTCCAGGAACAGCGAGTACAACTGTACCTGCGACGGAGCGTTGCTCTCCCGCACGCGCGCGTAGTAGGTGCCCGCCGCCGGCAGAGGAACCAGAGACAGGGCCTCGCCCTCGCCTGTCCCCTGGCTGTCGGCGATGGCGATGGGCGCCGACAGGTTCGACTCCGCGAATACCTCGAGCGCAAGGTTGGCCGCCACCAGACTGTCGATGGGATTACCGGTGCAACAGCCGCTGCTGCCGCCGCACGCCTGGGGGCTGGAATCGTAACTCCGGCCCCAGGGGGTCACGGACACGCTCACGTGTCCGGCAGCGCCGATGCTGAACCCAAACCAGTCCTGCTCGCCGTCGCGGTCAATACTCAGCAAGGCGCTGGAGGCAATCGCAGGTGACGGGATGTCGCCGATCGCCACCGTGTCGCCGGGAAGTAGATTCCCGAAGTCCGTCGCCTGCGCCGCCGAGTCGTCGGGCTCATAGGGATCACCGTTCTGCCTCTGCCCGCCGCGCAGGTCATCATGCTGCGGGCCGTCAAACCCGGTGAACAGGAAAGGTTCCATGAGTTGCTGAGTATTGGTGGAACACACATGAAAGAGCCCGATTCCGTGTCCGTGCTCGTGGGTTACGGTGTTGCGGAAGAGGCGATAATCGCCGTCGGGAGTCTGCCATGCCTCGTTCGAGTCCATCACCATGTCGCCGTTGGGGGGAAAGTCGTTGTAGGCGAGGATGCCGCCGCCCACGTCGATGGGCTTCATGGCGATGCGCACATCGCCGCGCGTCGTGCCGTTTCCACCCAGGCCCCAGGCCGCCCCGTCATCCCAATCAACGCCGGGCGCGGAGACCCGGGTATAGGTGTTGCCCGTCAGTTCCGCCCAGCGGTTGAAGCACCGCTCGTACAGCGCGATCCACGCGGCGCGGTTGCCGCCGAACTTGGCATCCATCGTTGCGAATTGGTTACTGGGCGCGCTGGGCTCTCCCACGCCGCCCGGAATGACAACCCCATCGGGAACCAGGCTCCACGTGAGGTTCACGGGTGTTCCAGGTGAGGACCACGTAGGACCGGAGAAGTAGGCCAACGGTCCGCCGGCCTGCGCCACCAGCAATTGGTTGACCCGCTCCATGACCTCGAGCGGCGTACCCGGCGCGAAGCACGCCGCACGTCGCGGAGCGGGGGGTCGATCACTCCTGGAGTCTGCCAGGTCCGACGCCCACGGGAACACCATGAGCGCCGCACCGATAACCCCCACCAAGCCGGCGAACACAATGGGGCATGCGCGGGCACGCCGACTCTGGGCCGCGGACATCTCCACCCTCCGTAAGTACGATCCACCCTGGTACGGCCTTCCAGCATACCCGTCCGGCAAGCTCGGACAAAGCACGATTCACAATCGCGGCCCGGCTCGAAATGGCGAAAGCAGAACCGCGGCCTCCGAGCGGTCGGAACGCCTGCGCGACTCGCCCCGGGCGGCACGCCGAGTGCTCATTGACGCAGCGCGGAACGTCCCATATCCGTAGGCCGACCTGCGGGAATCGCGGCGGCATACGATGCGTCGCAACCGGATCTCGCGCCGACTGGAGAGACACGCGGCTGTGAAGGTGCCGCGTGCCAACTCGCGGGCACGGCCGGCCTGCACAGGAGTAACACGGGTTGATGAGCTCAAGGAATCCATCACCGTTCGACCGACTCCTGCCGCGGCCGCGGACGATCATCCCCGCCGCGGGCACCGCCCGGCCGGGCGACATGTCCCACGCCATCATCGACTGTGACGATGGTCGCGTGCGACGTGCGTTGGCGGACTGGCTTTCGACCATCAACTCGCCCGCCGCGCCGGCGCGCTCGCGGCGGGCGACGGTGTCGGTAGCGGTCGATGGCGTCGCCTCCTCGTCACCGGAGGGCTACCGCCTCGCCATTGCGCCGCAGCAGATCGACGTCGTCGGCGCCTCGCCTGCCGGCTGTTTTTACGGCCTCCAGACGTTGCGGCAGTTGACCACGGCCACGGGTGAGATCCCGTGCGGCACGATTCACGATCAACCGCAGTTCGCCCTCCGCGGTCTGCTGCACGACGTGACCCGCGGCAAGGTTCCGACGCTGCCGACACTCCGGTTACTGGCGGACCGTCTGGCAAGCCTGAAGATCAACCAGCTCCAGCTCTACATCGAGCACGCCTTCGTGTTCGCGTTCGACGCCGCCATCTGCCCACCCGACTCCGGGCTGACGCCGGACGAGGTGCGGGCCCTCGACGCCTACTGCCGCGACCGTTTCATCGAACTGGTGCCCGCGCTGGCGAACCTCGGGCACATGGGGCGGGTTCTCTCGATGCCGAGCTACCGGCACCTTGCGGAAATCGAGGCCACGCGAAGCTGGGAGGAGATGACCTGGCCGGAGCGCATGCGCGGCTTCACGCTCGACGTGACCAACCCGGAGGCCCAGCGGCTCGTGGAGCGGATGTGGAACGACGTGCTCGATGCCTTCTCCGGACCCGTAGTGAACATCTGCGGCGACGAGCCGTGGGACCTGGGGCAGGGTAAGAACCGCGAACGGCTGGCGGGAGACGCCAAGGCCGAGGCATACGTGCAGCATCTTCGCCGCGTGCACGACTTCTGCGCCGCGCGCGGCCGGCGAACACAGCTCTGGAGCGACGTGATCCGCAACTACCCGCACCTGCTCTCCCGCCTGCCGCGGGAATCGGCCGTGCTGCACTGGGGCTACGACGATCGATCCGACTATGAAGGCACGGCACGGTTCGTTGCCACGGGCCTGCCGACCGTGGTCTGCCCCGGCACGTCGGGCTGGAAGCGGACGCTGAACGCCATCGACCTGGCGGAGCGGAACATCGCGACCTTCGCCGCGGCGGGGATCCGGCATGGCGCCGCCGGACTGCTCAACACCGACTGGGGCGACCATGGGCATTTCAACCTCTTGGCGGCGTCGTGGCATGGTATCGTCCTCGGCGCCTGCCGCGCGTGGAACGGGGAACACGCGGCTGGTGCGGCCTTCGATGCAGCGCTGGCGCGGTGGGCATGGGGCTGGGTGTCCGCCGATCCTGTAACCGCTCTGCGTGCCGCATCGAGGACGGCGGAGCGCTGTGAAACCTGGCGTCTGCTGTGGCTCCCGGCGCGGCAGGTCGCCGGGGATCCGTCGCTCCCGACGTCGGGGGAGCTGGAGGAAGAGCAATCCGCGGCCCGCGCCCTGCAAAGCGTCCTCTCCGCCGCCGCCGCCGGGGCCGATCATTCACGAAGGGAGCCATCGTCTGCCCGGGACGGCGATCCGGGCACGCCGTCGTGCGTTTGTGCCGTGCAACCCCCCGGGGCAGGGCAGGACGCTACCGAACTTGCCCTCGCGGCCGGTTTCACCGAGCTCGCCCTGGAAAAAATGGCAATGATCCGTGCGGCAGTTGATGGCACCGGTAATGCTGTGTTGTCTGCGACGCGGCGGAACGAATGGGCGAACCGTTTGGGTTTCGCCGCCCGCGAATACGAAGCGGCTTGGCATGGTCGCAACAAGGCATCGGGCGTGGCGGACATTATGCGGGCCCTCGCCGATGCGGCGGACGACATGCGCCGGTTCGCGGGCTGACCCCGCCGCGCCGCGACACGACCATGCCGCGCTTCGTCACCCCGCGCCGACGCCGAGACGACGTAACCGGGCGGCGGTGACTTCGCCTGCGACCCCTCGCCGCCGGGCGTGTTCCGTGAACACCTGAAGCGACACCGGCGGGAATCCTCAAGGACCCTTCACGCGGCGCTTTCCCTTCGCCGCCGGTCATGCCATGATAGCGGCCGACACGGTGCCCGCCCGGGGCGCACGGCGCGGTGCTCGTCCCGGACTCCGGCCCGCGGGCGTCAACACGAAGGAAACACTCATGGCCGATGGACAAATCCAGACCAAACTTCCGGAAAACGCCTATCGCGAGCTCAAACCCGGCGAGACGTACGTGCCCATGGTGCCGCCGGGGGTGCACGCCCCCGAGGTGACCCTGCGGTCGGTTCTCTTCGGGATCGTGATGAACATTCTCTTTTCCATGGCCGCCACCTACCTGGCGCTCAAGATCGGGCAGGGGATTGAAACGGCGATTCCCATCTCCATTCTGGCGGTCGGCCTGTCCGGGCTGTTGATGCGCTTCGGCCTGCGGCGCAGCACGATCATTGAGAACATCAACGTCCTGGCCATCAGCACCACCTCGGGCATCGTTGCCGGGGGGACGGTGTTCACCATGCCCGCCATCTACCTGTTGCACCTCGATACGAACCTCGAAATGAGCACCTCGGCGCTCTTCTTTCAGATCTTCCTCGTCCCGCTCCTGGGGGCCGTCCTGGGGGTGCTCTTCCTGGTGCCTTTCCGCCGCTATTTCGTTAAGGAGATGCACGGAAAGCTGCCCTTCCCCGAGGGTACGGCCACCAATGAGATTCTGGTGACCGGGTCCGGCGGCGGGGCCAACGCCTGGGTGCTCATCTACTCCTTCCTGGTCGCCGGGGCGTACACCGTCCTGACCGGGGCGTTCAAGCTGTTCGGCGAGCGGTTCACGACCGGACGACTCGCCATCGAGTTCAAGGAGCACGTGCAGCAGGCGGCGGGGGCGGCAAGTGCCGGCGGCGCCGCCGTCGTCGACGAGGCCGTCACCCGCACGCATGAGATGCTGGCGTTCTCCGGCGAGTTCGGAACGTATCTTACCGAGAAGCTCAAGGTCATCTTCTCGCTGGGCACGGGCGCGGAGTTTCTCGGTCTGGGTTACATCATGGGTCCGCGCTACGCCTCCATCCTGGTTGCAGGCTCGTTCCTCTCCTGGTTCGTCATCGTGCCGCTGCTCGCCCCGCTCGACCTGGAGAGTCTCCGGATGCTTAACCCCTCGGTGAAGGCGACGGCGGCCGAGGCGATCTTCCGCGAAATCCCCAAGAACATCGGCATCGGCTGCATTTTCGCCGCGGGCATCCTGTCGATCCTCAAGATGAGCAAAGTCATCATCACGGCGCTGCGCGAGGCCCTGGGTAGCCTGTTCCGGCGGCGTGCCGACGTGGCGGTTCACGACCGCACCGATCAGGACATCAGCTACCCCGCCCTCGCCCTGATCGGCCTGGTCGTCACGGTGGGCATCGCGCTGTATTTCCGCCTCGGCGTACTGAGTCGGCTGCCGGAGCCCGGGTGGCTGACGTTCGTGTCGGTGATCCTCGCCCTGGTGGTCGCCTTCGTGTTCACCACGGTTTCGGCGTGGGCCATCGCCACGATTTCCGTCACTCCCATCTCGGGCATGACGGTCACCACCATCATCATCACGGCGGTGGTGCTCATGTCTGCGGGCCTGCCGCGCGGCGCCGACGGCCAGCTTGCGGTGCTCCTCGTGGGCGGAGTGGTGGCGGCAGCGCTGTCCATGGCGGGCACGCTGGTGACGGAGTTCAAACTGGGTTACTGGACCGGGGCGACGCCACGCCGGATCGAATGGAGCGCCATCATCGCCGCCATCCTGGCCTCCGCGGTCGTGACGGCCACCATCATGTTGCTGGCGCAAAAGCCCGGCTACGACCCGGAAGTAAGCAAGGCCGCCCTGCAAGCACCGCAGGCGAATCTGATGAAGAGCGCACTGCAGAGTTTCCTGGGCACCGGCGCTGTACCCTGGTTGATGTATGGCGTGGGCGTGGCGGTGGCGCTGCTGTTGCAACTGGTCGGCATCTCGCCGTTGGCGTTCGGACTCGGAATGTATCTGCCCATGGAGCTGAACACGCCGCTGCTGCTGGGTGCGCTGGTCTCCGTGGCGGTGCGCATGGGCGCCAAAGGCGAGGCGGAGGTAAAGGCGCGCAACGACAAAGGCATCCTGATCGCGTCCGGGTACATTGCCGGAGCGGCGATCATCGGGGTGGTTTTGCGCGGCCTCAGCGCCTGGCCGGTCACGGAGCGTTGGCTGGAAGCGCTCGACATGCCTCGCCGCTGGATCCTCGCGGGCGGCGACCCGGCCGGCATCGGTCGCAACGCCAACTGGTGGGGACTGACGGCGTTCCTCCTGCTTTGCCTCCTGGTCTTCTGGGATGTCCGCCGCGCCGAGCCGGCGCAAGAGGAGTAACCTCAGCGGGCGACAGGGGATGATAGGGGAAGGCCGAGCGAAGCCGCGGGTTCGCTGCGCCGCGGGCGGCGCAATGAAGCAGCCTACGGTGCCTGGCGATGGCACTTCGCCCGGCGGGGCCCGCGCGCGAAGGCCTACGCGCCGTACTTTCTGATGGCCCGGTCGAGCATGGGCAGGACCATCAATATCAGGAACGCCACGGCCAGGGGGGCGAGGGCGAGGATGATGAACATCCTGCCCGTGGGCTCCAACTGGCTGATGAACCCGCTGAGCTTGTTGCCGACGGACGTAGCCACGAACCAGCCGCCCATCATCAGGCCCACCAGCCGCTTGGGCGAGAGCTTGGTTACCAGAGACAGTCCCATGGGCGAGAGGCACAGCTCACCGACGGTGACCACCACGTAATACACCACCAGCCACCACAGCGAGACCTTGCTCGCCCCGTCGCCGCCGGCGTAGGCGCCGCCGCTCATGATGAGCAGCGAGGCGAACGTGATGAGCATGCCGTAGAGGATCTTGCGGGCCGTGCTCACCGGCTTGCCGGAACGAATCCGCCACGAGAAGAACGCCACCACTACCGGCGTGAGCAGCACCACGAAGAAGGGATTCAGGAAACCGGTGATCAGCTCGGCGTTCAGCAGGTTAATGAACCGGCCCTTCTCCAGCCGCGCGCTGGAGGCGTTCTTGTAGACCAGATCGTAGGTGTCCTGTGTGACCAGGATCACGGGCCGCGGTCCGGCAGGGCCCTCGCGCAGCAGCAGCACGCTGCGCAGCGCCGTCGCCGTCTCCGGGACGTCCACCGTCACCCGCGCCGCGCCGTGCTCGTCACGAGCGGTTCGGATGCTGACCTGGTCCGACGCGTAGACCCGCAAGGCCAGAAAGTCCCAGCGCTCCGACGCCTCGCCGGGGACGGACTCTTGGTCTACGGCCGTGACACCAGGGAACCGCGACTGGATCTGATGGACCGCGTCCTCGCTGACGCGCCGCGCCCCGAACATGGCCTCCAGCTCCGCCGGGGCCACGACCAGCATTTCCTCCGGCGGACGTGGAAGCTGGGCATCGGCGTTGCGGAAGTATGAGGGCATGGCGTTCTGCGAGTAGTAGGCCCGGACGGCCTCGGGCATCCACTCCGCCTCGCGGCTACTGCGGTGCTCGGCGAAGATGGTCATCAGCCCGCCGCTGAGGTGCAGGATCATGAAGAATGCCCCGCCTGCGATGTACACGGGAATGAGCGCCGCCAGCCCCGGCTTCTCCTCGGCGTCGGCACGGAAGACCAGCGAGAGGAAGTAGAACATCACGGGCGCCATGCCCACCAGAAAGCCGAAGGTGATGGGGCCGATGGTGGAGTCGATCTGCGGCACGTACCTGCCGACGAAGAACCCACCAATCCCGAAGACGCCTGCGGGCAGCAGGATGGTGAGCACGATCGTGCTCATGCCCACGTCCCGCGGGTCCACCTGCGGGGGTCGGTCGGCGGCCTCCAGCGCTTTCCAGTTATACAACAGGTTCCCCACGCCGATCAGCAGCCCCACGCCGGCGCCGATGAACGCGACGTTGAAGTCCCATTCATTGCGCAGCGGCGCCGACAACAGCGCGGAAAGCGAGGCGCCGATGTTGATGCCCATGTAGAAGATGTTGAACCCCGTATCGCGCTTAGGATCGCCGGGAGCGTACAGATTCCCTACCATGGCGGAGATGTTGGGCTTGAACAGACCGTTTCCGATGCAGACCAGGACCAGCCCGGCGTAGAGCGTGGTCATGCTTCGCACGCCGATGAGAAAATAGCCCGCGGCCAGGAACAGACCCCCGATCAGGACCGCTCGCCGGTAGCCCAGGTAACGGTCGGCGATCATCCCCCCGAGAAAGGGCGTGAAGTACACGAAGGCCATGTACGTGCCGTAGATTTCCGTCGCCAGCCGCAGCGTGACGCCCAGGCCGCCGCGCTCGGTGTCCGTCACGTAGAGGACGAGGATCCCCACGATCATGTAGAACCCCAGGCGCTCCCACATCTCCGTGAAGAAGAGGGGAGCCAGTCCCTTGGGGTGGCGTTGAGAGGGCACGGACAGGCTTGCGGCGGTCGCGCTGGTCACGGCGGGTCTCCGTCCTATGAGGTTCGCGACGAACCGCGCTCGCCGCGCAAAGTCGGACAACGCTGGGGCGATCCGCGCCGTGGCGGCTTCGTGATCGCAGGCAAGAGAATACCCAGCGGACGGACCCGACGCCAGCCGCCCCGAAGCGCTAGTGGGGCGGACCTTGCCGAACCAGCCTCCGGCCGTCCGCACTGGCACGCGCCGGGTCGCGACGCGAGAATCGCCGCACTATGCCCGAACTGCCCGAGGTCGAGACCATCGTTCGTCAGCTCGACGCCGCGCTGGCGGGACGAACCTTGGGCGAAGTCCGCCTGCATCGTTACGACACCGTGCGCTGTGCCCCGCGGCCACTCGGCGAGCTGTTGCGCCGGCGGCGCGTGGAACGCGTCGTCCGTCGCGCCAAGCGCATCATCATCGTCCTTGCCCCGCCCGGGCACCTCATCGTGCACCTGGGGATGACGGGGCGGTTCACGCTTGACGACGCCACCGACCCGGCGCCGAAGCACACTCACCTGCGCATCCGCATCGCCGGTTCCGTGCAGGAGCTGCGTTTCACCGACGCACGACGTTTCGGCGGCGTCTGGTGGAGTGACACGTTCCCCGAACCGCAGAGGCGGAGCCTGCCTGATGCCGCGCAAGCTCGCATCTGGCGTACGCCGGTCGGCCCGGAGCCGCTCTCGCTTACACTCGCGGAGTTCCGAATCATCCTGCGGCGGCGCCGGCCGGTGAAGACGCTGCTCATGGACCAGGCCGCCATCGCGGGACTGGGCAACATCTACTGCAGCGAATCGCTCCATCGCGCCGGCATCCACCCCGAAACTCCCGCGTGTCTACTGGACCACGATGCCGCGGGGCGGCTGTTGCGCGCGATCAAGACGACTCTGCGGCAGGCGATCCGCCACCAGGGCTCGACGGTGGATGACTACCGAGGCGCCGACGGCCGCGAGGGCTCCTATCAGAACCACCACCGCGTGTACCAGCGCGAGAGAACGCCGTGCCCAACCTGTGGAGCGGCGATTCGGCGGATCGTCATGGCGGGCCGGTCGACCTTCTACTGCCCTGCCTGCCAGCCGCGGCGAAGGCGGAAGCACACCGGGCGTTCGAACGGTGGGTGACGCCACGCAATCTTGCGCCGCCGGGCGACGCCCCCCCGGCTCTCCACCCGGCCGTGCTACGCGTGGGGTGAGGGGCGGGAGGTGATTCGACCGGCACGGGAAAGCGCACCATCCTGCGGCTTTATGACTGTCGTTCCACGATGAATTCCGCCATCGCGGTGAGCGACGACCTGGCGTCGCTGGGAGGGAGCCCCTCGAGGTTCCGCACGGCGTCGGCCACGTACTGCCGCGCCGCGGCGAGGGCGTACTCGATACTCCCCGCCCGTTCGAGCAGAGGCCGCAGCTCCGCCGGGTCGTGGATCGCGCCAGCGCGGATGTCGCGGCGCAGCTTTTCGGCGTCCGCAGGGGCGGCCACTAAGAGAAAGTGCAGCGTGGGCAGCGTGAGCTTGCCTAAGGCCGCGTCGCGCCCCAGGCTCTTGCCCACGCGCTCGCGCTCGCCAACGAGGTCGAGAACGTCGTCTACGATCTGAAACGCCATGCCCGCGGACAGCCCGTAATCACGCAGGGCCGACACCGCGGCTTCGTCCGCACCGGCGTAGTGGGCGCCCAACTCGCAGGCGGTGGCGGTGAGCACGCCGGTTTTGCGCCGGATGATCTCCAGGTAGATCGCCTCGTCCACGTCGGGATCGCCGCGGTGGGCGTTTTGCAGGAGCTCGCCTTCGCAGACGGTATTGGTGGTAGCGCCGATGCGACGCGAGGCGTGTTGACGGTCCAGGCTGCTGCACAGATGGAAGGCATGGCTGATGAGCAGGTCGCCGAGCAACACGGCCGCGGTGTTGCCCGAGGCGCGGCAAACCGTCGGTTGGCCGCGGCGTTCGTCCGCTTCGTCCAGCACGTCGTCGTGGACCAAGGTGGCCATGTGCACCATCTCGATCACCGCGGCCAGGGTGTGGTGCGCCGGGAGCAGCCGTCCGGACGCCCGTGCGGAAAGCAGCAGCAGGGCCGGGCGCAGCATTTTTCCCCGGTAGCAGCGGACGGTGTCACAGAGCCGGCGCACCACGGGAAGGTCGCACGCGAGCTCGGCCTCGAACGTCGCTTCCGCGCGCGCCAAGTCCTCGTGGATGGGGCGATAGAGCTCGACCAGCGGGTTCGCGCTGCCGACGGGTTGCGTGACCCTCATGCTCCCAACCTCCACGGTTCGCGCGCTGCCCCCTTCGCCCGCGGCCACGCGGCTTGCGTCGCACGGCCACCAGCACGGGGTCCCGGCCGGCGCTCAGCGCGGCACCGCTTCCACCGGCACACGCTGCGTAGCGCCCCGGATTGGGAAATTCTAGAAGCCCCGGCGCGGGGCTCCAATTGCTTTCAAATGTTTTGAAAATCGCGGCGCGCCGCGTGGGACGGCGGCGCAAACGGGGTTACTCGGTTGGCACGGTGCGGCCCAATCGCCCGGCAAGAGCGGTGTACACGTCACGTTCGAAGTTGGTGTCGAAGCCGTCGACCCATATGACCCGGTCGCGGTTTTGCAGCCACTGGGCATGGGTGCGCACCTCGAACTTCTCGGGGTCCTTGATCTCTTCGTACTTGACCGTCATGCGCCCGCGGTAGAGTTCGGGCGGCTGGGCGCCGCTGATGCCGTACTGCCACGCGGTGCGCAAGTAGCCGCTGTCCTTGTCCAGGATTTCGATGTCCCAGGTGCGGGCCACCGTGTCCACGGTCTTCTGCCAGGCCTCGTCGTAGTTGTGCTTCAGCCGGTCGTTGAGTTCCACGGTTTTCCAGCCGGCAGCGGAGCGGACGAAACTCTTGGGCGCACCGCAGCCCACGATACACGCCGCAACGGCGGCGATTGAGAAGACGCGAGTCATGATAGGGTCCTCCGAAATTGTGTCGCGACCGTAGCACATCCGGGCGCCCACGGCAAGGGTGCGAGGTCACCCCGGATTTCGCTTCGCGCCTTCGGCTGGGGTCGGTATAGTGGCGCACCATGCAGAGCAAAGCCACTACCGTCGAACAGTACCTGGCCGGCCTGCCCGAGGATCGGCGGCAGGCCATCCAGGCCGTGCGCGAGGTCGTTCTCAAAAGCCTCGACAAGGACTACGAAGAGGGGATGCAGTACGGCATGATCGGCTACTACGTGCCGCATCGCGTGTTCCCCGCAGGCTACCATTGCGACCCGCGGCAGCCGCTGCCCTTCGCCGGCCTGGCTTCGCAGAAGAACTACATGTCGCTGTATCTCATGTGCCTGTACGGCGACGGGAGCACGGAGACGCGCTTCCGTGAGGCCTGGGCCAAAACCGGCCGCAAACTGGACATGGGCAAGTGCTGCATCCGCTTCAAGCGGCTGGATGACTTGGCGTTGGACGTACTCGCGGACGCCATCCGCCGCGTGCCCGTGAAGACGTACCTCGAGCGCTACCAGGCGATTCTGGCCTCCACGGGGCGCGCATCGGGCAAGAAACCCGGCAGCTCCGGCGCGGCTAAGAGCGGACGCACCGCCAAGCCGCGTGCCCGCGCGACGGGAGCTGCCAAGTCCCGAACATCCGCCGCGAAACGGGCGAAAGCAAAGTAGGCGCCGCGGCCCGCCAATCCGCGCGAGGCTGACCGACCGGCCGGGTGCATCCCGCGGATCGTGGCACGACCTCGATCAGCAGTCCGTGGCAAAAGTCGAGGATCGGGCGTAGCACGGGCACCCTGCCCGTGAAAACATGCGATGGAAGCCCATGCCACGCATTTCGCCACGGGCTATTAGGGATGCCCGGCGCACGACGTCGGAGACCCGGGCGTTGTGCTCAGCGATCCGCGTGCCTCCCGGCCGTGCGCAAGCCCCTCCCTCCGCGCGCGTGCGCCGCCCGCTCACCGTGGGCGAGTGCCGGGCATGCGGCACGCTCGAGCCCCGCCAGGGGCGAAACCCCTTAGCCCACGGCGTAAGCCGTGGGGATCGACGAGCAGGATGAGGCTGAGCCCCGTCAGGGGCGACACATGTATGGCACGGCGCAGCGGATGGCGCGGGAGGGGATACGCTTCGCCGGTTGCGTCGGGAGGTTGATGCGCGCTGCGGGTGTCGCCCCTGCCGGGGCTTTCCGCGATCGGCGTTCCCACCGCACGGCTCACGCCGTGGGCTAGGAAGGTGCCGCCCGCTGACGCGGGCTGCGCCATCGGCGCGCCGCGGGCGTGGCGTCGGGAAATGGATCGTGTCGCGATTCGTGGGATGCACACCGACCGGCCCCGCCGCCCCCTGCTTGAGTCCGGTGCGTTCCAGACTCCGTCCTGTTTGGCTCCGGGAGCACGCTGCCGGGCTCGCGCCCCTCCCTGTCCCAGGCCGCATTGCAGCCTTGCACGCAACCTCCTCAGGTGGTTCCATCTGCCGAAGCCGGGCGTAAACATCACCCGTCGCTATGGAACCCGCGGCGCGTTCCCTGCGTTCCGGCGCACCCGCTTGTCGGCAGGGCGTCGCCCGCGCTCGCGGTACCCTGCGCCATGACTTCGGGCTAGGATTCGGCCGGGCGGCGCCGGGCGCGGACTGCGGGCCCGCCACAGCGAGCCGGGCGCAACTGGTTCGGGCGGGCGTCACCGGGCACGGCAGCCTGTGGCAAAACTCGTGGCATGGGCTTCCAATCCATGGTTTCACGGGCAGGATGCCCGTGCTGCATCGCGTAAGCGGCTTTTCGCCACGGGCTTGTAGGGGATTCTCATGCGCGTTTTCGTCACCGGCGGGGCGGGATACGTAGGCAGCCACTGCGTGCGCGAATTGTGCAACGCCGGGCATGACGTCACCGTGTTCGACAATCTCGTCGGCGGGCACCGGCAGGCGGTGGACCCTCGGGCGACGTTCGTCGCCGGCGACCTTTCCGACACCGCGCTGCTGGGCCGGACCTTCGCGGCTAACCGTTTCGATGCCGTTATGCACTTCGCGGCGCTGCTGGACGTCAACGAGTCCACGCGAAAGCCCCTGCCCTATTACCGCAACAACGTCGCGTACACCGTTTCGCTGCTGGAGCTCATGCAGATTCGCGGCATCGCGCGGCTGATCTTCAGCTCCACCTGCGCCACCTACGGCGTCCCACCGTCGGCGCCCATCACCGAGGACATGCCGCAGCACCCCATCAACCCCTACGGACGGACGAAGCTGGCGATCGAGTGGGCGTT
This sequence comes from Planctomycetota bacterium, assembly GCA_016208685.1. Lineage (GTDB taxonomy): Bacteria > Planctomycetota > Phycisphaerae > UBA1845 > UBA1845 > JACQXM01. The sequence goes on along the minus strand of JACQXM010000043.1, from coordinate 980 downwards.
GCGCGACAGCGCCGCGGCATGGGGGCTGGGAGCGACGGCGCTGCGGTACTTCAACGCCGCCGGCGCGGCCTCCGACGGTACGATCGGCGAGGATCACCGCCCGGAGTATCACCTGATCCCCGTCGTCCTGGAGGCGGCGCTGGGCAAGCGCGAGGGCATCAGAATCTTCGGCACGGATTATCCCACGCGCGACGGCACGTGCGTTCGCGATTACGTTCACGTGGAGGACCTGGCGGTGGTGCACCGTCTGGCGCTGGAGAGCCAGCCGCCGGGCGTGTTCTGCTACTACAACGTGGGCACCGGCCGGGGGGTCAGCGTTCGGGAGCTGGTGGACGCGGCGCGTGAAGTAACCGGCGCTGACATACCCGCGTCACCAGCGCCGCGGCGCGAGGGTGACCCGCCGGAGCTGTACGCCGACCCCGCCAAGATCACCCGTGAACTCGGTTGGCGGCCGGCGCATACGGATATCCGCACCACCATCGAAACCGCCTGGCGCTGGCATCGTTCGCACCCGCAGGGGTACGGGGAGTAGAAGGCCGGGACGAGGGAGCAGGGAACAGAGCCCCGACCGGCTGGAAAGCCGGTCCCACAGACAAGGCCGCGACCGTGAGGGAGCGGGCAAAGACGGCAACGAAACGCCGAAACGTCGAAACGTCGAAACGGGGAAACGGCGAACCGACGGAACGTCAAAACGCCGGGCGTAGTGAGCCGCGGGCTTCAGCCGTTCCCGAGCCGCGGGCTTCAGCCCGCGCGGCCGGGTGGTCCATCCCGGACCGATTCCCCCACCGCTGAAGCGATGGGGCACCCGCCGCCGAAACGTCAAGACGGCGTAACGTCGAAACGGGGGAACGTCGAAACGACGGAACGTCAAAACGCCGGGCGTAGTGAGCCGCGGGCTTCAGCCGTTCCCGAGCCGCGGGCTTCAGCCCGCGCGGCCGGGTGAGTTTTGAGACGTAGTCAATATGTCTTTGGCCCCTTTC
>JACQXM010000045.1 GCA_016208685.1 Planctomycetota bacterium | reverse complement strand
GATGAATCAGTGTTCGACGACGGTTTCTGTTTGTCAGGGAGGACGAACTCGTGGCCAAGCCCTTGCTCACGGACGAGCTCTGGGCGGTCATCGAACCGTGTCTGCCGCCGCCCGCGGTGCGTCCCAAGGGGGGTCGGCCTCCGGTTCCCAACCGCCAAGCTCTGAAGGGCATTCTGTTTGTGTTGAAAACCGGCATTCCCTGGGAGGACCTGCCCCAAGAGATGGGCTGCGGGTCGGGGATGACCTGCTGGCGACGGCTTCGCGACTGGCAGGAGGCCGGCGTGTGGCAGGACATTCTGCACACCTTCCTCAATCATCTGCAAGCGGCCGACCAACTCGACTGGTCGCGCGCGGTGGTCGACAGCTCCAGCGTCCGGGCTGTTTTTGGGGGGCGAAAACCGGTCCCAACCCTACGGATCGCAGGAAAAACGGCTCGAAGCATCACGTCATCACGGATGCGAACGGCATTCCCCTGGCCGCCACGGTCACCGGCGCCAACCGCCACGACGTGACCCAGTTGCTTACCCTGGTGGATGCAATTCCCCCCGTTTCGGGCAAGCCGGGACGACCGCGCAAGCGTCCCCAAAGGGTTCAGGGGGATCGGGCCTACCATTCTGCCCCGCACTCTGAGGCCCTGCGGCGGCGCGGCATCGAGCCGGTTCTGGCACAGCGCAACACGGCGCATGGCAGCGGCCTGGGGGTCTTCCGTTGGGTGGTGGAACGGACCCATGCCTGGCTGCATCAGTTTCGTCGACTCCGCGTTCGATACGAACGTCGCGCGGACATTCACGAGGCGTTCCTCCTGCTCGGCTGCATCGTCATCTGTGGGAGAACTCTCCACAGTGCGTTTTGTTAGAGGCTCTTAGAAAGCAAGGTCGATCCGGAGCCTTTCTATGGAACCCGGATTGTGGGCGGGGCCCGACCTCGGCAAACCGCCCGCATTCGTTCATTGCAATCGGGAGGCAGTGTTCCATGCGGAGTTCCCGCGCCTTGCTGGGGCACGACCGGTGTTCGTGTACTTCGCTTACGATACCGACCTGAGTGCGGAGACGGAACTGGAGCGGTACATCAGGTTGGTCGAGGAAGCGGGGGTCGCAGATTACTCAACGCTGTGCGATCCGCTTATTCCAGCGTTGTGTGTCGTTGGACGAGGTTACTGGCGGAATGCGCCAGGGACACCGGATTGGTATTTCCACCCGCCAACAGAGTCGTTCGACGAAGTTATTGATCTCCTGTGTGGAATAACAAACACAATCCCGTACCTTATAGAATCACGAGGAGCGCCGCAGTTGGGCAGGTACCTGGCAGACGAGCGAGACACGCAGATTGAGCGGATAGCAGTCCGCCTGAAGGATGACGTAACTCGCTGAAGTCGTTGCGCCCGCGGCGGTGCGTAGGAGCGAAGATCTACATGATCGTGTGCATCGCCGCGCGGTTCTCACTGGCTTGCCCACTCCCGTCCGGTCGCGGCTCTGTTCCTGCGGCGGCACGTCGCGCACGTTGAATTGGCTCGCGAATCCTGCCTGTGAAATGGTGGGACGGTAACCAAGGGCACACGTTGCAGAACGTGCGGGCAAGCCACCATGCCGCGGCTTCCTGTACGGCGCTCCCAGGCTGAGGCGAGCCGTTCGCGCGACGGCTATCGCCCTCCGGCGATCGTGGTGCTGGGTGGAACGGAAGAGTGGGATTTCACTATCATCGCGCCGATACAGTCCCAACGACGGGTTGATCTACATCCTCGCCGTGCCGTCGGGCACGCTGGCGGCATGTGGGGGCGACGTGCGATCCGCAACTTCGCTATGCAGTGCTGCAAGGAGGGCTAAGGCTACTTCCTGCACATGCTCATCAGGCATGTACGGCCCGATGGGCAGCGAGAGAAGCTGATCGGCGAAGGTCTCGGTCACGGTCAGCGGCTGCGGAATCATGCAGCCGCGGCCGAACGCCGCCTGGCGGTGGATGGGCAGTGGGTAGTGAATGCCCGCGCCGATGCCCTGCTGCTGTAGCTGTGCCAACACCGCGTCGCGGTGCGGGCAGCGAATCACGTAGAGGTGGTACACAGGCTCCACCTCGGCACGGGCCGTCGGAAGGGCCGCGGCGCATGAGCCGAGTAACTCCTGGTAGCGCCGCGCTACGCCGCGCCGGGCCTGGTTCCACTCCTCCAGGTGCCGCAGTTTGACGCGAAGTACGGCGGCCTGGAGCGTGTCCAGCCGGCTGTTCAGGCCGCGGACCACGTGGCGGTACTTGACCGTGGAGCCGTAGTTCCGCGCCGCGCGGAGCCATTGCGCGAGATCGTCGTCGTCGGTGACGATCGCGCCCGCGTCGCCCATCGCGCCGAGGTTCTTGCCAGGGTAGAAGCTGAACGCCGCGGCGCGGCCTAGCGTGCCGCAGCGCCGGCCGCGATATCGCGCCCCGTGCGCCTGCGCCGCGTCTTCGATCACCAGCAGATTGTGCTCCACGGCGATCGCCGAGATGGCGTTCATGTCCGCGGGGTGACCGTACAGGTGCACCGGCACGATGGCGCGGGTGCGCGACGTGATGGCGGCCGAGAGCTTCCGCGGATCGAGGGTGCAGGTCTCGGGGTCATGGTCCACGAGCACGGGGATGGCGCCGGTCTGCAGGATGGCCAGCGCGGTCGCGGCGAAGGTGTTGGCGGCGGTGATGACCTCGTCGCCGGGGCCGATTCCCAGACCCTTCATGCTGAGCGTAAGCGCGTCCAGGCCGTTGCCCACGCCGATGCAGTGCCGGGCGCCGCAGTAGGCGGCGAACTCGGCCTCGAATGCCGCCACCTCGTCGCCGAGGATGAAGTCGTTGCGGGCAATGACGGAGTCGATGGCGGCGTGGATCTCCACCGCCAGGGCCTCGTGTTGCGCTGCGAGGTTCACCAGAGGAATCTTGGTTGGCATGTGGGTCCTTTCGCTTGAGTGGCGGCCACTGCGTGCGGGGGTGTTCGCGTTGCCGAGGTGGAGTCAGTGAGCATTGGCCGATCGTTGCTTTCATCGCACGTCCGCGGCTTATGCCGAGGGACATAGGGGTGTCGCCGCTGACGGGGCTTGGCTCGCAGGAGCATGGCGTCCCCACGGTTTACGCCGTGAGCTAGGAAGGTGCCGCCCGCTGGCGCGGGCTTTGGTGTCGCAGTTGGCAGGTTCATTAAGTCCGCCTTCGCTGAAGCGATGGCGGGCTGGTTTCGCCATTCGCAATTCCCAATTCCCAATTCCCAATTCGCCATCCGGCGTTGCTCGCCCGCTCCCTCACGGTCGCGGCTCTGATCCTCCGTGGCTTCGCGGCTCGGTATTTCCGCAACATCATGGCGGCGCTGCGCTTGACCATGCCACGCTGCCGTTTCGAAAACGCGATGGCGGGCTGGTTTCGCCATTCGCAATTCCCAATTCCCAATTCCCAATTCGCCATCCGGCGTTGCTTGCCCGCTCCCTCACGGTCGCGGCTCTGATCGGCCGTCGCGGCTCTGATCGGCGGTTGCGGTCCTGATCGGCGGTCGCGGCGCCGTTTTGTCAGGGGCCGTGTCGAGCACAGTGCGTCAGCTCCTGATCCCGAATCCCAACAGGAATATCGGTCGCAGAATGCTCCACCAGCCGATGACCGGCGTCATTTTGGTGTATCCCAACTCTTTGGGGGGGTAGACCTTCGTGCACGGCACCTCGACGTGCCGGTAGCCGAGTTTGAGCATCTTCCAAAGCAGGTACACCTCCAAACCGTAGGCGTCGAGCCAGCGCTGGTCGAGGTTGATTCGGGGGTCGTCGAGGATCGACAGCCGAAACGCCCGGAAGCCGTTCGTACTCTCGGTGAGCCGCTTGCCGGCGAACAGGCTCATAAGCCAGGGATGCACCCGTGTGGCGAGCTTGCGATAGCGCGGCATCGCTCCGCCGCAGCTTCCGCCTCGCAGATAACGCGACCCGATGACGAAGTCGCAGCCCGCCTCGGCGATGGGGGCCAGCAGGCGCGGGATTTCGCCGGGGTCGTCTTTGTTGTTGCCGGCGAGGATCACGGCGACGTCGTAGCCCTGGGCACGGGCGTGCGCAAGGCCCGCGCGGAGTGCCGCGCCAACGCCGCGCCGCTCCGGCAGGGCGATGACTTCGGCGCCGGCGGCGCGTGCCACACCGGCCGTGGAGTCGCCGGAGCCGTCATCGATCACCAGCACGGTGTCGACGAGCTGCGGGTCGCAGCGCTGCACCACGGCGGAGATCTTCCGCTCTTCGTCGTGGGCGGGAACCAGGGCAATGACACGGAAGTTCTTGTTCATGGGGAAGGTCGGCGGCTCTCCCGCTTACATGCGCTCCGCGACCGGCGCCACCAGAGCCGGCATACGCAGGCCGGCGGTTGTTTCGTCGTTGAAGGCCACGGCGCGGGCAGGCACGGCGACGGGCTCGGAGACCGAGGGACCGACATAGGAGACCGGGCAGAGGGCGCCGCCGCTGCGCATGGACATGGTGGCCGCCTCCAGAATCCGCGCCACGTTGCAGCCGTCCTCCGCCGTCGGACCGGCGACTTTGCCGGTCAGCACCCAGTCCAGGAAGGCCTCGGCCTGATTGACCAGCGGTTCGCTGGGGCGGATGGCGGGCAGGTGCACGTCGGCGTTGCGCAGCAGGTAGTGGAACTGCCCGAAGGAGTCGTAGTAGGGCGGCTCGTCGAAGCCCTTGTCGTAGATGCGCAGGGTGTTCTCCGGGTCGATGTCATCCCAGTGGGCCATTTTGCGCTCGCCGATGGCGGTGAGGGTGCGCACCTTGCGGGGGTTCATCCAACTGACATGGATGTGTCCCAGCGTGCCGTCGGGATAGCGCAGGGTGGCGAAGCAGACGTCCTCGATATCGGGCTGGGAGATGCAGCGGCCCAGGGCCGAGACCTCCACGGGGAGCGAGCCGAGCAGGTAGTTGAAGATGGTGATGTCGTGCGTCCCGAGGTCGTACAGCGCGTTGACGTCGCCGCGGACGGGGCCGAGATTGGTGCGCACGGCGTCGAGGTAGCGGATGCCGCCCAGTTCGCCGCCGGCGATCAGGTCGCGCAGCTTGCGGATACCGTTGTTGAAGACAAACACGTGACCCACCATGAGCACGCGGTGAGCTAAGCGCGCGGCGGCGATCAGGTCATGCCCTTCGTCGCTGGTGCGGCACATGGGCTTTTCCACGAGAACGTGCTTGCCGGCCTCCAGTGCCTGGCGAGCGATGCCGGCGTGGGTGTCGGTGGGAGTGGCGATGACCACGGCCTCGATCTGCGGGTGGTGGAGGATCTCCGCGTAGTCGGTGGTGACGGCCACGCGCGGAAAGCGGTCACGGATTCGCGCGAGCCGCGCGGGGTTGGTGTCCGCGCAGGCGACGACGCGGGACCGCTCCCGCTCGGAGAAGACGCGAACGTGGTTAGGCCCCCAGTGGCCGCAGCCGATCACGCCGATGGATAGCGAAACCTCCGTTGGGTTCATGGCCACGGCCCTTAAGAGACTTACAGAAGCCCGCACACAGCGGGGGATAGGTGAATATCGGAACCGCCGCGCGGCGGGTGCAGTCGAAGTGGCCTGCGACCGCAGGCGCGGAGGTCGCCTCGGTTCTGGTTGCCGCGTTATGCCGCCACAGGGAAGTGAACGGGAGCGGGTCCGCATGGGCGTGGGCGAGCCTCGGCGCCGCGTCGCCCCAGGACGCGGACCGGTCGTCCGATAACTCCGGCGCTCGTAGCACTGGGACCAGAGGCGCGAGTGCCGAGTCCATGGCGCTGCGGAGTGGTGGCTCGCGAGTGTAGTGTTTCGCAGTTCCCTGCCCGTAGGCGGATCGCCCTCGCGGCGGGCTTTCGGCCTTCGTGGGGCCTCGCGGGCTGAAGCCCGCGACTCGATACGGTTGGACGCCAAAGAGACTCTACTACGGCCCCCAGCTCCATTGCGGCAGGTTCAGCCAGCTCACCAGCGGGTCGTGGTAGGCGACGCCCAGGGCGATGCCCACCCAGATCATGATGGAGGCGAGCAGCATGCGGTCCTTGAGGATGATTTCCGTGGGGCCGGTGTGGATGCCGAGTTCGGTGAGCATGGCGTAGCGGAAGATGCCGTAGACGACGATGGGGAGTGTGTAGAACAGGTTCTCCTTGTGGAAGGCGGAGGGCGTGCGCGAGGTTTCCATGGTGTAGAGCAGGAAGGTCATCACGGCGATGGCGGCGGACACGGTGATCAGATGGTTGAGCAGTTCGGGGGTGTAGCGCACGAGCGTCTCGCGGTGGTGACCGGCGGCCTCACTGCTGCCCATCATGGTCAGCTCGCAGCGACGCTTGCCGAAACCGAAGAAGAGGCAGAGGGTGAAGACGCAGGCGATGAGCCATTCGGAGGCGGGCACGCCCACGGCGGCGGCGCCCGCCCAGGCGCGCATCACGAAGCCGGTGGCCAGGATGATCACGTCAAGCAGAACTCGGCGCTTGAGTGCCAGTGAGTAGGCCAGCATCGTGGCGAAGTAGAGGGCGACGATTCCGGTGACCTGGGCGTTCACACCCAGCGCGCATACGCTGAGCGCGACGGCGACCAGGCAGGCGGCGAGCACCCAGGCGGTGGTGGGCGCGATCACGCCGCGGGCGATGGGGCGATGGCGCTTGGTGGGATGTGCAGCGTCGGCTTTCCGGTCAATGGTGTCGTTGATGGCGTACACAGCGCTGGCGGCGAAGCAGAAGGCGGCGAACGCTGCGCACGCCTTGAGGATGGATTCCGCGGAGCCGAGCTTCAGGCCGGCGGCCGGTCCGGCGAAGACGATGATGTTCTTCACCCACTGGTGCGGGCGCAGCAGATCGGCAAAGTCCTTGAGCGTCGTCGAGGACCGCACGCTTGCCCCTTCCGCTGCCGGCATTCCCGGAGTTCCTTGGATTCTGGTTGGATGATCCGTCACCGGGCGGGCAGGACCCGCTCCGCGCCGCCGGCCGCTCCGACCCTCGGGGTCGATCCAGCACCGCTTGCCGCTCCATCACGAGCCGAGCAGGTTGCGAATCTCCTCACGATCCTTTTCGGCGAGTCCGCCGACACGCTTGTCCAATTCCAGGGCCTCGCGCAACCTGGCCGCCGCGTCGGCTTTCTGCCCCTGGCGATCGAGCACTTTGCCCAGGTGGAAGATGGCGGCGGTGAGCGTGGGCGACTGGCCCGCGATCTCGACACAGGCGAGGAGCTTCTCCCGCGCGGCGTCCAACTGATTGAGTCGTAACAGGACGGCGCCGTGGGTGTCCATCATCTGCGCGTCCTCCTCGCCCCGGGCCGCGGCGAAGCGCTGCAGCACCGCGAGGGCATCCGCCGGACGCCCGAGGTCCTCGGAGTAGAGCCATGCGAGAGCGTTAGCGGCGTGCGGATCGGCGGGCGCGAGCTGCACGGCCTGAAGGAACAGCGATTCAGCCTGCGGCCGGTCGCCGGATTCGTAGTGGCACATGCCGGCGCGATAGGCGGCGTCGGCGGCGAATTCCGGGTGGTCGTTGACCACGCCGTGCAGCCAATCCAGCCCGGTCTGCCGCAGTCGATCATCCTTGGTCTGAGCGCCCAGGAGCTGCGCCGCAATGAGCAGCGTGGGGACGTCGGCTGGTGTTTCCGTGCGGCGCTTCACCGCGAGCTCATGCACGCGGGCGTACTCTCCGCGGCGATGGTGATAGAACAACAGGGCCTGAACCGCGTCGCTGTGCCCGTCGGAGGCGGCTACCGCCCGTTGCAGGAGCGCTTCGGCGCGGGCGTAGTCGCGCTTGGTCTCGTACAGCCGTGCCAGGGTGAGCATTTCCAGCGGACGAAGCTGGTCGGACGGCGCCTGCTTTTCCACGAAGTCGATGGCGCGATCCACCTGACCCCCCTTCTCGTAGGCGGAGGCCAGGAGGCGGACGGCCTCGGGCATTCGCGGCCGCATCTCCAGCAGTTGTCGCAGAGGCGCGATCGCCCGTTCATACTCGCCGCGATAGCCGGCGATCTCTGCCGTCAGGAGGAGAAGGTCAGGATCCTCGGGGTTGTGCGCCAGCGCGGCCGCCACGGTTGCCGCGGCCTGGGTGAGTTGTCCGCGCCGAATCTGCACGGCGGCGAGAAGCTGACGCGCTTTGGCGGACTTGGGGTCGACGGTTAAGGCACGCTGGAGGCTCGTTTCGGCACGCGTGAAATCGGGCGGGTCGGAAGCGCCCGCGAGTCGCGCGTCGAGCAGAAGGGCGCGAAGGTCGTTGGCATTCTTGTCCAACCGGCGGCGAACGATCGACGCTGCTTCCGTGCGTTCCTGGGGCGAGCCGCCGTCCGCGAGCAGCTCCGCGAAGGCCAGGGACTCTTCCGGACGCTCGCCGCGGGCCGTCAGGGCGCGGCGGGCATAGTCCAACTGCGGGGACCGTTCCCGGCGCTGGCGGTAGAACTCGGATGCCGTCCAGAGCAGATCGGCGTTCTCGGGGGCAAGGGAGACGGCCTTTTCCATGGCTTCGCGCGCCGCGGGGGATTTGGCATCCGCCTGCGCCAGGAGCTGTGCGAGGAGCCAGTAGTGCTTCGGATCATTGAAGGTCGCTGCGGAGGCGCGAACGGTCTCCTCCGCTTCCGCGGCGCGATCCTGCGCGATTAACGATCGGGCCAGGGCCCAGAGGAGGGGAATGGACTCCGGATGGGCGGCGAGGCCGGCGCGGGCGATGTCGACGGCGCGAGCGCCGTTTCCGGCGCGAAGCTGAAGGTCGGCGGTGGCAGCCGCCCAATCGAGGTCATCCGGACGTTGGGCCAGCAACAGTTCCGCAGTGGCGGCGGCGCCGGCCAGGTCCTTGGCGCGAAACTGCTTTTCGGCCAACAGGCGGAGCACCTCGGGCGCCTTGGGGTGGGCATCGGCCAGTCGGCCGACGACGGCATCGGCCTCGAAGTAGCGCCCCAGTCGCTTGTACACATGGACCAGGCGCAGCCCGACGGAGCCGACTTCCAGCTCCGGGCGTTGTGCAATGGCCGCCTGATAGGAGGCCGCCGCATCGGCGAAGCGCTGTGCCGCTTCCTGCGCCGCTCCCAGGAGCAGCCACGCCGCCACCCAACCGGGTCGCGCCGACACGCAGGGGGTGAGCAGCTCAATGGCCTCGGCGCCGGCCGTGGGTCCGGAGTCAAAGCGCAGGAGCATGGCGGCGCGCTCCTGTCGCCAGGTCAGGCCGGCATCGCCTTCGATGGAACGAATCTGATCCACGAGGGAGATTACCTCCTCGCGGTCCGGCGCCAGGCGCGCCAGCTTCTGGCGCACAAGCACGTCGCGCGGCCGAAGGCTGACCGCCTGCCGCAGGGCTTGAAGGCCGGCATCGTGCCGTTCACCGGTGAGGCACACGTCCGCGAGCGCGTCGTACAGAGCGCCCTTGGATTCCGCATCGGAGGGGAGGCGATCGATGAAGGTCGCGGCGTCGCCGTCACGGCCTGTGGCCGCCAGAAGCCTGACATGAAGCGTCCGCGCCTCGGGGGAGTCGGGGAACAGGCGCAGCAGTTCGCGGGTCAGTTCCTCCGCGGCCTGATGCGCGCCGGTGCCGAGCAGATGCTGCCCGTATTCCACCCCGATGATGGCGCCGGTTGCGGCGTCGGCCAGGCGCGCGTGGACGAGATCGACCAGCTCGGCCGGATACCCGGCGCGCGTAAAGCAGGTTGCCAGAAGCTGGGCGGCAACGTCGTCCGGCGGGGGGGACGCGGCAAGTTCGCGGAGGCGCGGCCACAGCCGCGAAGCAGCCTGGGGCGAAGCACCCGCCGCCTCTCGTTCCAGGTCACAGGCAAGTAGGACCAGCGCCGCCTGGCGGCGCTGTGCCTCGTCGCCTTCCCGCAGGTCGCTTACCAGGGTGCGCGCGGCGGCGGACCGACCTTGTTGCAGCTCGAGGCGGGCGAGCGCCAGCTTCGCCTTGACGTTTCCCGGTCTGGCGGCGAGCAGCTTGCGGTAGGCATCGCCGGCGGCCTCGACGGCCCCGCTGTTGGCGTACGCGAGGGCCAGCAGCTCCATCGTCTGCAGGTCCGATGGCTGCCGGCGCAGCACTTCCTCGAGATGCGGGATGGCGGCGAACGGCTGGTCGCCGATGACGGCGCGGGTGCCACGGAGGGCTTCGAGCCAGGTTTGCAGCGCCGGGCCGGTGCTCCTGGCGGCGGCGAGCTTGCCGATGCACTCGTCGGCTTCCTCGAAACGGTTCGCGGCGAGGTAGAGTTCCGCGGCGCGGGCGATCAGGTCCGGTTGTCCTTCGCCCGCCTGGGCGGTCATGGCGGCGGCGGTAGCGACCAGTTCCGCCTCATCCCGGGCCCGCATGGCCCAGGCGGCGCGTAGGAAGAGAACGCCGCGATCCTGCGGGTCAACGCCGACGGCGCGATCCACGAACGTTCTGGCCTGATCCAGCTTGCCTTGTCCCAGGTAGAAAGTGGCGGCGGGGAGGAGCACGTTGACGCGGTCCGGCGCCAGCTCGAGGGCACGCTGGAGGTGGGTCTCGGCGGCGGCGGTTTCGCCGCGGGTGTCGAAGTAGGCAAAGGCGGACATCTGGACGGCGGAGGAATCGGCACTGACTTCGAGGGCGCGGTCCAACCAGGCGCGCGCCTCGGCGGGTTTGTCCAGTTCGACGGAATAGAGGGCGATGAGCGCGGGGTACAGCGAAACGGCCTGCGGCATCCGGGTGACGGCGCTGACCAGGCCCTCGGCGGCCTGGGCCGGTTGCCGCATTCCGCGCCGCGCCGCGGCGAGTGCCAGATGAGCGTCAGCGGAGTCCGGGGCCAGTCCCGTCCAGCGCGTGGCGAGCTCCTCGGCGAGGGCGAACTCGCCCAGGCGCAAGTAGATTCCGGCGAGGGGCTCGATGGCCTCCAGGTTCTGCGGGTCGACGCGGACGAGGCGCTGCAACACCTTCACCGTGGTGCCGACGACTTCGGGAGATTCCTTGAGTTCCTCCAGGAGGACCTTGGCGTAGGCGGCCAACGCCGCAGTGTCGGATTCCGCGCGGTTGAGGTATTGACGATAGGCCTGAGCCGCTTCGGCCCAGCGTTGTGCCTCCGCGGCGTTCTGTGCCTTGGTGAGCAGGAGCCTGGTGTTCTGTTTGCGCTGGTAGGCGTAGAGAACGAAGCCGGTCGACAGGACGACCAGCGCGATAACCACCGCGCCGACCACCCACTTGAGCCGGGATCGCCTGCGTCGCTGCGGTGGTCGAATGCGCCCCATGACCTGCCCTCCGCATGAGTACACGCCGGAACCGGCGCCGCCCCCACGACCGCGCGGCGCCGCCAGCGTTCGGGGGAATTCCAGTAAGCAGTGCCCCTCGCGGTTCGGCAGGCGGCGCTGCTCAGTTGCCTGCCGCGTCGCTAATTGGTTTGCCGGGCGTGCCTTCCGATCGGGCCGGCGCCGCCATACCTTCGGGCCTGGCGTGGATCAACGCCGATTGCTTGGAGATTCCGCGCCGAGCCAGTTTCCGCGCCAGTCCCGCGAGGCGATGCGGGGCAAACACCGTCAGGGGAGTATACAGGAGAATCTGCAGGTCCAGCCACAGCGATTGATGCCGGGCGTACTCGACGTCGTAGTAAATCCACTCCTGGAAATCCGAGGAGGCGGCATCCCGCAGGCGCAAAACCTGCCACAGACCGGTGATACCGGGTTTCACGGAGAGCCGGGTGCGCCGCCAGCCGGGGCAGAGCTGGTTTTCGCGGTCCGGCGAGGGTCGTGGCCCCACCAGGCTCATCTGCCCCAAGAGCACGTTGAGAAGCTGGGGTAGCTCGTCGAGGTTGTAGCGCCTGAGCCAGCGTCCCAACCGGGTGAGTCGCGGGTCGTCGGCGATCTTGAATTGCGGGCCGTCCACTTCGTTGTGATCGCGCAGTTGCGCCTGCTGTTCCGCGGCGCCGACGATCATGGTGCGGAACTTCAGGCAGGGGAACTCCGCGCCGCCCAACCCCTGCCGTCGGTCGGAATAAAACACCGGCTTTCCCGAGGTGACTCGAATCATGACGGCCACTGCCGCCAGCAGCGGCAACAGCACGATGAGACCGACCAGCGAAACCGCAAGATCGAGAGTGCGTTTGGCGAAGCGATACGCCAGCCCGGCGCCGCGACGTCGCGGGAACGGAGAGTCCAACCAGAAGTCGGGGAGGCTGTCCCTTGCCGCGGCGGCGGTACCCGCGAGCGCGCCGTCCGACCAACCGGAGGGGGATGATGATGTCGGCGAGGGTGTGAGCGGGCGCGGCGTGCCGGCGTCGGCGGACTCCCACTGAGCGGCGGGCGCCCTGACCGAGGTCGCCGATTGGGCGGCGACGCCGGCACCCGCGAGGCTGGAAAGCACGCCCGGTGCTGCACACCATTCCACGCTGGCAAAGTGCGCCAGTTGCCGCATGCTGGCAAGATCCCACCCGTGGACCAGGACGTGATGCAACACGGCTTCGGCGCGGGGGCCCGAGGCGTAGAGGAAGGAAACCGGCCCGAAGGCAACGTCGGTGAACGCGGGGGAGTCGAAGTAATGGCGTTCGACGCGGAGCACCCGACCGGTGTCGTCCACGACCAGCGACTCGGGATACTGCGAGGAAGAAGTCGCCCCGGGCGGGCCGAACACCAGGGCGTCGCAGCGATGTCGGGCCACGGCTTCGTCGGCGGCGTCCCAGTTCACGATGGGCAGAATGCCGCCGTTGACCACCCAGAGCCCGTCGCCGGGGTTCAGCGGCGGGATGTCGGGTCGACCGTCATCGGCGTACCAAACGGGTTCGCCGTAGGACGCGGCGTAGCCCTCCCGGGCCAGCCGGGGGCGCAGGGACGCGGGAAGCAGGACATACACCGTACCCGCCGTGCCGCTGGCCCACTGACAGTACCAGTCGACGGGATTGGCCTGCCGTCCGCCGCCATGGCCCAGGAGAGCCTCGGTGAGCCAGGCGGCGTCGAAGTGCACCAGAACCAGCGGACTGCCGTCGCTTGCCACGCGTGGTACCTTCTCAGCAATGCCAGTATCGTGTCACCGGATGTCCGGCGACCGGGTCGTGCGCCGCCGCCGCCGCGCGCCGCGGGGCGCTAGGTGCTGCTCTCCTGGTAGGTGGTGGAGTAGCCATAACCGTAGCCGTAGCCGTACCGCGTGTTTTTGGGATCCACGCCGTTGAGAATGGCGCCGACGATGCGGCTGCCCACCGCGGCGAGGTATTCCTTGGCCGCCTCGGCCTCGTCGCGGCTCGATTGACCGGCGCGCAGCACCAGCACCGCTTCGTCGACCAGCGTTGCCAGGATCAGAGCGTGACTGTTGGCCAGCACCGGCGGGGAGTCGACGATTACCTCGTCGTACAGGGAGAAGAGGCCCTTGAGCCGCATCTGCGCCTCGCGATTGGCGAGCAACTCTCCGAAGCCGCCAACGGACTCTCCGGCGGGAATAACGGCGATGCGGTGCGGGTCGAGTTCCTGCAGGGCGGCCTGCGGAGCGCAGGTGCCTTCGAGCAGTTCCTTGAGCCCGGGTCGTTTCAGGAGGTCGAGCTTGCGGCTGATGCCCCGGTGGTTGTTGTCGCCGTCCACGAGCAGGACGCGGCGCCCGGTGGCCGCCAGGCTCCGCGCCAGGTTGATGGCCATCGAAGACTTGCCGCTGCCCGGCGTGGGGCTGGTGATCAGGCGGCTGTGCGAGGTCTGGGGCGAGGCGACGGCGAGGAGCGCCGTGGAGATTCCGCGCACCGGTTCGCGCAGACCCTGCTCCAGCGCCGTGAGCGTGCCGTTGGCCTGTGGCACCTGGTGCACGGTTCCCAGGACACGCACGCCGAGGCGTTCGACGACCTGCGTGGGGGAGTACAGATTGGTGTCGAGGCGGTGACGCACGAAGGCGGCGCCCACGCCCAGCATGCCGCTGAGCAGCAGGGCCAGGGCCGCGTACTTCAGGCGTTTGTCGATGTTGGGCTCGCTCGGGGGGCGGGCGGGCGACTTGAGGGTCACCCGCGCCGTGCGGTTCTGCTCCACCTCCACCGCCCAGACCTTGTTGCGCACCTGCGCCAGAGTATGTTCGAGCTGCTCGCGCTCGTGCCGGACGTCCTCGAGGAGGAACTCCTGGCGGGCGGCGCCGGCGCGTTCCGCCTGGGCGCGTTGCAGCTCCTCCTGCACCACTTTCTCCGTGATGGCGGCGCTGTGCATCTCCGCTTCCAGCCGTCGCATCTCGACGGCCACGAAGATGTCGCGCAGTTCATCCTCGCGCGCCTGAATCTGGTCCTTGAGAGCCGCGATAAGCTGCGGCCGGCTCTGTACGTCGGGGTGTCCCGGTCCGCGGCCGTAGTTCTTGTCGGTCAGCGCCGACAGCTCCGTGTCCCGCAACTGCGTCTTGAGGGACAGAAGCGTGGCATCCCTGCCCACGAATTCCTCGAAGCCGGGCAGGGTGATGCGGGCGTCGGCGCCCGCCTGGGTCTGCTCGCGGATGGCGTTGAGCCGTCCGTCGGCGACGGCGCGGGTCTTTCGCGCCTCGGTGAGCATACCTTGATAGGTGGCGACGGTGACCTCGTTGGTGTGACCGGGGTCGTTGGGGCCGGCCAGTCCGCTGTCGGCAGCGAGCTGTCGGACCTGCTCGCCCTTCATTTTCAGCTTCGTTTCCAGTTCCGTTTGTTCGGCGCGCAAGGACGCGAGGGCCTGCTCATCGGAGCTGCGGCGCTCGTCGTCGTGGCGGCGGAGGTAGGTGCGCACGATGCTGTTCAGGATGGTCGCCAGGGTCTGCGGCTGTTGCCCGACGAGCGAAAGCCGGAGTAATTCGGTGTTGCCGAGGCGTTCCACGCGCAGCATCGACAGAACGCTGCGGACCGGATCGCCGGGCATGTCCAGCGGCGATGCGGCGCGGACCTCGGGCGCCTCCATCGCCGCGGCGATCAGATCGGGGCTGAGGATCACGCCGCGCTGCGTGGCCATGTAGCTGGTGTAGTTGCGCGAGATGTCGGTATCCATGTCTCCGGCGAGGATGGGACGCACCACCGGGGCGACGTGCACGAGGGAGCCGACCTCATACTCGGGGCGAAGCAGCAGCACGATAGCGGCGAGTGACGCCGCGGCGGCGGTCAGCGTCACAACGAGCACGGTCATCCAGCGCTGGGCCACGGCCTGAGCCAGCGACGCCTCCACGACCGGGTGCGGGGCGGCGAGCGCCGCCAGCTCTCCGCCCGGAGAGCGTTCGACGGCGACGATGTCATGGGTGGTGGACATTGGCCCGTTGTTCATTCTGTAGAGGACACTCCGATTGTACTACCCATCGGCGGCCCGGGGTAGGCACCTTGCGACGTGGGGAAGAATCATGGCCGCAAACTCGACAATGTCCTGTTCCGCGGCCACCCACCCCCCCTCGTCGGGGTAGGCGGAAATATGGACCTGCGCCAGGTAATGTCCGCCCTCGGGGCGGGAACTGCCCGGCTGGTGGAAGAAGACGCCGCGCGAACTGGGCCGATACTCACCGCTGGTGACGGCGACGAACCCCACGGCACAACGCGCGACGCCTTCGGGTTGGGCGCGGAAGAAGCGGTGGAACGCCAGGACGGCCTTCACCGGTCCGGCGAGATCGTCGAAGGAGAGGGCGTAGTCGAAGGGTGGAGCATCGACGCTCCAGCCGGCGGCCGGGTAGCAGACTTCCGGGCCGTGGCCCATGCCGACGTTCTCCCGCCCCCAGTACCCAACGTAGAGCACGATACGGCGCCCGGTGCCGCCATCGAGATATTCCCGTTGCACGTAACTGTCCACGGCCGCCACGCGCATCACGTCGCTGGACAGGGGAATGTCGCGCGCCGTGTAAGGCCCGATCTCCGTGGGGATCTCTGCGAGTGGCAGAGCCAACGGAGTGAGGGCGTGGGCGGCGCCGGCGCGGCTCACCCGCACCCAGCGATTGACCGCGCCTACGCCGAGCAGGACGACGAGCGCAACGACGAGCAGACTTCGGTTGGTGTTGGTCATGGTATTCCGCGCCGTGCCAGGGGCGTGGCGTTGGTCAACGGAGGGCGACGACCGCCGTCTGCCGGGCGCGTTGCGTGAGCAAGGGCGGCCGGGCGCGCGGCGTGGTGAGCGTGGAGAGGAACCAGAGCTCCAGCAGAATCAGCCCGAACGCCACCGGCATCATCAGCAAACCGGCGCCATCGTGGAAGACGCCCTGCGCCAATGAGTCGTACCCGATGCTGTAGAGATACGCGGTGGCCACGATGCGCACCACGTTGCACGCCAGGGCGATGGGCACACTGGAGAGCACGAGCAGGACGCGCTGCCACATGGGGCGGCGCACGATGTAGGCCACCACCGCGGTGACAATAAGGAAGGCGAGGGCCATGCGCAATCCGCTGCACGCCTCCGCCACTGCCACCCGCTGGCCTGCCACCTCCAACACGTGTCCGAACCGTTCCACGGGAATTCCGATGATCTCCAGGATGCTCGCGGAGACCTGCGCCCCGAAGCCCTGGAGCGGCAGCATGACCGCGTCGTGCATGCGGCGCGGCAGGGGCAACATCAGCAGCAGGAATGCCAATGGATACCAGACTCGCGCGTATCCTCGCCAACCAATCAGCGCCATGACCACGCCGGAAGCGCATACCACCATGCCCACGTTCGAGATCGAGGAGTACAGGTAGTACGCCCCGAACCAGTTCATCGCCAGGCCCAAACCGAAGAGGGCCAACCCCAGCGGCGAGAGCGAGAGCCTGATCCCCTCCAAGCGCCGGCGGTTGGTCGCCACCAGGTACGCTGCGGCAGCCGGTACCAGTTGCCCGGCACTGTAGTCGGCGTTGTATTGCCAGACGATCCATAGATCGACCAGGTTCGACCAGAAAGCCCACACGAACGCGGCAGCGACGGCTGCCGCGGGAGACCAGCGTTTGATCTGCCCCCACAGGCCGGCATTAGCGGACGAACCGGCGCCCGCCCCCGCGTCGTCCGCCCTCGTGCCGCGGACGTTCGCGGCGTCCGTGCCCGCGGCCGACGCATTCGCGCCTGCGGCGAAGCCGGCGCCGGGGTGAAACCAGTCGGTCACCGAGCTCTCCGCCGCGAACACTGTGCCCGCCGGCGCAACGGTTCGCACCAGCCAGGCACGCGGCCCAACGTCGCAGCAATCGCCCAGCATGGCGGGGCCGACGATGACCGACTCGTCGCCGACAACGCACCCATGGCCGAGGAGGGCGGGTCCCACGATTCGCGCGTCCGGGGCGACGCGTACGCCCTCGCCGCACCAGATGGCGGGCGCGAGTTCGTGGTACCCTGCTTCGCGGAAGCGTTCCGTTGCCAAGGATCGGGTGACGGCGTGCAGGTAGGTGGGCCAGTCCGAGACCTGGTGCGTCTGGTGGCGGAGCCCCACGGCGCCGACGCGCAGTCCGGCGCGCTGCAAGGCCGGGACGAGCAGCTCTTCCAGCGCTACGTCGGCGCGCTGCGGGAGCGGAACATGGCGGATTTCGACGACCTGATCAGCCTCACGGACGAGCTGTTCCGGCGCCGCCCCGCGGCGGCGGACCAGG
>JACQXM010000044.1 GCA_016208685.1 Planctomycetota bacterium | reverse complement strand
TTGATGGGATGCCAGCAGCTCTGGATGCTGGAGGCCGTGCTCAACGACTCACAGGCGGATGAAACCATGGACCGTGGAAAGAAAGTCGGTTAACGTGAATCGAGCCACTGCCTACCTTCAACTATGAGTGGGACATCCTCCCGATGCGGCGGCATTCCTTCATCCAGCCCACGCATTGCTCGACGGCCGCGCGGCGGCGGTACGTATCCTTGTCCAGGGCGGCGCGCTGGTCGTGTCGAAGCGATTCATTCTCCTTCCGTGGGATCACCGCTTGGATGCCGTGAGCCCGAAGCCAGTCGCGCAAGCGCTTCACGCTGTAGGCCTTGTCGCCGGCGAGTCGCCGGGGGCGCTTTCAAGGCCGTCCCAGCCGCTGGGGGACGGCGATCCCGTCCATCACCGCCTCGACTTGCGTCGACTCGTGGACTTGACCGGCCGTGACCTCGACCGCGAGGGGAATGCCGTGACCGTCAGTAACCAGGTGGAATTTCGATCCAAACCCGCCTCGGCTGCGGCCCAACGCGTGGTCCGGCGGCTCGTCGGGGTGCCGCTCGATACTTTTTTGTCAGCGCCGGCGGCGGCGCGGGCGGCTCGGACGTTGGCCCCGTCGATGAACCACAGATCCCAGTCGATCAGGCCGCGATCATCGAGGCGGATCTGCAGGCATCGGATGATTTCGTCGAAGACGCCCTCGCGCCGCCATTTTGCGAAGTGGTGGTACACCGTCTGCCAGGGACCGAACCGCTCCGGCAGGTCCTTCCAGGGCGCACCGGTGTGGAGTATCCAGAAGATGCCGTTCAGAACGATGCGTCGATCCCGCGCCGGCCGACCCGTCCGTGCTGTACCCTTGGGCACGATCGGTTCGACCAGCGCCCATTGCTCATCCGTGAGCTCGTGGCGTTTCATGGCTGCCGACCTCCTGTCGAATACAACGTAGATCGGCAAGAAAGGGCGTTTTCAGACAGACCCTAGTCTGGTGGCGCCTTGACGATGCAACAGAATCGCGTCGTAGGGCCAAGGTAGTGGAGGGCGAGACGGGTTGTAGGTCGGCAGTGGAGCTTGTCCGTTTGGCAAACCCCGTCTTCGGGCCGTATGTGTGGCGCACGCATGATGGGAGTGTGGGCAGGGTAGAGTCTGCGGTGGCGGAATGCCGGCGGTTCTTCCGCGATCATCGTGCCGGCGTGGACAGCGTCACGGCGTTCTGCCGGCAAGCAGGGGTGCCGCAGGCCTCGTTTTATGCTTGGCGACGGCCGCCTACGCGCCGGGCGTCGGGCAGTTGCCCGATGGCGACCTGCGCTATGTGCACGCCGAACACCTCGACAGGACGTGGCTGACGACCTGCGCCGCCGGCGCGCCCGCGGGCTACCAAGGGACCCTTAGCCCACGTGGTCCCGCACCGCCGGCCTCGGGCGTCAGGGGTCGCTTGGTAGACCTCCAGGCCAGAGGCCGGTGTACGTACGTTCGTGGTCCATTGCTGGCGTCGTTGCGTTGTAGGCACGGCGGACTCGAGGAGGTGGCCATGTACCACCGATGGGGGTCGAGCACAGCGGCTGGACCCTGTTCTTTAATGGGAGGAGACGCAGCATGATCACCCCACCGGAACTCACGCCCCTCGTGGAGTCCCTGCGGAGGGAGGCGGCGGATGCACGTATGTGCCTTCGCACGTTGCTCGCCCAGGTCATAGCGTTTGCAGTCGCCGCCATCAGCGCCACCCTGATTGCCGGCGAGAGGGCTCCTGACGCGGCCTTTGCTGTCGTCGGGGTCTTAGGCGTCGTTATCGCCGTCCAGCGCATCGGCCTTCACAAGTTCAGCACGACGAATCGTCTTTGGGGTTACCAACTGCACCTCGAACGCCTACGTGGGACGCCCCCGCACCCTCTTTCCCTGATCGGCTGGGAGGAGGCCTGCCGTGCCTGGAGAATCGTCCAGGCGACAGTGTTCGAGGCCATCTACACCACTCCTCGGTCTCGGCTGGCGCGCCTGCCCACGATTACTGACTTATACCCCGGCTTCTTCGTTCTCAGGCAGCCCTTCCGCGAACGGCTCGCCGGGTACGACAAGTATCGCAGGGAGCTGCGCGCACTGAGCCTTGCCATCGACAAGATTCACCGCACGATCGACGAGCACCCACACGGCGAAGTTGGAGACAACGGATCTCGCTTGCAACGAGACTGCTCGGATCTAGAATCCCGTCGGCAGCACCTTGAAGGCCGCCTCATCGAGACGTCGTGCCTTTGGTGGATGCCTGGGGTCAGGGCCGCTCTTGGGGGAGGCTGCTACCACGCTGGGAGCTACCTGGCTCGAATCTTCGCCATCCTTGGCGCGCTCCAGCTCTTTAGTCTGCTCCCCCTCCTGATCCTGTTTCTACGCCAGTACGTGGAAGGCCCGCTTGGAATGCGAGGGTGGGCAGCAGGAGTATGCACAAGCCTCGGGCTCATGGTCTGGGCGCTCAACTGGCTCTCGCTCAGGCGCCGCCGCAAGATACTGGAAGAAGAACTTCTTTCCATCCATTCGTGCGCCATAATGTGGAAGGCCGTTGCGCTTGCACACAGCCGTGCCTGGGGTGCTACAGTCAATAGCGAGCGCAGACGTTCCTACACAGAGCGCCTGGCAAGGATAGCCTGTTGGTACGCGCGGGCCCCCCTACTAATCCGGGAAATCTCCGACCTCGACGACCTCCCGGAGGAAGTTGCCGAGCGATCTCCGGGACGGGATCTCGCCGAGCCGGAGATCCGGGATGTCTTCTTCTCCGCCACAACTTGGAAGGGGGGATTCTGTGATTGACGGCCGTGCCGCCCCAACCGCGCCGCACCCAATCGGCTGGTCGCGTTGCCAATGGTTCATTCACACGACGGCGAGCGTTCCGCGAGCGGAGCTTTGCACCACCGCGAGGCGAACGGCAACGAGATGTTTCCATATGTTGTGGATGACAAGCATGAACAGGCAGCGACTTTCTTGACTTGTGTCGCTTCAGTCGGAAAGGGAGTTTTCCCCCGTGGTGTCACGAGGCGGAAATGCAGCTACCCGGAGGCGCCCCCGCCCCCAGCTACTTTGAAGAGTTGGTGGTCAGCCGTGGATCACCCCCCGCGCGGGATGGCAAATCGGCTCCAGGTGGGTTGGGTGCGCACCATCGAAGCACTGTTGGAACGCGGCCCGCCTCAGCGGCGGATCGCCGAAGCGTTGGGCGTCGACCGGGCAGCGGTGGCTCGTTACACGCGGGCGGCGACCCCGAGGCGTGGCAGGAATCTCCGGAACCCGCAACTGTCTGGACGCTGCCCTCATTATACTTATGGGCGCGTTACTCCATCCTCTGCGTCGCTGCCGTGGGTGGCACGCCGTAGGTCGGCGACCTTACTGCGGCGCGCTGCCGCCGCCCGGTTTGGGCTTGATCCCGCCTCCGCTTGCCGGAGGCGGGCACTCGTAGGCCCCCATGTCCCCTGTGGTATTGCGAATCCGCTGCACACCGTCAAGATCGAGCGGCGTGGTCTCGGTGGTGTTGCCGTCGTCATCCACGTCGCAGGTGTCCGGCGGAACTAGCGCGTTGCTGCCGTTGTTGACTACCGGCGAGCTGGCACAGACCACCCGCAGGTCGTCGTCCTCGGTGCCGTAGGCGCCGTCGGGTCCGTAGAGGTCCCGGTACAGCGGGTCCTGGCAGATGTCGTTGCTTCCGGCTCCATTCCAGCAGCCTTGGACGTCGCTTTCGTCCACGGTCGCCGTGCCCGCGCCGACGTAGATCTGCGCCGCGGCGTCCATGACCCCGCCGTTGTGCACGTTGCTCCACAGCACCGAGTTCGTCACCACCAGCGCCCCGTCAGCCCCGCGGGTGTGGATAGCGCCGCCGTCGCGCATGGCCCAATTGCTGCCCAGAGTGCAATTCCGCACCCGCACCGTACTGCCGGCGTTGTAGACCCCGCCGCCACTAGAGATGCCGCCGTAGGTGGCGTTGCCGTCGAACAGGCAGTTGGTGAGGTCGATGGCCGACCCGCCGGCACTCGCACCGCAGTAGATGCCGCCGCCGTGGCTGGCGAGTCCCAAAGCAAGGTTGTGGATCAACTTGCAGTTGGCGACACAGCCGCTTCCGCCAGCGTTGTAGATGGCCCCGCCACGACTGCCACTGCCGTCGGGCGTAAAGGCGTAGTTGAGGTAGAAGGTGGAATCGACGACGTCCAGCGTGCCCCCGGAGTAGTAGAGCGCCCCGCCGTCGGCATCGGAGTGGTTGCCGGCGAAACGGCACCCGCGGATGGCCGGGGCTCCGGCGAGCTGCGTCCACATGGCCCCACCGCGCAAGCTCGCGACGTTCTGGTCGAAGAGGCAGTCGGTGAACTCGCCGCGGACGTTGTCGTCGTTGAACACCGCGCCGCCGGATTGCACGGCGTTGTTGCGCACGAACGTGCAGTCCGTAAAGCGCGGGTTGCCGGTGGTCGAAGGCCACTTGTACAGGTACAGCGCTCCGCCTTCGTTGGCGGCGTTTGAGTCGAATGTGCAACCGGCCACCGTCGGCGTGCTGTTCTCCGAGCCCATGGCCCCGCCCCTGGTGGCGTTGTTGGCGAGAAACACGCAGCCGGCGAACGCGGGGTTGGCGGCTCCGACGTTGTAGACTGCTCCGCCGCGTCCCGAGGCAACGTTGGACTCGAACCAACAGAGCGTCAACACTGGACTGCCGCCAGCGTTGTAGATCGCCCCGCCATCAGGCCCGGCGGCATTCCCGTCGAACACTGTGCCGCCGATCGCTGGACTGCAAGCGTCAAGGTAGACGGCGCCGCCGAGGTCCGCGGCCACGTTCCCGGAGAAGATTCCGTCGTTCAGCGCGCCGGCCGCGCCGCCAGTGTAGTAGACGCCCGCGCCGCGCGTGGCGGAGTTGCCGGTGAAGGTGCAGTTCGTGATCTGCGCTGCGTTCCCCGAGTTGTAGAGCGCGCCGCCGTGGGTGGCGGAGTTACCGGTGAAGGTGCAGCCCGTCCATAGCGGGCTGCTGCCGTCGTCGCTGTACACCGCACCCCCAGCGTCGGCGAGGTTATCGCTGAAGGTGCAAGAAGAGAACTCAGGGAAACTACCCGCGACGTTGAACACTGCGCCGCCTTCTCCTTCCGCCGAGTTCCCGGAGAAGGAGCAGGAATCGACGGTCGGACTGGCGCCCACGGCGTTATACACGGCGCCGCCCCAGGCGCCGAAGGCGACGGCGGTGTTGTCGGTGAACTCGCATCCGGTGATCGTTGGGCTGGCGGAACCGATGTTGTAGATTGCTCCGCCCGCCCAGGCGCGGTTGGCGGTGAAGCGGCAGTCTTCGAGCGTAGGTGAGCTGGCCGCGGTCGCGTTGTGGACCGCGCCGCCGGCGACGGCGAAGTTGTCGGTGAAGGTGCAGTCGCGCACCAGCGAACTGCCGTCGCCGGACAGCCCGCCGCCTCCGCTGGTTTCGCCGTTACCGCCGCGGATGGTGAACCCGTCCAGGACCGCCGCCGAGGTCGTCGCGGTCTTGGATACCACGGAGTAGCTGTTATCCCCGCGGTTGGCGAAGTCGGGCCCGTCGTCCCCGAGCAGGTCGCCGCTCAGTACCGTCACGTACGCGGTGGGATTGCGGTCGTCGGGGTTCGGCGCGCCGTATCCGGCGTACCCGCCGAGCACGGTAGCGCCGTCCAGAAGGGCGAAATGTGCATTGCGGCCCAGCGTGCCGCGGTCTGGGCGGTACGTGCCCTGGGCGACGCGAATCTGCACTGGGTACGCGGAGCAGGCGGCTAGCTCCAGCGCGTCCTGCAGGTCGTGGTAGGCATCGGCCCAGCCCGAGCCGTTGTTCGCGCCGGGGCCGGCGCCATCCACGTATACGACGGTCTCGCACGCGTCGGGTACCCCGTTTCCGTCGCAGTCTGGTTCACATTCATCGGGGGTTCCGTTGACATCGCAATCGAGGCTCGAACCCTGCATGACGTCCGCCAGGTCGAGTGCGCCGTTGTCGTTGCAGTCGGGGCTGGGGCCCACGCCGTATGCCCCCTCAACATAGGCGATGAAATGGCGTCCCCAGCGGCCAAGAAGCTGGGCGTCAAACGCCCGCGGCCAGAACACCACGCGATCGCCGACGGTGGAAAACGCCGCTGGTCGGTTGGCCGCGGTGCAGGCAATACCAGGCCGCGAAGCATCGTTTGCGCAGTTGAGCCACGCTCCGAGCTGACGGGAAAAACGCGGCGGGTAGTCAAAGCGAAAATCGAACGTGCTGCCGGGACAGCTTTCCACGGACCCGCTGCCTCCGAGCGCGATCCACGGCGTGATGGGCCGAGTACCGGCGATCTGCTGGCAGCAGCACATGCCCGACTCCATGCGGTCCGGGATCGGCGTGTTATAAATCGCTTCACTCAGAAGGCCGGCATCCAGTTCAGTCGGCGCGTAAAGATCGCGCACACAACGGCCATAATGCTCCACGCGGATCTCTCCCAGCAGGTCATGAATCACCTGCTGTATGTCCGCGTGCTTGTTCGCAACCGCGGCATTCCATTCGTCCTTGGTCGGGTTGCAGCAATCGTCCTGCGTGCTGCACGCCGCCCCGGTGGTGGTGCATGTGCCGTCAAGGCACAGGTTCCCCGGCTGGCATTGGTTCGTGTTGGTACACGCGGGGGCGGAATCCGCCGACTTGCGCGAGCAGTTCTTGCTGATGCACTGGTTCGCCCCCCCACAATCCGGGTTCGCGGTGCAAAGTTGGGTCGGGTCATGCGAGCAAACGCCGGTGCATGGGGGTGTCAAGGTTTTCTTCCAACCATTGGCCTCCGGGATGCCATCCGCATCCGCAAAAAACCGCTCCATCTCAAGCAGCATGGCACCCAACTCCACCGCGGGACCATTCAGGCTTGGGTCGTCACAGGTCACTGGCAAGCAGAATTGTGCTTCCCCCTGGCAAGCATGGGACAGGTCTGCCGGAGGGAAGCAGTGCACGCAGTTGGCTGGATCCGTGCAGCACGCGGCGCGGGCGTCGTTGTACTCATCGAGCCACTCGATGATCAGCGACAATCGGTCGCGGTAGTACTGGACCTCAGAGGCATGTCCCCACAAGGCATGACCATCGCCGGGGTGCGTGCCGGACACATCCACCTGGCAGGCGGCTTGGGGGGCAGCAGGCCCGTTGGTCGGCCAAGAGCGGGGCTCGGTGGCCGCATGCACGGGGAAGTGGGATCGGTCGGTCGCGGCCCAAGGCTTGCCGTGAACCACCATTTGGGCGCTCCGCCCCGGGTTTTCCGCATTGACTTCGGCGATAACCCCCAGGAGGAACTTGAAGTTCTCCACCGACACCGACTCCCAGAACACCGACGCCGAGCCTGCTATCCGAATGTACTCTTTGAGCCGGTTGCGGCTGCCAGGACTGGTAGTCGTCGAGCCGCAGCGCGCATCGTCGAGAAGCGAGTATCCCCACGGGGAAGCGTAGTGGACCTTGGGAAGCGGAGGGAGCGATTGCAACGCAACGATCTCCGCCTCGGACTCGGTGGGGCAGCATTCGGGGGGAATGAGTCCCTCGGCGCTACCGCTTGAGGTGGTGAGGAGGAGCGGCGGCGAGAGCGCCGTGGGATCCGTAGCATCACGGGTCGCGGTGATAGCGTATTGCCGGCCGGGGTAGATTTCACAACCACGGACGTGAATGACGTCGGCGTTCCAGACTCGGTATTCTGGATCATCGCGCAGTTCAGCAAGGTACGAGGTACAACCGCCATCTTGGTAGCAGGACAGGTCGCTGTGACAGCCGCAGGGCTCAGGAAAGCTGCACTCCCCATTATCCGGCGCTAGACATTCCCGGTAACCGACGTATTTCACCACGCTCGGGCGGCCTGCCGCCCCGTCGCAGCAGTCGGCACAGGGAGGATCGAGCAATTCCACACGATAGGCGACGAACTGCTGGTGGTGATCGACGTGCGGCTGGATGGAAAGGAACCGCGGATGTTGCGTGAGCGGCGGAGATCCCAACGAAGGCGGCGGAGGAGGGACGCAAGGCGCGCAATCGCTATCCACTCGGCAGGAGGTAGAGGCGGGAGTTGCGCAGAGGCCTGCATCACAACAAGCCGACGAAGTGCACTCTCCCGACACCCAACCGTCAGGCAGTTCGGCAGGGCAATACGCGCACGGCGGACTGAAGTCCCAGCGGTTCGAGCAGGCGTATGCGAAACACGCACCCCCGCCTTGGCAGCTCGTGCACCAGTCTGTCGCCGCCTGCGTTGGTGGAACGAGAGCTAGCGCGATCAGGGGAATGCCGGCGCAGACGAAGCGGTGATTCGACATATGTTGTTCTCCTCGGCGTGGGGTGAACCACCCCGCGCTCAGTGTACTGGTCGCAACGTGAGTTAGTGCGGCGTCGCCGGGTGGGTGAGGCGACGCGAAGCGGGTGCGCAGCGTAGCGCGCCCCGCACGTACAACGCCAGTATTGTGCCGAGCGCGTATCGCAATTGCAACCCGTATTCTACATAGAGTCGAGTTCGTCGCCTGTTACCGTTATCGGACGCTACGGCGTACAGGTCGCTTGCGACGTTACCTACCAACCCGCCCGCCCACGACCTCTGGCGCAACCATTACCAGGGTAGCGCCCGTTCATCAAAGCGCGGCCCGAAGATGGCCTCGATCTTGCCGCAGGCCAGGGCCCGCGCCGCCGCGACGGCCATCTCCAGAGCGTCCGGCCCATCGTCGTGCGCCGCCTTGGGAAACAGCCGCATCTGCTCCAGCAGCGCCGCGTGCCGCCGCGAGAACTGGAGCGTCCCCGAGCGTACCAGCGGCTGCAGGCTCTGGATGCGTGCCAGCTTGTCGCTGGAGTGCACCACCGGCTCCACCGGCAGATACAGCCCCTCGACGTTGGAGCGCCGCGCCAGTTCGTCGGCGAGCAACACCTGGAACTGGTTGGCCTCGAAGGCGAACTTCGCGTACCCGCGCAGGCGGTGGTAGGTGAGCACGCTCTCGATGATCACATCCGGCTTGCGCCGCGCGAGGTCGGCGTCGATGACGTACAGAATCCCGGTGGAGTCATCGCGCAGCAGGGTGATGATCGCCGAGTCATCCGCGTGCCGGCCCGCCTTGCCCAGACTGGGATCGCAGGCTCCCACCCACGTGGCGTGCTTGCCCAGCGCGGCGATGAGCTCCGCGGCGCTTTCCCACCGGTCGTCCCAGAAGTGGAATTCCTCCTCTAGGAACAGGCAATCCGCGGGGTTGACTGGTTGGTTCTGCTTCTCGGAGTCGAAGCTCGCCGGACCCTCCGATTCACGCATGAGCATCAGGGCGTGGTAGTCCTCACTCTCCGGCCACAGCACTTCGGTGCCCTCCAGCATGGCCTCCCGATGCTCCTCGAAGTACCGCCGCGCCGCCTCGAGGCCGGTGTCGCCGTCGCGTTCCTCCCGGCGGTGCAGCAGACTGGACCACACCTGCCAGAGCTCGGGATGCGCCGACCAGGCGATCACCGAGCGATAGATGCGGCTCTCCCACAGCGGACTCTTGACCGTATCCGTCAGCCGCGCCAGCAGCGAGTCGTAGTGCTGGATGGTGCCCACCACCAGCACGCGGGTCTCCTTGGTCCCCGCCTTGAGGATCGACTTGTTGAACCACTCCTCGAGCTTGGCCCGCGCCTCGGCGGTGGCGGTGTTTTCCCGGGTCTCGGCGTCGTCCACGATAATCAAATCCGGCCGGGTCTCGAGGTGCCGCCGGCCGCGGAGGTTCTGACTCACCCCCTGGGCGGTGACCTTGACGCCGTTGGCGGTGATGATCTCATTACTCCGCCAGCGTGGGGCGCGAGGGTACTTGCCGCAGACTTCGCAGGCCTCGGGGTAGTCCTCGGCCAACAAGGCGTTGTTCACCAGTTCGTGTTTGATGTGATCCAGGAACTCCGCGGCCTTGTCCGCCGTGTCGGAGAGCAAAACGATGAAGCGGTAGCGGCGATGGCAAATGGCCCACAAGGGATAGAGCAACGTGACCAGGGTGCTCTTGGCGCTGTTGCGCGGGGCGGCGATCGCAAGCCGCGCCCCGGGGCGCTCGGTCAGCGCTTCGAGCCTCTGGTACAGGTCCTGGTGCATACGACTGGGGGGCTTTTCGAGATGATGCCGCAGGTACAGCCGTCCGAACGCGCGCAGGGAGGTTTGCGCCCGACTCCGGGCCTGGGCCTGAAGGTCGGCCCGCACCTGCGCCAGCGATCCCGGGTCTACGCTCATTCAATTGGCGCTCGAGGGCCCGGGGTACGCTTCCTCGACCTCCGCGGCCAGGCGGGCTCGCCGCAGAAGGTCGCCCAGCGCTCGTCGCCGCTGTCGTTGCTCGGAGTCTTCGACTCCGAGTTCGCGATCCACCAGGTCGAGCGCTTCCAACCGCTGCGCCAGTTGGTCGTAGGTGGCGATGGCCTCGCTTCCGGTGGCGCCCACCACCTGGGCTACGACGTTGGTGGGAATGCGCGGCAGGTAGCCCATCGACTGGAGCTTGCTGATCAGGTCCAGATGGACCTTGAAGGCCGCCGCCTCGGCCATGCTCCGCTCCATCGCCGAGGCGGCCGGCTCGCGGGCGATGCGCCGCAACCGGGCGATCGAGCCTTCCGCCTGCCGGACGAGATCGCCCGCCATTTGTAGCGCCAACTGCGGATGGACCACCAGGGCGTGCGCGGCACGCAGTTCCAAGCGATCGCGGTAGATGGTGCGCTCGCCGCGTTTGAGGATCTGGGCGATCTCCGGCACGCTGTAGCCTTCGGCGCCCAGCACGTCCACGCAGCGGCGGCGGTCCTCGGCGGAGAGCAGCGCGGGATCGAGCCGGTTCTCCTTGATCTGCTTGATGAGCACCAGCACCGGCTCCGGGTCGGGGCCAGCCTCGTTTGGCGGGTTGGGGGCTGCGGGGGTCATGCCGTGGCCTCCGCGAGGTGTGCCTGCTTCGCCGCGTCATCGCTGGGCAGGCGGTAGCGCTCAAGCAGATGATTCGGTGCGCGATCGCCCATGAAGGCCAGGTAGCGGCGCACGATGGCGTCGCAGTAGCGGGGATCGATCTCCATCCCCAGGCAGCGGCGCTCCAGGCGCTCCGCGGCAATCAGCGTACTGCCCGAGCCGAGGAACAGGTCCAGGACGGTCTCCCCGCGCCGACTGCTGTTGCGCAGGGCACGCTCCGCCAGGGCCAGGGGCTTCTGCGTGGGGTGTCGATATTCGCGGGTGCGATCGCGATGCACCTGCCAGAGCGTCGATTCGTTCGTTGGGCCATACCAACGATGCGCGGACTTCTCGCCCCCACCTTTGCGTTGCGCCTTCCAGCCGTAGAGACAGAACTCCGTCTGCTGCGAGTAATCGCCGTAGCCGATGGCGAAGGACTCCTTGGCCCACACCAGAACGCAAGAGACGTGCGCGCCGGCTTCTGTCATCAAGGCGTGCATGGGGCCAAATTGCTTGTGGCCGTTCCAGACGTAGACGGCAGCGCCCGGAGCCAGCGCCGAAAGCAGGTTGCGCATGATCCGAGCGAGCCACGCCTCGTACTCGTCCTGGTTCAGGTCGTCCATGTAGATCCGCTTCCAGGAGCGGCTGCGCTTGGGCCGCGCCTTGTGCGGCGTGGGACGGTTCCCGCCGTAGTAGTTCACGTTGTAGGGCGGGTCGGTGAACACCAGGTCGGCCTTGTCGCCGACGAGCAGGCGGGCGAGGTCGTCGGGCTGGACCGCGTCGCCGCAGAGCAGACGGTGTCGTCCGAGTTCGAGGAGTTCCCCCGGCTGGGTGACAGGCTCTTGACAGTCTGCGGCCGCCAGGGCGTCGGCGAGATCGAAGTCATCCTCGGCCTCCAGGGCCTCGAGCCGGTCGAGGAGGTTGGTGATCTCGGTGGAGTCGAAGCCCGTCAGCCCGACGTCGAACTCCGGAATCTCCGCCAGGCCGGTGAGCAGGTCGGCGAGCTTGCGCTCGTCCCAGTCGCCGCCGATCTTGTTGAGCGCCAGGTTGAGCGCCTGCTCGCGGGGCAGCGGCAGGTCGACCACCGAGACCTCGACCTGCGCTTCGCCCTGCGCCGCGAGGATCTTCAGCCGCTGATGCCCACCCACCAGGTTGCCGGTCCGCCGATTCCAGACCAGGGGTTCGACGCAGCCGAACTCCTCCAGACTGCGCTGTAGCTTGTCGTAGTCGGCGTCGCCCGGTTGGAGGTCGACGCGCGGGTTGTAGGTCGCGGGGTTGATGCGCTTGATGGGGATAGTTTTGATCTGCATGCGATGGCTCCTCCATGAGCGTAGCGCCGGGCCGGACGGTCCATCGTCCGACCATCGCCAAGGCGCGACGGTGTTCGTTCTGGTGTTATCGATTCCCCTCACCTCCGGCGACCGCGGCCCCACAGGTCTCCGGCGTCAGCCGGTAATCTCGGGTTTCGGCACGGCGGGCGATGCCCTCCAGCAGGTAATTGAGCAGCACACACAGTCCGTTGCGCAGCCCCTGATAGACGTACGGTCCCATCCTGGCGTGGAGCATCTCCCACTCGAGCAGCAGCTCCAGGCGATCCACGGGTTCCAGTACGCTGAGCGCCCCGTTGAATTCGAGCCGGCGGTTGAGGAATTCGAAAACCGTGCCGTCGACGACCTGCTGCCGCACCTCCTCGAGCGTGACATCCTGACACCTCCCGGAGTCGAGAGCCGCGATCAGGTCCAGTACAAAGTTGGTGAGCTTGTAGATTCGCATGTTCGTCCGTCCTTGGACCGTGGCGAGCTTCCTCCCTGAAGCCCGTTGCTGCTTCTTTGGTCCGATTGTACCCGCGCCCCGGGCGCGTCAAGGAAAATCCGCGCCCAAGTTCGGATTTTGTACGGACGCCCTTCGAGCAGCGCCCGGCGGCGTTGCCAGGCTCGCCGCGGCGGCTTGTGGTCGCGGGCACGACGCGACGGGGTCGTGCTGCCCTCCCGCGCGGATCGCCTTCTGGGGCAAAACTCATGGGGCGCCGGCCGCGCTGCGTTTCGCTTCGTGTCCATCGCGGCCCGTTTTGCCGGTGCCCTGAGCCCGGAAGGTCTGCCGTGCCGCGTCATGCGTACGCCGCGCGATGGCGCGGGGGTGCGATTTGGGAGGCCGTCGCGCCTCGATCACGACCCGCCGGCCGCTGGGAGGTTCCGCCCTGACGCGAGCGCACGGGCGCTCTCACCGCGCGTTTCCTGGTGCGGATGCCGATGCTTGACACGCATACGGCAGCGTCCCATAATCCCATGTCGGACCCCAGCGGCCTGCCATGACGTAACCGCCGCTCGGACTTTAGGTTGCGCGTTTTGCGGGGGGTCAAAGCCCTGCCAAAACTGCCATTGAATCCGAGAGGATTTCCCGTGTGCGGCGGCTTCGGGGAGATCAACGCGCCACTGAGAACTTCGGTGGCTCTTCGTTGGCGGCTCAGCGCGACAGCGTGGCGGCCGACGGTCACCGTAGGTCCGCCAGCCACGCAACGCTACGCTCCGCCCACCGAGTTACCACCGCCGGACAACTCACTGGCCGCAAAGCGGAGGGTGAGGCGGGAGCAGTTGACCCTCCGGTGGAGGGTCAACCCGCCGAACGGGCGGAGCCGTGGGATGCCTTGGTGCGAGACGGGATTCTCGCACCAGCCGCCATTCCGGGCCCCTGCCGGCCACGTTACCGCGCGCGTTCATACGCCGCACGAAAGATCGCCCGTCCCTTCCGGCGGTACTTGATCTCGTAGTTGGTGCCCGCCGCCCATTCGGCCCCCTGCCAGTCGAACTCGGCGTCGGACAGCTCGCGCAGCTCCGCCCGGGCGCTCAAAAGCGAACGAATCTGGGCGAAATACTCCTCGTGGTCGGACTGCACGTACCACCGCGCGCCGGGGACAAGAGCGCGCACCGCCGCGGCCACGAAATCCCCCTGAACCAGCCGCCGCTTGTGATGCCGCTTCTTGGGCCACGGGTCGGGGTGGTAAAGGTGCAGCGCCGCCAGGCACGTCGGAGGCAGGCTCCGCAGCACGAACGTCCGCGCATCGGTGCGCATGACCCGCACGTTGGTCAGGCCCCAGCGTGCCATGCGGTTGGCACCGTAGCGGTAGAACTTGTTGGCCCACTCGATGCCCAGCAGTCGAAGCTCGGGATGCGCCCGGGCGCGGGCCAGCAGAAAGCCGCCCTTGCCGCAGCCGATCTCCAGCTCGAACGGCCCCGGCGTGTCGTACCATGCCAGAGGGTCGACGACCTCCCCGTCGCGCGGCGCATCGAGCATGATGGCCTCGTCGGGCAGCACGCCCTCATCGCCCGGGTTGGTGCAGGCACGCCCCATTCGTCTCTCCCGGCCCGTCGAAGGCCCTCCCACCAGGCATCGCGGCATGGCGGTCGGCCGTGCGATGCAAAACCACTGGAGCGGCTTCCAGAACCCGCGCCGTCCCGAAGATTGTACCATCGACGGGTGGGAAAGCCGGTCCCGCGGCTGGGGTTACGCCGGCGACGGCGGCGACTCCGGCGCGCCGACGTGGCACGCTCCTCTGCTGGCGCCGGGTGTTTGCGATCCGATCCCGGCCTGCCGCCCCATCGTGCGAACGTACATGTAGTTAAGTGGCTTCCGTTATCAGCGGGACCCCAAGGGCCGGCCCGGGCCGCAAGCATCCGGCGCGCCGGGCCGTACTTCCTGGACGCCGCCTGAAAAACCGCGCGCCGGGCGCGCTATGATTATGGGTACTGCGGCGCGGGTTGGGGTGTCGTCGCCTCATGCCAAGCCCGGGGTTGCGCTTTCGAAAAGCGCTTCGTTGGCGGTTCCGCCTGACTACGGTGCGCGGACTGTCGCCGCCCGGCATGCTGCCGCCCGCTCCCGTACGGTCGCGGCTCTGTTCGGGCAGCGTCGAACCGTACGTGGTCACTCAGGTTCGCATGACGAAGTGCCGACGCCCAGCGCCGCCGCGGGGGAGGTAGATCATGCGCCCCCCTCCTGGGCTATCGGGCCGATCGTGCTTTCGGCGGCATTGGCGGTCTTTCCGTGCCCCCTCCGCACCACAGGCGCCTGCTGCATACCTTCGATGGAACGATGCACCAAGAGGAGCCTGCCCGGGTGGTCGGCGGCGTCGGCGACTCGGACGCCGATGCGTGTGACGACGTGCCCATCAGCACGCCCGGCTCGCCCACCCCCATCCGACTCCGCAGTCCCAGCTCGGCAGGCTGGTCCAACGCCCCGGCCGTCCTTCCGTCCGCGAGGACTCGCACCGGCGCCACCGTAGCGGATCGGCGCCCGTTCTCATTGCGGAGGCAGCGGCGCCATGGCGCGGGCGCCCGGCGAAACCAGTCGCTGCTTTCGAAACCAATCCTCGATCACGACCGTGCGGGCCGCACCACCATGGCTCTTCTGGATGGATACGACCACCGTGAAACCATCCGACGCCGCATGCACCTGCCCCCACCAGTAGTTCTGCGCCCCGCCGACGAGCGTTGCAGGAAGACTGCGATCGAGCCGACGGAGTGCCTCCTCGTCTTGCTGAGTCAGCTTCTGTATGACCTCCGCCTGCTCGGGTTGCGGAAGCTTGGCGATCCTCAAATGCTCGGCATCCGACAGCGGAACGCCTCTCTCATTCCGCAAACGGTCGCCCCGCGAGATCGCCGCCATTGCCTCCGTCTCTTCCGCGCGATCCGCCAGGTAGAGGATGGCAGGAGCATGGTTCAAGGTAGCGCTGATCCGTTCGCCAAGAAAGCGGAGCCGATCGGTCACGCTACCGGCGTCCGTAGAGGCGCCTGCTGGACGGATCACGGCGACTAGGCCGTCCGTGGTCTGGACCACGACGAATCGCAAGCCACCGCGTTCAAAGTCGGCGCGCGTGGCGTCGCGCCCGTTCACGGCGTTCCGCACGCCGACGATATGCCGCCGCAGGTCGTCCGGGACATGCTCAGCCCGAATGATCGCCTCGACCCACTTCGCGGAACACTCCTGCGCTGATTCCATGAGCGAGGGGTCCACCTCCGAGGCGTCCGAAGCGTCCGCGATCGCGCCGCTCTCTAAGTATGCGCGGGTAGGCTCAGGCAGAGCCAACGTGAACTCCCGCACCATCGCAAGCGGGGCGCGGGCTCCGGCGATGTCTCCGCCGGCAGGCATGGCCTCCCGGGCTGGACCGATCGCAAGAACGGCCACGCACACAGGCCCAACGTGTCCGAGCGCGTGGCGCGCCCGACGAAGCCTTCCGGGTCTGCCAGGTACGTTTCGTACCAGACCGGTTTCAAAGCCCTCAGTGACTGACATGACGACAGAGGCGAGGAGCCCTCCGATCAGCGGCAGGAGCATGCTCCATGACTCAGAGTTTCTGCCGCCCGCATTCCGGTTCAGTATTAGACAACCGCCGGGGGGAGGGCCACGGTGGCGAGGTAGACACGCGTCAGTCTTTCGCACTATCCTCCCAGATGGCGGCGCGGAACTCCGGCGCGAACCACTGTGAACCGTCCTGGAACTGCATCAACTGCGCCGGCTTCTTGTAGAATTGCAAGGAAAGGACGCCCCCTTTTACGAAAACGTCCACCCGTTCATGCAGTCGGGTCAGTCGGTGCAGGTTCAGTTCAGGGTTGGAGCTGAATTGCACGCCGTCGCGCAGTACGTCGGGCCACGGCAGCCGCACGTCGAATCCCGGTTCGTACGCATTGGCGCCTCGAAGCTGCATCAGCGATTCGACCAGGGCTCGGGCGCGGGCCGTGGAGGCCGGCGGATAGGCGCTGAACCGTGGGTTCCGATCCAGTTCCGCGAGCCCGATGTCAATTCGTACCGCGTTTCTACTGGCTATGGCGCGAATGGTCTGGTCGTTGTATGTCCACTCGTATTCGATGACGTCATCGTCATCGGGGTCCCGCGCTGCGCGTACCCGAACGACAATCGGCATCCTCGGCTGATCCGTGTTGTCCGCTCCCTGTGGATGCGCGTCTTCGGTAAGAATGAACGCCAGCGTATTGTACATCTGCGCGCGCAGTCTGGCGTCCAACCGCGCGAACGGAATCAACACTGCCGTGGCGTCGGGCTGGTCCTTAAGCTGCGAGCGTCCGTACTCGACGGTCGCGAAATGGGCGTCGTCGACGCGGCGTGGTTCCGCGGCGCCAACCGCGCTGGGCAGAATGGGAGCACCAAGCGCCGTGACGATGACGATGGTCTGGCTCGTGCGCGTCATCTTGAGTTTCCTTAAGGCTAATAACATCACGTTGCTACGCAACCGCGGTTTCCTCACCGTGCACTAGGGCGCACACTGCGGGTCGGGCAGCGACATCTGCGGCGGCTGCGGGTACGAGTAGATCAGGACCTCGATGCCACACGGCGATGCCGAAATCCAGGACAGCGATCCCGGGTGGAAGACCTTGAGCACATCGTCGGCGTTGGTAAACCCCGTCCCACCCGGAACGCCGCCGGCAAAATAACGCACGTCTCCGCACGCCGACACTTTCGCAGTTGCTTCGTACGCGTTGCATACGCCGTCGCCGTCCACCAGCGCAAGCCACCAGTACCCGTTGGGGTGGTCGCCACGTGGATCGCTATTCAAACCGTCATGCGTGTTGCCGTCCACTTCGATCGCGGTCGCCGGTTCGTATGGGGGTGTTGCCGGATCGTCGTCAACCGCGTAAACCTTGCGGTGCTCCACGGTTGCCGGAACGTCAAGCATGTTGGCGACCTTGATCGCGAACCGCACAATTGACTGGCAGTCACCGCCGTTGTCCGGCACGAGCCATGCGTTGCTCTGCGGCGCGTCAATGTCATAGGCACCCTGCGACTGAATGACTGTTCGGATGATCGTAAAGGGGTTCAGTGAGCCGGCAGCGCTTCCCTCCTCCACCGCACGTTCCATGCGCTTCTGCGTCACCTTGTAGCGCGAATCGCCGGTGTTACGCGGAGTGCCCATCGTCACGTAGACCGTGTGGGGGCCGGACAGGGTGCGGGAAAGCTGTCCTCCTCCGCGCATGAACCGCCACGTCAACTGTGACTCGATCCGCTGGATCTGATCGGGCAGAGGATCCGGCGAGGTCATCGCGAGACTCTGAAGCCCGGAAGCCAGACCAACCTGGGCGTCCTGGTTGAGCCCCGAGGGCCCGACACACTCCATGCGAAGATCATTATTGAACGTTGAGGCAGGCAGCGCCGGCTGCACATCCAGGGTAAGGCTGACCGCCACGCTTTGGTCTTTGGTATGGGAGATCGGGCAGTTGTCCAGCGGCGGCGCGCGAGTTGGATCCCACTCCGGTTCCGGGAAGAGCAGGCCGGTCGGGCCGTAGTTGCTGTTGTTGTCGTGCATCAACCCGTGGTCGCTCGTGAAGGTGATTGCCTTGAGGAGTACCTTCGCCACCGTCAATTTCAGCCGATCCTCGCACGGCGGATTCGGCGGTGTCGTCGGCCCGGTGTACAGCAGCTTCAATTCAACATCACCGATCGACGCGCTTCCGATGAAACCCTCCACGTAGATGGTACGCGGCAGGTCGGAGGCGATGGTCCACGTCTTGGGCAGTGCAATCGCGGTAACGCGTGCAGGATCATCCCAGAACCTGAGTTTCCCGGCGCCGCTCACATACGACAGCTCCACCGTACCGGCCAGGGCGGGG
This sequence comes from Planctomycetota bacterium, assembly GCA_016208685.1. GTDB lineage: Bacteria > Planctomycetota > Phycisphaerae > UBA1845 > UBA1845 > JACQXM01. The sequence continues at coordinate 61,263 of JACQXM010000044.1, read as the reverse complement.
TCGACCCAAATTGCCAGCGGGAGCAACTCGGGATCCGGTCCGGTGTCGAAGATGTCGATCGTGCCGTTGTTGTTGTCGTCGTCGGTATTCAGAACGATCAACCCGCCGGGGTCGGTCTCTTCCGCCGAGGGCGTGTACGCGAAGCTCAGATTCACCCGCTCGCTCACGGTGACCGTCCCGGTCTTGACGATGTCGTTTCCGTCCGGCGGGTAGCCGGTGATCTCGAAGGTTAGCGCGCCCTGCGGCGCCTCCGGGTCCACGTCGACCTCGACGATGCGCGTATGGGTGGCGTCGTCACAAGGGATGCTGCTACTTCCCACGAAGCGCGCCGCTCCATCCGTTGGCTGGCGTGTGATGCTCAGGGTCATGGTCCCGCCGCCACAGTTGTCGTCGTCGCAGCTCCCGGTTACGTTCAGTTGGACCGTCTCGCCGGGGCAGGCGGTCTTATTCTGGATGGTGAACGAAGCCAACATCGAGCACATGCATCCGGCCAGCTTCAAGTTGACCGGCGGCGGCAGGCAAGCTTTCCCGGGCCCACAACCAGCGCACGTGCCGCCGCAGGTGTGTTCACAGGCGCCATCTACACATGCGTCCGAGGTGCAGTCGTTTCCATCGTCACACTCGCCCAGCATGAACGACTTTCCGTCCGAGCGCGTGGCGCGTTCGACGAAGCCGTCCGGGTCCGTGAGGTAGGCTTCGTACCAGACCGGCTGATAGGCCTGCGCCGGCAGCCTGCGGCGTGGGAACGGACTCGAACTGTCGCCGCTCGTCGACTTCTCGTCGTCATATTCAGATGCCAATCGCAGATTTCCGGACATGAGGGCCGCCAGCACGACAGGCGGAATCTTCTTGTTATGCACCAGCACCTGCCGCCGGCCGACGAAGTAGTTCTGATCCTCCCGCACATGAAGATTATACACCGCAACCGACTCGCTGCGCTGCGTGCGCCGCACCTGGCTCACCGGAATCCAACCATCGGCGGTGGCCACCGATACCCCGCCCCGAAGCTGCCCCGCCGGCGTCCATCCGCGGCCTCGCGCGTAATAGGGGTGCTCGGGGGTGCTCTCGAAAAGCTCGCCCCCCACCAGCACCTCTACCGTCTCCCGGGCCAGCACACGCGTCACCTGCGTCACCATGCGCGGTGTCTCGGCAGCGCCGCGAAAGTGCAGACTCAGAACCTGGGTGTCCGGGGTCAACTCCTCAATATGGACGAACCCCTCGGGCGTCGAGACGACCGTTCCGCTAACGAAGCAGCCACTGCCGTCCCCATCGCCATCACCATCTCCATCCCCGTCGCCATCGCCATCGCCGTCACCGTCACCGTCACCATCCCCATCGCCATCCCCATCCCCGTCCCCATCCCCATCCCCGTCCCCATCACCGTCGCCATCTCCGTCACCGTCTCCGTCACCGTCGCCATCGCCATCGCCATCGCCGTCGCCATCGCCGTCGCCGTCACCGTCCCCATCCCCGCACTGCGCATCGCGAGGACCGGCCTTTTCCGAGCCGAAGCGGTTCACATCGGCGATCTGAATGACGAGCGCCAGCAGACCCGCCTGGTTCGCGCGGAAGACCGACGGCATGGCTCCATCGTCCGGGTACCTGAAGTCGCCCTCCGTGACATGCCCGTCGCCGTCGAAATCGCCGAGCAGCATCGGGATCTGGCGAGGCTCGTCCGGCGAGACTACGCTCCCCTCTGGTTCATAGAGGCTCCCCTGGGCCGCTTCCCAATACCCGACCGATTTCTGATTCGCCGCCTGCTCCGCCTCCACCCCCGCGGCATAGAGCTCCTGGAGCCGACCGTCCTCCCGCGCCAGCACCGCGAAATCCTCCGGCCAGCGCGATTCGAAATCCGTCAGCGCCAGGCGAATGTCGTCGCCGTGATAGGTGTAGAACAGCCGCTCGCGATACGCATACCACAGGGCGATGGTCTTTAGGTCGTCACCGGCCTCCGGCTCCCGCTGCCGCCAGAGCAGCAGGCCGTTCGGCGTGCTGGCGAAACTGAACTCGTCCTCCGCCGATTCGTACCACGGCGGCGCGCCCGACTCCCGGACCACCGCCGCGATGGCGTCAAACTCCCAGCCGCTCACCACGCCGTTGCCGTCAAAATCCGCGGCCATGCCGTCAGGGGGAAACCGCGATAGGTGCGGCAGGAGGGAGTTGGTCAGCACCTGCCACTCACCCCGACCCTCCAAGCCCTCTCCGCTTCGCAGGGACGCCAGGGTAGCGCCTAACTCCGGGTGCGCCGCCAGCGAGGACAGGTCGTAGCGCTCTTCCACATCCAACGACCGCAAGGCGTCGGCCAGGCCCGCCCCTACGAAAGCGAACAACCGTGCGGCGTCCCAGCCGTTCTCCAGGTCCCCGCTTTCCGGAATCGCCAGCACGGCGGGGAACGCCACCCGATCGATGCGACGACGGCCCGGAGGCTGAAACATCAGCACCGCCTGGAAGTCGGGGTCGGAATCGGCGCGCACGTTTTCGAAGTACCAGTCGCCGACCTTGTTCACCAGCGGCTCCGTGAAGGGCTCCGAGGTCGCCCGGGCCTTTTGTCGGGCCTCGCCCGATTCACGCGCCGGCCGGCCGCTCCCGCTCTGCGGGCCCATCAGGCCGATGACCCCAACGGTCAAAACCAGACAGACCGCCACCAGCCACGCCAGACTTGCAAACCCGAGCTCTCGTTTGCCGATGGACATAACCGCTTCCCTCGCCATGACTCGCTGCGTGCCGAGGTTCGACCCGGGCCCGGACCGCCCCGAACCCAACGAAGGCCCGTGCCCGGGAGAGACGAACGGCCCCGCCTGCCTCTCCGAGACACCACGTACTGGCGCCGGCGGCGCACGGGTAAGAGATCGGGCGCCAACGCCGGCCGGCGGCGGCCTCGTTCTGCGCCCATGCGCGCGCCGCCATCGACTGTTGGCACGACACGGGCGGTTTTTCTCATACATACCGTCTTTTTTTTCCGAGCCCGCGCGGCGTGCCCCCGATCTCTACTTTGTGAAGAATCGCACGAGGCCAGAACCGCGCCCACAGTGAGGGCCGGTGCCGCGGCAGTGTCCGCGATCGCTTTGCCGCTTCGGTCTCAATCGCGGGCAAGAACACTGGCCACACGCTCCAAAGGCACAATCAGCCGCGCCGAGAACCCGTTGACAGCCGGGGCGACGCCACTAGTCTGGTACCTCGCAATTACCTGACTGTCCGTGGACCGCTCTCGTAGCGGACTTTCGGCCTTCGTGGGGCCGCGCGGGCTGAAGCCCGCGGCTGGATACGGTGAACTCTCAACGAGACGGTACACCAGGCTACCTAATTCGATCTACCCAGCTTGACGGTTCTGCTACATGCTTCCGACCTTCGAAATGCCACCACAGACCGACGCCTCGCCGGAGGCAATGGCAACACGCCGCGCCGTGGGGTTCGGCGCCGCGGCGATCGCCGTTTGCCTGGTGCTTTCGCACGCATGGGTCACCGAAGACGCATACATCACCTTCCGCTATGCCGAAAACTTCCTCGCCGGCTACGGACCGGTGTACAACGCTGGTGAGCGCGTCCCGGGCTTTACGCATCCGCTCTGGTTCGCGGTGCTGGTCGTGGGCGGATTATTCTGCGATCTGTACTGGGCGGCGATCATCCTCGGTGCCGTGCTCACGGCGCTCCTGGTTCTCGTCCTCTGGCGGGTGCTCCATGGCAGTCCACAGGGAAGCCTCCTTCTGGCATTCGCCCTGGTTGCATGGTTCACCTGTCCAAGCATGCTCGATTACCAGACCTCCGGCCTGGAGAATGCACTTACCCATCTGCTGATTCTCTGCCTGGTGGCCGGGCTGGTCGGCGAAGTTGGAGATAAGGCACGCACCGTGCCGACCTCCGCGTTCTTTGCCGGACTGATCCTCACCAACCGCCTGGACCTGTTGTTCTTCTGTGTTCCCGTTGGCGCACTCCTCGTCCGACGGCTCCTTTCGGCGCCGCGCAAGCTCCAGCTCTGGCTGCGGACCGCGGCGGCGTTGACGCCCGCAGGTCTGTGGTACTCGTTCGCCCTGGTTTACTACGGCACGCCGCTGCCCAACACGGCCTACGCCAAAGTGGGGTTCCGGTCTGCCGGCGAAACGGCGCGTCAAGGGCTGGCGTATGTGCTGGACTTCGTGGCGTTTGATCCCGGGCACGCGGCCATCGTCGGGCTGTGTCTCATCATCGCCCTGGTAACCGCACGTGCCTGGCCGGCCTCCGGCGATGGGCACCGGGAAGCCATGCTGGCCCTGGCCCTGGCTCCGTGGTTTCACATTGCTTACGTCGTGCTTGTCGGGGGCGACTACGTGCGTGGTCGGTTTCTGACGCCCGCCATCGTGTGCGCCGTGGCGGTCGCCGCCTATGGCATGAGCCGTCGCCTGAGTCGCGAGCCCGCTATCGCCCTGCTGGTTGCCGCCGTGGGCGCGGGATTGCCCGTCCAATTCGCCGTGGACTTCGGCAACCAGGACCAAGCGACGAAGACTACTCCCGCCGGCATTCTCCGCGAACGGCTACAGCAGCAGGCGGAGCTCGCACACAACCACCTGCACATGTCCAACCGGCGCGAATGGGCCCTGGCGCTGCGAGAGTACGCCCGTCGCTTTGGCCCTATCGTGGTTACCTACGAGGCCGCCGGCATTGCCCCGTACCAGGCTGGGCCGGGAGTGAGCTTCCTGGACCCCTACGGCCTGACAGATGCCTATACGGCGCGGTGCCCGGCGGCGCCGGGTTCCCGCGTGGGTCATATCCACCACGATGTGCCGCGAGAGTACTTCCGCGCCCGCGGATCCCTCAGCCAGCTTCCAGACTGGCAGCGGCGGGTGTCGGCCATGGACGAGTCGCTCATCGCCGACGCCGCTGAAATGGCCCGCAGTGTGAATTGGCGCGACCCCGCCGACGAGCGCCGGTACGAAGAGGTTCGTCTATTGACGGCCGGCCCCCTGCTTTCCTCGAGCCGGCTGGGCCGCATCGGCAGCTATGCCTTCGGTTCCCTGTTCCATCGGAATGTGCGCCTGGTGCCGGACGGGGAGAAGCTGCCGGCCGTAAACGGCATCGTCACCTGCAACTACACGCCCTCCTTTGGCAACCCGCAGAGCATCCTCGATCCGGCGAGCAAACCGGAAGGCGCGCGGTGGAACGACCCGCGGTACGCGGTCCAGCTTGTGGACCGGCGCAGTGCGGTCACCATCACGCTGTCGGACGTCACATTGATCCGACGCATGGTGATCCAGGCCGACAGCGACGACCAGTACCGCGTCGAGTTCTCTGAGGACGGAAAGACATTCGGCAATCCCTGGACGGTCTTACCGGTAGAACACTTCGGCCTGCGGCGTCGTGCGACGCCCGCCGACTTTTTGCGCCGGGCGAGGGCGCTGCGCATTCAACCGGAGGGGAGCCAGGGGGAATACTCGGTCTCGTTCCTATCCCTGCTGGGTGAGCCCGCCCAACCCGCGGCGCCGCCGTGACCCGTCTTCACCGCTCCTCGCCCGACCGCCGCCGCCCGCCCGCGTGCAGATGTCGGGCGTCGAATCGCCAGTGTTGATCGAACCAGCCGCAGGCACGCAACTCAGGAACCTGCTGAATTCCCTTGCCCGCGACATCCGCGTCGAAGACCACGAAATCGAAGTCGACCGTGATGTCGGCGAGGCGCTTCATGGCCTCCGGACTCCCCGCGTTGATCTGCAAAAGCCGCTGCGGGTTCGTCGGGTTGGGGTACACGGCGCGCAGGCCAAGCGACGGTCCGCGGAACTCCTGCTCCCCGAACGCGAAGCCGTCGTCGAGGAACCGGAAGGGCAGTGACGCGGCCGCCTCGCGTACCATGCGGTTGCTATCCGGTCCGCCGAAGCAGATGAGATTGAAACGCGCGACATCGGACGGCGTGACCTCGGCGTCCGTTTTGTGCCGAGGTAGCACGCCCTGCGCCTTGAACCACAGCGCGCCGAATCGCTCCGCCGCCTGGCGATTCGCGGCCCCAGCCACCGGGGTCCCTTCGGTCCCGACGACGAGCATGAACGGTTGCATAACCGCATCGGCGATCGGCCCCTCCCGGCGCGGCGATTTTTCACCTTCGGAAGCAGTGACGGCGCCGTGGGGGCCCGTGGTAATGACCCCGTCGGGCGGTAGCGCCCCATCGAACACTGTCGCGTGATTCCATCGTACGGCCACACGCTCGCCGGGCGCAACAAGTGCATCGCCAAGCGACAAGGAGAGTCGTGCCACGTTCTGGCTGTGGACCTCGATGGATCCATCCTCCGCGACCCAGGCGTCCACCGACGCGAACGCTCCCGGCGTCTCGAACTGCTGCACCGTAAGCCAGTGACAACTCCCGTGTCGGAGCGTCGCGGTCTTGTGCCGGACGCGACGCGGGAGAGCCGCGCGGGTATGCGTCGTAAGCCAGTGCCGGATGGTCTGCGGCCCCCACTCGAACGTGTCGCAGTGCTGACCGCCCAGCCGTTCCCAGAATAAATGGTGCGCACCGATCTGTTGCAACCGCGTCGCCAGGGGCCGTCCGAGCGCCGCGCTCTGGTCCTTCTCGCTGAGCTGAAAGAAAAACGGCACATGGGTCAGCGACTCGGCCAGGTCCACGGGGTTGTAGCGCATGGCGACGAACTGGCGATGCGCCGGCCAATCGGCCCAATTCGGGTTGCGGTGTCGGAACTCCTTCCAGCCCACGCAGTTGGCCACCGCCGACGCCCAGCGTCCGGGCATCTTGGTCGCCAGGGACGTGGCGCCCCAACCGCCCAGTGATAACCCCATAACGTGAATGCGATCGCGGTCGATGTGGTGCGTGCGGGCGGCGTCGTCAATCGCTGCCAGGACGTCGTCCTCGGCGGGTCCCTCGTAAGCGTCCCACCATGGCTGACATCCCCCGCGCCGAGCCCGCGGCGCCAACAGAATGAACTCATCCCGCAGGTCAACGGTCAGCCAGCGACCCACGTGATGCCCGTCAAGTGTACGGATCGCCTGATAGGGCGAGCGCTCGTTCTCCCAATAGGGGGCGCTCCACGAACCATCATCCGGCATCCCCCCATGCAAGACGACGACCACCGGCCACGCTCGGTCCGGTGTGTAACTACGCGGCACCCAGAGCGTGTACGGTTGCAGGCTCTGGTCGAGTTCCGACCAGACGGCGCGATTCTGCAAGCCGGGACGATCGCGAAGGTGCATCGTACCCGCGGCCAGTTGCTCGGCCTCGTCAAGCCACGCACTCAGCCGTTCCGGCGAGAACGTGGCGTGCTCGAACTGGTACGCAAGCCAGTCCGCGTAGAACCAGACGCTCGCTTCCTCAGTAGTGATGGGCGGGAGCGTTTCCGCGTGGTTTGCGATCTGCGTGCATTGCGCCTTCAGTGCGTCCAGCCTTCCGCCGAGCTGCCGCCAGTCCCAACCGAAAAACGGTCGCGAGAAGGTGTAGGTCCCAGCGCCTCCCGGCGCGGAGATGATAAACCGCAGTTCCGTCGGGCCGGACTTGCCCACGGCCAACCGCGACAGCACCGAGCCTCGACCCTCGGAGCCCAGGCGAACCCGCGCTTCGGCGGAATCGGCGTGGGGGTGCTCGCCGACCGACATTGTCACATCGAGCTCCGAAGCACCACCCCGCGCGACGAGGTCCAGCGTCGCATCGATCGCCGCGGCTTGGGGGAGGGCCTTCACCTCGTATGCCGTCGGCAGTGCCGGCGGCGACCCGATGAACAACAGACTCCGCCGGCACGGCGCATCCGAGACGCCCTCGAATTCCATCCAGTAGCTCAGCTCCGGCGGGCCGCCGCCCTCCATGCGAAAGCGCGCCACGTTCCAGGATACCACCTGGCCCTCGACGGTCAGGCCGAACCTCTCTACCGGAAGGCCGATCTCCGCTGACCAGAATCCCTCGTCACGTTGGACGCCCACCGGCCCCGCGTAGGGCATCGCCGCGCGTCCCGGCTCCGCAATGCTGGCACGGCCGGTGCGATCGACCTCCAGCACCAGGATCTCCTCACCCCCGCCACTGGCCGTCCAGAACACGCGAATGCAGTCGCTATACAACCCGGCCGGCACCTCGGCATCGGCACTCCGCGCGCCGTCCTGATCCGCGGGGCTGCGGGCTATGACGCCGAGATAGACCGTGTCCGGGCCTCGAAAGATGCGGAAGGTCGTGTCGCCCCGCGGAGCGGTGGCGCGAAAGCCGTAGTGGGGCGATCGCTCGCCGGTCACGACGAACCCGCCGTGCTCGTCGAGATCATGCCAGACGTCGTCGCTGAGGACGCCGTCGACGGTGGGTGGTTCAAGCCGGAGGGGACAGGCCGCGGCGCGCAGCGGTTCGGCAGACACGACGCTGCCCGCCGCGCCAATCGCAATCACACTCACGACGAACCGTAACACGCTTAGGCGTCGCGGTGCCGCTTCGCGGCGGCGCCGGGGCGTAACGAGACCTCCTTCGCACGGACCGCCGCGTGCGCCCCCGCGGGCGCCGTTCCCCAGCGGCGAATCTTCCGGCAATTCGACTTGGAATTCGGTGTGGCGCGGCACTATACTCGCCTCAGTCGTATCCGTGATCCCAATGCTGGACCGTCGCGCGCCATCACAGCCCGCCGCCGCCGACGTGGGCGCACTGTTCCTCCTGGTGTTCGTCATCCTACTGGGCGCCTTTCAGCTTTTCCACGGCGTGATTGCCGTGGACCACTACAACATGAACTTCGACGTGGCCCGGTTCCCCGGGTCGGGGCAGGCACCGCTCGCCGGACAGGACTTTGCCGGCACCTGGCTCGGTGCCAGCAACTTGGCCCGCGGTGAAAGTCTGTACCACGGGCGGTCCGACGAGATCGCGAATCCGCGGGCGCAGACCTACGTCTATCCTCCGCTTGCCGCCGTCCTGTACCGCCCACTGGCCGGCATGTCCGTCGGTGACGCCTACCGCCTGCACGTCCTCATCCTCGCCGGCGCCTACGGCGTCACCGTGTGGACGCTGGGCAGACTGTTCCGGTTCACCGGAGTGCACTATGCGTATGCCGTGGCCCTGGGACTCCTCACCTGCCCCTTCCACTTCGAGTACGAACGGGGCAATGCACACTCGCCGGTCATAGGTCTTCTCGTCCTCGGTTATTACCTCGGAACTCGCCGTCGCGACCCGGTCACCGCGGGTTTCCTGCTCGCCGTGGCGGCGCTCCTCAAGCTCTATCCGGCGTTTCTGCTCCTGTATTGGGCCGCGCGCCGACGACTGGCAATCGTGCTCTGGACCCTCGGCTTCGCGACCGTTCTCATCCTCTGCACCGGCGGTCCGACCCTGTACGCTGATTACCTCCGCCTCATCCTCAGCTACCACACGCGGGTGCGGGAAGGCGACCCCGACAATCACTCCACCTTGTCGGTGCTCCTCATGCTGGCGGGCAGCGAGGCCGACCCGGCAGCCGTGGGCATCGCCGCCGTCATCGTCAATGTGGCGCTCCTGCTCGTGCCATTCCTGCTCGCGCTCCGACACCGCAACCTTGCCGGTCAATCAACCGAGGCGCTGGTGTACTCCGCCTTGCTGATCGCCGCGAACGTCTTCCCCAATCGGTCGTACCGTTACACGCTGACCTTCCTGCCCTTTCCCCTATTCGCACTGATTGACAGCTTCCGGAAGCCGGCAATCGGTCAGCGGCTGGGCCGCGCCCTCGTGCCGCTGGCGCTGGCGATGGCACTCTTGGCGAACGGGGTGATGATGGCTCCAGCCGGCGGCTACCATTCATCGACTTCGTACAATCTGCTTTACGACGTATTGCCCTGGAGCGTGATCCGTCTGCTGCGGCAGTCCTGGTTTGCCTTGATGCTGCTCTACGCGGGCATTCTGGCGATGGTGATCGTTGACCGCCGCCGACCGGGGAGTGCGTCGGGGCCGAATGCTCCCGACACCGCCGCGGGGACGGCACCCGCAACTGTCGAGCCGGCGGAGGGATCGCCGGGGCCGAACGCGGCGTCAAGCGAACCGCGCGGCCGCCTCTGGTGCCTCGGGAACGGGTTGCGCTGGTGCGCCGTCGCGGCGGCAGTCTGGTATGCGGGTTGTCAGGCGTCGGGAATCCGATTCTGATTCCCGCGACCCTACGGTTGACGATGGCGCCATGGCGGAAGCGCTGCGGGTCGCCCGGTTGGTACACCAACTATGTACGATCAATCGACGGGAGAACTCGTCAAACTGATCCTGGCGGCGGCAACCGCGCTGGTGGCGGCGGTAGGCGCCGTACGACCGACTGCCCTTCGCGCGCCGCTCCGACGCATTCTGTGGTTCCTCACGCTGGCTGCAGTCGCCAATTACTTTCGCCTGGATCCCCACGAAGTGTTCGGTCGGATCAACGGCTATGACTGTCTACATTACTACATGGGGTCGAAGTACTACGACGAACTGGGCTACTGGGAACTTTATCCGGCGCTGCTGGCCGCCGACGACGAGGACCAGCGGTACTTCACGCGCATCGGCATTCGTGAGTACCGCGACCATGCCACGCAAATCCTTGTTTCCGTCGACCAGGCAAAGGCAGCGGGCACCGAGATTCGCGCCCGGTTCACGGCGGAGCGCTGGAAGGCGTTCCAGCACGATGTACGCTGCTTTGCCGTGCTGATCCCGGTTCCGGAATGGCGGATTCTCTTCGGCGACCGGGGGTACAATGCCACACCTGTGGCACGGTTGTTTCATGCCTGTATCTCCAACCGTGTCCCCGTGGAAGGGCTCCGGTACGTCACCGTCCTGGATACGCTGGCGCTGGCGGCGGCTGTGCTGGCGGTTCGCTGGGCGGTTGGAACGGTGCCGGCGTTGTTCGCCGTCCTCTTCCTGACCACCAGCTTCAGCGGTCGCTGGCCGCCGTACGGTCAATCGCTGCTGCGCATGGACTGGATCGCCGCCGCAACCATGGCCCTTTGCCTCCTGAAGCGCGGCTACCCGGTCCTGGGCGGCGTGGTCTGGGGATACGCAGCGTGCATCCGCGTCTTTCCGCTGGTCTGTCTCTTTGGGATGGTCGTGCGGGCGGCGGGGTGGATCCGGCGCGAGCCCTCGGCGGCGCCGCCGGCCAAATTCGTCGCCGCCTGCTTGCTTGCCGCCGCGGCTCTGTGCGAGGTGGTGCTGCTTCGTGACGGGGTCCAGCCCTTCCAGGACTCCTGGCGCAAGCTCGCGACGCACCAGCGAAGCGTCAATCTAAGTTCACAGCGCGTGGGACTGGGAATCGCGCTGGCGTATCGGGGAGAGCTGCGTGAGGCCGACTCCCATTCCGGCCGGCGCTGGACCGCCAAGAAACGGCTCGCCGAGGAACTCAAGCCCTATCGCTACGGCCTCGCCGCCGCGGTGGCGTACCTGGTCTGGGTCCTGGCGCGGCGCCGGGACGACTGCGAGGCGCTGCTGCTGGGCATTCCGCTGTTCTTCTTCGCCGCCATCGTTTCCTACTATTACTACATCATGCGCCTGCTGCTGGTGGTGCTGCACAGCAGCCATCTGGAACGCGCCAGTCACCGCGTGGGATTGGCGCTCCTGTTCCTCCTCGAGGTGCTATCGCAGTGGCACCAGCAACTTGACACTTCACGGTACGCGGCCACGGCGCAGCTCTCCGTGGCCCTGGCGCTCTACTTCCTGTTGTTTCTCGCCCTCAATCTTCGCGAGCTCTACCTTCGCCGCCCGCCGCCTGCCCCGCAGACCCTGCGGACAGACGATAATCCTCCGGGCCGAACACTTGCAGAAGGTCCAAGCACGCCATGAGCACGTGCTGGACGTTATCCACGCGAATCTCGTTGTTGTATACCTCGGTGCGCAGGCCGCCGAGGACCGGGTCCGGTCGCGACACATAAAACAGGTCGACGTCATCAGCGAATTGAAGCTGTGCCACGTTGCGAAGAGCGCGGAGCAGGGCCATGTGGTAGCGTTCCGCCCGCGCGTCGTCCCGCACCTGCCGCGCCAGGGCATAGGCCGCCGCCAGCCCTTCCATGTACACGCCGGTCGACGAAGCGTGCGGCGGGCCGTACGCGGGATGCCGAGGGTCATAGAACCGCCCCGCCACGTCCGGGTACTCCGCGGACTCCCACTGCTGCATCCCCAGCAGCCAGTCGTTCATCTCGAAGACCGCCTGGAGCAGGTCGTCATCGTTGGTCCGCCGCCATTCTCGGGCATACGCCAGCGTGTGCCAGGGTACGAAGGCGGGGTTGCGGTTCCGCCGGTGCCACGCACGGTAGTAGCGGAAGGAGCGCAGGAACCGCTCGCGCCGTTCCGCCGACGGCGCCTCCGCGAGCATCTCCGCCCAAAGCAGCAGCGCCTCGCCGGGATAGAAGTTCTGGTTCTCGTCGCGCTGGGGTTCGCCGTGGTAGGTTTGAAACGAACCGTCGCCGCGGTGCAATCCGTCGACCAGCCGGCAGAGCCGCAGCTCCGCCTCGCGGTGCTCGCCGCGCTGCGGGCTTCGCATGATCGCCATCGCCGCCAGGGCCGCGGCGCCGAGCTTCCGCGCCCCGTTCTCGTCGATGAAACCCAGCGCCCCGTCCTCGCGGTAGAACTGGTTGAGGTTGTAGACGAGATTGGCGGCCACGCGCGCCGACAGTTCCTCGTCACCGCGCCGCGCCGCGATACGCTGAAGACACAGGGTCGCCATGAACTGCCGGATGGCGTTGTTGGCGGTGGACTCTTCTCCCCGACTCGGCCAGTATTTGTAGACCATCCGACCATCCGGCCGCAGTTGCCGCACCATCCAGGCCTCCATGAGATTCACCAGGCGCTGCGCGAAACCCTCCGAAAGCTCGTCGGTAGTCACCAGCCGGTTCCCGCGAAACATGGCGATCGCGTGCGGTGGCTCGGTCAGGCGGACCAGGAACTGTTGGGCGTCGAAGACGCTGACCGCCTCGACATCGGCGTTGTTCCCGGCCTCTGATCCCGCCACGCCCTCGAAACTCATGTTGCGCGCCAGCATGGTCGTGGGCGCGAACCGCACGCTTTCTCCCCGGCGGCTGACCTCGATCCCCAGCACGCCGCGGTGGATTTCGTCCAGCTCCGGTGCCTCGGCTCCACGCCGGACCTGTCGCCGGTTGTAACACAGATCGAGCTCCACGCAGTCCACTGCCCCTCGATCGCTCGCGGAAAGCTCGGCCAGGGCGCGATCCAGGGCCACGGACAATCCGGACCCGGCCGCGTTCTCCTCGCCCCACGCCTCGGCGAGGCGCTGGCCCTCGCGACGCAGACACACGTACACTGCAAACGGGCTCCCGATCCCGAGGCTCCCGGGGTGGGGTGTAGGTCGGGCATCCGGCGACCGGACTTTGTCAGCCACGAAGCGCACCAGGGCAGCCTCATCAACGTCGGGCAGTGCGGGGACGGCCAACGCCGCCTCCCGCCCGTCATCGACGCGTGGAATCCGTTTGAACTCGCGCGACGCCCAGAACAGCGCGAACGTCGCCAGCCCGACCAAACCGGCACGCAACACGGCTCCCAAGGCCGTCGGTGGAGCGAAGAGTCGCATATTGCTGTCCGTCGGGCATCATCAGGGCGGGACCGGTCTGGGACCCGCCGGCCTGTCAGCTAACCCGCCACCAGGTAGCTCTCGTAGTCCTTAACCCGCGCGGGCTGCCCGCGGCGGTTGCGCTCGATCTCGAACCCCTCCTCGCGGAGCCGCCTCGCCTGCGCCTCCGCACCACCGGGGTACTTCTCGTTCAGCTTCCCGCCGTCCTTCACCGTACGCCAGTAGGGAGTGATTCGCCTGCGCCCGTCGCGGGCGTCCTCTTCCGCAGCCTCGGCGACCACCCGTACGAAAATGCCCGTGGTCAGCGGGCAAGCACCATCAGCGCCCGCAGCCCTGGCAAGGCGTTGCCGGATCTGCGCCACGGTGATCAAGCGCCCCTTGCGCACGCTGCGCATGATGGTGTCGACGTCGCGGGGACGTGGAATCAGGATGGTGCCCGTTCCCCAGGCCTTCCGCATGGAGCGCGGAACCGGCATGACCCTGCCGTGGTTGGGATGGTGCTGGTCGAGTTTCGCGCGCCATGTTCCACCCTTGCCCGGGTGCCACGTACGTGCAGTGCTCATGGTGATCTCCTCTCCATCGCGGTCTGACGCGGTGCTTCGGGTCGTCGAACCCTGAAGGCGCAACCGTCATCCACGCCGCATCGGGGCGCGCGCAGACCGTGCCACGACCGGCGCGGCCTCTACGCCAATCGCATGCAGACCTTCGTCCGAAGCTGGTCGGGGGGAGTCGTGCGCGGATCGTTCAGGTAGAACTCCATGCACGGTGGCTCGCCCAGCTCGCGGCCGGATTGCGGCAGCCAGCCCCCGCAAAGCCCTTCGTAGGCCTGCCCCAGCGATTCATACGGCCCGACGTGGACGGTGGTGGCGTACTCGCCGCCCGCGACGTCCTGCACTCCGATATCGCCGTCGCCTTCCGTTGCGGGCGGGACGACCAGGCACGCGTCGTACCGAATCCTCTCGGGCGCCGTCACCGCCGGGTCATCGTAACACAACCCGAAGTAGCGTAAGGAGGGTCCGACCAGCCGCCGGGGCCCCGCCCAGGCGAACAGCCGCCCCCAGGCGGCGCCCACCTCCGAGTACGGTCCGAGGTGGCGCACGAAGGCGACTCGACACGCGGGAAAACGCTCGATCTCGACTTCCATGGCACTTACTCCTTTTCTGCCCACCGGGCTAAACGCAAACGACCGACCGTCGGCGGTATAGTGAACGCCACTGACTGCCGTCGGGTAGGCAATCGCGCGATGTCGGTCGCGGAATGCCGACGGCGGTTCGCCGAACATGGCCGCGAACGCCCGGGTGAAGGCTTCATGACTTTGAAACCCCGCGACCAGCGCCACGCGCACGATCGGCTCGTCACCGAAACGCAGCTGGTGCGCGGCGCGCTCCAGACGCAAACGGCGGACGTGCTCCGCCACTCCCTCACCCACCATGCCCTTGAACACGCGATGAAAGTGAAAGGGAGAGAAGCAGGCGATCTCCGCCAGCAAGTCCAGCGGCAGGTCGTCGTCGAGGTGGTTCTGAATGTGCACCAGCACGCGTAGGATCCTCGCCTGGTAGTCGCTGAGCGTGGCCGGCCGCGGTTCAGTGTTCATACACTGCATTATGACTCGCAGACGGTCCGTCGTCTTGATATTCCTTGCGAACTTCGACCGCGGGCATCGGCGCGGGCGCAGTCGTTGCATCGCGTGAGCGCCCGTTCCGATGTGAGCCGAGGACCGGCGGGACCCCGGCGGCGTACTTGCCGGCACGTTGGAGACTGCGCCACGCCGGCATTGGCGGGATGCCCCCGCCGGGCGCGCGAGGCAGGCCGTTGTTGGTGCCGGGCCGCGCATCGTGGATAATGCCGACAAACACCGAGGGTGCATGCATGGACTTCCGCAACTGCTACGACGACGAGGACTACGCGGCCGCGTACGCCAAACTCGAGTTTCCCGGGACCTACTACCTGGCGTTTCGCGATTTGCCCGGCATCATCAGGCGAGCTGTCCGCGGCGGGAGGGCGCTCGATTTCGGCTGCGGCACCGGCCGCTCCACAAGGTTTCTTGCCCGACTCGGCCTGCGCACGGTGGGCGTGGATATCGCAGGCGAGATGGTCCGCCGGGCCCGTTCCATCGATCCGGCCGGTGACTACCGCCTGGTCGACGACGGCGATCTGGGGGCGCTTCCCGATGGCGGCTTCGACCTGATTCTGTCGGCGTTCACGTTCGACAACGTCCCCGGCCGGGAGAAGAAAGTAATGCTGTTCCGTGGGCTGCGGCGTGTGCTTGGCCCTGAGGGCCGGATCGTGAACCTGGTTTCCTCACCCGACATCTACCGCAACGAGTGGGCCTCCTTTTCCACGCGGGACTTCCCCGCAAACCGGCAAGCTCGGTGCGGCGACGAGGTGCGGATCGTGGTGACGGCGCTGGAAGATCGGCGTCCGGCGGTCGACATTCTGTGGCCGGACGAGGCCTACCGTGAGGTGTACGAGCGCTGCGGGCTTGCCGTGCATGAGGTGCACCGTCCCCTGGGACGGACGGATGAGCCTTACGAATGGGTCAGCGAAACGACCATCGCGCCGTGGGTGATTTATGTTCTCGGCCACGTCGCGCCAGTGTAGATCCGAATCCCTTGCCCCCGCGCCACAACGCCGGTGCACGTCCAAGTCAAATTCGCCTTGATGCCCGTTCGATAAATAGATACACTAATAACTGAACCGGCGGGCGGGGGGCCTCCGGGTCTCGTGCTGCTCTCCGCGGGTTCGGCGCACGGGCGGGATGCCCGCGCCCGCGCCGAACGCCACCCCGCCGCCGGGCTACCGGCGAGCGCTGCGGGTGGGGCTTGAACCCACGCTGCGCAGGTGCCACAGGCCACCTGCACGGCGGGCTACGTTCCGCCCGGCGTTGGAGAGTTCGTGATGCATGTGAACCGAGGACCTTGCCCCGAATCCCCACGGACCGCCCATGCCCGGGCCAGGGGATGCGGCAGTTCCCACAACCGGGCGGCCCGCGGCATCGCCACGCTAGCTTTTGGCGCCGTCGGTGGAGGCCTGGCCCTGCTCTGGCTTCTCCTGCGCAGCGGAGGTCGGCCGAGTCGGCTGAACTACCCATGCCAGCAGGCAGCACTGGGCTTGGCGATCGGCTCGCTGGGGGCACCAGTCGCGGCGGTGGTCATGGGGACACGCACGTGGACGGTTCAACGGCTTCGTCGATTCCCGCCGACGACGATCGGCGCCATCCTGTTCCTGGCGGCACTCGCCGCCCTGCTCGCCTTCCGCCCGCCGCCGGCTATCGAGGCGCAAGTGTCCGCGCCTCCCGCCGACCATCATCCGGACGTGTACTTCATACGCGACTCACGCGGGATCGCACCGGGTCGGTTTGGCGGAATCGATGACCTGGTGACACTCATGGGTCTGCGCGGTCTTAAGTGGCATCGTTCCGCCACGGAGGGTCTCACGTCCGGCCCCGCGGGGCTGATCGCCCGCGACAGCGTTGTGCTTATCAAAGTCAATGCACAGTGGTCCCGACGCGGGGGGACGAACACCGACGTACTCCGCGGTGTCATCCGACAGATCGTGGAGCACCCTGACGGCTTCGTGGGCGAGGTGGTCGTCGCCGACAACGGTCAGAGCGGGGGCGATCTGGATCGCCTGGAGAACAACGCCGAGGACGTGCAGCAATCTCCGAGGGACGTGGTGGCCGACTTTGCTGCCGAGGGATGGAATGTCTCCACGAGTCTATGGGATGTCCTGCGCAACACCTCGGTGGGAGAGTATGCGGCCGGGGACCTGGCGAACGGCTACATCGTAAGCCCGCTGCCCGATTCGCAAACGGGCGTGCGCGTCTCGTACCCGAAATTCCGTTCCGCGGCCGGCACCTGCATCAGCTATAAGCACGGAGTCTGGTCCCTGGAGACGTCGACGTACGACGCGCAGCGGCTCGTAGTCATCAACATGCCGGTGCTCAAGACGCATGTCATCTACGCCGTCACGGGAAGCGTCAAAAACCACATGGGCGTGGTGACAGGCGCTCTCAGTACCGGCTCGCACACCTCGGTGGGTTGGGGCGGGATGGGAAGCGTCATGGCGGAAGTGCGCCTTCCCGACCTGACCATCCTGGACTGCATCTGGATCCTGGCGCGTCCCGGCCAGGGGCCTGGAGCTTCGTACAGTTCCGCCAGTTGGCGCAACCAGCTCGTTGCCTCGCGCGACCCGATCGCCCTCGACGTCTGGTCCGTCAAGAACATCCTCATGCCGCAGGTGATCGCCAATGGGTATGGGGCGGGGAACTACACCAACACCCAGGACCCGGACAATCCCTCAAGCACCTTCCGCCGGTATCTCGACCTGTCGATGAGCGAGCTGCTTGAGGCCGGTATCCGGTGCACGAATGACTACCGCGCCGTGTCGCTCCACGTGTGGGCCGGAGACGCCGATCGTGACGGTGACGTGGACCGCCTTGACTTCGACGGCTTCCCGGGCTGTCTGACTGGGCCGCTTGCCCTCAGCGGCGCCAGTTGCGCGGTGTTCGACTTCAACCTGGATTCTGCGATCGACCTGCGCGATATCGCCGGCTATCAGCGATCGATGACGAGTGGCCTCTGAACGACCCGAAAGCGTGCGGTCGGGAAGCACGGGGCCGCCCGCGGTGCAACGCCCGCAGAGTGCCGTAAGCAGCGCGAGCTCTGATCGGAGTCAGTCGCACCGGTGTCGGGGCACGATCCCGCCTTGGAGCGATCGGGTTTCACACGACCGGTGGCCGGGCATCTCGGCCCGGCGCGAATTACGCAGCCACCGCAAACCGCCAGCAACAGTGACATTGCGACCACTCCCCACACGGACAGCGCGGGAATCGCGGCGGCGCAAGTGTCAAATGCAGGCGGCGGTTCCGGGGCCGTCCAAACGAGGACAAGGCCATCCCAGTCGGCGCAGTCCACGTCGGAATCGTCGTCGAAATCTCCGGGTTCGCACCCCGGTGCCAGCGCGCCCCCAGGTCCGGTGAAACACTGGGCGAAGTCCACGGCGTCGGCGCCGTCGACGTCGCCATCCGGCTCGAAGTCCCCCGTCCCCGCAAACGACATCAGTTTGTCCACTGGTACGAGGATCACGCCTGTGGTTCCGACGGCAACCGAGGCGGTCGCGTGGCGGCGGGCGGCGCCGGACGCGGGAACCACGGCCGCGATCTCGCCGGCGCCCAGCGACGCCGAGAGATCGACAGTGGTGGCGATCCCATCCGTGGTATAGGCCACGTACAGCGAGTACGGCCCACCGGCCGACGCGGACGCGGTCAGACGATGCCAGCGCACCGTTCCCGACGAGGGCATTGCCTCCTCGTACCAGGCTTCGCTCAGGTAGCGCGCCGTGGGGGCGAGATACGGGTACTGACTCCAATCCGTAGCGTTTGCGGCATACGTGAACGACGCCTCGCCGGGGTGTGCGGCCTCCCACGCAAGGTAGGCGTTTCGTGCCGCGGGCACGCCGGAGAACTGCGCCGCGATGTACCCGCCGACGGGCTGGCCGATGAAGTGTGCTGCAAGCCAGTTCAGCGTGACGGGGAACGCAGCGCGGGTAGGTGTACCGACCATCATGTCGGCGCTGTGCGAACCCCAACCCGTCACCCACACCCGCTGCGTCCCGGCAACGTGAACGTCATGGAGCCAGTTGAGTATCTCGAGGAGGAAGCGCGCCTGCCATGCCGGCACACGCATGTCCTGGCTGATGCCGAAATGGACGTCATTACGACCCAACACCGGACCGAAGGGCGACAACACCACCGGACCGCCCGGATCGTGCTCAAGCATGCCGGCGCCCGAGGGACGATAGGGGTTCATGGGGTAGTGGCGGAAGTAGGAGTAGAACTCCTCGTCCGGTCCCTGCTGATGCATCGTGAACCCGAAGTCGGACATCAGTTGCAGCCGGAAGGCGTCGTCGGAGGGAACATGGCTGCCGCGGCCACAGTTCACCAGCGCGAGCTGCGGACCGCCGGAAATCCCCAGAGCCGCCGTGATCGCCGCGTTCACCAGCCCCACGTGGTCGTTCCAGAGCTGGAGCGCCTGCGGCGGCGTCGGATTGGGAGGCAGTGAGCGCCAGTCGTGGGTCGCGAATCGAACCTGGTCGTGCGAATGGGTTCCGATCTGCCCTCCGCTGGCGTACAGGCGTTGCAACAGAGGATAACCCCGGGCGGGGTCCTCGAGTACCCATTCCGCGAAGTCACCGCCGCACAGGAACGACACCTTGGCGCTGTATGTGTCCGCCGTGTCCAGAGCCCAGTTCGTTGCGTCCACCCAGTCCTGGAAAACCTGTTGCTGAATGACGGGCGTCCCGAACATGGGGTCTGCGTGCAGGTCGATGAGCACGTGAATGGGTGCCGCCCGCGCCCGTTCAGTCGTCGAGGCGAATGCGAGAAACAGGACTGTCAGGCCCGGAACGAGAATCCGCCGCCGCCGGCATAGAACGGCGGCGGACGCGACCATCAGGCCGGCCATGAACACCAGGCCGCCGGCCGAGACGGCCGGAATCGACGCCGGGCAGGAGAGAAGCGCCATCTCACGGTCGTACGTCAGGTTCAACCCTGGATGGTCCGCCAGACGCCCTGTGACCCAATCTGGGTACTGATTAGGATCATTCGGCGGATACACCGTGTTGATGGGATTCCCAAGGTCGGCGCCGTTCACGCGCGTCCAGCAAGCTGACCCTGCACCCCCGTAAGCTGAATGCGTGGCCGCGTTGTTCATTTCGATGGTGTGGCGGAAGTAACCCGGGCCCTGAGCGTGGTCGATCTCAGCCTGCATGCGCAGATACAAGCCTCGGAAGCCTCCGATGTGGCGGACGGCCTCGCGCTCGGCCCAGAAAGCGATGTTCCCGGGTGAAGGGTCGGTGACCGTACTCCAATGACCGCAGACCTGACGCTCCGGTCCCACGTCGTAGAACGTGATGACGCGGTTGTCATGCGGACCTTCCTGATCGACAAGGTACTTAACTGGCAAAGAGGGGTAGCGCCCCAGCGCCCCGGCGCCGATGGCGATGCCGAACGACGCGGTTTCCACGCCGATGTTGGAGGGGTCGACGTTCGAACGCCCGGCAGTATGTTCCACCACGGCTTTCAGGTCGTCCTGGTGAACGAAGCCGTTGCAATCCTCCACCCCCTGACTCACCAGGTTTCCCGGCGCCCCGTTTCCGCGCCCCTCGGGATTGAAGACCACGACGACGAAACCCCCGCCCGCGAAGTTCCGATACGCCGGGCTGTCCGCGAGCGGTGCCCCGGGGCCCGTTCCGCCGGGGATGGCGATCAGGGCGGGGAAGCGTTGGCCTGGATACAACCCGGGTACCGGCTGCACAACCCGCATGTATAGCTGGTTGCCGTTTGGCGCCGTGACCCAGGTCTCGACGGATTCCGTCACGTAGCTCGTGTCCGGGGGATTGGCGGCCGCGAAGATCGCCGCCAGCGCGCTCGGCGTAACGAACTCAATCTGCACGCCGGCGTTCTTTCGCTGCTCGATGGCATCCATCAGGGCGAGCAGCCCCGCTCCCTCACCGATCATCGGCTGGCCGATAGCCGCACGGTTGACATCGGCCCAGACGCCGTCGGAGTGGATCGTGAAGGCAAAGAAGTAGATGTGGCTCGGATCGCCGTCAGCGTTCTTGGCGGCCACGGTGGTGTCGAAACGGGCGATGGCTTCCGCCGGCGTTTCGCAGCGCGGCGTGCCGCCGGCGCAGGCGACGGTGACGCTGCCGTTGAAATCGATCTTGGTCATCTGCACCCCGTCGCCGTAGTCGGCGCGATAGACATAGTACGAAGGTCGGGCGTTGTTGATCCCCGCAGGCTCATCTTCGATGTGACCATCGTGGTCCTCGAAGGAGATGCGGTAGCCCAGCCCGTGCGCGGCGTGATCGAGGAGGTACTCCGCCGCGGCGGCGCCCAGCGCCTGCTGCTCCGGCTTCCAGCCACCCGTGAACGTCTGCCCGTGGTTCACGGGTTGGCCGTTATGGAGCACCCCTTGCGCCGCGAGGTGGAGGTCGCTGAGCTTGCGCTGTACGCCCTCGGCGGTGTGCGCGCTGTTGTACCAGCAGAAGTTGGCGCCGGAGTACTGGATCGCGTGTCCCTGGATTCCAAACTCGTACCCCAGGGCGGCGTAATCGTAAGTCTGGAACAGCCTTCTGCCGTACGTGACGCCGGCCTCCGTCTGCCAGAACTCACCCGCTGGCTCGATGAAAAGACGTGGTTCCGAGCCGTACGAATCGTGGTAGTTCTGGAGAATCTCGCGCAGCAATTCCGTGCCGCGTATGTCGATGGCGAACGCCGGTCCCGGGGCCGGCTGACCCAACGGGGGCAGCGGAAGCGTCTGGTAGTAGAGCGCGGCAGGGCACCCGGGGTCGCCTTCGGGTTCGCCGAAGTCACCTTCCACATGGGTCATCGCCAGCACATAGAGGTGAGCCGCCGGGTCCCGAAGGAGGCTAGGGTCCGCCGCGAATGGCCCGGCCGGCGCTTCGCCGACGGCTCCGTCCCAGTAGCCGGCCGAGAGCAAGACACCAGCCATGATCGCCGCGCTGCGGCTTGCATGCAGGGCCATTCGACGACCTCCCTCCGCAAAGGCATGTGATGCTGCCGGCGCCGGCATCAGGCCGCCGCCCCCCGGCCTTGCGGCCCGGAGCGGCAAGCCATAAGTCTATCACCATATAGGCATAAGCCGCAAGTCCACCTCGAGGCCGGACTCGGATGATAAGGAACCTGCTTTCCTATATCACCCTAGCCGGCGGTGTGCGTTCCAGGGCCCGGGGATGCGGATGGCCGCCCCGGCCGAGGCCTGCCGCACGTGCCGATTCCAGCGCGAGCTGCTGCGGGAGGCGAGTGCAGTATCGTCGTCGGCAGCCCCACGGACACTACTTCCGCAAGCACCATCGCGCCTGTCACGCTCGTGCGGAGCGGGCGCGACGCGGTGCCGGAGGTGGCGCCGCGCCCCGGGGGTTTACCGGCGGGATGCGACGGCCCGGCGGCCCCGATCCCGACATGCGTCGCCTGCGCAAGGCCCCGGTGTGTAACCTGGCGCGGCGGCCTGCATCGTACACCGCAGTGCCTGACGCACGGTGCGCAGGCCCCGAAACAGTCCGGGAACGGAGTTCTTCATGGCACGCACAGTCATGCGTATCGCGCGCCGCCGCCGGTGGACCTACACCCTTGCCGCGGCACTCGTTGCTCTCGAGTCGGCGGTTGCGGGTGAGACAACAACGGCCCGGCCGGCTGACGGTGCCGGGCCAATGGGGATCACGGCAAAGAAGTCGCTCACGCTGCTGGGAGCCCGTTTGGCGGCAGACGCGGCGATGGACGAGGCAAAGCGCCTCGGCGCGCCCGGCGCCGCCGTGGCGGTCGTCGACGAGGGCGGCAACGTGATCTGCATCGAACGCCTCGACGGCACGTTTGCCGCGGCGGCGCGCATTTCCGCCGGCAAAGCGCGAACTGCGGCCCTGTTCCGGAAGCCCACCAGCGTCTTCGAGAACCTCATTCGCGAGGGGCGAACGCCGATGGTAGCGCTCGAGGACTTCACGCCGCTGCAAGGCGGTGTGCCCATCGTCGTGGAAGGTGAAACTGTCGGCGCCGTTGGGGTAAGTGGTGCCGCCAGCGCTCAACAGGACGAGGACCTGGCGCTGATTGCCGCTGCCGCCGTGGTGGCGGCGGAAGGCTCGCCGACCGCCGAGTTTGATTCGGTCACGCATATCGAGGCAGCGCGAGTGAGCGATGCCTTCGCCAAGGGTGCAGTCCTGGTCAGCGGAGGAAGACGTAACTACATGGTCCATGCCAGCCGCCGCGACGCTCCGGGCCTGGCCGAGGTGCACACCCGCGATACTGACATCCTCCACGTGCTCAGCGGGTCGGCAACACTCGTTACCGGCGGGCGGTTGATCGAGCCCGCAGGTGAGAGCGCCGACGACGAAATCCGCGCCCCGGCGATTGACGGCGGCGAAGCGAGGAAGCTCGCCGCCGGCGATGTCGTCGTGGTTCCCAAGGGCACGCCGCACTGGTTCCGCGAAGTGCAGGCGCCGATGACTTACTACGTGGTGAAAGTCCGTTGACGGCGATCACACGGCATCATGGCGATTCAGTCCAGCGCCCTTGCCGTACGGGCGCCAGTGCGGAGAGTTCAAAATGACGTCACGATGGTCCAGGGGTGCCACCAGCGTTTTGCTGCTCCTCGGCGGCGGAACCCTTTTCGCGCGACCGCCCGTTCCGCCGCATAATCCTGACGCAGTCGTAGACTTGATGACGTCCGAGGGAGCGGCGGTCGTTCGAGCCGAGTGGCGCTACCATGACGCTGAGATCGTCGCTGTCGATCACCGCAGCGCAGGTCCGGATCTGAAGCCCAGCGGCGCGCCGAATCGGACCCACGACATCGAACCGCACGCTGGAGCCGCGGACTTCGATGATGCCGCCTGGGATGCGGTCGCCCCAACGGCCCTCCAGGATCGCCGCTCTACCGGGCGACTGTGTTTCGGCTGGTATCGCCTTCGCCTCAACATTCCGGAGCGCGTCGCGGGGTTCGACACGCGGGGATCGACCGCGGTATTCGAAATCGTCCTGGATGACTACGCTGAGGTCTGGGTCGATGGGCGGCAACCGCAGATCATCGGCCAGGCGGGTGGGCCGATGGCGGCGGGGTGGAACGCCCCCAACCGGGTCGTGGTGGGTCGGGATCTGGAACCGGGACGGCAGGTACAACTCGCCGTGTTTGCCGCGAACGGTCCGCTCTCGGACCCGCCGGCCAACTACGTCTGGGTCCGCTCGGCAACGCTCGACTTCTACCAGCCCGACCGTTACGCGGCGGTGCGTGCGGTGCCGCACGAGCTGACGCCGGTAAGCGAGGCCGTCGAGACCGTGGTTCCGCGCCGGACGGTTGTAGAGCAGGTGGCCGAGGGGCTGACCTTCGCGGAGGGGCCGGTGTGGGTCCCGGCGCGTGTCGCCGGCGCCGGCGGCAAGCCCATCGACGAGGGATACCTTCTCTTCAGCGACCCGAACCGCAACGTGATCTATCGCCTCACGCAGGATGGGGAGACGTTCGTCTTCCGCACCAAGAGCGGCTACAGCGGAGTGGACATATCACAGTTCACTCAACCCGGCTCCAACGGACTGGCCCTGGATGGACAAGGGCGGCTGACCGTTTGCGAGCATGGCAACCGGCGCGTGGTGCGCATCGAACACAACGGGCGTCTCACCATCCTGGCCGACCGCTTTGAAGGCCGGCGGCTTAACAGTCCGAACGACCTCGTCTATCGTTCTGACGGAGCATTGTATTTTACCGATCCGCCGTTCGGGTTGCCGCGGTTACATGAAGACCCCCGGCGCGAACTCGCACATACCGGCGTGTATTGCCTGAGAAACGGCCAACTGAGGTTGGTGAGCAGCGACCTGAACGGCCCCAACGGGCTGGCCTTCTCACGGGATGAGAAGTTCCTGTACATCACCAATTGGGACCCCGAACGGAAGATTGTCATGCGCTATGCGGTCCAGCCGGACGGCGATTTGCAGGACGGGATCGTGTTTTTCGACATGACCGCCGCGAAGGGAGAGGAGGCGCTCGACGGCCTTGAGGTCGATGGTCTGGGGAATCTCTTCGTGTCCGGCCCGGGCGGCGTCTGGATTATCTCCGCGGACGGAACTCACCTGGGCACGCTCGAACTCGGAGAATTGCCCTCCAACTTCGCCTGGGGCGGCGACGACGCACGAACGCTCTACATGACGGCGCGCACCAGCGTCTACCGGATGCGCCTGCCGATCGGCGGCCACGATGGCGCCTCGCGCAGGGAGGCCGCCGCCATCGGCGAGCTCGAGCGCTTCGATCCCCGCTGGGATGCGATTTTCGCACGCGACGCGAAGCTCGAGGTGGTGGCGGACGGGTACACCTGGCTGGAAGGTCCGACATGGGACACCGAACAGCAGTGCCTCTACTTCTCTGACATCCCGCGCAACAGCGTTTATCGCTGGAAGGAAGGCGCCGGCGCGAGGTTGTTCCTCACCAACAGCGGCTACTCCGGGGAGGCTCGGTTCGCGGGACGGGAGCCGGGATCGAACGGCTTGGCGCTGGACTCGCACGGGCGACTCATCCTATGCGAACACGGCAACCGCCGACTCACACGGCTGGAGCAGGACGGAACGCGAACCGTCCTCGCCGACTTGTTCCAAGGCAAACGATTGAACAGTCCTAACGACTGCGTGGTTGCCGCTGGCGGCGACGTGCTGTTTACCGATCCGCCCTTCGGCCTACCCCGGACGTTCGACGACCCCGCCAAGGAACTGGACTACAGCGGCGTCTATCGGCTTCGTCCCGGCGGCGGGCTGACGCTCCTGACCCGGGAACTCAAGGCGCCCAACGGGCTGGCGTTCTCGCCCGACGGCGGCACATTGTACGTTTCCAACGCCGACCGGGAGAACCCCGTCTGGATGGCGTTCCCCGTATCCGGCGACGGATCGTTGGGACAGGGACAGGTGTTCGCATCGGCAAGACCCTGGGTTGTTGATCGTGCTGGGGCGCCGGACGGCCTGAAGGTGGATCGGCGCGGCAACCTCTTTTGCGCCGGGCCGGGGGGCGTGTACGTCTTTGACCCGAATGGGTCGCACCTGGGCACTATCGTCACCGGCACGGCAACCTCCAACTGCGCCTGGGGCGACGACGGATCGGTCTTGTACATCACCGCGGCCACGAGGGTTCTTAGAATCGCGACGAAAACCGGAATCAGAAACGCAACCGGCGAGTGACCGCCGGGCAACCGCCCGCCGCGGGTCGCTGAGTTCCCTTCGGGTATACCCGTGATGAGTGCGTGCGAACCTTGCAGCAAACCGTTTTCGTTGGACGCGCAATGCGCAGCCTCGCTGCTGAAGCCGCTGCTGGCGTTTCCCACGCATGTCCTCGAAAGGCTTCTGGGGCTTTCGTGCCTGAACCGGATGTACGCGACTTACTCCTCCAGCGCGGCAAGTACCGCGGGGCGTTTCTGCGACCGGGCCCTGGCCGAGTTGGCGATCGAAACACGGGTCGCCGGCGCCGAACTGGCGCTGATCCCGCGCCAGGGTCCGCTGGTGGTAGTCGCGAATCATCCGTTCGGCGCCGTGGAGGGACTCATCCTGGAGAGCCTCATCGGGCACGTGCGCCCGGACGTCAAAGTACTTGCCAACTCGATGTTGCATCGGATTCCCGAGGTTCGTGCCCACACGATCTTCGTGGATCCCTTCGGCGGTCCCGATGCTGCGCGACGCAACGTGGGCCCGCTCCGCGCGGCAATGAACTGGCTTGTTTCCGGCGGTGTGCTGATTGTCTTTCCCGCGGGCGAAGTCGCCCATTTTCGCCTGCGCCGCGCCAGAATCGTGGAGCCGGCGTGGAGTCCGACGGTGGCACGCCTGGCACGACGATCAGGCGCCGCGGTACTCCCGGTGTTCATCGCCGGACGTAACAGCCTGTGGTTTCAGCTCGCCGGGTTGATACACCCCCGACTTCGCACGGCGCTGCTGCCGCGCGAGCTGCTCCGTGCCCGCGGCACACGGGTTGCCGTTCGCATCGGTTCTCCGGTAAGCGCGGAACGCCTGGCCGCGTTGGGGGACGCACGCCAGACGGTGGAACACCTCCGGCTCCGCACTCTCCTGCTCGGCACTCGCGATGGGGACGCCGGGGGGCGAGAGACGATCAACACTCGGGATCGTGCACAACCCCTACAGCCGGTCATCGGGCCGGCGTCACCGGATGCCCTGGCGCGGGAGGTCGCATCACTCCCGCCTTCGGCTCGCGTGAGCGGATGCGGCGAGTTCGAGGTATTCGTTGCCTACGCGGACCGCATCCCGCGGCTGCTCCGCGAGATCGGGCGGCTGCGCGAGGTTACGTTCCGTGCCGTGGGCGAAGGAACCGGCGGGGCCACCGATCTCGACCGGTTCGACACCTACTACCTGCATCTGTTCGCCTGGGACCGCCGCCGGTGCCGCATCGTGGGCGCCTACCGGCTGGGCTTCACGGAGGACATCGTTCCCTGCCGCGGAGTCGAGGCGCTCTATACCAACACGCTCTTCCGCTTCGAGCGGCCGCTGCTCAAGCAACTCGGACCGGCGATGGAGCTGGGGCGGTCGTTCGTGACCGACGAGTACCAGAAGTCTTACGCGGCACTTCTGGCGCTGTGGAAAGGGATTGCCGCCGTCGTTACCGGTCGGCCGGAGTGCCGGAGGCTCTTCGGCGTGGTGAGCATCAGCGCCGATTACACTTCCACCACTCGTGACCTGCTGCGCTGCTTCCTGGAAGTCAACCGCGTGGACGCCGATCTGGCGCGGCTGGTGCATCCGCGGACGCCCGTCCCGCGGCGCTGGACAGCACGCGAGGAACCGGCGTTCGCGTCGCGCACGGCGCGCGACATCGAGCAGGTCGACGATTTGGTGCGAGAGATCGAGAAGCAGGAGCGTGGCGTGCCGATTCTCCTCCGACAGTACCTGAAGCTTGATGCCAAAGTGCTGGGGTTCAACATCGATCCGGCGTTCGGCGGCGTGCTCGACGCACTCATGGTCGTGGACTTAACGCAGGTACAGCGGCCGATCCTGGATCGCTTTTTCGGCCGCCAGGCCGCGGCGGCCTTCCTGGCGTGTCACAGGAACGCACTGGCCGTTACTGCCCCGTGTGAAAGTGCCCACAAACCCTGACCGGCTGAGCGCGAGCCGGCGCCGCCCCGCACCATCCTGCCCGCCCCCTCACGGTCGCGGCACGGCGTCCCCGACACCGAAAAACGCTCGCTGGTGTAGCTCAAGCCGGTGAGACCATCGCCCCGTAGCTCATTCGGCAAGCGAACTGACGGTGCGATGGCGGTAATGAGCGGACAGCGCCGCGACCAGCTCCCGCGCCGACGAGGTCCGTCGCCCCAGCGCAAGGTTGGCAGCGCCGATCTGAAAGAGGAGGCGCCACTGCCGGTACAGTATCGCATAGGCTGACCACAGCGAATGCGCCGGGTCGTAGAGGTTCGTTGACTCGGACGACGCGCCGTTGAGTTCGACGATGGCGAAGTTGCGCCCGGCGAGGAACTCGTTAAGCTCGGCGAAGCGGATGTCAAACCGCCCGAAGAAGAAGCCGTCGAACGCCCGCGCGATCTCATCCAGGCGCCGCTCGATCCTGGGAGTGATCCAACGACCGCCGTCACGGAACATGGTGCCCTGACAGTGGTTCCCTGCGATGGCCAGCCGCATGGTGTCCCCGGCGGCGAGGACCTGCTGCGATCTTCCGTTCAGCCGCGCCAGGAACTTCGCTGCCTGCATGCGATAGCGCGGATGGCGCCAGATCAACGCCTCGACGGTCGTCCTTCCGTCACCGGTGAGCGTGGGGAACTGCTTCTCGGTGATCGAGAAGATCCGGCCGTGCGTTTCCTCGGGAAAGCGGTAGTAGAACACGCCCGCCTCGAAGGGGCCGGGATGATACGCCTGAACCAGGAGTGCGTCCGGGACCTCGGCTAGGTACATCGCAGCCTCATTCCAGCACTTCGCCAGCCTCAGCCCGGCGCCGCGCTCGCCCACGTCGGGCTTGAGGATGACGGGAAAGCCCCGTCCCGGCACATCTACGAACTGCCGCACGTCCGCCAGCCGTTGCTCCAGCGGACCAGGATCGAGGCGTTGCGTGGGTACGACCCATTCCGGGGGAAGCCGCCGCAGAATGTCGTACTTGGATTCGCCCACGATTCCGCCATGCGGAATGCCGGGGTTGGCGGCCGTGATCGTCATAACGCCGCGGTGCCGCAGTGCCAGATACGCAATCCAGGGCAGCAGCGGAACATAAAAGAGCCATGCCGGCCAGAATTCCCAGCGCCAGAGGCGACTGACGGCGGCTTGCAGCCGGGCCCGTCCTTCCAGTGTCACAACGCGTGTCGCCGTGCGAACGACTGCGGCCAACAGCAGGGCGGCAGCAGCCACTCCAAGCCACCCGTTGCCCAGCCAGCGTTCCAGCCGCGCCACGATCGGCTCACCGCCCCAGGCCACCGACCCAACCAACACCGGCGTCCATATCGCGCACGCCGCGGCCGACCACAGCGCGAAGCGCAGCGGCGAACCGTCGATCATCCCCGCGCCGACGTACATGGGCACGCGGGCTCCGGGGAGGAACCGCGAAAAGAGAATGGCCTTCCAGCCGTGCTTTCGGTACCGCCGGCCTAGCGAATCGAGCCGATGCCGCGGGAGTCGGCGCGCGAGGGGGCGCCAGCGCAGAACCGTGCCGGCGGCGAACCGGCCGATGAGCCACAGTCCTAGATCGCCGACCAGGATGCCGGTGTAGCAGGCCGCCAACCCGGTAAATGGGCCGACTGCGCCGCGCGCCATCAGAAGCCCCACCGCCAGGCAGGTCAGGTCCTCGGAGGCGAACGTCGCCAGAACGATGGTCAGGAAGAACACGCGCTCCCCCGCCTCCGGTCCAGCGTCAGGGTCTGCGGTCCGCCGGGCTGATCCGGGGCCCCCGGCCGGTGCGACAGTGCCACAAGCAGGTCAGTGACTTCGACCACAGTATGGCCCACGGTGCAGGCCTCGGCGCGGCGCATGCATACGCTGAGTTCGGGATGGTCCGGCCAGGAATGACGATGGAACTCATCCTGCTGCGCAACCCAATCGGCTTCCGCGCGAAACATCTCGTTGAACAGCCGTCGTCGCGGTGCCTCCACCACCTCGTCCCCCAGTCCTGAGCTGGTAAACAGCAGTGCCTGCTCGCCCATCGGCGTTACGGACCACGCCATTCCGCGGCCGTCGCTGCGCCCCTCGTGAACGTGCCGGCCGTCCACCAGCAGCAGGCGGAACGGCGGGAATTCCTCCGGCAGCAGGGCCTGCGCCTCGCGCGCCGCCGAGTCCGCGTCGCCGAGCTCCAGTAGCGGCGGGATGATGGTACCGCGGCTGCGCAGCGAGCGCTCCCCCACGGGCAGGGTCCGCGTTCCGGGCGTGGTGGGGTACACGTTCAGGAGCGTAAGCACCAGACCGGCGTCGTTGGCGGCGACCCATGTTCCCCCCGAGACCGGATCGATGGGGAGTACGGCGCGACGCGCGCCAAACAGGCGCGTGACCGGCGGCAATGCCGCCGGCCGCGCGCGGCTCTCGTCCCGATTGCAGGCCAGCCGAAAACCTCGACCGACCGGCTCGGCCCGGTTCGCGCCACGCGGGCCTATCGGGACGATGGTGACGGTGCACATGCGCTGCGGCTCAGGAACGCCTGCGTGGCAGGCGCGACGCCGAACCGCGGAGGAACCGCGGCGCCGAGGCGCCGGGCGGCCGCCGCGATCATGGCGTTGTGGTGGATGGTGTGGCTGAGCACGAACATCAGTTCGCGGCCTACGCTGGAGCCGGCCTCGACGGGCGGCCCGTCAGCCGTGAGTACGCCGCGCACGCGGATCGCGCGCTCGAGGATGGCGTTCGGGCACTCGCGCAGTTGCCTCTCCAATTGCCCGATCATGTCGAAGGCGCTGTGGCGCTGGCGTTCGACGGCGGTAGCACGGTCGCGCCGGTCGTAGTCGATGGTTCCCTCCTCGATCCCCGCCAGGAAGAGGCGTACGTGGTCCAGGCTGTGTCGCACGTGAGCCCCGATGGTACTCCCGCCCGCAAGCGGCGAACGGGTGGTGTATTCCACGTCGCCCAGGCCGGCGATGAACTCCGCAAGCTCGCGCAGCACGTCCACCAGGATCGCGAACGCGGCGGGCCCGGCGTCCGCTCCGCAGGTGGGACGAGTCGGAAAGGACGACAGCTCATTGACGCAGATCATACGCGATTATCCCTTTCCGGAGGCGTTCTTGGGGCAGGCATGGACCTTGCGCCAGATCGCCCCCAGCTCAGCGCGCCTTAGCGCAAGGATGGCGGTGGAGCAGCCGAACACCGTCAGCGCCAGCACGAAGAGCAGCCCGCCGTCGTTCTGTACGACGACACCCAGTTTCGTAAGGTGACTGACGATCGCGCCGCTGATGACGCCCAGCGCCAGCAGCGCGCCCCACGCAACAGTGCGCGGCGCCAGGATCAGAGCACAGGCGATCAATTCCACGACTCCTGAGCCGATCCGACCCCAGGGCTCCATGCCCAGCGTCGAGAAGATGTACACCGATTCCTCCGCGGCGGTGAACTTGAAGAACAACGTCTGGAAGAGAACTACCGCCACGATTCCCTGCAACACCCAGCTCGCTGCCCGGCGCCGTCCGCCGATGTCGTTCTTCATCGGTTGAACGGCGCCCGTTGGAACAGTAGTCGCGATCGTCATGCCCGCACCTGCAAACCAGACCAAAAGAGAGCTCACACCTTGGGGGCGCGCTCGGCCCCACCGCCGCTTGGATGCCCGGCGGCAGGCGACGGTTACGCGCCGCCGTGGTCCGACGGGGTTACAGGCGCTGAATGTCGGCGGGATCGGCTCGCAGGATGTTCAGGTCGCCGACCCGGTCCAGCGTGCCCGAAACCTCCACGGGATCGGCCACCAGCGGGAGGATGCGCGCATCCTGCGCATCGCCGTCGGGCCGCACCAACAGAAAGTAGCTCCGCGTTCCCGAGGCGTCGCGTGTCACAAGCATGGGAGGGATGCCGGCGGATATGCATAGCGTGGCACATTCTTTGTGTGTCTTCCCCTCGCCCGGTTTCATCACGCCCAGATAGCACTTGGAATCCACGATCTCGCCGCGGAGGCGGACACGTCCCCGCGGTTCCGCCGCCGGGCGTCGGAGTCGATCCAGGTCGGACGCAGAGGCCGATTCCAAGGGTTCGATCGCGCCGTCGCCGGGTTCGAGCTCGATCATCCGCCTGCCGTCGCGCTGGATCAGCCAGCCACTGACCCGAACCAACCGACCGTCATGCGGCGCGGCGCGCCGTCCCGCCCCGAACTTGCCCGTTTCGACGAGCAGGTACGTGGTGAATGGCTCGCCGAGCTTGGCGCTGGGCACGCGCAGCAGCGGATACGGGGCGACGTCCAACAAGCCTTCGAGTACCTGCGGCCGGCCGGTGTCCCATACGCCCGCTCCCGGGTCCGAATGTGAGCCGCTGACAACGGCCGCCACGCCCACCGCCAACCACAGCAGCAGCGGCATGAGAAGCCGCAGATAGAACAGATGCCCCGGGGGAACGGGCAGGTACCCGACATAGAACTCGTCGCGCCGTTCGTCGGACGACCGGCAGAGGCCCGTTCGCGGCGCTTCAGGCATCGCAGGACTCCTCGACAAACGCCGGTTCAACCGGCGTTCCCGGCGGAAGTGCATTCGGATCCACCAACACCCGCCGACCGTCCACGCGCACACGGAAGGTCGCCACTCGTTCCGTGAAGGGCGGCGGAGCCTGCCCGTCGGCTGGGCGGTACTGCCAGCCATGCCAAGGACATGTCACGCAGCCGTCCACCACCTTGCCCTCGCCCAGCGGTCCTCCCTGATGCGCGCAGACGTTGCTGATCGCGGAAATCCGTCCGTCGTAACGAAACACGGCGATGCGTTCGCCCCCGGGGGCACACGCGATCCGCGCCCGATCGGGGGGGATCTCATCGACCCGGCCAACCTCGAGCCAGGCGGTGGCATCCGCTTCGATCATCGATGTCCGGCCGCGATCCGCGGCCCGTTCGCGCGAACCGGCGACCAGGTGCAGGGTCGTCACCGTGGCCGCGCAGGCGCACACCAGCGCCGCCAGCCACCAGGTTCGCTGTGCCTGCAAGGCGCCGAGTGCCACGTGCATGACAACCAGCCCGTACGCCGGGTAGACCAACATGTGCAACCACTTCCACAGCCGGGCAGAGAGGTTGCGATTCCAGAAATCATGGCTGGTGGCCGCCATGAGGAAGAGAATCAGCAGCGCCGCGGCGCCCGGTAGCTGGAAAGGAAAGGCCCGCAGGGAGGTGAAGCTGGTGTTGGTGGTGAGCAACGAGAGCAGGGGATTGATGCGGCCGAAGCCGTGGTAGTAGCCGAGCGCCAGCGCGCCGTGCAGCGCCGCCACCAGGAACGTCGCAACGCCCAGGTGGCGGCGGTTGTAGAGGATGGGCAGAAGCCGCCGATCCAGCCGCGCCGCCGGGCCGATGCACAGCACCACGCTGAGCATCAGAAAGGCGCAGCTCCCCAAGGCTCGTAATGCCAGGACTTCGTCGCTGAGCGCATGTTCGCCGCGGAACAGCAGTTTCCCGACGAAACCGAACATCCCCAGATAGAGTACCACGGCGCCGCAGACGAACGCGTCGTAGCGCCGCTTATACGGGTTCCATTGCA
Organism: Planctomycetota bacterium; assembly: GCA_016208685.1. Taxonomy (GTDB): domain Bacteria; phylum Planctomycetota; class Phycisphaerae; order UBA1845; family UBA1845; genus JACQXM01. The sequence goes on along the minus strand of JACQXM010000044.1, from coordinate 27,661 downwards.
CCGCGACGTAGCCGGCGCTCATGGGCTACTCCCTCGCGCGGGCATCCGCGCTCGCCGGGGCGGGTTGAACAGGCGGGACGCCGCGCCCCGCCAGCGCCGCGAACATGCCCGCGGCGATCAGCGGCGCCAGGACAAGCCAGGCGTACCAATGCCATCGGCGGTGCGCGCGCGTCATGACGAGGCCCCGCCCTTGGTGCTGCCCCACCACCGCAACAAAAGCAACGGCCACAGGGCCGCACTGCCGGGAAGAATCAATAGGCGAAAGCCCCACGGCGCGGGGCGCGCGGCGGGATCAAGACGCTGAACGCCGCAAGTGACGAATGCCACAGCGAACAGCAATCCCAGGAGCGCGTAGACCGCCAGCAGGATCACGACCGCCTCTGCTACGACCATGCCTCGCTCCAGGCGCGCACACCGCGCCGGTGACATCGCGCATGGTATCAAGTCGCGCGTGCCGCCCCCACGGGGTACCCGCCGACCGGTATCGCCGCGCCGCGAATGGCACGCGCCGCGTTGGTCGAAAGCAGAACGATAACGCCTGCCACCTCCTCGACCCGCGCCCAATCCCGAGCGTCGGCGTTCGGCATCGCTTCACGGTTCTGCGGCGTATCCAGCGTGCCGGGCAGAACGCAGTTGGCGGTCACGCCGTGCGGTTGCAGCTCCGCGGCCAGGCTTTCCGTCACCCGAACGATGGCGGCCTTGGCGGCGCAGTATGCCGCCAGGTTCGGCGCGCCGGCAAGCGCCGCCCGACTGGCGACATTCACGATCCATCCGACCTTTTGCCGGATCATGACCGGCCCCACCGCCCGGCAGGCGTTCAGCGCGGTCCTGACATTGAGCTCGAACATCACATCCCACTCGTCGGCTCCGGTTTCGTGCAGCGGCTTGCCGCCGCGGAAGCCGCCCACGGTGTTGACCAGCACGTCAACGGTGCCGAAGTAAGCTACCGCGCGTTCCACCGCATTGCGCACGGACGGCGCGCTGGCCAAGTCTACCCCGCCCAGCAGCAGGTGCTTTTCCGACGCGGCGAGTTCCGGGTACATCGCCGACAATCGATCCTCCGCGCGATCCAGCAGCACCAGCCTCGCGCCGCAGGCGCGGAACGCGGCGACGACCGCAGCGCCGAGGTTCCCCGCCGCCCCGGAGACCATCACGACACGACCCGCAAGATCCGACAGGTTCCCGTTCATTCATGGCTCCGCCAGCATCAACGCGTGGCCGTCCGGGTCGCGGAACATCAGGCCACGGGAAAGGTTCCAGCCTCCGCCCCCCAGCTCCGCAACGCCCGGTGAAACCGCACGCCCCTCGTGGCCCGGCGCGATCATCGGCGAAATCGCCGTCACCGGCCGGAGGCGAACGTGCCAGTGCCACAGATCATTGCACCGGGTGTCCCCCGGCACGGCGCGGCCATCGCGCGGCGCCAGGTACTCCAGCAGCTCGATTCCCGGACCGGACCCGGCGCGAAGCGTGGTGATTCTCAGCCGTGCTCCGAACACGTTGTTCAGATGTTCCTGCTCGGTGCCGAAGTTCTCGCTTTCCCCCGCCACGCGCATCCCGAGCGCGTCACGGTAAAGCCGCAGACTGGCATCCGTGTTCTTCACGACAATGGCCGTATGATCGATGCCCCGGAACAGCCGGTCGGACGATCGCTGCCACTTTGGATCGCCTTTCCCCGGCGGGAACCACAGAATCTCGAGGAAATGCCCGTCAGGATCGCGGAAGTAGAAGGCTCGTATTCCTCCCGCTTTCTGGTTCCACTGCGGGAGTGTCTGCGGTCCGCTCGAGGCGTGCTCCACTTTGTGGCGCCGCAGGTGTTCGTAGGCGCGATCCATGTCACTGACGATGATGGCCACGTGCTGAAACCACTCATCGTTGCCGCGCGAATCGGCGGGCACGGGACGACCACGCGGCGCCAGAAAGTGGAGAAGCTCCATCGATTCCTCGCCCAGCGCCAACCCCACGATCCGCACGCGGAGACCGAACACGCCCAGGAGGCGTTCGTAGTCGTCGCCGGACACCTCGATATCCGACGTCTTTTCGAACTCCAGGACGCCGGTGTAGAAGGCGAGGGCCCGGTCCATATCCGCGACCGTGACCCCGACGGCACTGACGGCCTGAACGGCGAGCGCCGTGCCGCAGTCGCCGCTTGCGGGCGTCTCGGCCGCGACATGCCGCGGCACCGCGGGCACCGGCAGTAGGAGCAGGAGCAGCCAAACTCGTCGGAATCGCATCAACACTACCCCAGACGCTGCAGCAGGTGATCGCCGACGCGCAGGGCGTTGGCCATGATGGTCAGCGCCGGGTTCACGGCGCCGCTCGAGGCGAAGAAACTGGCGTCGACGACGTAGAGGTTGTCCACCTCATGCGCCTTGCAGTTTTCATCCAGCGCCGAGGTTCTCGAATCGCGGCCGAAGCGGATGGTGCCGCACTGGTGCGCCACGCCGGCCAGCGGAATGCGTTGGCCCACGAACAGGCTCCGTGCGAACAGGCCCTCGTGGCAGTTGTGCCCATGAAGGCCGCAGCGCGTGGTCTGTCGGATCAGGCCCTTGAGGGTGGCAATCAACCGCCGGTGGCCTTCTTCGTTGTTGGGCGTGTAGCTGAGCACGATGTTGCCTTCGCGGTCCAACGTCACACGGTTATTGGGGTCCGGCAGGTCCTCCGAGGTGAGCCAGAAGTCGAGCGAGTGTCTGGCCATGAACTCCAGCGTCCAGCCCGGTGTCAGGGCAGGAGCCCCGGCGCGCAGCGTCACGCCGTCCAGCTTCCCCACAAAGGAGATGTGCCCCAGCGGAAAGTCCCAGTCGGGCGAACCCAGGTAAAAGTCGTTGATCCCCAGCGTCTTCTGGAAGACCGTCGGATTGGGACATTTGGAGATGGCCATCTGGACTGAGTTGATGTGCCCCATGTAGTGCCGGCCCACCACACCGGAGCCGTTGGCCAGGCCGTGGGGGTGCCGCTCGCATCGCGAGCGAAGCAGGAGAGCGGCGGAGTTAATCGCGCCGCACGAGACAACGACGATGTCCGCGCCATAGCGCTCCTCCCCGCCGTTTCGCTCCACGACCACCTCGGTGACCTCGCGTCCGCCGGCACTGGTTTCCAAACGCCGCACGATGGCGCCGGTGAGCAAGGATACATTGGCGTACTCGAGCGCCGGATCTACGCCGCACACCTGCGCGTCCGACTTGGCCTGGAGCAGGCAGGGGAAGCCGTCGCAGGTCTCGCAGCGAATGCACTTGCTGGTGCGCGGATGACGCTCGTCGAGCATGATGCCCAGGGGCACATGGAAGGGGCGAAGCCCCAGGGCACGAAGGTCCTCGGCCAGTTGCTCGATGCGCGGCTCATGGCTGACGGGCGGATGCGGGTACGGGGCGCCGGCCGGTGGTTCGGTGGGATCCTCGCCACGCGCTCCGTGAACGTGGTACATCTGCTCCGCCTGTGTGTAGTAGGGTTCGAGCTCGTCGTAGCCGATGGGCCAGGCGGGCGAGACCCCGCCGTGATGGCGGAGCTCGCCGAAGTCCTCCTTCCGCAGGCGGAACAACGCCGCCCCGTAGAACTTGGTGTTCCCGCCGACGGCGTAGTTGGTGTGCGGGTGCAGCTCCTTGCCGTTCTTGTCCCGCCAAACCTCCCGGGTCTGGTACTTGCCCTCGACATTGACCGCCCGCGCGTTCCAGTTGTCCTTCTCGCGCGGCACATAGTCGCCGCGTTCCAGAAGCAGAATCTTCTTCCCCGAAGGTGCGAGCCGGCGTGCCAGCGTCCCGCCGCCCGCGCCGGTTCCGATGATGATGACGTCGTATCGGCCATTCACGGTCATGACACGCTCCTGACGCGGCGCCGGCACCCCCGTGGGGGCGGTTCTACAATTCGATGCCCGCACCGGCGCGGAGGTTACGGCCTGAGGGGGGTCAGGCGTGGGTCGTTGCTGATGATTCCATGGGCCGTCCGGAGGGGCTGGTCTTCGAGCCGGTGAATCCGCTGCGCCGGAAAGTAGATGGTCTCGTAGGCGCGCACCGTGGCCTGGGCGTCCAACCCTTCCTGCCCGCGCGCCAGGGCCCGCTCCAGCGCCGTTTCGAAGGTGCAGTCCACCCACAGTGCGACGTCGTATCGCGAGGTCCACTCGCGTTTGAACAGGAAGATCGCCTCCAGCAGGACAACGTCCACATCGTGGTAGGTGTAACGGTGCCGTCTATAGCTTGTGGCCGTCTCTTCCGTGTAGTCGGCCTCCAGGTCGATCGAGCGCCGCGCGCACAGCGGTGTCACCAGCTGCGAGAACATCTCCGCAAAGCGGAAGGCGTGGTGGTAGAAGTGTCGCGCCGGATCGATCCGGCTGAAGCGGCGCTGCGGCAGGTGCAGCCAGCCGTCGGCGTGGATCGGCGCCGCCTTCAGCCCCAGCGCCGCCAACCGATCCACAAGGCGGTCGGTGACGAACCCTTTTCCGCACGCGTCGACGCCGCTCACCGCGACCAGCACCGCCCGGTCACCGGGCGCCGCCGTCCGCGCTGTGACGATGCGTTCTACGGCCTCCGCCAGGTCGGGCATCCTGCCGGGCACTTCAGACAATGATGCCGGACCTGGTCATGATCGCCGTGCGCGACGCGACCGCCGGGTGGACGTCAGGTTCCCGGGTCGGACGGGTCATGCAGAAGATGCACCGCTTGCGGTTGTGATGATGAAGTTTGGCGCAGGAGACGGCGGATGGACCCCGAACCATCAGGAATAACTGTGCCGCTAGCAGCGCTCCCAGCGGCGGCGCCACCAAGTAGATCCACAACCAATCCCACATCGCCCCCGGCGCCGCGGAGGCGAAACTCCGGGCGGGGTTCATGCTCATCCCCGAAATCGGAGCCTCCACCGTGATGTAGAACGCCACGAGCGCGCCGGCAAACACGCCGGTGAATCGCGCCCATCGCGGCGTGTTGCTCGCCCACAGCACCACCCCCATCAGCAGCCCCGTGATCATGACCTCGGCCGCAAACGCCGCGTAGGGCCCGTACGCTCCCGGCAGCGTCGCTACATAGGACACCGGCGGCGCGGCGAAACGCCGTCCCAGCACCGCCAACACCGCCAGCACGCCCAGCGTACCGCCCGCAAGCTGCGCCGCCACGTAGAACACCGCGTCGCAGGGTCGCACCTTTCCCAGCCGCAGGAACGTAAGCGTCACGGCCGGGTTCAGGTGCGCTCCGGACTGCTTACCCCACGGGGAATAGACCAGCGTCATGGCGGTCATCCCCATCGACAAGCCCATCAACGCGCGCCGCGCCAGGGGATCGGCGATCGCCTGTCGCAAGGGGGAATCCGCCGCCTCGAGCAGCGTGCCGAAGGCGCCGGCCGAGACCATGAACAGCCCGAGCCCGGCGGCCTCCATCAGGTACTCCGGCCAATGAAACCCGTCTTCCTGTCGCATATACACCCTGGAGCTCCGCGCTACTCCGGCACCTGACTGTGGCAACGTTCTTGGCATGGGCGTACGGCCCATGTGGTCACGGGCAAGACGCCCGTGCCACACCGTGGCCCCGGAGTTTGGCGGCCAGCTGCTAGGGTCGGCGTTCGACGCCTCAACCTCCGGTTTCGAAGCCGGGATAGAGCGTCATGCCTCCGTCAACGAACAGCGTCACTCCGTGCACGTAATCGGAGTCGTCCGAGGCCAGCCACACCGCGGCCCGGCCGATCTCCTCCGGTTCGCCGATGCGCTTGTAGGGGATGAGCTTGAGCAGTTCACGGTAGGCCTCCGGCGTCCCCCATGCCGCCATGTTGATCGGCGTGCGGATGGCGCCCGGTGCCAGGCTGTTGACGCGAATGCGGTAGGGCGCGACTTCCTGGGCGATGCTCTTCATCATCAGCATGACTCCGCCTTTCGATGCCGCATAGTTCACATGGCCCGCCCAGGGGATCACCTCGTGCACGGAGCTGATGCAGATGATCTTGCCCGCGGCGCAGGAGACGTTCTTGCGCACCCCCTGACGCTTGAAGGCGCGAACCGCCTCCCGGGCGCACAGGAATTGACCGGTCAGGTTCACGGCGATCACCTTGTTCCACTGCTGGAGCGTCATTTCGTCGAACGGGGCGTCCTGTTGCAGACCAGCGTTGTTTACCAGTATGTCCACGGCCCCCAACTGCCCCGCCATGCGCTCGAAGAGGTCGCGAACCTCGTCCTCGCGAGAGACGTCGGCTTTGTGGGCGTAGGCACGACTCCCGCAGCGCTGGATCTCCTCGACCACGGCGAGCGCCGCCTCCTCCCCCGCGACGTAGTTCACCACCACGTCGGCGCCCGCGTGCCCCAGGGCGATGGCGATGGCCTTGCCGATGCCCGAACTGGCCCCGGTGACGATCGCTTTCTGACCCTTGAGGATCTTCAGGATCGGACACGCGGGCATCACGACGTCGGGCAGAACTTCGTTTTCGAACATGGTTTTCATGGCCTCAGGACTCCACCGGCTCTCGACGCTTTCCCTTACCCTTCGCCTCATTTCGCGGACGCGCTCCCCGCACGGTCTTCCCGTCCTCCTGAGAGCCGGGTTTCCCGCGGCTGCGAGGTCGCAGCAGCTTGGCGACCAGCCCCGTCCAACCCGTCTGGTGCGACGCACCCACGCCCGAACCGGTATCGCCGTGGAAATACTCGTAGAAAAGCAAGTGGTCGCGGAAATGCGGATCATTCTGGAACTTGGTGCGGCTCCCGAACACCGGCCGACAGCCGCTGCCGTCGCGCAGAAACAGGCTGCTGAGCCGACGCGCCAACTCGTCCGCAACGCCGGTGAGGGTCGTCTTTCTTCCCGACCCTGTCGGACATTCCACCTTGAAGTCGTCGCCGTAATAATGATGAAACTTCTGAAGCGATTCCACGATAAGGTAGTTGAGCGGAAACCAGATCGGTCCCCTCCAGTTCGAGTTTCCTCCGAACGCGCCCGTCGTCGACTCTCCGGGCACATAGCTGACGGGAAACTCCACTCCGCCGCACGAGAAGACAAAGGGGTGTTGCTCATGCTCTTTGGACACGGCGCGAACGCCGTGCGGCGCGAGGAACTGATGCTCATCCAACATGCGTTGCAACAGCCGCTTCATTCGATGACCGCGCAGGAGCGAGAGCAGCCTCCGCTCCCCGCGCCCCGGTTCATTCCAGCGCGATACCAGTTGCGCCAGGTCCGGGCGGTAGTTCAAAAACCACTCCAGCCTGGCGCTGAACTCCGGTACGCGAGCCAGCAGTTCGGGCTCGAGCGTCTCGACCGCGAAGAGCGGGATCAGCCCGACCATGCTGCGCACCTTCAAAGGCACCATCCGTCCGTCGGGTAGGATCAGCTCATCGTAGAAAAACTGGTCCTCCTCGTTCCACAGTCCAACCCCTTCGCCGCCCATGTTGGTCATCGCGGCCGCGATATGTAGAAAGTGCTCGAAAAACTTGGTCGCGATATCCTCGTACACGCGGTTGTGCAGTGCCAGCTCCAACGCCATGCGCATGAGGTTCAGCGAATACATCGCCATCCAGCTCGTGCCATCCGACTGGTTGATGTACCCTCCGGTGGGCAGCGGCGCGCTGCGATCAAAAACGCCGATGTTGTCCAACCCCAGAAAGCCGCCCTGGAAGATGTTGCGCCCTTGAGCGTCCTTGCGATTCACCCACCAGGTGAAGTTGAGCATCAGCTTGTGGAACACGCGTTCCAGGAATGCCAGATCACCGGGGTCCCCGGCATCGGTGCGCCGCCGCTGCTTGCGGTCCATCTGAAAAACGCGCCACGTCGCCCAGGCGTGGACCGGCGGATTGACATCGCCGAAGTTCCACTCGTAGGCCGGGAACTGCCCGTTGGGATGCATGTACCATTCCCGCGTCAGCAGTACCAACTGCTGCTTGGCGAAGTCCGCATCCATCATGGCCAATGGGATGCAATGAAACGCCAAATCCCACGCCGCATACCAGGGATATTCCCAGGTATCCGGCATGGAAATGATGTCGGCATTGTTGAGATGCTCCCAGTCCCGGTTGCGGCCTCCCTGACGCTGCTGCGGCGGCGGCGGTTGACCGAGGTCGCCTGCCAGCCACTGCGGCACGTCGTAGTGGTAGAACTGCTTGCTCCAGATCATCCCCGCCAGGGCCTGGCGCTGCACGCGACGCGCGTCCTCGCTGCCAATGCCGTCCTGCAACCCGCCGAAGAATTCGTCGGCCTCTTCCCGGCGGGCGTTCATGACCGCCCCGAAGTCGACGAAGGGTCTGGCAAGCTCGCGATCCGCCAGGCGCAGGCGAACCTGGCCCGACTCTCCCGCGCCCAGGTTCAGCACGTAATGTGCCGCGCTCTTGGTGCCGACGCCGCCGGGGTTGACGGAGTCACTTCGACCGCTGACCACGCACTCGTGAATTCCGTCCTTAACAAAGTGCGAACGGCCCTGTACGCCCCACAGCCGGCGTACGTTGGTTTCGTTTTCGCAGAACAGCCACGCGGGGCTTCCCTCGGCGTGTGCGAAGTAGCGGCCGAGGCGGGGATGGTCGGCGGTCACCCGGTTCGCGCCGTCAAGACCCAGCCGTGGCCGCGCCGATTCGCTCACCCACGACCACGTGTTGCGGAACCACAGTTGCGGCAGGACGTGAAGCGTCGCGGCGTCCGGACCGCGGTTGTGCGCCGTAACCAGCATGAGAAGATCGTTCGGCCCCGCCTTGGCATACTCGACATAAACGTCGAAATAGCGGTCCTCGTCAAAGATCCCCGTGTCGATGAGCTCGAATTCCGGCTCGTGCCTGCCACGACGCCGGTTTTCCTCGACCAGTTGCGCATAGGGGAACGCCGCTTGCGGGTACTTGTAGAGCATCTTCAGGTAAGAGTGGGTGGGGGTGGCGTCAAGGTAGTAATACAGCTCCTTGACGTCCTCGCCATGGTTGCCTTCCCCGTTGGTAAGACCGAACAGGCGTTCCTTGAGGATGGGGTCACGGCCGTTCCACAGTGCCAGCGCCAGGCACAGATGCTGCTGCTCGTCGCTGACTCCGGCCAGCCCGTCCTCGCCCCAGCGGTAGGCGCGGCTCCGGGCATGGTCGTGGGAAAAATACTCCCACGCCGCCCCCTGCGCACTATAGTCCTCGCGAACGGTTCCCCATTGCCGCTCGGCCAGGTAGGGCCCCCAGCGTTTCCACGGTTGCGTGCCGGCGCGGCACTCTTCGAGACGAACGAGTTCCGGTTGTAATGTCATACCCTTCCTCGCGGTGGCGTCGGAGCGCCGGCAGGGTCGGGTGGCAGTGAACGCTGCCGCCCGTACGCCCGCCCGACGTTTTCGGAACTCCGACGGCGTTTCGGATCTTCCGGGCGCCCGGTGCGGGGGCTTGCCACGCATGCCGCACTGGCGCGTCGGTTGCCGAGAACGGTCACAGCTGTCCCGATCGCGGCCCGGCGACCGGCGCAGCGCGCTGCGCTGGGGGCGAAGGCACGCTTCAGTCAGTTCTACAAGACGCAAGACGCCACTTGGATGCCCGCCGCCGCGGACAGTTACATGGCCCACCGAACCGGCGGGCGCAGCTCGTTCTTGCTCCCCGGGGGTTTGTTTCCCATCGCCGTGAGGAACAAGTAGTATGCTAACCCCTTCATGCCCGGCTGCGAATCTCCCCGCGGCGCGGAGGCGGGAGGCCCCGTAGTCCGTTTGCTCGGAAGGAAGCTTCGCGGCTCGCAAACGAGGCGCGCGCCCGCAGGCCGGAAAGTCTTTTGAATGAACGCTGATTCGCCCGGCGGAACGATGGTGAGCAGAGACGACGAGTTGGCCGCGCTGCGCGCCATCGTCGAGGGTACGGCCGCCGAGACCGGCACCGCCTTCTTCGAGTCGCTGGTTCGCCACCTGGCGAGCGCCGTCGACACCCAATTCGCCTTCGTGGCGGAATTCGACGGCGGCACCCACGCCCGCACCCTCGCCTTCTGGTTCGCAGGCCGCATTGCCGACAACATCTCGTGGGACCTCCGCGGCACGCCGTGCGAACGTGTCATCGCCGGCGACCTGTGCCACTACCCCAGCGGCGTCGCCCGTGAGTTTCCCGAGGACAGGCCGCTCGTCGAGTGGGGCATCGAGAGCTATCTCGGCATTCCCCTGCGCAACCGCGAGGGTCTGACGCTGGGGCACCTCGCCGCCTTCGACAACCGCCCGATGCCCGCCGAGCGGCGCCGACTCTCCATCTTCCAGATCTTCGCGGCCCGCGCCGCCGCCGAACTCGAACGTCTGCGCATCGACAAAATGCTGCGGGAGAGCGAGGAGCGCTATCGCGACCTGTACGACGAAGCGCCCATCGCGTACGTGCAGGAGGACCTGGAGTCGCGCTTCATCGGCGCCAACCGCGCCGCCATGCGCATTCTGGGCATCCCCCCGGAACAGGTGCCGGGAACCGTGGGCATGTCCTTCATCCCCGACACGCCCGAGGCGCAGCGCCGCGTGCGCGAAGCCTTTGCCTCTGTCGGTCGCGGCACCGACACCAGCGGCGTGGTGCTCGAGCTGCGCCGCAAGGACGACGGCCGCCCCATCTGGATTCAATGGTGGTCCAAGCCGGACCGCAGCGGCAAGTTCACGCGCACCATGTTCGTCGACATCACCGACCGCGTGCTGGCGGAACAGGAGCGGGCCCGGCTCCAGGCGCAGAACCTCTACTTGCAGGAGGAGATCAAATCGGTACACAACTTCGACGAGATCGTGGGCCGCAGCCCGGCCCTGCTCGCGGTGCTGGAGAAGGTCAACCGCGTCGCGCCCACGGACGCCTCGGTGCTCATCACCGGCGAAACCGGCACCGGAAAGGAACTCGTCGCCCGCGCCATCCACTCCGCCAGCCAGCGGCGCGACAAACCGCTCATCAAGCTTAACTGCGCCGCCCTGCCCACCAGCCTGGTGGAATCGGAGCTGTTCGGGCACGAGAAAGGCGCCTTCAGCGGCGCCATTGCCAAACGCGTGGGGCGCTTCGAACTCGCCCACGGCGGCACCATCTTCCTCGACGAAATCGGGGAAGTGCCTATCGACGTCCAGGCCAAGCTCCTCCGTGTGCTCCAGGAGCGGGAGTTCGAGCGCGTAGGCGGAAACACCCCCATCCGCGCCGACGTGCGGGTGATCGCCGCCACCAACCGCAACCTGGAACAGGCGGTCGCCAGCCGCTCCTTCCGCGAAGACCTTTATTACCGCCTCAACGTGTTCCCGCTGCACGTTCCGCCGGTGCGCGAACGACGTGAGGACATCCCCCTGCTTACGCAGTTCCTGATCGGCAGGTACGCCGCGCGCGTGGGCAAGACCATCGAGGGCGTGAGCCGCTCCACGATGGAGCGCTTCATGGCCTACCCCTGGCCGGGGAACGTTCGCGAGATGGAGAACCTCCTCGAGCGCGCCGTGATCCTGGCGACGGAGCCTACCCTTGAGATCGATCCCGGCAGCGCGCCGGCTCCCCCTGGTGCTGCGGCCGCCGCCCGCGGCGCCCCGCGCCTGAGCCTGGAAGACATCGAGCGTGAGCACATCCTGTCCGTCCTCAAACAAACCAACTGGGTTATCGACGGTCCCCGCGGCGCCGCGGGGCTTCTCAACCTGCACCCCAACACCCTCCGCAGCCGACTCAAGAAGCTCGGTATCGCCCGACCATCCCACGATTCCTCGTAACCGCCCACGACCGCCCGTGGCGCGCCACGATTGCTCGTGACCTCAGCCCGGCCTGCGCGATTCTGCGGACGTCGTAACTTATGTATTGCCAAATGGTTAAAAAACTCGTGGCGCGCCGGGCCTTCTAGCACATCGCTTGCCCAACGGGTCCACACGAGAAGGAGGATTGGCTGCGATGCTGAGGCTCACGCAGGAACAAACGAACGGAATCACAACCTTGAGGCTGGACGGCAAGCTACAGGGTCCATGGGTAGGAATGCTCCGCGAGGAGGCCGAGGCGGTACGACTTACCGGTCCGCTCCAGCTCGACCTCGCGCAGATCAGGTTCGTCGATCACGCCGGTGCGGAACTGCTTCGCGAACTCCTCCGCAGCGGTGTCACCATCGGGAAGTGTTCCAACTTTGTCCGCGAGCTCCTGAGAATGGAAGGGCAGGCGTCATGAGCATGTTGGGCGTAGTTCACACCTCAAAGCCACCGGAGATCGATGCGCAAGGCGCGGCCGGCGAACGAACGCTGCTGGACGGGCTGCGGTGCGGCGACGAGCAGGCGTACGCCGAATTCGTCCGGCTCACCCATAGCCGCATGCTGGCCGTGGCACGGCGCTTCCTGCGCCGCGATGAGGATGCCGCCGATGCCGTCCAAGACGCATATATCTCCCTTATTCGCGCTATCCCCTCGTTCCAGGGACAATCGAGCCTGTCCACCTGGCTGCACCGGATTGTGGTCAACGCCTGCCTGATGAGGCTCCGGGCGCAACGGAAACGACCGACCGTGCCCATCGACGAGTTGCTGCCGCAGTTCGACCAGACCGGCCACCACGCCCGCTCGGTGCGGTCCTGGACGGAACCCACTACGGACACCATGGGTGCCGACGAGCTGCGGCGCCAGGTCCGTGAGTGCATCGAGTCCTTGCCCGACGACTACCGGGCCGTCGTGATGCTTCGCGACATCGAGGAACTGGACACGGAGCAAACCGCGGAGATCCTCAATACCACGCCGGGGAACGTGAAGACCAGGCTGCACCGCGCCCGCCAGGCGCTCCGGACCCTCCTGGAACATGCTCTCGCCACGCCGCATGACGAAACGGGGCAGAGGTAGCTACGGTGCGGCTCAGCCCGATGCGGCGTGCTGCCGCGCCGCGGCCAAGTCAAAAACGCTGATTCCGGGGCCGATCTACCGTCCGGGTGCGCCGTCGGCGCGCCGCGTCGGCGCCTCGCGACGCAACACGCCCTCTTTGATCTGCTTCCACTCCTCCGTATCCTTCACGAACACGGTCCAAATGTAAGTGCCGTCGTCGGGGAAGCGGAGCGTCTGGCGATAATCCGTGACCGAGTCGGCGGCGTATCCCGCCCAGGTGTAGGTCAGAGTGTCGCCTTCCGCCGCGATGACGCCGTCGTAAACCGTCCCGCCGGCGGAGATGCTGTAAAACACGATCTGCTTCTTCTGCGGATGCCAGAAGGAGAACGTTTCGTAGACCAATTGCTCACCCGACTCGCTGACCCGGAAGGACTTGGTCTTTAGCACGCGGTGGTTCAGCCCCCACTCGTTCTCCACCCGGATGCTGCCCTTGCTGGGGTCTTCCCAGGTGCCGTCCATGTGCCAGGCACCGACGAGGCGAGCCAGCGAAGCAAGGGGCCCGGACACGGCCTCGCCCTCTCCTACGGCGGCGGCTCGCTGGGTACCACCCGGGGCGAACTTTGAACGCAGCTTCTCGAGCGTCAGGGCATTGCCGCGTTCAAAAAAGGAGCGCATCGCCTGCGACTCCTCGTCGTTCCCGAACCCCAACCCGGTGAGCGTGACGCGCGTCCGGCCTGATTCCAGCGGCGCCAGCTCCAAAACCGACCACATGCCGTCGATGGCCCGCTTGAAGGGGAAGTTCTCCGGCGCCCTAGTCGCCTTGATGGAGTACATCCGCAGCGGTTCGTACGCGAGGATGGTGTTTTCGATGGTGCCAGGGTCGCCGAGCACGCCTTGCGGATCGTAGTTGGTGCGGATCTTGCCGCCCACGCGCCAATCGACGTCGGCATGGGCCACCATCCACGACTCCATGCCCTGTTTGGTCGTCAGCGCCTCCCACACGCGGTCGGGAGCGGCGTCGACTTCTACTTCGTGTCGTAGCGGCGCCGCTTCCGGTTCGCGCGGCAACGGTAAGGCCGAATACCGTGCCGCGTTGGCAGCCAGGTTCTTCATGACTCGGGGCCAGGCATTGGTGAAATAGGCGTAGTAGGCGTCCCAATCCTCCCCGGTTCCGAAGCCCAGTTGCACGAAGCTGACCGCCGTCTTGCCTTCCTCGGCGTCGCGAAAGCGCAGGATGACGTGTGTGCGAGCACCGGAGTTCCGCAGGCTGGGAATGCTCGGCGGCGCACTCCAGTCGAACGACAACATCTCGTAGGGCAAGTAGCTTAAGATCCTGCACCCCTCCGCGCCGCGCGAACCCTCAGGGGCGTCGGGACTGAAGAGCACCTCGAAAACGCCGTCGATCGCCAGGTCCACGCGCGCTTTGGAGGCGAAGAACGACTCAATGCCCGCCGCTGTCGTCCACGCCCGCCAGACGGCGGTCCTCGGGGCGTCCACGACGGTCTCCAGTCGGATGGCCCGCTCACCGGAAATCGGCGTGCCCGCTGGGGCGGACGCGGCGCCGCCGTTCGCCGCCGCCCCGGAATCGGGTTTCACCGCGCCCGGCTGCGCCTCCACGCTGCATGACATGATTGCTCCGCACAACGCTGCCTTCGCCGCCCAACGGCCCCTTGCTCTCGTCATCTCGTTTGCTCCCAATGGCTTGTCTATCCTTGTGGAACGTCGTTCCAGGGACTGCAACCCGTACTCGCACTGCGCCACGCCAGCCCTTGTGCCTACCGCCACCCCCCGAGAATGGCGCCCATCATCACCAGGAAGATCAACTGAAATGAAGCGTCGATGGCATAGACGCCGAGAGGCTTATTTAACGCGAGGTGGTCCTCATGCGTATGGCCGCCGCAACTCCCAACCAGAGCAGAAGACCAAATGCCGCGCCGGTGGCGGCCGACTCAACGCGCGCCGAAGCGAACACCGCGGCGAGTACGAGCGCCACGACGAGGTAGCAGGCGAACATCCCGCCGAAGAACACGGCCGGCGGCCGCCTGGCTTGCATCTCCTTGACCTGCGCCTCGGTGAAGCCGTGGAGGGCGACCCACCGCCTCCCAAACAGCGCGGTGTACCACACTCCGCCCAGCATGAATGTGCCGAATCCGGCCACCAGCACCGCCCAGTAATTAACGCCCTGAAGACCGATCGAAAACATGGATTCCTCCGCTTATGTACCCAATTCACCTTTGGAGGCACCGGTACCCTCACCGGCGCTTGCCGATGCCGCCGCCTGCATCAGCCGGTCGATGTAGTCCCGCAAGAGGCGCACCGATTCCTCAAACGGCGCCAGGCTGCGGTGGGCACGCGCCTGCATCACGCCGCCCTCCATCACCGTCAGAATGAACGTCGCCAAAGAACTGCGATTCACACCCTGCGGAAGCCGACTTCCGGCGTCGATGAGGCATTGCTCGATCGCCCGCTTCCAGCCGTCGAAGTTCTCGGCGATGCCCACGCGGACCGGCTCCGACTTCTCACTCATCTCCAGCGCCAGGTTTCCGATCGGGCAGCCCATCCTGCATTGCGTCAGCGTGAGCATCTGGCGATAGCCCTCCAGCACTCCGAACACCCGTGCAATCGGATCGCGCTCTGCGGCAAACACCGGGTCGAGCACCTCCGGCGCGAGCAACCGCTTGTACGTCTCCAGCACGGCCAGCAGCAACGCTTCCTTGCTGCGGAAGAAGTAGTACAGGCTGCCGCTGTTCACCCCCGCCTCACGGAGAATCTCCGCCACGCCGGTCGCCTCGTAACCCTTAACCAGGAATAGCTGCCGGGCGGCCTCCACCAACCGGTCGCGCGTCGAAGCCTGGTCTGTTCGCTCGTTACTCCCTCCCATGGTCGGGAACGCCTCCTTACTTGAGCGATCAACCAACATCATAGCACGCTCCGCAACCATCGTCAAGCGAAGAACGGAACTTTTCTTGGACCGCCAAGGCGCGTCGATCGCAGCGATGACAACCTCGACGGAAGCGTCAGGTGATGCTCGCCTGCTCCGCCGGGGGTTGCAGTGTCGGTGGCAAACCTGTATGCTCTCCTGCCTCCGGAGGGGGAAAAACGATTCGCGACGACCCCTACTCGGCGACCATGCGCCGTACCGAATTCGAGGACCACCAATGTGCCGGCCTGTTCACCTGATCACTACACCGTTGTTCCTGCCAGCTACTCTCACGCGCACGCTTGCTCAGCGTCGCTGCCGAACGAGGCCCCCGCGCACCGTTTTCGCCACGGGCGCGATTCTCGCGTGGGCATCGTATCACGCCGTGTTCGCCATTGGCTCTCGCGCGGCGGCCGTGCCTGACGATCCGCTCTTTGCCCAGCAGTGGTACCTCACAAACACCGGGCAGGTGATCAACGGGACAGCCGGCACCGTCGGCGCGGACATCAACGCTCAGGCCGCCTGGGCCATCCATGCTGGGAGCTCGTCCGTTACGGTGGCCATCGTGAGCTCGGGCATCGACGCGCACGCGGAGTACGCCGGTAGGGTGCTTGTCGGCCGGGCGACGACAGGCGATCCATTCAACACGCTCGATGATTGCGGAGTCGGCACCCGCGCCGCGGGGCTGATCGCCGCCCTGGCCGACAACGGTGTGGGGATGGCAGGCCTGGCGGGCGAGGTGCGGCTACTGCCGGTGCGCGTGCTCGACGGATGCGCCGGCACGGCGCAGAACGCCGCCGACGGCATCCGCTGGGCCGTCGATCACGACGCCGATGTGATCGCCGTGCTGGTTCGATTCTACGGGTCCCCGGCGGTGCTGGCCGAGGCGATCGATTACGCCGCGGCGAACGATGTGCTGGTCGTGGGACCGGCCGGCCACGACGCCTCCAACGAAGTCGCGTACCCGGCGGCGGTCGAGCCGTGCATCGCCGTAACCGCAACCGACCATCAGGACCTCCTTGCCGGCTACTCGAATTACGGGCCGGAAGTGGACCTCTCGGCCCCCGGTGCGTCGATCCTCGCCACGGAGGTGGGCGGCGGATACGCCACCGCCGACCAGGCGTGGTGGGCGCCGGCGGCGCTGGTAGGTGGCGCTGCGGCGCTCGTTCGTTCGTACGCACCGCAGCTGAGCGCTGTCGAGGCTCGCCGGATTCTGCTGGATTCCGCTGACGACCGCGGGCCGGCGGGGCCGGACCCGCAATGGGGCGCTGGGCGACTGAACGTCGCCCGGGCTCTGCAAACGACACCGCTGCCGCCGTTGCGCATCGAGCCGGTCGAGGCATGGCCGGAGGAGATCGCTGCGGGCGTGCCTATCCCGGTGGCCGTACGGGTCGCCGCAGGCGCGCAGCAGGTGGCCGGTGCGTGGCTGACGGTCATCGATTCAGCTAACAACACAGTGATGCAGCCGCTCGCCCCCGTCGGTGAGTCTGTGTACCGGGGGTTCCTGCCGGCCACGCCCTGCGACACGGCCATCGCCTGCTACTTCTCCGCCGACGGCCACCTGGGTGCCACAATCCGTCACCCCGCAAACGCCCCGATGGAGACCTTCACGGCATACGCCCTGAACACTAGCGCGGTATTTGACGACGACTTCGAAGTGGATCTCGGCTGGGACGTAGTCATCGACCCCACCGGCGAGCTTCCCGGCGCCTGGACGCGAGTCGCGCCAGTGGCGACGTTCGCCGCTGGAAACATACCACTCCAACCCGGTTACGACTTCTCACCGCAAGCGGGTACGAAATGCTTCGTCACGGGGCAGTATTTGGGCGGGGCCGTCTGGACGAGTGATGTCGACGGCGGGCCAATGGAGTTGCTTTCCCCCGTGTTCACGATCCCCACCGCCGACGCCGAAGTCAGCTACGCGCGGTGGTTCCACTCCAGCGGTGACGGCAATGCGGATTTCCTGACCGTGTCCATTTCGGGCGACGGGGGTAACACCTGGGCCGTGGTTGAAACCGTCGCGCACGAACCGACCTGGGTGCAGCGGCGCTTCCGCTTGAGCCAGGTGCCGCAGTTTTCGGGGGACTCGATTCGCGTGCGGTTCTCGACCGCGGACGTCGACGATGATTCGCTCACTGAGGCGGCAATCGACGAGTTCCATGTGCGGGCCATTCTGTGCGCGTCCGCGACCGGCGATTACAACGGCAACGGTCTGGTGGACCTCGGCGACTTTGGGCAACTTGCCCGGTGCCTTTCCGGCCCCGCCATGCCTCCCGGCGGCGCCGGTTGCGCTGTCTTCGACTTCGACGGCGACAACAACCTGGACCTGCATGACACCGCGGCCCTGTTCCAGCGCTTCGGGCAACCAACGCCCTGAGGCTGACCAATCGCGCATCCGCCCCTACCATACCGGCATGAACGAGAAGCACGGCAATGGGCATGTCCGTCCAACGAAGGTCCTGGTCATCCTCGGAGCGGCCACGATTGTGGTCTCGACCTTGCCGCTCGGCTGCGCTCCCGGAGGCCGCGTCGATCCCGACGCGCCTCGGCGCTCCCGACTGTTCCGTCCCACGGGCGCGCCTTGGACCATCCTCTGCCTCGAAATGCAGGGCCCGCAACGGATGGACCACATCACCCAGGTCGCGGAGACGCTGAAACAAACTCCCGGTGTGCGCGCCCGGGATGTGTTTGTCCGCGACGAGGCCGAGGGCGTGGCACGCCTCTATTACGGCACGTACTACCGCCGTACCGACCCCAAGACAGGTAAGCGCAACACGCCCAGGCAGTTGACCGAAGACCTGCGGCTGATCAAAGAGCTCGGTTCCGGGCCGGGGGAATACTACTTCCTGCGGGCGCTTACCGTACGCATGCCCACCCCGGACGCCGGCAATCCCGCCTGGCGGCTAGACCGGGCGGATGGGGTCTACTCGCTCCAGGTGGCGGTCTTTGAACCCACCGACGAATTCTGGGAGTACAAACAGGCAGCGGCGGAGTACTGCGCCATGCTCCGGGAGAGGGGTTTCGAGGCCTACTACTACCACACGCCGGCCGCCAGCATGGTGACCGTCGGTTTGTTTGGCGCCGACGCCGTCATCGAGCAACCCGGCAAGCTTCCGAGCTACAGCCCGCAGGTGCTTGCCTTGCAGCAATCGGACGAGCTGATGAAGTACAATCGCCTCAACGGCGCTGTGTACCGCGGGCAGGTTTACACATCCGACGCCGAGAAGGGCGAACGCATGCCGGTTCCGTCGCGGCTGGTGCATATCCCGCGCGACGGGGAGCGAATCCGCCGGTAAGCGCCAGCCGCGCCGTGAGCGTTCATCGGGCCAGGCCCAGGAAATACCGCATGACCGAGCCGCGTACCATCGTCATCGCCACTTCCAACACCGGGAAAGCGCGCGAGATGCGCGCCGTCCTGGAGGGGCTGCCGGTTCGCTGGACCACGCTCGCCGATTACCCGCCCTGCCCAAAGCCCGTGGAGAACGCCGACACCTTCGAGGGCAATGCGCGGCTCAAGGCGACCTACTATTCCCGTCTCCTGCAGTGTTGGGCGCTGGCCGACGATTCCGGTCTGGAAGTGGACGCGCTGCACGGCGCGCCCGGAGTCCACTCGGCGCGGTACGCGGGGGCTCACGCGGACGACGCGGCGAACAACGGGCGGCTGGTGCGCGAGCTGCACGGCGTCGCGCCCGGGGCGCGAACGGCGCGGTTCCGCTGCGTACTGGCGCTCGCCGACTGCGGCGACGTGCTGGCCGTCGCCGTCGGAAGCGTCGAAGGGACGATTATCGACGAACCCCTGGGCAGCAACGGGTTCGGGTACGATCCGCATTTCCTGGTACCGCATCTCGGCCTGACCGCTGCGCAGATGCCGCCGGAGCTGAAGAATCGCATCAGCCATCGCGGACAGGCGCTTGAGGTGATGCGGCGGGAAATCGCCGGCATCGTTGCCACCCAGACCGGCGACTGAGCAGGCACGCGGCGCGGCAGCGAGCGTCACCGCCCGTCGCTCCCATCCGCGAGTTGCTGCCGCCCCGCACAAACGTAAACGCGGCTGGGGAGCGAAAATACACTTGACACCGGCGGCGGCGAGTCGTTGAATACCGGTCGATTGCTCTCGAATCACGGCCATGAGCAATCCAAGAACTGCGGTCTTCTTGTGAGGCAGGTGACTACATGCAAGCGAGGATGCACCGCGTGCGGCGGTGGGTGTACTGGTTCTGCGGAGGCGCGTTGGCACTCCAGGCAGCCGGCTGTCAGCTCACCGACCCGGACATACCGTTCCAGTTCGGTCTGTCGCTGGCGTCGGATGCCGCCATCTTCCTGCTGGAGAACCTGGTGGCTTCGTTCTAGCCGGCGCATAGCCGCCGCGCCAAGCAGAGGGAGCGTACTATGAAACCGTTAATGACGGGCAAGCGTTGCCGTCGCTGGGCCGTGGGCCTCGTGCTGTGCGGCGGGACGCTGTTCGCGGGTCCCTGCGGCATCACGACGTTGCAGTTCAAGGACTTCGTGTTTTCGGCCCTGATACGCGCCACGGTCAACACCGGGGCGCAGATCGTGCAGGCCACGGTCATCCCCGGCACGAATGGGCAGGATAACTGATTCCTTTCGGTGCCGGCAGGCGGCGCCGACAGGGTCGAGGCTAACTGCGGAGCCGGGCGTCCGCGGCCGGGGGGCGCGCCTGCGAGCGTTTGATCCCCTTCCCGGCGGAGCGCTGTCTCGCAACGGGTGACATGAACCAACGCCCAGCTTTCATCAGCGTAGCCCTTGCCTTCGGCCTTCTGGGAGCGGCAACTCCAGCGCAACAGCCTGCCCCCCCAACGCCGGACAGCCTCGTTGATCTCAACAAAGGCATCGAGCTGTATCTTCGGGCGGTCGGTGCGTCGGCTTCCCCCAAGGCGGCGGGCGAAGACTACCGCGCCGCACTCGATCTTTTTTCCTCGGTGCTCCAGCGCGAGCCGGCCAACCCCGCGGCGCTGCTCTTCCATTCGCTTTGCCACGGCGGCTTGGCGCTGGTGGAACGGTACGTGCGCGTGGTCGAGCTCCAGGACATAGCAGACGCCGACGACGAGGTCCTGAAGGCACGAGGCAGTCCGGAGGTCCTGGAACGCATCCGTGGTGAGGTCGAGGCGCTCCGGACGACGGCGCAGGACGCCTCCCTGGAGCCCGCGGAACGGCTCATCGCGGAGCTGACGCTCAAACAGCGAGAGAGCTTTCTCCGCCGCTGCGAGGAGGAAAAGCGATCCGACGACGAGTTGCGGGGCAGCATCGCCGAAAAGCGCGCCCAGGTCCGCGCCCGCAGCGAAGCGGAGCGCGGCCATTATGTCGCTATGTCCACCGACCTTACGGCGCTGCTTCGCGTGCTCGACAAGCCGGAAGTCGTGGTTCGCCTGATGGAAGTCCTGGCACGGTCGAAGGTCGCCAGCAGCGACGAGGACGAGGCGCTGCGGGTCCGCCGCGGGGAGCTCGAGGAATCCCAGGCGCGGGCTCCCGTGGACGCCTTGCGGGCCGACGCCGCCGAGGCGCTGCGGCAGGTGGCCAACATCCTCCAGGAACTGATCCGCGGCGGCTTTGCTTCGCGCGAGGACGAGGTGCGCACCAAGTTCTTCCTGGGTGTCGTCCGCTACCGGCAGGCCGTCCCCCGCCGCGCCGACACTGAAGTGCCCGAACTGGATGAGACGCTGCTGGCGCAGGCCGAGAAGATCATGGCCGAGGCCCAGCGCATCATGCAGGATCTCGCCGACGACCCCAACATTGAGAAAACCTGGCGCAGCTACGCCTCGTTCTACCTGGGCCTGATCATCACCTCGCGCGCCAGCCGCGAGAGCGACCTGGGGCGCCGGCAGGCGGTGTTGCGCGAGGCCGAGAGCCGGCTGGCCGAGGCCGCGCGCTACGACCTGAACCCCGCTGCCAAACCCGACGCACCGCCCGAGGTCCGCTCGCGGAGCGAAGGCCGCCTGCCGGAACTGGTCGCCAAACAGCGGGTCCTCATTGCCCGGCTGGCGGAACCGCAGGTGGGGGCCGTTCAACTGCGCAACGACTTGCAACTGACGCTCTTTACCGGAGCGCACCGCGACACCAACGTGGTGCTGCTCGGCGAGCGCACGGACCTGCCGCGGGACATTTCGCGCACCCGCGACTTCGGGTTCACCGCCGGACTGATCGTCGACTACACCAGGGACCTCAGCGAGAAGCTCACGCTCGGCTTCCAGGGGCGGGTGTCACAGCTCTGGCACGCCGACGTGGACGAGTTCGACGAGCAGCAGTACGGCGCCAGCGTGGCCTTGCAGTATGAGCTGGTGCCTGAAGGGGAAAGCTTCGGCCCGATGCACTTGCGCCTCCAGTACGATTACGACTACACCCTGCTGGGGCGCGCTGCCTTCGTGGAAACGCAGTCCCTGACCCCCAACCTGCGGTTTTTCTGGGACCAGCGCCGCGCTGAGACCAACGTCTACTTCGCAGTCACGCTGCGCGATTACCGCGAGCCGCTCTTCGATCGCCGTTTCGACCGTGACGGCGAGTACTTCGCCCTCGGCATCCTGCAAAGCTACAAACTACTGGACATGACTCCCAGATACGAAAACGCCGGCATCGAACCCTGGGGCGCCAAGGGGGATGCCTACCTGCGGCAGGATGATCCCGACTTTCCGGCCCGCTTCCTGACACCCTACCTGGGTTTCCAGTACGCGTGGGATTCAACCAACGGCGACGAGTTCGACCAGAACGAGTTCACGTTCCTGTGCGGCGTGACGGTGCCCCTGCCGCTGGGCGTGGACCTGGATGCCAACGCCGGATTCGAGTGGCAGGACTATCGCCACGGGAGCCTGATTGATTATCACCGCCGCGCCCGGCGCGACTTCACGCAACGGTACACCCTCGCCCTTTCGCGGACCTTCGTGCTCCGCGGCGGGGCTCCCGCCAACCGCTATCGCCTGGACATCGATCGCCTGCTCATGACCGTCCGGGCCCACGCGACCTGGACCTTGGACGACAGCAACGTGGTGAACCGCCTGGGCGAGGCAATCTTCGAGTATGATCGGGTGCTGTATGGAATCTCGGTTTCCTTTGCGTTCAATTAAACGGCGGATTCGCCCGTTCACCGGCCTGGCGCTCGTGCTCGGGTTGTGCCTCTTCGCGGCGCCTGCCCTGGCGCAGCCTGACGCATCGAGCCCGCTGGCCGTGGTTACCGCGCTCACGGGCACCGGAGCCAACCGCACGCCCCCCCGACCGGAGGAGCCCTCCACCGGCGTGGGCTGGGGCACCGATCTGCGATCCGGTGAACACCTCATCACGTCCGCCGACGGCACCGCGGTTATCACCCTGTCCGAATGGGACACCGTGGTGCACGTGTCCGCGGCGTCCGACGTTTCGCTCGAACTGCTTGCTTCGGCGCCCGCGGCACAGGTTCCGGTCGCCGTCACCGTCCACCAGGGTGAGGCCGCGGTGTTGCGCCGCCCCTCCGATAACCGCTGGATTTTAGTCGCCGGTGGAAAAGGGGCGGGTGCCGGGTATACGCTTTCGCAGAGAGCCTCGTTGCTCGTTCGAGCCGACGCCAAAGCGGCGACGTTCACGGCCGCGGCGGGAGACGCCGCCTGTTTCGCGGGTTCTCCGCCGGCGGCGCCGCTGGTCAGCGACGCCGGTCAGCTCAAGGA
The DNA here is from genome assembly GCA_016208685.1 of Planctomycetota bacterium. Taxonomy (GTDB): domain Bacteria; phylum Planctomycetota; class Phycisphaerae; order UBA1845; family UBA1845; genus JACQXM01. The sequence continues at coordinate 4,432 of JACQXM010000044.1, read as the reverse complement.
TCAGCGCGGCACGGTACTATTGGAGGGGCAGCGCATCTCGACGGAGGGGTTGGGACAGCCGGCACCGGACCACGAATCCGGCGCCCGCGCGGCGTCCCGCCTGGGCTCGGAGTTGTACGCCTTTGCGCTGACCTGTGGGAAGAACTGGGTGAGGGAAGCGGAGCAGGGGGATTTCACACCGGTGCGCGGCGAAGCTCGGGCCGCGCCGGAAATACTCCGTACCGAGACGAGTCCGGAACCGTCCTTCGATCAGCCGCGGTCGGTGGTCGCTGCCCCGGCCCCGCGGGTGGTTACCCAGCGGCAGCGGGTTGCCGCGGTGAACCAGGCGCGGCAGTTGATCGAAACCGGGATTCCCGCGTCCGTGGTCGTCGGCCAACGGCTTCGACGCACGCGCATCGTGGGCAACCCAGGGACCTCCGGGGGAGTGCGGGTGAATCCGAACGTCGAACAACTTATCCAGTTGGCGCGCTAGCGCTGCAACCGGTTTCCATAACATTCCGCCCGCCGGGAGCCAGGGAGCGGCGGCGGAGCTTACGGCGCACGGACGCTTCCCAGTGTTGTGTTCGCCCTTTCGGCGCCATGGTCGTGAAAGGAAGAGGTGTCAAGATGAGTCTTCGTCGAATGTTGATGGTGGTCGGCCTGTCAGGCGGTCTGATCGCGCTGATCGGCGGCGCCTGCACGCTGCAGGGCGGCGTCGGCGGCCTGGTAAACCTGCCGGAACAGGAACCGGGGCAAACCCCGCCGGGTTTCATCCGCCCAATCGTTGTGGTGCTCACCGCGAACCGTCCGCGGATCATTCGCGACCACGAGGTGGAAGGCACCGCCATCCTCACCGCCACGGCCTCGCGCCCCGGCAGCCCCGGCTTCCAGCCGGTATTCGAGTGGCTGCCTGCTGAACCGGACAACCTACTGGAAGTCGGCGCGCAGCTGGACACCGGGAGCCAGAGCGTGGTGCGCATCCAGCGCGTGCTGCGCGATCCCGGTCCGGGCAACGGCACCGACGTCGCCTTCACCGTTCGCGTGCGCGACGGGGCCGACCCCGACGCCGATCCCGGCGAAGACAGCCGCACCCTGCGCGTAGTGCGCCCGGACGCGGCGCTTTCCGTCACCATTACCTCGCTGTCTGCCAGCAGCATTCCTCCGGGAACCGAGGTCACCCTGCGCGCCGTGGTGCGCGGCGGGGCGCCGTTCCTGAGCCAGATTCCCAGCACCGACGATGAGTGCAATCGCAGCGGCGACGAGATCCCCCTCGCCCGCAACGCCAACGCCGTTGATCCTTCCCGGACCGTTACCACCGGGCTGGTGTGCCCGCCCGATGAGCTGGCCGCCTACGGCGTCGCCTGGACAGCGCTGGGTGCCGCCGACGTGGCCCTCGGCGCCGCGAACGACTCCTTCGGAACCCTGACCATCCTGGCGCTGGAGACCGGTCCGGAAGGTGAGACCATCACCCGCGCCGTTTTCCGCGCTCCGCAGGCCAATACCGGCCGCGTGGACTTCACGCTGGCAGCTAGTGACTCGGCGGGAGGACTGGAATCCGCCTCCCTGAGCCTCGAGGTCGCCCCCAGCGACGCTCTGCGGTTGGTGGTCCAGCCGGACTCGGCGGACCTCACGCCGGGGCAGGCTTTGGAGCTTACCGCCACCGGGCAGGGCGGCGTACCGCCCTACACCGCCACATTCGTGGTCGAACCGTCGGCCGGACAGGCGGCGTTGGGCACGTTGTCGGCGGCCCAGTGCGCCTCGTTTGACCCTGATGCCGCTTGCAAGATCAACTACACGCCGGCCGCCAACCGCATCGGCCGGGATACCATCCTGGTTACGCTGACCGACCGTGTGACGGACGCCGCCCGCGGCGCGGCCATTCGCGTGCCGGTGCGCGTGGCGTCGGGTCAGGCCCTGGCGCTGACCGTGGGCGCCAACCCGGGCACGATCAACACCCTGGATACCTCGACGATCTCCGCCGCCGTGGTGGGCGGCACGGCGCCCTACACCATCTGCTTCGAGATCGACAACGTCGGGCCGGTCACCGGCGCGACGCTAGGCGGCGGTGACGCGGGTTGCGGGCCGATCGACGGCATCGCGAATTGCACCTGCAACGTGGGCGCCGGCGACCCGGCGCTTCGCACGCGAACCTACCGGCCGGTAACCGGCGGTGGCCTTGGGCCGGACACCATCAACGTCGTCGTTGCCGACAGCGTGGGGGCGAAGGCCCGCGCCTCGTCTACGCTGCTGGTCACCGCTGTGTCCACCAACACCGGCGGCGGTGGTGGAGGCGGCGGCGGTCCGGGCATCTGCGACGGCTCCCCTGTAACTCTGGCCGCCAACGCGGACGACGCTTCGCTGTGCGTCGGCGATTCGACGACCATACGGGCCACCCCCGGCGGCGGCGCGCCCCCCTTCAACATCACCTTCCGCCTGCTCAACGCGCGGCAAACGGGTGAGGGGTTGGGTGCCGGTCTGCTCGATGTCGTGACCACCGCAACGCAATGCGGCAACCCGGGAGCGACTGTCACGTACCAGGCCCCGACCTCCCTGGCCAACCCCGGCACCTACACTCAGGCGGTTCGCGTGACCGTCACCGACGGGAACGGCCTTACCGCGTCCAGCGATTTCAACGTCACCGCGGACGTGGGGCCGGTAGCCAACGCCGGCACCAGCCCGATCGGGGGCTGCGTCGGCGTGCCCATCGCGCTTGCCGGCGGGGGTACGAACATCGGCGCCGGATGCACCTGGTCCACCACCGGACTTACGGGCACGTTTCAGAACGCCGCGGCACTCAACACCACGTTCACGCCGACGGCGCCGGCTCCGGCCGGGGGAACCATCACCCTTACCTGCTTGCCCAGCGGCGGGTGCGGCGCGCCGGGCGTCAGCGTCCTGAACGTCACCGTGATGGATCCTGCCACCTGTGACGACGGCAACCTGTGCAACGGCCCCGAGACCTGCAACGCACTTGCGCCGGGTCTGTGCGTCGCCGGAACGCAGACCTGTGCCGCGCCGAACCCGCATTGCGAGCCAACCGTGGGCTGCGTGCAGTGCCGCAATGACGGGCATTGCACCAACAACGACGTCTGCGACGGCGCGGAAACGTGCGACAACCCCACGCACACCTGCCAGGCGGGCACGCCGCTGACGTGCAACCCGCCCACCTCGCAATGCGACCCCGTGAACGGCTGCGTCGAGTGCCGCAACGACGGACACTGCGACAACAACAACGTCTGCGACGGCGTGGAAACCTGCAACAACGCCACGCATACCTGTCAGCCGGGCACGCCGCTGACGTGCAACGCCCCCACGTCCCAGTGCGATCCAGTCAGCGGCTGCGTGCAGTGCCGCAACGACGGACATTGCACCAACAACGACGTGTGCGACGGCCTGGAGACCTGCAACAACGCCACGCACACCTGTCAGCCGGGCACGCCGCTGACGTGCAACGCCCCGACGTCGCAGTGCGACCCGGCCGACGGCTGCGTGCAGTGCCGCAACGACGGGCATTGCACTAACAACGACGTGTGCGACGGCATGGAAACCTGTAACAACGCCACGCACGCCTGTCAGCCGGGCACGCCGCTGACGTGCAACGCCCCAACGTCGCAGTGCGACCCGGCCAGCGGCTGCGTTCAGTGCCGCAACGACGGGCATTGCACCAACAACGACGTCTGCGACGGCCTGGAGACCTGTAACAACGCCACGCACACATGCCAGGCGGGCAACCCGCTGACGTGTACCGACAACAACCCGTGCACCGACGACTCCTGCAACGCGGCCTCCGGGTGCGCGTTTACCAACAACACGTCGCAGTGCGACGACGGAGACCTGTGTACCCTCTTTGATACCTGCGGCGGTGGGGCCTGTACCGGTACGCCGATAAGCTGCGACGACGGCATCGGGTGCAGCGACGATTCCTGTAACCCGGCGACGGGCGCGTGCGTGAATGCCGCTAACGACGCCAACTGCGCCGCTGTGATTCCGCCGAACCTGGATCCGTGCGTGAACGGGGTCTGCGCCCCGGGAACGCAGGGCGCCGACCCGGCATCCGGCTGCCGGGTCGACCTGGAGCCGAACACCTGTCTGGCGGGAGGCACGGAGTGTGCCGCCGGGGGCGCCGACAATCCGCAGAACGACTGCCAGTTCTGCGATCCGGCCAACCCGTTTGCGTTCTCTAACAAGGCCCCCAACGTCGCCTGCTTCAGCGGACCTTGTGCCGGCGGCGGCCAGGGCTGCGTCTGCGACGGTCAGGGGACCTGCATCAACCCGTAGTCCGTCCTGGACGCGGCTCACTCGGCGGGCTTAGACAACGGCCGCCGTTCGAGGAACCTAGCCCAGGTTGCGCAGTTGGGCGAGTGAATCGGGCCTGGGGGCGGCGCCCGGGCCGATTGTGGTCAAAAGTCTTCACTACATTTCCGGGGGTGTCCTATCGGATGGCGGGCGGAGG
>JACQXM010000038.1 GCA_016208685.1 Planctomycetota bacterium | reverse complement strand
GCACATCTTCGTGGCCTTCCTGGGTTACTGCCTGACGGTCACCTTGCGGATGAAGCTCCGCGTCCGGGCTCCCGGCCTGACGCCGCGCGCCGTGCTCCAGGCCCTGGCGGCCATTCAGATGGTCGATGTGATCATCCCCACCACCGACGGACGTGAGCTCGTGCTCCGCCGCTACACCGAGCCGGAGGCCGCCCCGGCGATGATCCTGGAACAACTGCACCTGGCTCTTCCGCCTCAGCCGCCGCCCCGCATCCGCGCCGGCCAAGCGGAGCTGCCGGGCCGATCCGTCTGATCCGCCGCTCGATCCGCATCGAAAATGTAGTGCAGACCTACGCCCCTCAATCGGCCGTAGCGCCCCCGCCAACGCCGGTCGACTCGCCAATCTGCGAAAGTCGGGTTAGCGCGAAATGCGGTGGAAGTACAGGAACCGGCTCAGACCTTCGAACCGATGACAGCCACTGCACAGGTTCGGCCCGAGGTAACTGCGGATCATGGGCTTGGAAGCCCGCACCAGAGCGAACGCATCAACCGTCGACTCCGTGGCGCGGGAAGCTCCCTCGGCAGCGCGCCCGTGGGGGGCATGGCAGGTAAGGCATCCCACGGTGCCCGTCATGGAATGGCGTCCCGCGGCATCAAGCAGGGGCATGGAACCCGGATGCTCCGCCGACCACGCGTCGGTCATCGGAACCCCCGGGTGGCGCACCGGCGGCGCCGACGGTGCCACGCTGCCGGCGCGATGGCACGTCAGACACGAACCCGCGGGATCAAACGGCGCGACAAACGGTTCTCGCGCCGCAGAATGCACCGTGTGGCATGCGCTGCATGGCCCGCCCGTCTGGGTCGCGAATCCAAGCAGGTTCGTCTGCTCCGGAGCCGTGCGCCGCAGGTCGTGCGGCGAACCACGCACACTGCCCTGCGCCTCATGGCAGCGTACGCAGAGCGCGCTGTCGGTCAGCGGTTCGGCGAGCAGATAGTGCTCCTGCCGCCCGCCGTGCAGCTTGTGGCAGGAAGTACAGTCCAGGACGGTGCCGGCAGTCGGCGCACCGCCCGCCGCGCGCGGTGCGACCATCTGCCGCGTGAGCTTGCCCTCCATGGGATGCACGGAGAGGCCGGGCTCGGGTTCGGCGTCGCCCTGCTCATGGCATGACGCACACAACGTCGCCGCCGACATCGCGGGCCCGACCCCCTGAGGCTTGCCCGGCTCGGCACGCAACGAGCCCCTCCGCCCGTCGCCATGCGCGGTGTGGCACGCCAGGCAGCCGCGTCCGGTTTCGATCTGCTTTTGCAACTCGGACCCCACATCCGGCAGCGGCGCCTCGGCGAGGAAGTCCTTCACCGGGTGGAACCCCTCGGCTGGCTTCCCCGTGACGCCTGTATGGCAGCGAACGCAGAGCTCGGCGGGTTCGTGCCGTGCCCGCAGCCCCACCGCGTTCCGCATGGTCTGCGGTTCCGTCGCCCGGCCGTGCGCCGCGTGGCACGTGCGACAGGAAAGCGAACCGGCGACAAGCGGGAGATCGGCCGGAATCGGCATGTCGGCCGGAGGGCGCTTGCCGGATTGGTGCCCGTGCTCGAGCCAGACCGTTCGGCGCGAGTCCACCACTGAACCGTCATGACAGCTCAGGCAGCTCTCGGCCCGGCTGACGGCGGGGTCGTCCGGCGGGCCCACACGCAGGCTGACGAGCCGGCGGGCGTTCTCCTGCGGCAGCGGCATCCATTCCAGATGGCAAACCGTGCACGTCTGCGGTTGCGCTGGTTCCGGCGCCGCCGATGCCGGCGATGCACCGGCCACCGCGCGCCCGCCGTCTATCGAGATCCGTAGCTTCGCGACACCCCCCGACAGCAATTCCACCACATACAGAAACCCGTCCCTGTCGAAGACCATTCCCATGGGCGAGCGTAGCCGCAGCGGCACACCGTCGGCATCGCGCAGCACGTCGAGGAACCGCCCGTCGACGGCGAATACCTGTAAGACGCCCAGCGTGCCATCCGACACCCAGATCCGACCGGCGGCGTCGAACGCGACGCCCTTGGGACGGTACAACTCGCCCATCCCCACTCCGTATCGCCCGGCCTGTGCGTTGGCCTTGCCTTCGGCGTCCACCACCTGCACCCGCGCATTGATCACGTCCGCAACCGCCACCGCGCCGTCCGCGGCAGCGGCAATAAGGAACGGATGCTGGAATTGGCCGAGGGCATCGCCCGGCTCGCCGACGGACACGAACGTCTCATTCCGCGGCTCGTAACGCAGCAGGCGGTGGTTGCGGTTGTCCGCCAGCCAGAATGCAGCACCCGCCGGTGAAGGAGCGACATCCGTGAGCTCCGCCGGTTGCGGCCCTTCGACGGTGACGGGTATCTGACGCACCAGCGCACCATCCGGGGCGCGAACCACGACGCGGTGGTTGCCCGTGTCCGCGATCCACAGGTTCCGCTCGCGGTCAGCCGCCAACCCCATCGGGCGGGCAAGCGGTGTTGTGCCAACCAGTCGGATGTCGCCGCGCCACGTTCCATCGGGGGCGAACGCCACGACGCGGTCGTTGACTCCGTCGGCCATGAAGACCGTGCCGTCCTGCGCCACCGCGACATCCGTGGGTAGGTGCATCGGCGACCCACCGGCATCCGAGAACCGTTGTACGACGGCACCGGTGAACGGATGGTGCGCCGTAGGCTCGCCGGCGCCGACAGGGGCCGCCGCCCAGGCGAGCAATGCGCATGCAGCGCCGCCGAAGCCTGCACCGAGGCGCGCCCGGCAACGGATACTGCCGCGGGCACCCGGCAGCCCCGTTCCGACGGGTCTCATGGGCCGTGACAGGCTTGGCATAGACCGCCTCCCGGAATGCGCAATGCCACGGATGTGTCGTTCCACGTCGCCTCGGTCATGGCCCCCATCGCAAGAGAACTGTCCGGCGGGAACAGACCCGAGGAATGCGGGTTGTGGCAAGTTGAGCAGGTTACGATCGTCCCGCCGGCCAGCGGCAGCAGCGGGGCCGACGGTGGCGCCCCCTCCACCTGTTTGCCGGTCAGCCGCGCGAGGATCGAATCGCTTGCCGTCGCGCCGATGTGACCGGGCGTGAAGAAATCCTCGTGCGCGCGGTGGCAGCCGCCGCAGAGGGTTACCTCTTCGCAACGAAGGCTCGGTGACTGTCGGCGTACACCGCTTCCGGCCGTGGTCACGCTGGATTCGTGACAGACGGCGCAGGCCCCGGCGCGCGGTCTGCCTGATCCGTCCAGCATGCGATGCGGATTGAGCGGCGCGTGCAGCTCAGCGACGTGACAGGTGGCGCACCAGGCGATCGTTCCCGCCGCCTCCGGTCCGCGAAGAAAGGCGGCGGGGCGCGACGGCGGCGCGGCACCGGGCCGGCATCCCGGGAGAACGTCATGACAGGTGATGCACGACAGTCGATCGTCCGGGGCGGGCCAGTCAACCGGCCGGCGCACTTGTGGGCCGGCGAAGCGGCGACCGACGGGGTGCGGCTCAGCGGCGGCGGTTCGGCCATCGTGGCAGCGAAGGCAGAGAAGGTCTATCTCCTCCTGCTTCGGCCGCAACCACGATCCGCCCTGGCGCACGTGGCACGCGCCGCAACCGGTGCTGCTCCAGTGCGGGCCGGCGGGCACGTCCGCATTGCCTTCCGGCGCCTTGAAGTTCGCCCCCGTCGCGGCCAGCGACAGCAGGCCGGCGGCGGCAGCAACCCATGCCGCCCCACGCGTGCGCCGGTCGTTCTCGCGACGCGCCCCCATCTACGGTTGATCCTCTCTTGCCACACGCGAGCCCCGGTCGAGTTCCAAGACGGTGAGCGGGCGCCCGCCAAGCGTGTCCGAGATCACCACGTATTCGGGCGACACGCCTTCGGGCGTCGCAGCATTGCCGCTCCGTTCGGTGTGTGCACGACGCGTGCAGGCGACACCGATGGGCATGGTGAACCCGCGCCACGCCTCTCCACGCTCGGCGATTTCCAGGACGAAGGCTCCGTCGGCATCAAAGACGGATACTGACTGCCGCGCTGAATCGGCGACGAACACCAGTCCGGATTCGGCGCAGGCGACATGCATGGGTCGGATCAGCTCGCCGGCCCCGCGCCCACGTCTGCCCAGAGGCGTGAGGGAACTCCCATCGCTCGTTACGCGGTGGACCACGCCCGCCAATGCGTCGCTGATGAGCAGCACGCCGTCCGGCGTCATCGCCAATCCCGAGGGCTGCGCCAGGCCGCCGGCGCGCGCGTCGCCCGCGATCGGCGCTTGCCACGCGCCAGTGGAAAGCTGTCGGCGCTCGACACGACGCCCGACGGCGTCGGCAACGTACAATACGTCGTCGTGTATCAGCAGCGCGCAGGGCCGCGCGGCCGACGCACCTGGTTCCGGGAGCGACAGCGTTTGTTCGAGCCGGCCGCGAACGTCGTAGACCAGGATGCCCCCGCGAACCGTATCCGCGACGTACACGCGCCCCGACGAGTCGACGGCCGCCGCCACGGGACACGGCGGGCGGTCGCGCGCCGCCGCCCACCGACGCATCCGTCCGCTTGCTAATTCCACCTGTACAACGTCGGGCAGTCCCGGATCGCACACGTACAGGTATCCGCCGGAAACCACCATCCCCTGTGGGTTCCGCAGCAGAGGGGATCGTTCCTCCTGCGGACCGTAGAGGAATTCCTCCAGGCGGTGCCGGGAGTCGCTGCCCCCGGGCGACGGCGCGGTCATCTCCCGTAGGGCCAGCCGCACGCCGCCGTCCGCCGCGGCGAAGACAACCGTACGCCGTGCCTCCCCGTCACGCGCCGGAGGCGCGGCGCAACCGGCGACCGCCAGCGGCAGCAGCGGCAGCAAGGCCCCAAGCCCACGCCCGACATGCATGGGCCGCCGGCCAACGGGGCTTGCGTTGCGGTGGATCACTTCTGGTGACATGTCAGGCACAGGGCACTGCGACGGTTGGGCATCGCCAGCATCTTCTCGACGCCGGCGGCGTTATGGGGATCGTGGCACGAGATGCACTCAATGCGCCCCTCCGGTAGTCGCACCCGGCCGCCCGCCAGCACTCGAGCGCGCGGGTGGTAGCCCTTGCCGCCCTCGGGATACTCGACCCCCACGGGGTGGTCACGGGCGGTAAACCCGCCCAACCCGCCGAGCGTTTCGGCGTTGCCATCCATCAGGGCGTGCGATGTTCCGATAGTCGAGGCGGCGATGGTCCCGTTGTGGCAACTCAGGCAGATCAGACTGGACGTACCCGGCATGTACCGCCCGGGAACCAGTACCTCGCGCTGACCGGCGATGCGGAACAGTTCCAGGGCGGCGCCCGAGCCGTCGCCCTCCCGGGGGCGGATCGCCTGAAGGTGCGGGACGTGGCAGGCGCTGCACGCGTCGACGGCGCTTCCCGTGATCGCGGAAAAATCGTGTTTGCTCCCCAGGACGCCGCGGCGCAATTCCCCGACCGGGTCGGGATCCTCAGCGCGTGCGGGTCGGCCCGGGGCGGCGTCCGTGGGCGCCGCGCCCTCCATGCCGCCAGGCGGATGTCCCACGTCGGCCGGCGTCAAGGCGTGCTGCCGGTGCGGGTCCGGACCAGCCAGAGCTGCGACACAGAACGCTGACCCTCTGCCGGCGCCGTGAGGTGGAGCCTCCGGCTGCAAAGTCGCCGAGCCACAGGAGAACAGGGCTGACGACATGCCGCGGTCCGCGCCGGCGGCGATGTCCCACGACGCGGACTTCGCCGATCCGGCGGCCACCAACGGCATCGTCACTAATACCGCCCATGCCCCACGACGCCGTCGATTCAGTTCCATCGGATTCACCTTCCATAGTCGAACGCCACGTGTGTCACGCCATGGCACGTGAGCGTGCAGCTTCCGCGGTAGACGCCCGAATCAACGAACTCCAGCCGCGAGCGAAGCTGCGTGGAAACCGGCCGCACGATGGCGCGGTCGAAATTGATGAGGTTGGTGTGCCGATTACCGCCTCCCTGCATGCGGCTGATGCCGTGGGCATCATGGCAGGCGGAGCAGGGGGAGCGCCCGCGGACGATGTGCTCGTTGTGCAGGGGAAAGCTCTCGTCGCCCAGAATGCTCGCCCGCTCGTGGCAACGATAGCACAACGCATACGCCAGCGGACTTTCCACGGTGAACTCGCGCGTCTCATAGTTGGCAACCAGCAGCGGTTCATAGATCGAACCGTGCGGCCCCGTCGGAAGCCCGTCGCTGCCGCGATCCACGTTGTCCGAATTGTGGCAGTCTGTGCAGCGGATGACGGAATCGGAACGCAACGGTGCCCGCAGGCTCACCACCTCGCCATTCCGCCGTGCCCCCAGCACGGGATGGAACGAAGGGTTGCTCGTCTGAAACTCCAGTCTGGTGTTCGTCTGGTGCACCTGCCGCGAAATGCGCCCGGTGGGGGCGCGGGGGACGCCGTCGGCGTGGCACTTGAAGCACACTTCGTACTCGAACCGCGCGTGCTCCACCGGCTGTCCGGCGCGATCCACTCCGGAAACATACGTCAAAGTGGCCCCCACGATGCCGGCACCGCCGATGCCGCGCACGCCCTCAAGAAACGCCGTGCGCTGCGTCGGGGCCGCGGCGTGCGGATTGTGGCAATCCACGCACTCCACGTGCCGCGAGGCCAGCCGCGGATCCTCATCCGCGTCGTGCCGGCGGTCCGACAGCCGCACGGGATGAGCGCTGCGCTTGCGCAACTCACTCTCGATGTTCACTTTGGCCACGCCGCCGGAGTGGCAGTTCAGGCAGTTGTCTTCTTCGCGGCGAAAGCGCAACAACCGCTGGTGCTCCTCCGCCGAGTGTATCTTGTGGCAATTCGTGCAGCCGTTCTCGGCAACGCTGTGGTAGGCCAGGCGTTCGCGCGGATCGACGGCCCGGCCGGCGATCGTCGCGCCGCTGATGGCGTGGCTGCTCCCCTCCCAGCCCAGCATCTCATGACAGCTCAGGCAGATCGTTGAACGCACCGTGGGCATGCGCAGGAAATCCCCCAGCCGGTTGTTGTGTGGATCGTGACAGGTCGTGCAATGCACTTCGCCGTGCCGACCCAGCGGAAGCTCGCGGGAGATCACGTCGGGGTTCCTGAGCTGGCGGTCCCTCGCCGCCAGGGCGCGGTCGAAGCGGAAGCCGATGGGGTGGTCGTCGGAGAGGTCCTCGGTCAGGTCGGTGGGGCCGGGTGGAATGGTGCGGCGGGTCATGTCGATGGCATCGGCCGCAGGGCGGGATGCGATGAGGCCCAGCGCTGTCGCCCCGTCGTGACAGCTCAGGCACATCTTGGACGGCCCGCTCGGCTGGTCGATTCGCGCGTCGGTCGTCGAGCTGGCATAGATTCGGTAGTGAATGTTGCGTTCGCCGCGGTTCCACAGCGGACTCTGGCCGGTGGCGTTATGCGGCGCGTGGCAGAAGATGCACACCTCCTGCTCGGTGAGGGCGTGGGTGCTGCCGGGGCCGGAGGCACTGAGGTCGTGCGGCGTTCCCACGACGCTGTCGTCGGCCGCCGCCCGCGGAGGAACGGGCCACGCCCACGCGGCCCATGCCGCAGCGCATGCCGAGACGACCGAACGCATCGCGCGACGACGAAACATCGAGAGGTTCTGGTCCGTGCGCGCCAACGTCGAACCAACCATGCGGCGCATTCTACGACATTCCCACGGCGCGGCCACCGTGCCGCCGACCTTTCCTATATCGGAGCGCCGCCTATAATCGGATGATGAGCTGGGCGCCGGCGCCGTGGTTCCCGCGTGGTCCGCCGACGCCGCCGGAAACAGGAACCGTCCCCGGGGACGACGGGGCCGTCCGTTGGTGCGCGGGTCATCGACGACACCCCTGAGGGACCGCGCTGGGGCTCCGGAACGCCATGTCGCGAACCCGGGATTACTACGAAGTGCTGGGCGTGCCTCGCACGGCCTCGTTCGATCAGATCAAACGCGCCTACCGCACACTGGCAAAGAAGTACCACCCCGACCGCAATCCTGATGATCCTTCTGCGGAACAGCGGTTCAAGGAGGTGCAACAGGCGTACGAGACGCTAAGCGACGCCGCCCGGCGTGCCGACTACGACCGCTTCGGCGCCGCGGGCGTGGGACGCTGGCAAACCGACCCGCGCGGGCAGAAGGTTTACCAGTGGGGCGGCGGATCGACCATAAACTTCGACGATCTGGAGGAACTGCTCTCCGCCTTCGGCGGGGCCGGCGGTGGGGCCCGCCCCAGCATTTTCGAGCAGTTCGTGGGCGGGCGACGGCGGGGGCGGGCGGCGGCACCGACAGCCGAACGCGGCACGGATGAGGAGCATGCGATTTCGCTTACCTTCGACCAGGCCGTTCATGGAGCCAGGGTGACGGTTCGGCTTCAACGCCGCGGCAACGGCCAATCCGAGACGCTGGAGGTGAAAGTCCCGGCCGGTGTCGAACACGGTCAGAAGATTCGCCTTTCCGGACGCGGGCAACCCGGCGCCGGTGGCGGGCCGGCAGGTGACCTCTACCTGGTGTGCAACGTGCAACCGCATCCCCACTTTGAACGCCGGGGGGCGGACATCCATGTCGAGGTGCCGGTAACCGTAACGGAGGCGACGCTGGGAGCGCGGATCGAGGTGCCGTCGCTTGACGGCCAGACGACGCTGACGCTGCCCCCGGGCACACCCAGCGGCGCCAAGTTACGTTTGAAGGGACGGGGCATCCAAAAGCAAGGCGCGGCGACGCGCGGCGACCAATACGTGACCATCCGCATCATGCCACCGCAGAAGCTGAGCGACGAGGCCCGGCAGTTGTACGAGCGGCTGGCGGCTCTGGACACGACGAACCCGCGGGCGGCGTGCGGGTGGTGATGAAACGGGCCTCCGGCGTTACATTGATCCTCCAGACGGCCGCGGTGCGCGTCGCGCCGCCGATTTCCAGGCAGTTGAGTCGAAAGGAGTGATGTTGCGTCCTTCGTCCCCAGTGACCGCCTCCGCGAGCCACAGCGACAGCCAGAGCCGAACCGGGCTGATCATCCTGGTGCTCGGCCTGGTGTGCGTGCTGCTCGCCTGGGGCAGTTGGGTGTACCGGTTGTCGGCGGAGAAACCCGACGCCGTGCTGCGCGCCGCGGGAGCGGCAGCGGACACGGTGCCGGAACGTGCGGCCTCGGGCCTGGGCTTTCTCATGGCCGTCGCCCTGTTCCTGGTGCTGTTTGCTCTGCTGGGGAGTTATGCCATCCTCCGCGCCGCACGCCGGTATCGGCAGGCCACGGATCGCCGCCCTCCGTTGCCCTCCGCCAGTGACGATGTCTGGTCCATGCGTTCGGTCACCCGTGTGGCCGTTCCGTGTTTGAGTGTTGTGCCGAGTCCCGCCGGGTTAGCGCTTCATGCGACTTGAGAACACCGTTGCCCTGGTCACCGGAGGCGCGAAACGCGTCGGCCGCGCCATCAGCCTCGAGCTCGCCCGCGGCGGATGCGACGTCGCGGTTCATTTCCGCACCTCGGGCGCCGAAGCCGGCGCAGTCGCCGAGAAGGTCCGGGAACTGGGTCGCCGGGCGACCACCGTGTCCGGAGATCTTTCCCTCACCGACGAATGGCCGGCACTCATCGGACGAACCGTGCAGCAACTGGGGCGGCTCGACATTCTGATCAACAGCGCCTCGGAATTCCGGCTCGACGGGGCCGCCACCGTCGACGCTTTCCGACCTGAATCCTGGGACCGGATGCTCCGCGTTAACCTCACGGCGCCGATGGCCTTGTGCCATTACGCGCGTCCGCATCTGGCGGCCCGCGGTTGCGGGCGCATCATCAACCTCACCGATGTGAGCGCCGAGCGTCCCTGGCCGGACCACCTGGCGTACTGCTGTTCCAAGGCGGGCCTGACGGCGCTCACGCGGGCCTTGGCGCGGGCGCTGGCGCCGGACGTCATGGTGAACGCCATCGCCCCCGGAATCGCAATTTTTCCCGACGATTATTCAGCGGAGCAGCGCTCGCGCCTGGTTGCGCAGGTGCCCCTTCGCCGCGCCGGCACGCCGGAGGACGTAGCCCGGGTGGCCCGTGCCTTGCTGGAGAGTGGGGATTACGTCAGCGGCGAGATCATTCACGTCGACGGTGGTCGGCATGTGGCATAGAGTCGGCGCGACCCGGTTCGTTCCGAGTGGAGTGTCTCGCAATTCCCCGGCCGAATGTAGATCGCTTTCGCGCCGAGCTTTCGGCCTTCGTGGGGCCGCGCGGGCTGAAGCCCGCGGCTCGTTACGGTCAGATGTCAATGAGATACGACACTGCCAACCCGTGGCAAAAGGCCGAAGCCGATGTGTGGCCCGGGCAACTTGCCCATGAAATTACAGACTGGAAGCCCGTGCCACGAGTTTCGCCACAGGGCTAGCCCGCCGTCCGGCTGAGGAAGCCGACGCTCGACTGGAAGAACCGCTCGGTGTCACCGACCATCGCTTCGTCCTGCTCCGCCTGCAAGTCGGCCAGGTTCGCCACGCACATGGGGCAGGCGACCACGTCGAGGTGAAACTGTGTGTAGCTGCGCCAGGGGTCTTCGAGCACGTCAACGAGGAACGCACCCAGCGTGCTGCGCTTCAGGCAGGTCAGGCGGTGCTCGCGCCACACCTTGGCCACGGTGATTTCGCCGCCGGCATCCTCCAGGCAGGAACGCGCCGCGGGCTCGCGCTCTTCGAGGTACTTCTGGAGCTTCTGGATGGCACGGAATTTGATCCCCGCCACTGCCTTCTGGTCGATGCCCAGCAGTTCGGCGATGTCCAGGTTCCGCTGCCCGGCGTAGAAGATCAGCTCGATGACCTGCAAATCCATGAACGCGCCGCGGTCGCGCAGCTCATGAATGAGCTGCCGCAGCAGGTCCGCCAGCAACGAACCCTGCTGCCGCCGCGCCTCCGCCTGCACCGCGTGGCCGCTCGGCGAATCGGTGCTCGCCGGCGTGACGCGGTCCCACCAGTCGGTGGCGTCCGTCGGCGTTTCGACCACCGCCGTTTTGCGTTGCCGCAGCAGGTCGTAGAGCTTGTAGCGTAGGATGGTAAAAAGGTACGTCTCCAGGGATCGGCCGCGGTCGTAGTGGCCGATAGACTGGAGGAAGCCGACGAACGTTTCCTGGACCAGGTCCTCCGCGTCCGTCAGGCTCTGAGTTGGCGCCCGGGCGAACGCCAGCAACCGCCCGTTGTAACGTTCGATGAGCTGCCGCCAGGCGTCGGCGTCCCCGCGCACGATGCCGTCGACCAGGAACTCATCCGCATGCCCAGCGGTCATGGGTCATTCGTCCGAGGTTAGGGCACCAGACCGCACGGCGACGCTGCACAAGCTCCGCCCGTCATCTGCACCGGATCAGGCTCGCTCCCGAAAGGGGCCGGCATGACTCCGTAGCTCACGCAGCGGTCGAACCCGGCGCGAATCGTAATACGAGCAACCCGCACGCGCCACAGCGCGTTCGAACGCCCGGTCCATCCATGGGCACAGTCCGCTCCCGCCCGGGTATCGTAGGTGATGCCCGGCGCCGCTTCCAGCGGCAGAGTTGAGGGCCGGTCGTGTCGTCTGATCCTGCTGTCGTCGTGCCGGCATGCGCCGTCGTTCATGCTCTGGTGCGAGAGGATACTGGCGCAGCCAGTCCGGCGTGAGGCTCAAGGGGATCGACGAGCCGCAGGGTCCCCGGTCTCGCCATTACCTGACCGTATGTGGATGGCTCTCACGGCGGACTTTCGGCCTTGGTGGGACCGCGCTGGCTCAACGCCCGCGGCTCGATACGGTTAGATGTCAATGAGACACTACCCGACGCATGGCCACGGGCCGGCTCAGGGAAGGAGTCCCACGCTTTTCGCAGCCCCGTAGATCAATCGGATGGCGGCGACCGTGAGGATGACGAAGAACGCAGCACGGACCATGTTGATAGGGAGCCGGTGCGTCAACTTCGACCCGTACAAGCTCCCCAGGATGGCCGTGGGTATCAGAATCGCCGCGATCCGCAGCGGCCTGCCGATGCTGCCGTGTTCCGCCGCAAAGGCGGCGTTCTTCACCACGGCCCCGATCAGGCTGGTGCTGAGCATGACCGCCGCGGAGTTGGCGATCGACGACCGGATGGGCATTCGCAGCACGCGCCGTTGCAGCGGCACCGACACCATGCCACCGCCGACGCCAAACAGCCCGCCGATCAGCCCCGTCGGGAGCGCCACGGCGGCAAGCCGCGGCCAGGTGTAGATCGGCACCGGTGAAGCGCGGTCCGCCTCGATGGGGCTACGCCCGGCGTCCGCGGGGACTACCTGCGGGGCCGCACCCGACGTACGGCGCAGCATCCGGCAAAGGTCGTAGCACGCCAACATCAACAGAAAGACTCCGAACAGCCCGCGGAGGTATGCCTCGCGATCGTCGGAAAACCACGGCAGCTCGCTCGCTCCCACGCCGGCAAGTACCGCCACCGTGGCCAGGGGCGTCATGCGCACCACGGCCGCCACGTCGATGGCCCGCGCGCGTCGATGTTGAATCAGCGCCGGCACGACCACGAAGAAGTTCACGATCATGGCCGCCGCCTGGTAGAGGTGCTGATTCGGCCCCAGCACCTCCGTCAGCGCCGGGATCATGATGACGCTGCCGCCCACGCCCAGCAGTCCGCCTAACGCCCCCGCAACGAGCCCGATGAACGTTAGAACTAGGAGTTCCAGTCCCACAGCGTCGATCCGCGGTTTGAAGCTCGCGGGCAGCACGTCGGGCGCCGCCCGCCCGAAGTCAACCACACAGCAGGTTACACAATCAGCATGGCATCGCCAAAGCTGTAGAACCGGTATTGCTCGGCGATCGCGTGGGCGTAAGCGTGGCGAATCAGCTCCACGCCGCCCGCGGCCATTACCATCGCCAGCAGCGTGCTCCGCGGCAGATGGAAGTTGGTCAGCAGAGCGTCCACCACGCGGAAGCGGTACGGCGGGTAGATGAACAGCCGGGTGTTTCCGCTCGCCGGTGCCACGGCGCGGGATGCGTCACCGGGCAGTGCACACGTTTCCAGCACCCGCGCGCTGGTCGTGCCCACGGCGACCACGCGCCCCGCCCGGCTCCGGCACTGATGCAGTGCCTCGGCGACGGCGGGCGTGAGCCCATAGCGTTCGGCGTGCATCGCATGGTCGGCGAGCCGTTCGACGACGATCGGCTTGAATGTCCCCACGCCCACGTGAAGCGTGACGCAGACGGTGGAAACGCCCGCGGAACGAACCCGCTCCAGTAGGGACTCGGTAAAGTGCAAGCCGGCCGTCGGCGCCGCCACCGCCCCGGGAACCCGGGCGTAAACCGTCTGGTATCGGAGCCGGTCGGCGTCGTCATCGTCGTCGCGGGGCTGCACACCGGCCGGCGTGGCGCCGGGCTCGACCGGGCCGCCCGCATTCGGCCGGAGATCCCCGCCCTTCCGCCGGATGTACGGCGGCAGCGGCGTTCGCCCGACGCGCGCCAAAATGTCCTCCACCGTTCCCGGGGCATCGACGGCGACCCGCCACTGCCCCTCGCCCGCATTGTGGATCGGTCGAAGTTGGACCACAGGTCCGGCGCGGGGGGTTATCGACAACGATTCGCCCACCTTCAGGCGATGGGAGCCTTGCAGCATCACCAGCCATTCGTGGGGACCGGTTTCCTCGAGGAACAGCCCCGGCACGGCACCGCCGCTGGCACGGCGCGCCAGGAACTTCGCCGGGAGTACCTTGGTGTCGTTCAGAACCAGCAGGTCCTCGGAGCTTAGCAACTCGGGCAGGTCGGTGATGCGAGCATCCCGCACCATGGCATCGGCGCGGTTCACGATGAGCAGGCGGGCATCTTCGCGCCGGTCCGCGGGGCGTTGGGCGATGAGCTCCTGCGGGAGGTCGTAGTCGAGTTCGCGGACGCTGAACGGCGGCAGCACGTTGACGATCCCCGAACCGCGAGGCGAAGCGACCACACCTGGTGTAGTCTCACGTTGGAATTTAACCGTCCCGAGCCGCGGGCTTTAGCCCGCGCGGCCCCACCAAGGCCGAAGACTCGCCGTGAGAGCCATCCACATACGGCCAGTTGATTGCAGAACAATGCACTCAATGACCCGGCGCAAACTTGTGCCGCCCCGCAGTTCCTTGCCCGCTCCCTTATGGTCGGGGCTCCGTCCGCGCCCGCCGAATCGCGCTCGCTGATTCAGTTTCGTACGACGCAACCTGCGCGCAACCAGCGCACCTCGTTGCACCGGAGGCGGAACGGAACCCGGGGGTTGGATTTCGCTATTCTGCATTCGCCATTCGACATTCGCGGCCTTCGGTAGCGGCCAAAAGCCGCCTATGAGAGTGACCCGCGACGCGTTCCTGAACCCCCGATGGCACAGGTCACACCGTGCGGATGTCGCGCCGTGCGAACACCAGACCGCCCACCGCCCAGGCGGCGGCTCCGATGGCCAGCAGGACGACCATGTCACGCACCGGCCACGTTTTCTCCATGAATACCGCCAGCGGCTGATAGTAGTTCATGACGTTCACCGGCGACAGCACCTGCGCCGGTGCCCACAACCGCGCCACATAGCCGTGGAGGAAGCTCGCGGCCACGTACGCCAGCGCGGGCGTGAGGGCGCGGGCGCGGTAGCTGGCACAGGCCGATGCCAGCGCCGCCAGACCCGCCACCGCGACGTACTGGGCGTAGAAGTTGAGCGCCACGACGACGACCTGAGGCGCGGGCATCGCGGAATCGCCGGCGAAAAACCTGAACGCCGCCAGGTGACCCACGGTCCCCGCCGCGAGAAAACACGCCCCGCCGCCCAGCCCGACCAAGGACGTGGTCAGGTAAGCGGTCGTCCGCGACACCGGAAGTGACAGCAGTACGTCAATCGTTCCCCGCTCCACCTCCGCCGCCGGCAGACGCGTGAAGAACGTTACCGCCTGGGTCCACACCAGCCCCAGCACCAGCGGATGCAGCCACGTAATGGCGGCGATGGCCTCCGGTCCCAGCGTCGGCCCCACCTCGGTTCCCAACATGCCCTTGAGCACGTCCTGGAGGACACGGAACTGGAGGATCGCCGGCGCGTCACGAAAGAACGAGAGCAGCACATACGTCAGCAGCAGCTCGACTGCCGCCAGCGAAGCGCAGAACAACACCGTACCCATCCAGGTCTCACGCAACACTTTCAAGGCGAGTCCACGGTTCATGCGCCGGCGCCTGCCTCGACGTAATAGCCCTCGAACAGGGCCGCCAGGTCGGGTGGCTCCACGGAGAGGTCCTCGATCGGTTGGCCTGCCGCCCAGGCGATGAGCTCCGTCGTGGGGCCCACCAGCGACGCGTGCCAGTCCCGACCGCGACGGTCCTGCAACCGGAGGAACCGTGGCACCGGGCGCTCGCCGCAGTCAGCGCTCGTGTTCCAGCGCACGGTCACCGCCCGCCGCGCGCGGGCACGGAGCGACTCCAGCGCCTCGTCGGCCGCGACCCTGCCGTCACGGAGAATCACCACGCGATCGCAGAGCGCCTCGACCTCGCTGAGCGTGTGGCTGGAGAAGAACACGGTACCGCCCTCGGCCGCGAAGGCGCGGAGCTGCGTGTACAGAGCGCGCTGCATCAGCGGATCCAGACCGGTGGTCGGCTCGTCGAGAATCAGCAGTCGCGGGCGGTGCGCCAACGCCAGTATGATCCCCAGCTTCTGCCGCATCCCCCTCGACATGGCGTGCGCCGGAACGTTGGACTCCAGGTCGAACGCCCCCGCCAGGCGGTCGCCCTCGGCAGTCAGGTCGCGCCGCCGGACTCGACCGAACATCCGCAGGGCCTGGCGAAGCGTGAGCCACGGGTACAGCCGCAGGTCGCCGGGCAAATAGCCGAGTTCCTCGTTGATTCGGTGACTCTCGCGGCCGCAATCCCGCCCCAACACCCGCGCCCGACCGCCACTGGGGCGGAGAAGCCCCATGAGTACGCGGATGGTCGTCGATTTTCCCGCCCCGTTTGGACCCAGGAAACCGAACAGACTGCCCTCGCGGACCTCGAAGCTGACACGCTCCACGCCCAGCCGCGCGCCGTAGCGCTTCGTCAATTGTTCCACTCGTATGGGGACCACCGCGCCTGGCTTTCCTTGGGGAGCATTGCTCCGCGTTTCCGCGTGCATCATACTCTGCCTCGACCGCCGTGGCCCGCGGCCGAACGAGAGCCTCTACGATGGCACGTACCGACGGTCGCCGCCCGGGCGACTTAAGACCTGTCGAGATCATCCGCGGCTATACCGACTCCGCGCCGGGTTCGGTGCTCATCCGCGCCGGCAGGACGGTCGTGCTCTGCACAGCATGCTGGGAGCGCGGGGTTCCGGCGTGGAAGCAGGCCCAGGGCGGGGGCTGGGTGACGGCGGAATACGACATGCTTCCGGGCTCGACGGGCCAGCGTCGCCCGCGTAATCGCAGCAAAGTGGACGGCCGCACGCAGGAAATTCAACGCCTCATCGGGCGCTCGCTGCGCGCCGTGGTTGATCTCGATGCCCTGGGTGAAAACTCGGTGCTGGTGGATTGCGATGTGCTCCAGGCCGACGGTGGGACGCGAACCGCCGGCATCACCGGTGCGTATGTGGCAATGTGCGACGCCGTGCGCGCTGCGATCAGGAACCGTTGGATCGCCCGCTCGCCCATCCGCGAGGCGGTGGCAGCGGTGAGCGTGGGCCGCGTTCGTGGGCGTTCGTTGCTGGACCTTGATTACGTCGAGGACTCGGCCGCCGACGTGGACATGAACGTGGTCATGACGGCGTCGGGCCGATTCGTCGAAGTCCAGGGCACCGGGGAAAGTTCGACGTTCACCGGCGCGGAGATGCGCTCGTTAGTTTCGCTGGCCACGCGCGGCATCCGGCAGCTTCTCGAAACCCAGCAACGTGCCCTGCGGCGCCGCGTGCTTCATTAGCCCCGCCCTGCGGCCGCCGGTTTTCCGCTTTGCCTCGCGGGCATCGGCTGCCGATAATGTGAAGTTGGAGCAGGGAAGGGTCTCATTCCTACCCGGCCGGGCGGGGCTCAGCGGCACCGACGGCGCCAGGAGAACTGGTACATGTGTGGAATCGTGGGGTATGTCGGACGTCGACCGGCGCTGCCGATCCTGGTCGAGGGTCTGCGGCGGCTCGAATATCGTGGCTACGATTCCGCGGGCGTGGCGCTGGTGGACCAGGAAGGCCTATGGGTCGCCAAGTCCGCCGGCCGGCTGTACGTGCTTGAGCAGCAACTGGACTTCACGGCGCCGCAGACGCGCGGCCTGGGCCACACCCGCTGGGCCACCCACGGCGCTCCCACGGAGGCCAACGCCCATCCGCAGCTTGACGCATCCGGGCGCTTCGCCGTCGTTCACAACGGCATCATCGAGAACGACCGGGCGCTACGGAAATACCTGGAACAAAAGGGCGTGATCTTTAAGAGCGAGACCGATACCGAAGTGCTGGCGCAGCTCATCGGCCAGCTTTATGACGGAAACCTGGAGCGCGCCGTGCGCCAGGCACTGCACGAGGTCAGCGGCACGTACGGCATCGCCGTCATGTGTACCTTCGAACCGGATGTAATCATCGCGGCACGCAAGGGCAGCCCGTTGATCGTCGGCGTGGGCCAGGGCGAACACCTGCTCGCCTCCGACGCCGCGGCCATTCTCGCCCACACCACGCAGGTCGTGTACCTCGACGACGGGGAGATCGCGCGCATCACACCGGAGCAATTGCGCCTGACCACGCTGGACGCCATTCCGGTCACCAAGGCCGTGGAAGAAATCGAGTGGACGCTGGAGCAGATCGAGCTCGGCGGCTACGAGCACTTCATGCTCAAGGAAATCAACGAACAGCCCGAGGCCCTGGAAAACTGCCTTCGCGGGCGCATCGACCTGGCGGAGGGCACGGTGCACCTCGGCGGCCTGGTGGATTGCGCCAGGGAGCTTACCCGCGCTAGGCGGATCATCCTCACCGCCTGTGGCACGGCGTGGCACGCCTCGCTGGTCGGCGAGTACCTCTTTGAAGAAATGGCCCGCATTCCCACGGAAACCGAGTACGCCAGCGAGTTCCGCTACCGTAACCCGGTGATTGACGACGGCACGGTGTTGATCGCCGTCTCGCAGAGCGGCGAGACCATGGACACCCTGGCCGCGCTCCGCGAGGGCAAGCAGCGCGGGGCGCTGACCCTGGGAGTGGTGAACGTGGTGGGGTCGACGATCCCGCGTGAGACGGACGCCGGCGTGTACCTGCACGTGGGCCCGGAGATCGGCGTGGCCAGCACCAAGGCGTTCTCGGGGCAGGTGGCGGTGTTGTCGCTGCTGGCCTGTTACCTCGGCCGGCGCAAGCACATGTCCGCCGCGTCCGCCATGCAGTTCATCACCGCCCTGTCGCAGATTCCCCGACAGATGCGCGAGATTCTTCAGCGTGCCGACGAAGCCCGGGCGATCGCGGAGCGCTTCGGCGAACACAACAACTGGCTGTACCTGGGGCGGGGTTTCAACTACCCGGTGGCGCTCGAGGGAGCGCTCAAGATCAAGGAAATAGCCTACATCCACGCCGAGGGCCTGCCCGCCGCGGAGATGAAGCACGGCCCGATCGCCCTGATCACCGAGGGCATGCCCGTGGTGTGCATCGCCACCGCCGGGGTCCAATACGAGAAGATCCTGAACAACATCTCCCAGGTGCGCGGGCGCGGCGGCAGCGTGATCGCCGTGGCCACTGAAGGCGACAAGGAGATACGGCGCCTGTCCGACCATGTGCTCTACGTGCCCGATACGCTCGAACCGCTCCAGCCCCTGCTCACCGTGATTCCGCTCCAACTTATCGCGTACCATGCCGCGGTGCTCCGCGGGTGCAACGTGGACAAGCCGCGGAACCTCGCCAAGAGCGTCACCGTGGAGTAGCACGGCGGCCGGTCCTCGTCCGCGTGTTGGTCCCCCGCATGTTGCGACGCACCATCAGGCTGGCGGAGCCCGCGGATGCGGTCGGCATCCTGCGGATCTACGCGCCCATCGTGGAAACCACCGCCACTTCCTTCGAGCTGGACGCACCTTCCTTGGCGGACATGCAACAGAGAATCACCCACTGCCTGTCGGACCGACCCTGGCTCGTTTGCGCCGCCGGGAACGGCGTGCTGGGCTATGCCTACGCCTCGGCGTTTCGCACCCGGGCGGCATACCGCTGGTCCACGGAGGTATCGGTGTACGTCCGGGAGGATCAATTCCGAAAGGGCGTAGGTCGGGCGCTCTACACCTCGCTCTTCGAGTGCCTTCGCGTGCAGGGCTATCGCACGCTCGTGGCGGGCATCACGCTACCCAACGCCGCCAGCGTGGCACTGCACGAGCGGCTGGGGTTCGAGCCCGTGGGGGTGTTCCGCAACGTCGGCTTCAAGTTCGGGGCGTGGCGTGACGTTGGGTGGTGGCAGCGCGCACTCCAGCCCGCGATGGCTGACCCGCCGGAAGTTCGTCCGCTGCCGCAACTTTGGCAGCAGGGCGAGTTCCTCGCGGCCCTTAGCGCCGGCGAGGCCCTTCGGAGGGAGTAGCCGGGCCTCCGGGCCGGCGGCGCGAACGCCCGGAACACGTTCATGGGGCACATACGCTGTCCGTGCGAACGGTCGCACAATACTCGGGCCGTCGTCCGCGGTTCATTATCACACGCACCCTGTGACCTATACGTCCCCTAAGGCACGAACCATCCGCCCCGCGCGGCGCGGGCGCGCTAAACCGACCGATCGCGGGGGTCGATGAAGCATCCGCCGGCGCCGTCGGCAACAACCGGGAACGTCCGATCAAAAGGGAGCCAGCGATGAGCACCGTCGTCATGCCCTCCGCGCCGCGAAGCCCCGCGCCAACCGCCCGCGCCCAGCGCACCTGTGCCCACCTGGACTTCAACCGCATCACGGACGAGTGGTTCCAGATCGCCGCCGACCACATGAAACTGGAGCGCGAGATCCAGCTCCTGTTGCGGTCCCCCTACCGAGAGCTCATCGTTCAGATTCCCGTGCGCATGGACGACGGCCACCTCGAGTTGTTCCATGGGTTCCGCGTACAGCACAACGCGGTTCGCGGCCCCTACAAGGGCGGCATCAGATACCACTACGAGGTCGACCTGGGTGAAATTCGCTCGCTGGCCGCATTGATGACGTGGAAAACCGCCCTCGTCGACGTGCCTTTCGGCGGCGCCAAAGGGGGAGTGACGTGCGACCCCACGCACATGAGTCGCAACGAGCTACAGGCGCTGACCCGCGGCTTCACGCAGAAGATCGACATGGCCTTGGGGGTCTACCGGGACATCCCGGCGCCGGACGTGGGGACCAATTCCCAGGTGATGGCCTGGATCATGGACGAATTCGGCAAGAAAAACGGGTACTCGCCCGCCATCGTCACGGGCAAGCCGGTCAATCTGGGCGGATCGCTGGGCCGGGAAGCGGCTACCGGCCGCGGAGCCACCATTATCACGCAGGAAGCCTGCACGGCGTACGGAGTCGACCTGCGCCGCGCCCGAGTCGCCATTCAGGGCTTCGGGAACGTGGGCTCGTGGACCGCCCGGCTGGTCGCCCGAACCGGGGCCAAGGTGATCGCGATTTCCGACGTGGCGGGCGGGATCGCCTGCGAGCGCGGGCTCGACCCGGAGCGTCTCTGGGACCATTACCGCGCGAGCGGAAGCCTGGCGGGCTTTGACGGCAGCCGGGAGATCAGCAATGACGACCTTCTGGCTCTGGATGTCGACGTACTCATCCCCGCGGCGCTGGGAGGGGCAATAACCGAAGACAACGCCGCCGATGTCCAGGCGAGGATGATTATAGAGGCCGCTAATTCGCCGGTTACGCCGGCTGCTGACGACGCCCTTCGTGCCCGCGGAGTGCATGTGGTGCCCGACATCCTGGTAAACGGCGGCGGCGTAACCGTCTCGTATTTCGAGTGGGTACAGAACCTCCAGCAGTTTCATTGGTCCCTGGAGCGCGTTAACACAGAGCTGGAGGCGCGAATGAAGCGCGCCTGGGGTGCGGTTTTCGAACGCAGCACTGGCGAGCGCATCCCCCTGCGCCTGGCTGCCTACGTCGAGGCCCTGAACCGCGTGGCCGAGGCGACGCGCCAGCGGCTGGTGTAACCGCCGGTCGCCCGGGTTCTGGGGAGCGTCGGGCTGCCGGCTCGGCCCGACCCCCGGTGGGAAGCGCGAGCAGGGTCGGACAAGGCCCCGGGAGCGGGCGGCGGCCCGCGGCGGACTTGCAGATTCCGGGCGAAAACTCTTGCCTTTAGTTGTCGGTTCGAGTAAAGTCCTGTACAAGATAGTTACTGGACCCGGGTGGTCGCTCCCAGCGTCCCGATTCGGGCCTGCGTCAAAGGACGTTCCAACCTCGTCCTGGGCCTGGTCGGGAATCCCCGTGGATGCCCCCGTCTCCAGTGGAGGGAGCTTCATAACCAGGTAATGCGGTTGCGCGGCGGAAAGAACTGCGCGGCACATGACGCTGCGTACTTCGTTTCGCCGGACGGCCGTTCTAAGTAAGCGCGCTGCTGCGCTTGACCGTTGCGGGTTACTTAATCCCCGCCGGTACGGCGCTGCGTGGGCGGCGGTGGGGGCGTGCGCTTCGGCGGGTCCGCGCCGGCGTCCATGTTCTCGTTACGGGCGCTTGGGCGAGCGTTAATCAAGTTTCTGCGTTTCGGAGGTGTGGAACATGTTGACGAAGTCATGGCGACATTGGGGACCATGGACCGTCGTTTTGACGGTCGGCGTAGTGGGTTTGGGCCTGGGGATCTCAGGCGCCCCGGCCGGCGATTCGGGAGGCGCTGCCTCGCTTCCCGGGGTTCGCGCTGGCGCTGTTCCCGCGGACACAGCGGCACAGGCCCCCGGGCCGCGCGCGCCGCGCGCCCATAAAGAGGGGCAAACCACCATCGCGGGACCGAAGCGCGAGGTATCAGCGCCGGTCACCGGTGACCGCGCCATCCGCACCGCGCGGATCGTTTCTGCCGTCCCGATCGGCCCGGCGCCGTCGACGCTGACGTCGACGGGCGTGCTGGCTGGCGGGACCTGTGATTGCGACGACGATTGCGGTCCGCCCAGCGGCCCGTGCAAGCTCGCCCGCTGTAACTCCAACACCGGAACGTGCGAGGAAGTCGACGCCCTCTTCGGCGCCCGGTGCGACTTGGACGCCAATTGGTGCACGAACGACCGTTGCGACGGCGTGGGCGGGTGCGTGGCCAACCCCTTGTCCCCCTGCTCGCACCACTGCGTCGGGGGTTCACGGAACGGCGAAGACTGCGTGACCCATGCCGACTGCCCCGGCGTCATTAACGGCTGCACGCCGGATGGTACCTGTGACAGCCCCACTCAGACGTGCGCTCTCAATCCGGACATCGGGCGCTGCTGTCTGGCAGATGGCACGTGCTCGCACGTGACCAAGGCCAACTGCGACGCGGCCCCTGGGTTGTGGCTGCGGGTCCAGGATTCCGAGGCCGACCTCGACCACTGCGTTTGTCCCAAGTACGGCAGTGGCATCGCTCCCCGCGATGCCCAGGTCCCGCCGGAACTGGGTGTCTGCTCCGTGGGCGGCACCATCTGCACGCCCATCGGCAGTTCTTGCGGCGGAACCGGCACGTGCGTGAACCGTAACCCCGTCGGCCCGGTCACGCGTGCGCCCAAGGCGTGCAGCATCGACGCCAAGCCCTGTGAGGATGCCGGGCTGGACTGTGCCAAGCGCTGCAACAATGACCCCAACCTGACCTGCACGGCGGATGCCGATTGCGGCGCCGGCAACAGCTGTACGCCGCAGACCTGCGACGACAACGTCAACGCCTGCCACGGGCTGCTTAGCGTCGGTGACGACTACACCATCACCAACGGCTCCTACATGCGTCTGCGTGAGTTCCGCTTCCGCGGCGGTGTTCGCAGCCCCAAGGAAACGCTGGTGTTCGAGTTCTACGACAACAGCGCTACTCCGCTGCTCGTCGGCTCGTTTTCCATCCGTTTCACCAACGGGGGCAACTTCTACTACAACATCGAGGTCGACTGCGCGCCGGAATGCGATGCGCAGGAAGACCAGGTTCCGCGTGATCCGCCGCTCATCATCCCCCCGAGCGGGCACGTGGTGATCCGTAGCGATCGCGACAACGCCGACCCGGACACCCAGGACGAGCATTCCGAGGGCTTCTGGCTGGCCGCCGACAACGGCACGGACGTAGGGTCGAACGATCCCGACCGCATGTGGATCGACGGCAACAAAAACACCAACTACCTGGGCACGGGCCGCAACGTCCTTGCCTTTGAGCTGGTGGGCGAGAAGGTGCCCGACCCGCTCGGCGCCTGTTGCGACCCGCAGAACCCCCAGAACTGCGTGGACAATCACGAATGGGAATGCCGCACCTGCGCGGGCGGCCCGTTCGATGGGCAGCTCTGCAAGGATTTCCGTGATTGCGGCGGCGTTGCCCAGGGATCATGCACCAGCGTGAACTGGCAGGGCCAGCGCCTGCTCAACGACCCGCCGGGGCTGCTGTGCTCCGCCGGTCCGTGCGACATCGGCGCCTGCTGCCTGGCCAACGGAACCTGCGAGGAGCGCGACGAATCCCAGTGCACCAACCCGAACGTCTTCCAGGGGTTCGGTACAAGCTGCACGCCGAACTGCTGCGACCAGCCGGTGGCTACGGGCGGCGACTGCTGCAAAGACACGCTGCTGTGCAGCGACGGCAGCGGAACGGGTACCTGCACACAGGTGGGTCAGAACTGCGGTACGGGCGGGACGTGCCAGCTGTGTGGCGGCCCGACGGTGCTCAATGTCACCGTGCCGCCGCCCGACCCCCAGGATCCACCGGTGATTCTGCGGACCATGTCCGGCGATTCGACGAGCGCGTCGTTCGACGTGCTCGAAGGCGACACCTGTGCCCAGGGTGCGAACGATCCGGGTTGGTACGAAGCTATCCATGTCGATAAGTGTGCGGAGCTCACCGTCGACCTCTGTTGCAACGCGCCGGTGGTAAGCCCGACCTGGATTATCGTGTTCGACAGTTGCCCGTGTGACGCGGACACCAACAGCATCTTCCCCGACACCCGCCGCAGCGGGTACGGACCCTCGGACGCTGACGGTCCCAATGAGGCCGCGGTGATCTGCGCCGACGAGAACTGGTCCGGAACCTGGACCGTCCGCGCCGGCACCTACTGGTTCCAGATCTTCGCCGGCAAGGTCTGCGCCAACACGGTGACCGACTGCGACACCAACGACGATTGCGAACCGGGTGTGCCCTGCGAGGATAATCGCGGACCGTACCAGCTTCACTTCACGGTCACGCCTTGCCCCGAGGCCGCCTGCTGCCTGATCGACACGCAGACCTGCGTGCCTTTCGCGAACCGGTTTGACTGCGAGGATCGGCTGTGCCGCGGCGGCGCTGACGACGGAACGCCGTGTATTACGACCGCCGATTGCGCAGCCCCCGGCACCTGCCGCGAAGGTGTCTGGCTCGGCGACCTGGATCCCACCCCCTCGCCGGACTGCTTCCCAGCGCCGACGGGAACCTGCGGACTCGGCGCCTGCTGCACCGGGCCCGGGGCCTGCGACGACAATGCCGGCGGCGGCGTGAGTCTCACGACCTGCCAGCAAAACCAAGGCGTTTACCACGGCGGGCTCCGCTGCACGGATGAGCCCTGCCCGGTGTGTCCCTTCGAGGACGGGCCAGCGACCGCCGGCTCAACCGGCGTCTGGCCGACGATTTCGAGGCTCAGGACGCCACCGTCACCCGCATCTGCTGGGAGTTCAGCTTCAACCCGCCGCAGAACCCGCCGGGGCTTCCGGGTTGCTCCGACGATCCTCCGGACGATCACTTCATCGTGAAGTTCTATGAGGACAACCTCGGCCTGCCGGGAACGCTGATCGCCACGTACGATCCTCTGGTTCCGGATGCCAAGGCGTCCGTCACGGGGACGACGGCGTGGAACTACTCGGCGCCCCTCAGTCCCGGCCTGTCGGTTACTCCGCAGTCGTGCTACTGGATGGAAATCACGGCCGAAGGCACCGGCGTGTGCACGACCAATTGGGTGAGCAGCGCTGACGGGAACAGCTACAGCGCCCGCGACGCCAACAGCTCCTACGGCCCAGAGGACCGCGACAACGCGGACTACGTGTTCTGTCTGAACTCGGGGATTCGCGTGCCCAATACTCCGGGCGAAGACGGCGGTTGCGGTGACCTGCCGGTGGCGTGTTGCCGGCCGGGCTTCACCAATAACTGCGATCCGTCGATTACGTCGCTAAGCGCCTGTGCCGCGGTCAACGGCATCGGAATCCCGCACGCCACCTGCGGCGTGGGGGTCTGCCCGCAGCCGGACAACAACGTCTGCTCGACCGGGCGGCAGCTCATCTGCGATGCCGCGGGTACCGGCGAGGGAACGCGCATCGTCAACGATCCCGACATCGGCGTCTGCACGGGTAACCCCGACCTGGTGTGCAGCCTCTCAGCGCAGAACTGCATCGATTACCTCACCGGCACGGACTTCGGGCCGTGCACCGGGCCGCCGTCCCCGAACACCTATCGCTGCAAGGACGTAATCACCGACAACCGTCTGGCGTCCACTGACGGACCGGGAAACCCCGCGGCATGCTCCAACTCTCCCAACGCCATCAAGGCCGACATCTGGTACGCATGGACGGCGGAGTGCACCGGCGTGGCGTCGATTGACATGTGCAACGCCGCCACCTACGACTCTATGCTCATCGCCTACACCGGAGGCACGGGGACGTGCGTCTGTCCCACTCACGCCACGCAGCAAATGGTCGAGTGCAACGACGACTACTGCTTCGGGCAGTTCTCCACCACCTCGTTCCTCAGCATCGACGTGGTGAAGGACACGTGCTACACGCTCCGCGTCGGCGGCTGGTCGCCCGACGGAACCGATTCCAGTGCCGGGCAGAGCATCAGCGAGCTCGACATCCGTGTGGCTTGCGACGCGGTGCAGGCGCCGCCTCCGCCGCTTCCGGCCCCGGCGCCGCACAACCGGGCGAAGAACCGGTACCTCTCGTTTAAGCCGGATCCCGCGTCGCCGCCGGTCAAGTTCCTGGTGCGGCGTACGTTCCCCGGTCCGACCGTGGACGTCGGCTGGGTCGGGAACCCGGACGCCAACGGCATCGCCGCCGTCCTGCCGCTGGGCCAGAAACCCATCGTGCGGCCGTGGGCGGAGCCGGTGGTCCACGTGGGCGACTGTGAGATCTTCCCGTGGCCGGAGACCACCACCACGCCGCTCGCGTGCGCCGTCAGCGGCGCACCCTGCGCCGTTATGTGCGGTGCCGGTCAGTGTCCGGCCGGTCAGGGCGAATGCGTGCCCCCGCCGACGAAGTACGAGATTGTGGCGACCATCGACAACATCGTGTTCTCGGCGCCACTTCAGGTGGTCACCGTCCCGCGGCCATGCCCGAAGAAGTGGGGCGACACCGTCGGTGACTTCTCCGCCGGGCAGTGGACGCCGCCCAACGGGGTGTCCAACGTCGAGCGGGCCCAGCTGCCCGGCCTGCCCGTAACGTTCATACACCCCTCGGTGGTCCGCCGGCTGTTCGCGGCGAACCACCGAGGGGGTTTTCCGGCCCGTCTGCGACGGGCCGAACGTTGTCAAAACAGGCCCCGCCGGGACGCTCCCGCGATGCGAATGCCGCAGCGCTGTGGCGTCCCGTTGCGGGGCCTTCGCATGCGCTTGAGGAGGCCGCATGGCGCGGCGGCAAATCAGAATTCGACCGGGAGCGCCTGGCGGAAGGGCCGTTGCCGGACCATCGAGCGCGCGCAGCCCAACGGGCGGCGCGCCTACCTGAAGCGATGCGGTGCCCGGCGGCGGTCGGCCGGATGAGCCGGTGTGGTGAAGAACGCACTCCGGGACCGCGGCACGTGGGCGGATCGCGACCCGATGCGCAAAGGCGGCGAACCAAGCCCCGCGGCCGGGGCGAGCCACGTCACTGGCTGATCTGCGACCGGGCGGAGGCCGTCTGAGGACGTCAGCTCGGCCGTTTCAGCGGAGGTCGGAGCGGCGACGGTAGAACACGATGGCGGGCGCCGCGAGCAGCATAAGGACAAGGACCGCGGGCTCGGGAACCACGCTGTTCGCGGGGCCTCGCGACGGATCCGGCGGTGCGGAGCCGTGTCGAGGGGGCGAACCCACGGGACGCAACGTTGGACCAAGAAACGTCAGCGCCGGCGATTGGCCGGGCGCCGCGGAAGCCAGTTCCACCACTGCGGCGTCAGCGGACGTCCGGAAGAGCTCCTTGAGTTGCGCGTTGCCGCTGAAGGAAGCGAAAGGGTTAGGTCTCCCGGATTGTCCGAACAGAGGATCGGTTACCATCGCCAGCAGATCGGCGAAGATGTTGCCCGAAACCGTGATCGGTCCCACGTCGGAGTCGTTCGTGTCTGTGCCTGCCGCGAACCGCCCGTCGCGCTCCACCGTCTGACGCGACGAATAGGTAAGGTTCAGGTCGTAGAAGCCCAGGCTGTTGATCGACAGGTCCGCGTCGATGAGCAGCGTGCCGCTGATGTCGGTCGTCTGGTTGCCCACATCCGCGCTGAGCGAGTATGCCAGCGGCGAAGCGGCCAGATCGCGGCTCAGCGCGGTGGTCAACGAGATATCCAGCGTGGGAAGGAACCGGCGGCCGGCGCGAACGTCCAGGGAGATCGGGCCGTTAAGCGTCAGGTCCCCGATGCCGAAATCCAGAGGCGTTCCACTGAATTGGGTGTTGACCAGCAGGTCCACGCCGTTGCTCAGAACGTTCCGCTGTCCTTCGATGTTGAAGCCGGCGTATCCCAGACCGACGGCAATGTCACGGAAGACGTCGGCGCGCGCCGAAACGCCCCCGCCCACGGCCCCGGTCATGGCGGCCGCCAGAACTACAGCGGCCCGCACGTTCAGGGGACCCAGGCGCCGACCCGACGGTAGGTGGTCTCTTACCTGCATCGCGTTCCCATAAAGCATACATTGTGCGCGGCACGCCC
Source organism: Planctomycetota bacterium (assembly GCA_016208685.1). GTDB lineage: Bacteria > Planctomycetota > Phycisphaerae > UBA1845 > UBA1845 > JACQXM01. The sequence continues at coordinate 21,887 of JACQXM010000038.1, read as the reverse complement.
GGCAAGCCGGCGCACGGTTCTCTGTTAGGCAACGCCGCCACCGTATTCATCGGCAATGCGTCCGCCGGGAGGCAAGCCGCTCGCCGTGCAATCCAATCCGGTCCCCCCGCCGCATATCCCCGGCCACGATCCAACCGGCCCGAAGTTATCGGTCCATAAGGGCGCCTCGGCCCGGCCTTCGCCTGCCGCTGCCGCAACCTACGCTGCCTGGGACATGCGATGCATAAAGTGCGCCGCCGTCTTGATTCCGCAATGGAAGTCACTGAGTCCGAAGAACTCGTTCGGCCCGTGGGCGTTGCAATCCGGGTGGCAGAACCCGATCATCAACGACTCCGCCCCCAGGGCGCTCTTGAACAAAGGCAGAATGGGCAGCGTGCCGCCCTCACGGATGTAGAACGGTTTCTTGCCGAATCCCGCCTCGATCGCCGCCTCTGCGGCCTTCATGCCCGGCGTGCCGAGCGGACTGACGTACGCGGAACAGTGGCTGTGATTGAGCAGCTCGATCGTTACCCCCTCCGGCGCCAGTGACCGCACGTACTCGTCGAAGGCCCGTGATACCTTCTCGTGCTTCTGGTTGGGCACGAGGCGCATGGAGACCTTCACCACCATCTTCGCGGGGATGACGGTGGAGGCGCCGGCTCCGATGAACCCCCCGACGATTCCGTTGACGTCGAGCGTAGGGCGGGCCCACCGGCGCTCCAGCGTCGTGAAACCCCTCTCGCCCGTGAGCGCCGGGGCCCCCATCGCTGACAGGTACCCCTGTTCGTCGAACGGCAGGCGCTTCATCTGCGCCTTCTCCTCGGCGGTGAGTTCGCGCACGTCGTCGTAGAATCCAGGCACGGTGACCCGGCGATCGGCATCGTGCATGCGAGCGATGATCTGCGCCGCCGCGTTGCCGGGGTTGGTGAGCGTGCCGCCGTAGGAGCCGCTGTGCAGGTTCTGCTTGGGACCGGTGACGATGATCTCCTTGTAGATGAGCCCCTTGGTCCCGTAGGTAATCGCGGGAATGTCGGCGTTGAACTTCGGCGTGTCGGAGAGCGCCACGTAGCCGCACGCCAGACGCTCGCCCTGCGATTGCACGATGCGCTCCAGATTCGGCGAGCCGATCTCCTCTTCCCCCTCGATCAGGAATTTCACCCGCGTGGGGAGCTTGCCCGCCACCTTCATCCAGGCTTCTGCGGCGAGCAGGTGGGCGAGCACCTGGCCCTTGTCGTCGGCCGAGCCCCGGGCGAAGACGGAACCGTTGCGCACCGTGGGTTCGAACGGCGGCGAGTGCCACAGCGACTCGTCGCCGGTGGGCTGCACATCATAATGGCCGTAGATGAGCACCGCCGGGCCGTCTCCGGCACCGCTGTCGGCGATGATGCAGGGATGTCCGGCGGTGTCGAGCATCTCGCTCTTCATGCCGCACGCCAGCAGAAGCTGGTGCACCCACTGGCCGGCGCGGCGGGTGTCGGCGCGGCGCTCGGGGTCGGTGGAGATGCTGGGAATCCGCAGCAACTCGTTAAGCCGCGAAACATACGTCTCGCGCTGGGCGTCGATGTAGGCGATGACTTTTTCGATCATGGATTCACCCTCCGAGGGGTTGAGGTCCTCCCGTGGCCCGCGGGCGCGCTGTCCGCGAGCGATGGCCTCAAGGCTATCCGAACCGTCCCGGCGCGGCAAACCGGCCGGGCGCGACATGGGCCGTTCGCCCGCTATAATCCTCGACCGGACGGGCGGTCTTCGTGGATCGCCGCGAGGCGCGGAGTAGATCGGGCGGCGAGGGCCGCCGTGAACGCGCCGCCCGCTCCGAGGAATCGTTAACCGCGCGACGCACGTGCCGTCGCCGTAGCCCATGGGGCCTGGAAACGGGAGGAATCAGAGCCATGAACGACATTTCGCTGCACCAGGCACGGGCCATGGTGTCCGCGGCCATGGAGAAGGCCGCGGCCCTGGGCGCCCGCATGAACATCGCGGTCGTGGACGCCGGTGCCAACTTGAAGGCCTTTGCGCGGATGGACGGCGCCTGGCTGGGCTCGGTTGATGTCGCCATCAAGAAGGCGCGGACCGCCCGCTTCTTCGACATGCCGACCGGCGAGCTGGGAAAACTCGCGCAACCGGGTGGATCACTCTACAACATCGAGCACTCCAACGGCGGGCTGATCACTTTTCCCGGCGGCGTGCCGGTCAAGAACGAGCAGGGCGAAGTGATCGGCGCCATCGGCGTCTCCGGGAGCATTGTGGAGAACGACCACGCTGTGGCACTGGCGGGGGCGGCGGTGCGCGTGTGACGCGCGGCGGGAAACCGCCCGACGGATTGCGCCGCCCCTGGGCGCGGCTCGGGCCCGCGTTACCACGCCGGCAGGTCGCCGCTCAGCCCCCGTTCGATTCGAGGGCTCTGCGCTCCGATGTGTTTCACGTCGCCACGACGCCGCGCGCGGAACGTTCCAGGCGCGTCTCGTTCGCCGCCAACCAGCGGAGTTTGCGCCGCACCATCTGGAGCACCCGGAACCCTGCCCAAGGCCCCAGCGAGCCGGTCTCCTGGATCGGAGGAACGCATTCGGCGATGAGCGCCTGCGTCATAAGATGCGGAATCCAACTCCATTCCTGCGGCGACAGCGGGAACAGCGACTCATACCCCTTGAGGAAGGCGTGATAGCGCGCCTCATCGGTGTGCTCCGGCCAGCCGGCGGGATCGCCGCTCGCCACCATGGAGAATTGCAGGGCGCCGTTGGCGACGTCGATCACCTGGCGCGACAACCGCACCGAGTCATAGTCCAGGGCGGCCACAACCCGCTCCTTGCGGAAAAGCAGGTTGCCCGGGTGCCAGTCGCAATGCACGATGGTCGGCGGCAGGGCGGAAAAACCGGTCGTCTCCACCGTTTCCTGCGCCGCCTCGTAGGCCGTGACCAGAAACTGCACCAGCGCAGCCAGCTCGGCCTCGTCGCCCGTGAAGCTGTCATGGGAGCTGAGCGTCGAGCCGATGCTCAGCAGACCGGAGCGAACACCGACGCCTTCGTGGTAGTCTCCGCGCGGGGCGGGCAATGAGGGCGGCGCGGCGAAGCCGTGCATTGCCTGATGGAACCTGGCCAGGACATATCCGGCGTCCATGGCCTCTTCCACCGTGTGGCGGAAGGGCCCGCCGGCGATGAACTCGAACAGCTCGTAGATACTTTCGCGCAGTTGGACGAAGGTGTGGCCGCGGTCGCGCGTGGGTTGCAGCCGGGCGACGGGGAAGCCCCCGGCCGCCAGGTGCTGCTGCACGCGGTGCGAGAAGCGAACGCGGTCCGGATGGGCACGCCGCGGTGCGCGACGCTTGAGCAGGAACTTGCCCCGCTCGCTGACGACCCCCACCTTCGGGCTGCGCAATGAACCGCGCAGAAACGGGGTGACGGATTCGATGACGCCGAGGTCCCAATAGCTCAGGACGACCGCAAGCTCGGCGGCGTCGAAGGTGGCGCGTTCGCGCTGAGTCAAAGGGACCTCCTCGCGATCGGGTGGACAGCCCATCCCACCCGTTACGATAATAGCCCGCGCCATGAACCGCGAGCAAGCCTGGGAATTACTGCACCGCTACACCACCAACCCGGCCCTGATCCGCCACGGGCAGTGCGTCGAGGCGGCGATGCGTCATTACGCGCGGCTGCAAGGCGCCGACGAGGCGTCTTGGGGACTGGCGGGCCTGCTGCACGATTTCGATTACGAGCGCTACCCGGAGCCTCCGCAGCACACGCGCGAAGGCGCCGCCGTGCTCCGCCGCGAAGGATGCGACGAGGAAGTCGTCGCTGCCATTTTATCCCACGTTCCCTGGAACCTGGATGACTACCCGCGCGACCGGCCGATCCGCAGAACCCTCTTCGCCTGCGACGAGCTCTGCGGATTCGTGTACGCCGCCGCCCTGGTCCGCCCCCAGCGCCTGGAGGGCATGGAGCCCGGGGGCGTTCTGAAGAAACTGAAACAGAAGTCGTTTGCCGCCGCGGTGTCACGCGCGGACATTCAGGAGGGCGCGGCATTACTCGACGTGCCGCTGGAGCAACACATCGCACACTGTATCGTCGCACTTCAGTCCATCGCCTCCGAGCTTGGTTTGTCGCCGCAAACCCCGTAGCGGGCTGTGGTGGATAACGGGAACCGGGAGGGGCACGGGCATCCCGCGACCGGAACCGCCAACCCGAGGCCCGTGCCACCACTTTCGCCGCGGGCGGCCAGAGCTGTGGTCCGCAGTCACCACGGGGAGAAGGGAATGGGGAACAGGGAGGCGGGAAGAGCCCCGAAGCGGCGGAGGATCAGCACCGCGACAGTATGGAGCGGTCAAGCAGAGCCGCGACCGTGAGGGAGCGGGCAAGACAAGCGACGGGGCGACAGAGGGGCACCGTGGCACGGCCAACCGCAGTGTCGCAATGCTGAATCGGAGGCCGAGAGGCACGGAGGCACGAAGGGACGAGGGAACAGGGACGCCGGAAGAGCGACGAGGCGACGGAGCGGCGGAGCGGCGAAGGACCAGCACCGCGACAGTATGGAGCGGTCAAACAGAGCCGCGACCGTAAGGGAGTGGGCGTGGCGGGCCGCGTTTTTTGGATGCCGCCTTGAAAACCGCGCGCCGGGCGCGCTATGATTATAGGTACCGAGACGCGGGTTGGGGTGTCGTCGCCTCGTGCGGAGCGCGGCATCGGGTTCCCGAGAAGCGCTTCGCGGGTGGGGTTCGCTCAGTTCGCATGACGCGGTGCCTGTGCCCAGCGGCACTGCGGGGGAGGTCGATCATGCGCCCCCTTCGCTGGACCATCGTGCCTTTCGTACCTTTCGCAGTTTTCGCGGCTCTCGGAGTCTCAGTGCACCCCCTGCGCGCCCAATGCCCGCTGCTGTACACCTTCGACGGGGAGGACGAGGAAGACGCACTGGGTACGACGGTAACGATTGTGGGCGACGTAAATGGCGACGGCTGCGACGAGATACTGACCGGCGCGGGCCGATACGACGTTCCCGGGGGCCAAACGAACGCCGGGAAGGTGTATCTCTTCTCGGGGCTCGACGGCCAACTTCTGCACCACTGGGTAGGCCAGCGCGGCGCGTTCGGCGTTGTGCTGGCGTCGGCGGGCGATGTCGACGTGGACGGAGTTTCTGACATCGTCGTTGCGGCATACGGCTCGTTCACTGCTGCCGGACCGTGGGCCGGGCGGGTCTACGTGTACTCCGGCGCCACGGGTGAGACGATTTGGGTTTGGGACGGCGATCGCGCCAACGACCAGTTCGGGTGGTCGGTCGCTGGGCCCGGGGACCTCGACGGCGATGGGCACGCGGACGTCGTCGTGGGGCAGAAAGGGCACGACTCCTGGCGAACGTTCGGCGGGCGGGTCAATGCTTTTTCGGGGGCTACCGGGAAGCGACTGTGGTTCCGCGAGGGCGATGTCATCGGCGATCAACTCGGCTGGTCGGTCGCCGGCGCCGGCGATTTCAACGGTGATGGAACGCCGGATGTGGTGGCCGGCGCTCCGAGGGGCGTTCCCGCCTACGTATGCGTTTTTTCCGGAGTCGATGGTTCCACGCTCGCACGGATCGAAGGATGGACCGGCTCGTACGATGCATTCGGGGCGGCTGTGGGCGGGGTCGGGGACGTCAACGGCGATAGTTTTAGCGAGATCGTCCTGGGGGCGTACGGTGCGGGCGGCGAATCCTCCGCGAGCGACAACGGTCAGGCCTACCTGCTCGCGGGACCGGACGGGCGGCTGCTTCGGACGTGGGAGGGCGAGGACGCTTACGACTACTTCGGTTACTCCGTGGCCGCCGCGGGCGACGTAAACGGCGATGTAGTCCCGGACGTCGTAGTGGGCGCGTACGGACATTGGGGTGCCGGCGGCTTCGGCAGCGGTCGCGCGTACGTATTCTCGGGCGCCGATGGCTCGACAATCCAATTCTACGACGGAGAGCACCCCTGGGATTTCTTCGGGCTTGCGGTTGGCGGCGGCGGCGACGCCGACGGCGACGGCCTGCGCGACGTGGTGGTGGCGACGCGTCACCACGGAGAGTTCGCCGCGGACGCTGGTCGCGCCTACGTGTTCACGCCTGCGCTTGCCGGTTCGTGCGAGTGCTGGGGACGGATCGACCTAGTAGATCTGGCTGAGCTTCGTGCGTGCTCCGCCGGACCAGAGAAAAACGGTATCACTACCGGTTGCGGATGCTACGACTTTGATGGTGACGATGACGTGGATCTCTGGGACTTCGGTGTTCTGCAAGTGGTATTTGGCGGCAGACGCTGAGCGCCCGTTTGCGAGATCCGCCTGTACTCGGCATTCGGTCGGGTCGTCGCCGGCACGCGGCTTGGGGAATCCACAGCGGCCATGGTTCGGCCATGCACCATTGGTCATCAAATAGGGTTGATATTATCGGACGTTGCGAACGCAAGGGCATGTCGGCCGGGCGTCGCGGAAATCCGGCGTGGCGCTAGCGGCGGGCACGAACTTCGCGTACGATAGCCCACCTGCGACGTGAAGCGGCCGATAGGTCATGGACGCCGAACGTCGCAGCGGATAATCGACGTTCGACGGCGGCTTTGCCAGGGGAGTGACGGCGCATTGATTAAGGTAAGACCACGCGGAAACGAATCGATCCAGCAGTTGTTGAAGCGCTTCAAGCGGCTGTGCCAGCGGGAAGGTTTGACCCGTGACATGAAGCGGCACAGCTACTACGAGAAGCCGTCGGAACGCCGCCGCCGGCAATCACGGAAATCCGTGCGCCGCGCGGAACTGGAAACCGCCGGGCGCTAGCGCGTGAATCAAGGACGAGGAACCGGCCGGTCGCTGTCGTGATCGCCCGGTTCTTTTTGTGCGCGGTGCTGACACACCTGTTTTCGGAAGCCCAATCCCATGGCTGAACGCAAGGTGGCATTGGTCACCGGCGGATCGCGGGGCATCGGCCGCGGCATCTGCCTGGAACTGGCCAAGGTCGGCTACTCCATCCTCGTCAACTACATCGAGAACCTCGGCGCCGCCGAGGAAACCTGCCGCTGTATCGAGGAACTCGGCGTGGCGGCGGAGACGTGCCAGGCGGACGTGGCGGCCACGGCGGATCGCGACCTGCTGGTGGCTTTCACCATGGAACGCTTCGGCCGCATCGATCTGCTGGTCAACAACGCCGGCATCGCACCGGCCGTGCGCAAAGACATCCTCGAGACCGACGAGGCGAGCTTCGACCGCATCCTCTACACCAACCTGCGCGCTCCCTACTTCCTTACCCAGCGCGTGGCGCGCGAGATGATCGAGCTGCTTGAAGCCCGGGCCATCGAAAGCGCCGCGATCGTCAATGTGTCCTCCATCCGCTCCTTTACCACGGCCCGGAACTACGGTGAGTATTGCATCAGCAAGACCGGGCTGACGATGGTGACCAAGCTCTTCGCGGCGCGGCTGGCGGAGTACGGCATCCGCGTATACGAAGTATGCCCCGGGCTCATCGAGACCGACATGACGTCCGGGGAGACGGTCCGCACTTACTACGACGGCAAGTTTGCCACCGGCCTTGCCCCCATCAACCGCTGGGGCAAGCCTGAAGAAGTGGGACGCGCCGTGGCCGCCATCGCGCGCGGCGATTTTCCCTACAGCACCGGCATGGTGCTGCATATCGACGGCGGGTTCCATCTGCGTCAGCTCTGAGCCGTATCACGCGCGCCTCGGCGCCAAGGTTACGACCGGCCGCGCCGCGAACTACTCTGCGACGAAGAACCTGGAGCTGGTGCCGTCGGGACCGACCTTGAGTCGCACACGTCGGGTACAGCGCGGGCAAAGCCCCTCGTAAGCCGTCCCCGCGCGGTTGCGGTAGACGCGGGTGTAGATTCCACAGCACTCGAAGCGGATGCCGACCCAAGGTCGTCCGTCGTGACTGCCGCGCGATCCGGGGACGGCGGCCTCATCGCTGAGCCCGTTGATGTCAAGGTGGTAGGGGGGCGAGTCGTCCATCCTGTTCGATATCGGTGATCCTGGGCGAACTCCTCAGTGCAGGCGCTCGGTGACGAAGCGCTGCAGGCGGTCGGCGGCCGCGGACGCATGCCCCAGGGTCTCGTGGCATTCTCCCGCCAGGCGGTCGCGGACTGCTTCGTCGGCGATCTGCGGCAGGTTCACGCGCACCATGCAGGCTGCGGCGGTTGCCGATGAGGCCGCCACCGCGGCTACGACGGCAAGATCGCTCAGCAGGTGTCGATTGACCTCGCTGCGAAAGTCGTCGAGCAGCGCCAGAACATTCGAGAGGACGGCGACCATCTGAAGCGGGACGCCGGCGGCCGCCAGAACAGCGCGTGCGTACGGCTCTTCCCCGGCGGGATCGGACTTCGCCGCCTTGCCGGCTGCCGTCATGGCGGAGTACACCCGCCCGTCCTCGGTGACCAGAGCGCGCAGGCATTGGTCGGCCCGACCAAGCTGCTCGGCAAGCGCCAAGGCGCGGGCCCGTGAATCCGGCGGCGATTTTTCGCTGGCGGAGTAGGCGACCACCATGCGCGCCAACGCGCAAGCGCTGGCTCCGGCCGCGGCGGCAACGGCACCCCCGCCGGGCGCCGGAGTTCGCGCCGCCACCCGGTCCAGGAATCCATCGAGTGTCAGTTGTGCGAGGTCGTCCATACGGTTGCAACGGTCCCGTGGGGTTGTGGGGCATCCCGCGGCCGCGCCGGGTGTCACCGTTTCACGAGCGAGCCTGCGCGGCGGGCGCGTCCCGCCGTCCGGCCCGGCGCGGCTGGGAGCCCGGCGCCACGGCCTTCCTTAAGGCGAGGCGTCACGCCGCGACACGCGGTCACGGGATTTCTGCATCAAGTCAAGCGTTTCGGTGTCCTTCAGCAAGGTGGCAACCTCAATGCCCGTCGTCAACAAGTCAGCAGCGGGCGTGAATTGCTGCCCACGGCGGTACGCCTCCGCGAGGTGGTAGTAGGCGATCGCCAGGTCGGGGTTGAGCTGGAGCGCCCGTGTGAGTTCGGCGGTCGCGAGCCGGAAATCTCCGAGGTGCACGTAGATCCACCCCAGCGTATCCAGGGTGTCGGCGTTGCTCGCGGATTTGACCGCCGCCTTGGCGTAGGGCAGCGCGAGCTTGGGCTCCTGAAGCTGATCCGAAAGTACGTACGCCAGGTTATTAAGCGCCTGCCAGTTGCCGGGCTCGTAGCGCACCGCCTCTTCGTACGCGGTGCGGGCAGCGGCGTTGTTACCGGCTACCTGATGTAGCTCGCCGAGTTCCAGGAGCAGGTCTGCCCGCTGGGCATCGGTGGTGGCGGTGCCCGCCAGTCGTTTGAGCCGGTCCACCGCGTCGGCGACGCGATCGGCAGTGCGAAGGAAGCGGACCAGGATGCGGTCGTTGGCGCGAGCGAGTGCCGCGGGGGGCGGTTGCCCCTCGAACAATGCCAGCGCCGCCGAAGCATCGGGGAAGGCGGCGTAGAGGTCACCGGTCACCGTGCGCATCGCCCCGCCGGCCTGTATTTCAGCGACGTCAGCCGCCTGGCGGAATGCCGCCACCGCATCCACGGCGCGGCCGGCGTCGGCCAGCAGCCGGGCGTACCTCGACAGCAGGCGTACCGTCCTGCCGGTCGCGGGGGCATACTGTTCATAGTAGCGGACACCTTGCTCGGCGCGCCGCAACCGCGCGTGCACTTCCAGCACCGCGGCCACGCTGTCCGCGGAGTGGCCGCTTAGGTCCGCGGCGCGGTGGAAATCGGCAAGCGTCTTCTCCGCGTCGTTCAACTCCAGCGAAATGGTGCCGCGCAGGAAGTACCAGCGCGGGTCGGGTTGGGCTTCGGTGCGGTTGATCTGTGCCGTGACGACGCGGTCGGCGTTGGCGAAGCGCTTCTGCCGGATGTAGGCTCCAACCAGGGCCTCGACGGCACGGAGGGAGTGCGGGGCGTCGGCGACCAGCGATTCGTACTCGCGCAGCGCCGCATCCTTGCGCCCCGCCTGCTCGTGCAGACGGGCCAGCAGCAGCCGCGGCTCGCCCTCAAGCGCCGCGGGCTCGGCGAGCTTAACGGCCTCCAGGTCCTCGACGGCCGGCGCGGAGCGGCCCAGTCCGGCGTAGAGCTGCGCCCGTTGGAAGCGGCCGTAGGCGTCCTCCGGTCGCTGCTCCAGGTATCGCGAAAGCGCCGCCACCGCCTCTTCCAGGCGGCCCTCGCGGGTGTAAATCTCGCCCTCCCAGAGAAAGCCGCGGGGGTCGTCGGGGAACTCGCCGCGAAATTCCTCCACGAACTGTCGCGCCTTGTTGAGGTCATCGACGCTGCGATCCACGGCGCAGGCGATGCGCGCCGCGAGCACCCCGCTGAGCCTGGCCGACTTGTCGCGCCGCGCCATGCCCGCGGCACGGTCGTACCAGGTAAGAGCCTTGTCCGCGCGGCCGCCGCTGCGCAGGTAGAACTCCGCCAGGCTGTGGCAGACTTCGAAAGTCTCCGCGAGGCTCGCCGCGGTCAGCAGCGTCTTCTCCACTTGGTCGGCCTGGCCTTCGCTCAGGAGATGAGCCGCGGTCAGAATCAGTGCGTCGGCTTTCTCCTCGGGTGACCGCCGCGCGTCGGCGAAGGCCGTGACCACGGCCAGCGATCGCTCCGGGCGACCGGTGCGGCGGAAGTACTTGCTGGCGGCCACCACCACTTCCCTGTCGTCGGGCCGCAGCGCGAGCAGTTGCCGGTAATACTCGTCGGCCTTGGGAAGCTCCTGCACCGCTTCGCAAAGGGTCGCCAGGCGATAGAGATTCACGGGATCGTCGGGATGCTGCTGGAGTTCCGCCTCGCGGCGGGTGATGGCGCCGCGGGGGTCGGCCTGCTCCTGCCGGGCGAGCACCTCCCGACGCACCCAGGGGTCGGCGGGAGCCAGCCGCTCGCAGGCGGCGAGGTGTGTCGCATAGGCGTCAGCATCGCCGCGATCCTTGGCGAGCATGGCCAGCCCCTTGTGGGCCGCCGCCTCGTTGGCGCTGACGCGAAGGGCGCGTTCGTAGGTTTCCTTCGCCTCGTTCACTTCGCCCAGCTTGTGCAGGCAGAATCCCAGGGCATTGAGGGAACGCACGTGCGTGGGCTGGGCGTCGACCGCGGCGCGGAGCGCCAGGATGGCGGCGTCCCACTCGTCGCGGTACATGTGGAAGAACCCCAGGAGGGTCTTGCCCCCGGCGCCGTCAACGTCGTGGCGGGCCGCGGCGTCGCGCGCCGCCTCCATGGCCGTGGAGTCTTTGAGCTGGGCGGCGATCTGCATCTTCAGTTCGAGCACGGCGGCGTGCTGTCCGACGAGCGATGCCTGGGCCGCGGGCGTGTCTTTGGCGACCAGGTGTTGTTCCGCTGCGTCCAGTTGTTCCAGAGCCTTGGGTAGCTCCCGCGTGCGAATGAAGAAATCGGCGAGGTTGAGCGCCCGCTGAAGGGCGTCAGGCTCCGATTGCAGGAGCTCGCGCAAGGCGTCGATGCGCTCCGGCTCGGACAAGCCCTCGCGCGTGACCACCGCCAACCGCCTGAACATCGGCTCGTCCGGCGCTGCCTCCAGGGCGCGTCGGACGATGTCGGCGGCCTCGCCGGTGCGCTGGAGGTTCAGCAGCGCCTGAACCGTGGTGCTCACAAGCTGCGGGTCGCCGGGGGCGTCTTGAAGGGCTACGCCCAGCACGGCGACCGCTCCCGCCAGGTCGTCGCCGAGCGCCAGCTCGCGGGCCCGCAGCAGAGCCGCCACCGACGGCGAATCCACGAGGGTACGCGCGCGGCCGGTAAGTCCCTTTCGCTCGAACACGGCGGCCTGGAGCTGTCTGCCCTCCGCATTGGCCGGGTCGTACAGGAAGACCTGCGCGAGGGCTCGGTCCAGCTCCGGGTTGTCCAGTTCATTGTTCATGAGCAGGGTCCGGGCGTAGAGCAGCCAAACGGGCACGGCGGACTTGCCTGCGACGCGGCCGATGACGTCCTCGAGCACCTGCTTGGCGGCGCCCGGCTCGCCGAGTTGCAAGTGCAGTCGGGCCAGGATCACCTTGTTCTCCCAGTCCACGATGGCGAAACCGCCGTAGGCCTCCTCCGCCTTGCGCAGGTCCTCCAGCGCGGCGCGATCCAGGCCGCGGGCCAGCTTCAGGCGACCCGATTGACTCAGCACGCGCGGATGCGCGGGATATTCGCCGCCGGCGTCGTCGAGGTAGCGCTGCGCCTTCTTGAACCACTCGTCGCGGTCAGCGGACGACTTCGACGCTTCGCCCTCCATGGCGTTGGCGACACAGGCCTCGGAGGCCAGCAGCATAAGCCGGAAGGTGTCGAACTTGTCGCGCGACGCCTGTATCCCGCGGCGCGAGAAGCCCCGCGCCAGCCGCCGTTCGCAGACGCCCACCACGTCGTCGTAACGGTGCGCGGCGCGATAGAGCGTGGCGAGTTGCAGCGAGGCATCAAAGCGCGCCAGCCGCGCGTTGATGCACTCCTGAAGCAGCTTCTCCGCTTCGGTGAAGAGCCCGGCGGCCGCTTCGCCCGCCGCTGCGGACTGCGCCTGCGCCCACTTCTGAGTGACGAACACCGCGTGGCCAAGCCGGGCTTCATAGGCAGCCTCGGCGTCGTCGCCCGCCAGTTCGACGGCTTTCTGGAAGAACACTTCCGCCTCCCGAAACCGTTGGTCCCGCGCGGCCGGCGACTCCTCCCCCTCCGCGCGCCGCCGCGCCCGGTGTTGCGCCAACGCCAACTGAACCTTGGATGCCGTAGCACCGGGCGTGGTGTGCTGGTTCCCGAGGGCGTCGAGGATGCGTTCGCCGGACTCGACCTGGCCCTGCTCGATGTACGCGCCTGCGAGGTCCAGTGAATAGTCGGCCGTCTCGGGCGCGAGGTTCGCGGCCTCCTCCAGCGCCGCAACACCGGCGGCGGCGTTTTCCGGTGCCGCGTCGCGGAGATTCAGCAGCGCCAGCCCCAGCGCGTGACGGGCGGCGGCGGTAGCGGCCGGCGGCGGTGGTTCCTCGAGTTTGAGGAACGCTTCGGCGGCATCGCGCAAGGCGTGCCAGTGATCGAGCTTGCCGTACAGGCGCGCGGCCTCCAGCAACAGGTCAAGCCTCCGCTGATGGGCCGCAAGCAGGTTCGGCTGCTTGACCAGCGCCTCACCCCACAGATAGAGGGCACCGCTCACGTCGCCGTCGGCGAGCACCATGTCTCCGCGGGCCACGAGGTACTTAGGGTCCTGACCGGTATCCCAGGCCTTGGCATAGAAGGCGGTGGCTTGTTGCCACTGCTCCTGTTTCGCGCACTGTTCCGCCAGCGCCTCGAAGTGGCGCGGGTCCACCTTCTGCAACTGGCGCAGCATGAGAATCGAGGCGACGATCATGCAGAAGAAGCCGAAGAGGGTCAGCCCGATAACGACGTTCTTATTAAGTCGCTTCTGCGCCATGTTCCTTTCCTGGTCTTGCGGCGGACGCGGCGTTCCTCCGCCGGCGGGATCATACCACCACATCGGCACCCCTGCGTTGCCTTTTTGCCACCTGGCCTTACGGGGTCAAAAACCGCGTTCCGCGGCCTATCCGCGCGAGGTTCACACCCTCGGTCACCGGATCCGTAAGACGCGGTCGGAGCCCGGCCTCCGGCAGAAAGACGTCGCGGCGCGCCTCGGTGTGGACCCGACGACCATCTACAACTGGGAGCGTAACCGGAGCCAACCAGCGGTGCGGTTCCTATTCCTCGTTCGCGGCTTCCTGGGCGACCCGCTGGAGGCGACCGGCACGACGTTGGCGGAGCGCCTCCGGAGCTTCCGCCGGACCGCCGGGTGGTCGCAGGAACGCCTGGCCGCGGCGCTGGGCTTGGACGAATCCACGGTCAACGGCTGGGAACGCGGGCGACACCGACCGAGGCGACGCTGCCAGAAACGTGTTGAATCGGTTCTTTGTGGTCTCGGACAAGACCGCGGCAACATGGCGTCTTGACCCGGCAGGCACTCCTCGGGAGTATTTGTTCCCGGCCCGCCCCGGACCGCGGCCTGCCGCTCGCGGTGCTGGATGAGGGCAGATGCTCCTGCTGGAACGGCCACGGGCTCCGCCGCGGTTTCCCGCCCGCCTCGTGCTGAAGTCGGAGCACACGCGCTGGCTTGCCCGTGTACAATGCTCTCCGCTCGCCCGATGTCTACGAGCTGGCGGCAGTTGCGCGGGTTCGTCTGAAGCGGCCCGAACGCGGTGCGGCCGTGTGCCACCCCCGCTGGCGCGTTTCACCGAACGCTTACGATTGCCCTTCGATTCTCTATTCCACACTCCGGGCATCGCGTGCTGCCGATCCCCAGAAGTAAGTAACCGCACTTGTTGCAGCGGCCTTGGATCCGTCGCCCTCGTGCCAGTGTCTGTTGGGTATCGAGCACAACCACCACGACCAACGTTGTTGTAATCGCACACACGTATGAAATGCGTACGGCCGACGGAGCACAGAATGCACCTACGGTAATGGGACTGTTGAACAACACAACGGCCGGGACAAGCAAAACAAAAGCCACCAGACTTGTCGCCACGACCGAACGACTCAACGCCGATATGAATGAATGTAAGCGCACGGATCGCAGTCGAAAAAACAGTATAAGGGCGCACAGCGACAGGTGCAAACCAATCAGAGTTATCGGTGTCGCGAGCATATAACTCTCTGGGAGTCGAAGCCATTCAACGACCCCGACAATGTACTGCGTGTTACTTGAGCGCTGTAGCAGGGCCCACGGTGCGGGCGTTTGTTCGATTGTCGCTTTTAAGCTAAGGCCAATGTAGACACCACCTAAATCTAGAAGAACAAGCGAAGCGCAGTCCACCACGAACGCGACCAGGATGGACCGAAAGAGGTGCAGATGGCTTCGCCGCAACAAATCACTCCGCATATACCAACAGACTTTTAGCAATTGGGCACAGCGCAGGGGCCACACGTGACGCCCTGTGCACAACATCCCCCTGTACCCAAATCGATCCCCCATACACCCTGGTTGCTACCGGGAACCGCGCGACATTTCAAGGGGATCCCTGTGCAGTTCTTACCGGTCGCACCGGTGGTGGGATTTCGGCAATTGCAACATGCGTTCCCTAAGGACGACATACCGATCCCGGTTCCGCATGATGTGCCTGCTGTTTGGAGACCTTGTGGATCGGTATATCTCACCGGGGCGCGTCGCAGACAATCATAGCTGTTGAGACCATCATGGAGGTGTGTGGGCAGGGGCGACGTCCGCGAATACAAGGGATCGCGCTGGGCGAATAGCCGCTGTGCGGCCGCGTATTGTCGATGGCGATTCTGGTAGGATGCAAGTTCGGCGTCAACGGAAAGGCCCTGATGCGCGCGGGATTGCGCGGTCGCTGTCGCCACCCGCCCCGGATGCCTCGCCGCCCCCTGCGTCAGACTGTCAAACAGCCCCGCGTCCGTCGAGTCGCAATCCCCGTCGAAATCGAGGTCGAGAATCCGGCAACCGCCGGACACGGTGCCCGTGCACGTCGTGCCCACCGTACCCTTGTCGGTGGTGTCTACGTCCTGGTCGCCGTCGCGGTCGCCATAGGAGGTAAGCTGGTGTACGGTCAGCTCGCCGTAGGGTGTGTAGACGTAGCGCTCCACGACCGCGCCGCCCAGGTCGGTGGCCGCGATGACGTTCCAGTTGGCGTCTTGGTGTAGGTACAGGTCGCCCTTCCCGCCGGTCATTCGCGTCGTGCTCATTCCCTTCGGGCAGACTAGCGGCCCTGACGCGAGCCTCCTGCTCGCTTTACCTATGGCGGGCCGCTCGCGTTCGCTTCGCTCACCCTTGACCCGCATCGTCACCACCTCGTCGATGTACTGCGTGCCGTGGATGAACTGCTGCACCGTGTAGCCCGAACCGTCGTTGATCTGGGCGATCCTCCAGCCTTCTTCGTAGAGGTAGGTCTCGGTCTTGTCGTACTCGCCGGAGTTGCTCACCACTTTCTGCATCCGCCGCCCTGTGCCGTCGTACTCGGCGGTCTGGATGACCCCTCCAGTCGCTGGCCTCAGGCTTGCTTCCTCCGGGCAGGTCGCAGTCCTGACGCGGACTTCCCTGTCCGCTTTACCAATGGCGGACTGCTCCCGTTCGCTGCGCTCACCATCGGCGTCGTTGGCGGAGCGGACCTTCACCAGCCGATTCCAGGCGTCGTAGACGTAAACGAAGCGGGTGTCCTTAATCAGGTTGCCGGCGTGGTCGCGCTCGGGCGTTCGAGCCATGGCTCGGCTCCCGCGGCTGAAGTTCGTCGTCGCGCTTCAGGCTTCCTTCTCGGTCGCCTTCAGTATCGTAGCCGATCTTGAGGGCCCGGTAAACCGCGACGGTGCCGGCGAGGGCCACGGCGCGGGAGGCGGATGCCCGGGCGGACACCGCAGCCGGACTGGCGGGGCAGAAGGCAGTAGACGAAAGGAAGAAGGCTCCAGCGGCGAAGGCCCGCTCCCTCACGGTCGCGGCTCGGTTTCCGCAGTCCACATTCACCATTCTTCATTCGCAGGGCGTTCGGCTCCCCACCGCAGAAGCGGTGCGCCACCCGCCACCCAGCCGCTCGGCGCGCGCTGAACGGAAGATCACTGCTCACAGAGCAGTGGCACCCGCGCCGCTCGTTAGCATTCGCGGTACTGATAAGGCGGCGGCCGTGCCCCAGCGGCGAAGGCCCGCTGCCTTACGTTCGCGGCTCTGCTTTCCGGTCGCGGCCCGGTTTCGGCATTCCACATTAACCATTCTTCATTCGCGAAGCGCTCGGCTCCTCACCGCTGAAGCGGTGCGCCACCCGCCATACCACCCACCGAAAATGAACGATGCCCCGTCGCCCGGGTCACCAGGCAACGGGGCATCGGAACGTCTCTTAAACCAGTGGCCGGCCGCTCCACGCAGGGCGGCACTGTGCTTGGCCATGCTGCTTATGCGGTGTGGCACGGGCTGCCGGCCCGTGGAGCCCGCGAACGCACGCCTCGCCGTTAGGCGGCACGCCGCGGACGCAAACGCCGCGTGTGCGATCGCAGGCCGAGCCAGCCGAAGAGGCTGAAGATCATGCCCACGCCGCCGCCGCCGCCACAGGCACCGCACGGTCCGGGGCCGGCGCCGCTGCCCACACCGGCTCCGCCGTCATCGGGGACGGGTTCGCAGGCGTCGCCGACACCGTCGGCATCGGCATCCGCCTGATCGGCGTTGTCGGCGTTCGGGCAGTTATCCTCTGCGTCTGTCACGCCATCGCCGTCGGAGTCGAGCGGCTGGGGCGCGGGTGGCTCATCACAGGCGTCGCCGGCGCCGTCGTCATCGCTGTCGGCTTGATCGGCGTTGGCTTCCTCCGGGCAATTGTCGCAATCGTCGCCCAGACCGTCGCCGTCGTCGTCGCTTTGTCCCGCGTTGGCAGCCTGCGGGCAGTTGTCGCAAACGTCACCCCGGCCGTCGCCGTCGGCGTCATTCTGGTCCTCGTTGGCGTCGTCCGGACAGTTGTCCGTGATGTCCGGCTCGCCGTCGTCGTCGCTGTCCACCGGTTCGCCGGGGACGTTGCATATGCCGTTGCCGTCCGGATCGGGGCCGTCATTACGCGGATCGAAACGCCCGGAGGAGCAATCGTCGCACGTGTCGGCGTCGGAGTCGCCGCAGCGCCCTGCGTCCGAGGGACGGGCGTCGCAGAAGTTGGCCACGCCGTCGCCGTCGGAGTCCGGCTGCCCTACCGCCGCAGTACGGGGGCA
This sequence comes from Planctomycetota bacterium, assembly GCA_016208685.1. GTDB lineage: Bacteria > Planctomycetota > Phycisphaerae > UBA1845 > UBA1845 > JACQXM01. Next base: position 4,315 of record JACQXM010000038.1, on the reverse strand, counting down.
ATCCTGGGTGTCAACGGGATCGGTCTCGTCGCACAGGCCATTGCCGTCGGTATCGGTGCCGTCCTCCGCGGGGTCGAACGTGCCCGAGGAGCAATCGTCGCAACCGTCCTCGTCCGAGTCGCCGCAAACCGTCGCATCGTTCGGAGCGGTGTCGCAGGCATTCGCAACGCCGTCACCGTCTGCATCCGGCTCGCCGGCGGCCTTGGCCTTGGGGCAGTCGTCGGGGATGGTCACGTTCCCGCCGCCGCCGCCTCCACCACCACCACCGCCGCCGCCACCACCGCCACCGGGCGGAGCCTCGCAGGCGTCGCCGATTCCGTCACCATCGGCGTCGGCCTGGTTGGAATTCTGCGTGGTTACGCAGTTGTCGCAGGCGTTGCCCACGAAATCGGTGTCGTCATCCAACTGATCGAAGTTGGGCGTGCTGCGGCAGTTGTCACAGACGTTGCCGACGCCGTCGTTATCCGCGTCCTGCTGGTTGACGTTGGCGACGTTGGGACAGTTGTCCGCGGCATCGGGAATCCGATCGAGGTCGTTATCACATGCGCCGCAGGCCTTGCAGGCGTCTGGCAAAGCGCTGTTGATCCACATGCTGCTGAAGCCCGGCGTGCCGTCATTCAACAGGCTGATCAGCCGGGTGATGTCATCGGTATCGAACACGCCGTTGTGGTCGATGTCTGTGCTGTACGTGCCGTAGAGAGGGGTGACCACCTCGTTGCCGACCGTGGCGCGATTCAGGAAGTTGATCAAGGTGAGGATGTCGTTGGGCAGCGCGATGCGGTCGCCGTTTACGTTCGCGGGGTGCGAACGATAAACCAGCATGCCGTCGTCGTCGCCGTGGTAGCTGATAATGGTCGCTTCGCCGGGAGTGATGGCCCGTGCCAGGGTGAGGCGATACGTAGTGTTCGAAACCCGAACAACGTTAGCGATGGCGTTAAGGCCAAGGCCCCGGTCGCTGGTTTCGCAGACGCCCCAGCATCGAGCGTCCGCCACCAGATTTTGCGATGTACCTGCGGCCAGCGTGAGCATCACGGTGATTGGCTCGGAGGCCGAGCCGATGCCGAGGATGCCGACGCCGCCTGCGGCTCCGCCGATGTCGGCCGGGTCCCGCGCGTCCACCGTGCCCGGACGGGGGTCCGTGCCCGGGATCTGGATCGACCCCGTGGCACAAACGCCGTTGACCGATTGCGCCCGGGCGCCGGGAGCCGCCCAGGTGAAAACACCGATCATGAGCACGGCCGCCAACCTGGCCGTTCCCCGCACGGCTCCGCCACGGGCCTGCTTATCGATTGTCGAATCTACTTGATACATCGCCATCTCTCCCCGATGCCAAGGCCGCCACAAGCCGGCCGTCCCCCACTCCCCTTCACTATGGCTGGGTCCTAACGCGCCCGTTAGGAAAGGAGTCACACCAACTCTAGTCCCCCCGCGGCAAAAAGTACACCCGGCTCGGGCATGCAATTTTTGGTGCCCCGGCGTGGGAAACGCGGTACGATAACGGCCGGCGGCTTATAATCAATAGGGTCGGAACAGGGCTCGGTTTGCGCGGTCGCGGTTGACACCCCGTACCGCGCGCCAGCACCTGTTATTGGGCGCGAAAGGGGACTGATCATGTTCGCCTGTTTCGCCGCGTGTTTGATTGGAGTGGTGGCGCTCGCAGCAGGGGAGCACGCTGGGCGTCCGTCGTTTTCGGCCGATGCCCATCGGGCCGTCGACCGGGGACTTGCCTATCTCGCGGCGGCGCAGCGGGAGGACGGCGGCTGGGAGGCCTTCGGCAAGTCGCACCCCGCCATTACGGCGCTGGTAGTGAAAGCGTTGATGCAGGACGCGGACTACGGTCCGAAGCACCCCGCGGCCCGGCGCGGGCTGGCGTTCGTGCTGAAGTACGTGCAGCCCGACGGGGGGATCTACGACGACGCGGAGGGGCAGAAGAACTACCACACCAGCGTGGCGCTGATGGCCCTGGCAGCGGCGAAGGACCCGGCCCTGGCGGATACCATTCGCCGGGCCCAGGACTTTCTTCGCGTCCTGCAATGGGACGACGGCGAGGGGTACGAGGCGAGCAGCACCTGGTACGGCGGGCAGGGTTACGGGCGCAACAAGCGGCCGGATCTCTCCAACACGCAGATGATGCTCGAGGCGCTCAGGGACAGCGGCCTGTCGGCGGATGATCCGGCTTACAAGAAGGCGATGGTGTTCATCAGCCGCTGCCAGATGCTCAGCGAGACCAACGATCAGGCGTTCGCCCGCGGCAGCGACGACGGCGGTTTCATCTACACGCCGGCGAACGAGGGCGAATCCATGGCCGGCGCCGAGGTGGTCGAGGAGCGCCCGCGCTTGCGCAGCTACGGCTCCATGACCTACGCAGGCTTCAAGAGCATGGTGTACGCCAAACTGGATCGCGACGACGTTCGCGTTAAGAAGGCCCTCGCCTGGATCCGCCGGCACTACACCCTCGATGCCAACCCCAACATGCCGGAGGAGCAGGCGAAGCAGGGCCTCTATTACTACTACCACACCTTCGCTCGCGCCCTGCATGCGTGGGGAGAGGACATTCTGGTCGACGCCGAAGGGCAGGCACACCGTTGGCGCGAGGAACTGTGTCGTAAGCTTATGTCCTTGCAGCACGACGACGGGAGCTGGACCAACGTGGCCGATCGCTGGTACGAGGGCAATGCGCATCTCGTCACCGCCTACGCGGTGCTCGCCATGCAGACGGCGCTGGAGGGGAACTGAGCGAATGTCGATGCCGCCGGACGAATCCATGCGTGATGAGAATTCCGCGGGTGCGGCGGACGAGGCCGGGGGCGATGACGACACCGGCCCCGACGACAGCTTGCTCGAGGATGACGATCCCGCCCTGCTCGACGCCGCTCGACATTCGCTGGATGACGATGGTGTGATTGGTGGGCCAGTCGATGTCGAGGCTACGGCCATCTCCACGGCCGCGGAGGAAACGGCGGGCGAGGACGCCGGCGCGATCGATGACTCACCCGATGTTCCTCGCACGGTACCGCAACGGGCGTCCGAGGCCACGCACCTGGGATCAGACCCGCTGGGTGCGTCCACCCGCATTGCCGCGGAGCTGCGACGGATCGAGGAGGACGTACGCCGCATGCTCGACATCGTCGACGCCAAGCGCAAGCGCAAACTGAGCGGCACGCGCCGCTGGCTGGAGCTCGAGGAGGACCTCATCGCGTGGTGCCACTCGGGGCGTATTTCAGACGGTGATTTCGTCCAGTTGCGGCAGCTCATCGCCAGGCGGCACCACCTCTTCCGCCAACTGAGCTTCCTCGCCGGGACTCGATCGACCTGGAACACCTGAGGCGGCCTTCGGCCGCAACCAGAGGCCGCGGATGTCGGACGGCGAAGGCAGAGTGGCGAGATCCAACCTCCGCGCTCCGTTCCGTTCCCGGCCAAGGAGATGCCCGCATGTTTTGTGGTAGGATCGTTCGAGTGCTCCGACGCAGCCTATTCTGAGGGTGGCGTGGCCAAGCGCAGCGCCGCCATGCCCGGGAAAAACATGCCGGCGCACGGCTGTGCCGTGCTTGGGCATGCCACCCAACCCGAAGAATTGGGTGCGTCGGAGCACGAGCGCGGTACCGCTTCAGCATCTAACCGTATCGAGCCGCGGGCTTTGAGCCCGCGCGGCCCCACGAAAGCCGAAGGCCCGCCGCGAGAACGATTCCGATGCGGTCAGGTAACTGCGAGGCGCTACACAAGCCGAGCGCCGGATCGGGGATCGCAGCGCGCTGCGTCCTGCTTTTACGCGGCCGGCCGACGATGCCTGCGGCTGCGATGGCGATGGTCGGTTGAGGTTGTACCGGCGCGAACGGCGAGGGCGCGTCCACCGCGCCGGGCAGCGCCGGGCGCGGGCGCTGCCCGGGTGTGCATCCCACGAATCGCGGCACGATCCATCTCCCGACACGCCGTGCGCGGCGCTCCGATGGCCCAGCCCGCGTCAGCGGGCGGCACTTCCTAGCCCACGGCGTAAGCCGTGTGGTGGCGACGCCATCGCGGTAGAGCCCCGTCAGGGGCGACACCCGCGGCGCGCATCTACCTCCCGACGCAACGCGTGACGCGCATCCCCTCCCGCGCCATCCGCAGCGTGCCATACATGTGTCGCCCCTGACGGGGCTTAGCCTCATCCTGCTCGTCGATTCCCACGGCTTACGCCAATGGTATCTACACATCTTGTCATGTTTCCGATGGCTGCCAGCCGACATGTAGCGGTATGTCCCTACACTGCCCGAGGCGGAGCCGCGGCTGCAGGCGAGGTATGCTCAGCTGGTCGCGGCGCATCTATCCCATGCTC
>JACQXM010000037.1 GCA_016208685.1 Planctomycetota bacterium | reverse complement strand
GCGGCATCCTGGCAACCGCCGGCCGGGTTGCAGACCTCCACCCCGTCACAGAACAAGCCGTTCTGGCACAGGCCGTTGTTGGGCACATGTACGCAGGCGTCGCCGGCTTCGTCACAGGCGTCGGCGGTGCAGGCGATGCCGTCGTCGCAATTGGGCGGCGTGCCCGCCTGACAAGTGCCGTTTACGCAGGTCTCGGCACCGTTGCACCACAGTCCATCGTCGCAATGAGCGTTACTCAGACATTCGACGCAGCGGTCACCGGGCTCGTCGCAATACAGCGGCGGGGCGCACGGATCGGCGGCATCCTGGCAACCGCTGGCCGGGTTACAAACCTCCACGCCGTCGCAGAACAGCCCGTTCTGGCAGGCCGAATCGTTGGGCGCGTGGGTACAAACGTTGTTTGCTTCGTCGCAACTATCGACAGTGCAGGCCACAGCATCGTTGCAGTTGGGCGGTGTGCCCGCCTGGCAGACGCCGTTCACGCAGGTTTCGGCGCCGTTGCAATACAGCCCGTCGTCGCATTGGGAGTCCGACAGGCATTCGACACAGCGGTCGTTGGTCTCGTCGCACTTCTTAAGCGGCAGGGTGCAGGGGTCGCCGCCGTCGATGCATCCCTGCGCTGGATCGCACACTTCCACGCCATCGCAGAACAGCCCGTTCTGGCAGACGCTGTGGTTAGGCGTGTGCAGGCAGGAGTCGGAGGATTCATCACAGGTGTCGACGGTGCACTCCACGGCGTCGGCGGGGCAAGGATTGGAACCGGGCTGGCATCCGAAGTCGGCGTGGCACACCTCGGCTCCATTGCAGAACAACCCGTCCTGGCAGAGGGCGTCGTCGGGGGTGTAGACGCAGGCGTTGTTCGCCTCATCACAGGTGTCAACGGTGCAGGAGACGCCGTCCACGCAGGGGTTGGTGCCGGCCTGGCATCCGAGCACTGCGTGGCAGGTCTCGGCGCCGTTGCAAAACAAACCGTCGTCGCAGGCGTCATTGCTGGTGGCGTGTACGCAGGTGTTGTTGACCTCGTCACAGGAGTCGATGGTACAGCTTACGCCGTCGTCACAGTTGCGCGGCGAGGAGCCGCCGCACTCGCCGCCGGCGCATGTCTCGCCCACGGTACAGTACAGTCCGTCGTCGCAGGCGCCGCCCTCGTTGGCGGGCTGGGCCACGCAGTCCCCGCCGGCCGGGCTGCACACCCCGACGCGGCACTGCGTATTCAATGCGCTGCAGTCCTTGGGGGTCCCCACGCAGGCTCCCGCGGCGCACACGTCGTTGAGGGTGCAAAGATCGCCGTCTTCGCAGGCGTTGGAGTCATCGGGCGTGAATACGCATCCCGTTCCGGCAACGCAGGTGTCGTCGGTGCAGGCGTTTCCGTCAGTGCATAGGGAGTTGTCGGCGGCGTGAGTGCAGGCGTCCGACGCCTCGTTGCAGGCATCGTGGGTACAGGCAATTGCGTCATCGCAATCGGGAGGCGTGCCCGCCACGCACACCGTATTCACGCAGCGCTCCGCGCCGTTGCAGAAGAGCCCGTCGTCGCAGTGGGCGTCGGTCAGGCATTGCACGCACTCGTTGCCGGCCTCATCGCAATACGTTGGGGGCGCGCAGGGATCCGGGCCGTCCAGGCAGCCGAGTACGTCGTCGCAGGTCTCCAGGCCATTGCAGAACAGGCCGTCATCGCAGAAGCCGTCGATGGGCGTGTGCTCACAGGTGTCGTGCGCCTCGTCACAGGACTCCACCGTGCACGCCACGACGTCCGCGGCGCAGGGGGGCGTGCCCGGCTGGCACGTGCCGCCCGAGCAAGTCTCGACGCCGTTACAGAACTGGCCGTCGGAACAGGCGTTGCTGTTGTCCGGGGTATAGACGCAGCCGTTGCCCGGGACGCAAGCGTCGTCCGTGCAGGGGTTGTTGTCGTTGCAGTTGCTGGGCGCGACCTGCACCGTGACGTAGTCGGTTTCGAAGCAGTTGGGGACCGACGTTCCCAGGTCCGTCACCTTGACACGCACCGTGGTGGTGGCGGCCAGGGCCACGCTGATGCAGTTATTCGGGGAATACGTCGTGGTGTCGTCGTACTGGCCGTCCCCGTCCGTGTCCCAGTCGTACCGGTAGTTGCCGGACCCGTTGGCGCTGGCGCATAGCTGCGTCTGCCCGCTGCAATCCGTGGGGTTGGGGTTAGCCGTGATGTCGGTGCAGTTCAGAAGGCAGGTTTGGTTGCATCCGGCAATCTTCAGACGGATGGGGTGGATCTTGCTTGTGGACCCGCCGGAGCAGGAGCCGTTGCGCTCCTTGACCTCGATCTGCCAGTTCGTCGCCTTCTTGAAGTCCGCCGAGGCGGTGGGCGAAATGTCGGCGCGGATCGAGGTCGCGGTGACATCGATTCCGTTGACGAAATCCGAGCCGCTGGAATTGGCTGAACCGCAATCCGAGCCCCCGTCGCGCTTGATCTGCACCTGGTAGCACTTGCTGGTGTTAAACGTGCCCGTGATCAGCAGCTCGAAATGGTTGAAATCGGGGAAGAAAACCTCGTGCTGGTCCAGCGGGTTGCGGTGCGCGGCGTCAACGGAAAAGTCGACGAGCGTGAATCCGGAACTTACGCCCCCCAGCCCGAACAGCACCAGCGCCGCGCTGACGGCCACCATTCGTACCGATGTAGGTCGCGTCGCGTACCGTGCGCCGTGAGCGAGCGAGCAGGCCGGGCACTCACCTTTCGGACCCGGCTCCCGTGATGGAAACAGCATGAGTATCCTCCACTCCTTCGGCGGCGCCAGGGAACCGATCGGTCCAACGCCGGTAGCGCGCAGAAAGCGCACGGTTTTGGGACGATCCGTCCGTATCTTTGGAAACGGCATTTTAGGGGATTTTGTACCCGGGTTCAAGCGCGAAGTTGACTAACGCACGGATTCGTGCGGCGATGCGTCAACGCCGATGATACATTGATGCTTTAAGGCGGGGTGGGCCTGACTTCGGGAGCCCTAGCGAACCTGCGCGGGTGCGGCCAACGCGATCGGGGTGGCGGAGCGGAGAGCGGCGAGGGCGCGGGGGATGCTGTCCCGTGCTAGCGAGCGAGGAAGGTCGACCGCGGCCACGCCCCCGTCTCGGGCGGTGATGCGCATGCCCACCACCGGTCTGGTGAGCGGCGACACCACGACGCGGTCGCCCGGCTTGAGTTCGCAAACCTCGGCCGTGTCGCGTCCCTGGTAGTCAACCAACACGCTGTCATTGACGGCGCGCAGCACCGAAATCTCGCGGCGGGCGAGTCGCCCTACGCTGCCGTCGGACACCCCTGCGTCGGGCTCGAATACGTAGACCCAGCGGTCATCATAGACCGCGTGGCGTGGCACAAGCAGAGCATCCTGGAGGGGGTCGGCGGGGAGCTCGGCACGGCAGTACATCCCGATCGACAGCGCCGGTAGGTCAGCGTGGGTGGTGTTTCCCGCCATCGCGGTCATTTCCAGGTCCCGTACTTCGACGACCATCCGTGCGGTTCGCGTCACTTCGTCGACCCGTTCGAACCGGGTAACGCGGCCGCGCCAGACGAATTCCTGCCCGGGCAGCGACCAGATGACCTTCACGGACGGAACGTCCATGGAACCGTCCCCATCCAGCGCCGCAGGACGAATGGCCGCGTCTAACCACTGCAGCTCCCGCGGGTCTATGCCCACGGAGATTTCGAAAGCCCCCATGTCCGTCAGCGTGGCGATGGAGAAATGGGCCGTGACCACCTGGGATTGCTGTGCCGAAACCGCCTCCACCCGGGCCTTGAACGGGCAGGCGATTCGGGTGGCGTCCATGTCGTGCTGGGCCTGTGTCAGCCGGGCGCGCGCGGCATCCAATTGCGCCTGGGTCTCGGTCTTCAGGTGGGGCGTGGCGGCGCGCTTGCTCTTGAGTTCTACCAGGGCGTCCTGGGATCGGAGGTGCTTCTGATGAAGGAGATCGACGTCGCGCTGAGTACCGACCTTCTCAACCTCGAATAGGCGCCGCGTGGTGGCGTAGTCGCGTTCGTCAATGGCGATGAGCTGTTCGGCGTTGGCGATGCGCTCGTCCAGCCCGGCCATCTCGGCATCCAAGCGGTCGACCGCCGCCTCCAGGCCACGGATTTCCGCCTCCGCCTGTCGCACGCGGGACTCGTAGACGGTGCGATCGATCTCAAAAAGCAGATCGCCCTGGGGGATTACCTTCCCCTGGGCCAAATTCTGGTGGGCGAAGACGAGTTGCCCGCTCACCCGGGGGACGATGTTGACCTGTCGCTTGGCCCGGACGACGCCGTGTCCGACCACCGGCGCCTGCTGGACCTGGGACCGCAGGGTGGTAACAGCGACCTCCTGCCGGTCGGAAAGGGTGGTTTGAATGACCGGCGCGGGCTTGCTCGCCAGCATCCAAGCCATGGCCGAGGCACCCCCGGCCATCAAGGCCAAGCCGAGGAATGCCGCCAGTACCCGGCGGAGCCGATCCATCTTCGTCGCAGCGTAGTCCATCTATTGGTCCGGTCAGGAAGGTGCCTGCGCCAGGGCACCTACCGCCATTGTCGGCCGCACCGGGCGGCTGTCAACCCGCCGGGCAGCCTGCCCAGGCCGGTCGGCGTCGCTCCCGGCCCCAAAAAACGGCCTTTGGCCGATTGCAATGGCGAATTCAGCGCCTTCAATCCAGTATCGGACCGTTTTTCGCGGTGCCGCGAGCCGATTCCGCCCAGTTGTCGTCGGGAAACGTTATCGGGCGTAATTGCCCGGACACCGGGTCGCTGGAACAACGCCGCTTCGAACAAATGCCCGAGGGCGAACGGTTCAGAATCGGGACAGGTCGACGCCTCGGGACCTGGGCGTCGCCGGGGTGCGGCCAGTATTGCCCCCAATGTTCCCGGGACCGGCCGGCCTTGGTAGGCTCCGCGCCCGACCCCAGGGCGGAGGTTGCCTTTGCGGCCCAAGCCGACTCGTGTAGTGTCTCGCGATTCCCTGACCGTATGTGGATCGCTCTCGCGGCGGGCGTTCGGCCTTCGTACGGCCGCGCGGGCTCAAGCCCGCGGCTCGATGCGGTCAGGGAAGACACGGCACCATCTGTCGCATTGAAACACGGTGCCGCAGCGGCGGGCGGGACCGGCTGGAAGTGGAGACGACCAGTGGGCGAGTACGTGACCCATCTCGAGTCGGCGATCGACGCCACCCGCCTGCCCGCGGGCACGCTCCAGACCATGCACGCCCAGCGCCCGCTCTGGGTCAGATACGACCTCGATGCCGTCGGCAAGGCAGCCACACCGGAGACCTTCATCGCCCGCCCCGCAACCATGTGGCGTTACCGCGAGCTGCTGCCCGTGCCGCCGGACGCGCCGCTCGTCTCACTGGGCGAGTGTCTGACACCGCTTCTTCCGGCACCGAGACTGGGCGAGTCGCTGGGCCTCGATGATCTCTGGATCAAGGACGAATCGCACCTCCCGAGCGGCTCCTTCAAGAGCCGAGGCATGGCGATGGCCGTGACTATGGCCCGTCACCTGGGCGTGTCCCGCCTGGCCGTCCCGACGGCCGGCAACGCCGGCGGGGCGCTGGCCGCCTACGCCGCGCGGGCCGGTCTGGAAGCCTACGTCTTCATGCCCGCGGACACTCCCGTCGTAAACCAGATGGAATGTGTGCTCGCCGGCGCGAAGGTGTATCTGGTAAACGGATTGATCGGCGATTGCGGCGCGATCGTACGCAACGGCGTCGCCCCCATGAACTGGTTCGATTGTTCCACGCTCAAGGAGCCCTACCGCCTGGAGGGCAAGAAGACCATGGGCCTCGAGCTTGCCGAACAGCTCGGTTGGTTCCTTCCCGACGTTATCGTCTACCCTACGGGCGGCGGTACGGGGCTGATCGGGATGTGGAAGGCCTTCACCGAGCTGCGGACGTTGGGCTGGCTTCGCAAGGAACGGTTGCCGCGCATGGTCGCCGTGCAGAGCGATGGATGCGCGCCGATCGTTCGTGCGTTTCAGGCGGGCGAGCGCTTCGCCCGACCATGGGAAAACGCGCGCACCGTCGCCAGCGGCCTGCGCGTTCCCGCCGCGGTGGGGGACTTCATGATGCTGGACGCACTTCGCGAGAGCGGCGGCTGCGCCCTGGCCGTGCCCGAGGAGAGCATCGTGCCCGCGATGCAGGAGGCAGTGAAGCGGGAGGGGATTTCGGTATGCCCCGAGGCGGGAGCCTGCGTGGCGGCCCTCGGCGAGCTGCGCCGATCAGGCTTCATTGACCCCCAGGAACGAGTGGTGTTGTTCAACACGGGGGCGGCGACGAAATACGTTGAATCGCTGCCGCTTCGGCTGCCCACCATCGCCGACCCGTCTCAAGTGGACTATGCGAGGCTGGCGTAGGCCGCCGGGAGCGCCGGCGCCCCGGTTAACACCGACCTGGAGCTTCCGCCGCCACGGATCTCAAGGGGGCAGGCTTCGTCCATTGAATATGGGGTACACGCCGGCTCCGTTGAGCAGGTTGATGAGTTGCGTAATATCCTGAGCATTGGCGGCTCCGCTGCGGTTGGCGTCCGTGGCGTATATCGGTCGCGTACGGCCCACCACGCGGTTCAATGAATCGATCAGCGCACTGATATCCGAAGCACTCACCAGGTGGCTGGCATTGACGTCACCGGGAAGATACCCCAGCCGTACGCTGGTGCCGGAGAGAATGTGGGTCAATGTGGTCCATGACCCGACGGGGATGGGGCCATCGAGCTGCACGGTGACGGTCTGCCCGGCCGCGGCGACCGTGGTGATGCTCGGCAGCGCCGCCAGCGGGTCGGCCACCAGCGAAAAGTCACCCGCGGCGAGAGTCGAGACGTCGCCGTACATCGTCAGCTCGATCGCGTCCCAGCCCGCGGGCTGCGATCCGTCGACCCGCGACGGCTGGCGCGCGTCGATGGCTCCGTGCGGCGGGTCGCTGAACACGATGGCCGTGACGGGCAGCGTCGCCAGCGTAAGGGCGTCAAAGGCGTTGATCCGCCCGAAGCCAAACCGCGAGTCCCAGCCGACGGCGCCCCTGTCCTCGGCGCTGGTTTCGAGAATAGCGCGCACTCCGTCGTTGGTAAGCTGCGGCTGGTAGGATAGCAGCAGCGCCGCCAGGCCGGTTACGTGCGGGCTGGCCATCGAAGTACCCGAGAGCATCTGATACCCGTCCGAGGTCCAGGTCGACCAGATGGCCTCCCCGGGGGCGGCGAGGTCCACCTCGTCGCCGAAGTTGGACGCATTCCAGTAGGCATCGAAGGCCGTCGTCGCCGTGATCGCCAGACACTTCTCCAATCGGGCCGGGTAGGCAACCTGGTTCCCGAGGTTGTTGCCCGCGGCGGCAACCAGTACGGCGCCGGACGCATAAGCGTAGTTGACGGCGTTCTCGAAAAACACGAGGTCTGCCGCCGCCTGGTTGACGGGGTAATACTGCAAGCTCATGTTGCAGACGTCCGCGCCGTGGTCGACGGCCCAGATCAACCCGTTGGCCCCCTGGAGCGCCGTGCCCTGTCCGAAGCTGTTGGTGACCCGGACGGGCATGATGTTCGCGCCCCAGGTAACGCCCGCAACCCCTGCGCCGTTGTTGCCCGAGGCGGTCGCAATGCCCGCCACGTGCGTGCCGTGGCCGACGCCGTCCGTGGTGAGGCTGGGGTTCTCGGGATCGTTGGTGTTGTAGCCCGCGATCAACCGACTCCCGAACTCCGTGTGCGGACTGACGCCGCTGTCGATGATGGCGATGGTCACCGTGCCCGGGTCGCCGGTGTGCAGGGACCAGGCCTCGGGGGCGTCGATGTCGGCATCGACGGTCCCGAAAAAGCACTGCACGGGGTTGGTTTGCAAGTTGCACACCTGCTGGCCCACGTTGTGCATGTTCCATTGCCTGCCGAAATCGCTGTCGTTGGGGACGGCGGCAATCCCGCCGACGACGTCCACGCTCGCGGCGTCGACGTCGGCATCGAATTCGCGAAACTCCCGGGCCATGGTCAGGGCGTCGGTGCCGGGGGGCACTTCCACCACGTAAGTGCGGTCCAGGCCGAACTGGGCGGCCAGGTCGGGTCGGGCGAAGGCAAAGGGATAGGCGCGGTGAATGCCCGTGACGCGCCAGCGATCACATAGGCCGCGAACGGTGTTCGGCAGGCTCAGCTCCCCCGCCGAGTAGCGCACCGAACGCCCGAATGCGTTGGGCGGGGCGGGCCGCCCGGCCGCGCCGGGGGCAAACTGCACGATGATGTGGTCCGTCGTGATGCCACCGGCGGCCAAGGGGGCGCCGGCCCGGAGATCCGCTTGCGCCCCGGCGAAAGCGACGCAAGCCGACAGGATAAACGCGGGCCGCAGAACGTAGGACCGTAAAAACAAACGGATCATAACCCCTCGCACCGGCTGGACTACGAATCTTAGGGATGGGGAGCCGGCCGATCAAGCCCGGTAATACGGCGGCGCGAACCGGCGAACGGCTCGGTGCGACGGAATGGCGAGATCGCACCCCCAATGACCGCAAGACCGCACATTCCCATTGGAGGTGTCGCGCCGCGGCCATCGCGTGCCGGGGCTGTGCGCGGACGCGCGGGCGTGCCGTTCGCGGCGGGTGGCGTTTGCCGCCGCCTTGCGGAAGACGACAAGGGCTCCGGCCTATAATGTGCACCATGCGTCCGCCACCGAAGCGCAGTGGCGGCCCGACGCGCGGTGGCTGGCGGGGATGGATTCGAGCGTGCCGGACGGCTTGGAAACTGCGAACCCGATCCGCCTGCGGATCGACGGCATGACCTGTGGCGGATGCGCCGCGCGGGTGGAACAAGCGCTGCGCACCGTTCACGGCGTTCGTGACGCGGGCGTCAATCTCGCCACCGCGGTGGCGACGGTCGTCGTGGATTCCGCCTTGGCGCGATCAACCGACCTGGTCGCGGCCGTGCGCAGCGCCGGGTACGACGCCGAGCCCTTCCGTCCGGCCGCACCCGGTGCCACGCAGGTGGAACGCTCGCACACGGCGCGCGTCCAGGCACAGAAGCAGGCCGTGGCGCAGGCCATCGGGCTCGCGGTTCCCATCATGGCGCTCCACTGGCTGGCTCCCACGCTCCAGGGGCTCGACCCCGGCGGTCACGTGTGGCCCGGCGCCTTACAGGGTCTGCTCTGTGCCATGCTGCTGGCTTCGTCGGCCGGAGCGCCGATCCTCCTTGCGGGGCTTCGAGCGCTGGTGCACCGCACGCCGAACATGGACCTCCTGATCGCCCTGGGCGTGTCGACGGCCTTCGTGGCCGGTGCGACCGAGCTGGTCAGCGGCGGACACGACGCCGGCAACTTCGACGCCGCGGCGATGATCCTGGCATTCATCAACGTCGGTCGACTTCTAGAGCTGGGCGCGCGCCGCGACACGACCAGCAGCATCGCGGCCCTGGTCCGCCGCATCCCCCGCGCGGCACAGCGGGAAACGCCACGCGGGCTGGAGGAAGTGCCGGTCGAGGACATCCGCCCGGGTGACCGGTTGCGCGTGCCGCAGGATACCGTCGTCCCCGTGGACGGGATGGTGGTAGGCGGCGTGGCGGCGCTCGACGAAAGCGCCGTCACCGGCGAGTCGTTGCCCCGGCACCGGGGCGCGGGGGAGAACGTCTGCGCCGGGACCGTGGTGCGCGACGGAATGCTTACCATCGAGGCCACGCGCGTGGGCGCCGACTCGACCATCGGACGCATCGTACGCGCGGTGGAGGAGGCGCAATCAGGCAAGACACACATGCAGCGCATCGCCGACCGCGTTGCAGGCGTATTCGTCCCCATCGTCATCGCACTCGCCATCGCAACCGCGGCAGGCGCCCTGTATTGGACGGATCTGCCGCTTAGCGCCGCGGTCCGCCGGGCGGTCGCGGTGCTGGTAATCGCCTGCCCGTGTGCCATGGGACTGGCCACACCGACGGCGGTGATGGTAGCCACCGGGACGGCAGCCCTGCGGGGCATCCTGGTGCGTGACGCGGCGGCCTTGGAGGCCGCCGGTCAGATCGATTGCGTGCTGTGGGACAAGACGGGCACGCTGACTACCGGAGTGCCGCACGTGCACGCCACGTTCCTGGCGCCCGCCGGAGTCGACCCACCCTCCGAGTGCACGGACGCGCGTCGGCGCGAACTCCTGCGTCTTGCGGCAGCGGCGGAGCGACTCTCCCAGCACCCGGTGGCTCGGGCCCTGGTACGTCATGCGGAGGCACAGGGCGTCCCACCGGCTCAAGCCGCTTCCTTCACCAATCTCCCCGGCGAGGGCGTGTCCGCGGAAGTTGAGGGTCGGCGCGTGCTTGTGGGGAGCGAGCACTTTCTGCAACGGCACGGACTGGAAACAACGGCGCTGCGATCGAGTCTTGACGCGGCGAGCGGACAAGCACCATCGGTCGTGCTGGTCGGTGTCGACGGGGAGGCCTTCGGCGGCTTTGCGGTCGGCGACGAATTGCGTCCGGAGGCCGCCGCGGCGGTTGCATCCCTCGCGGAACTCGGTGTCGCGTCCGCGATGCTCACGGGAGATACAGAGCGGGCGGCTCGTGCAGTCGCCGCGGCGTCGGGACCTTACGATTTTCGCGCCCAGCTAACGCCTCACGGCAAGCTCGACGAGGTGCGGACGCGGCGGCAGGCCGGGCGCCGCGTGGGGTTTGTGGGGGACGGGATCAACGACGCCCCGGCACTCGCCGCCGCGGACGTGGGCGTGGCGTTCGCCGGCGCCACGGACGTCGCCGTCGGCGCCGCGGACATCACCATTCTGCATCACAACCTCACGCGGATTCCGGAACTGGTGCGGCTGGCGCGACGCAGCGTGCGGGTCATTCGGCAGAACCTGTTCTGGGCCTTCTTCTACAATGTCCTGGCAATACCACTGGCGGCAACGGGCCGTATATCGCCCGGCATCGCGGCGGCGGCGATGATGTTCTCATCGCTGAGTGTCGTGCTCAATTCCCTGCGGCTTCGCGGTCGGCGCGGCGATGCGGCGGAGCCGGGCCCGGCGCCCCTGTCTTGACGGCCTCGCACGTTTGCCATATTCACGTGCTTGTTTTGCGGCGTCCTACCGGCGTGGCGAACCGGATGGCCGAAACCGCGCCGGGCGAAGCGGCGGGCACGCGTCAACGTTCGCCGGGACGGCAGCGGTGCCGCCCCGGGCCGCGGAACGGAAGAGTCCCATGTTCAAACTCCCCTTCGTACCGCGGATTTTCTGGACCGTGCTGGCGATCGTAGCCGCCCTGACGGTGCTGACCTTCTTCATCCTCGTGAACTTCACGGAGTACAAGCGCACCACGACCGACACCGTGGGCGCGACCATCAGCGGCATCATCTTCTCCTACCTCGTGCATCTTTGGCTGCTCCCCGGCGACTATCCGCCGGAGGGGGAGGACCAGCCTCCGGGAGATGCGTAACGGCGGGCGGCCGGCGCGAGATTCGCCGGCGGCACCGGCCGCGCCGGGCGTCGGGGCACACCATGAACGAACAACGGCTGCGAGAGCTGCTCGAGTCCGTCCGCACCGGTTCGCAAACCGTGGAACAGGCGGTGTCCCGGCTGCGCAGCCTGCCCTTCGAAGACCTGGGGTTTGCCAAGGTCGACCACCACCGCGCCATCCGCTGCGGCCACCCGGAGGTGATCTACTGCGCCGGCAAGAGCGTGGAACACGTCGCGGGGATCTTCGAACGCTGTGCCGCCGGGGGCGGAAACGTTATTGCCACCCGCGCCGACGCCGACGTTTTTCAGGCGGTGGCGGCGCGATGCCCGGGCGCGGAGTACCACGCCATCCCCCGCGCCATTACCTTGCGCCAGCGCCCGTCGGTGCCATGCAGTGGCACCATCGCTGTGATCTCGGCGGGAACCAGCGATCTGCCCGTGGCGGAGGAAGCCCGCGTAACGGCGGAGGTCATGGACCAGAAAACCGCCACCTTCTACGACGTCGGGGTGGCGGGCATCCATCGGTTGCTGGCTCACGCCGAGGCCATTCAGTCCGCCAGCGTCGCCGTGGTGGTGGCGGGCATGGAGGGCGCCCTGGCGAGCGTGGTGGGCGGGTTGGTGGACTGTCCCGTCATCGCCGTCCCCACCAGCGTGGGGTACGGAGCAAGCTTCCAGGGGCTGGCGGCGCTGCTGGCCATGCTCAACAGTTGTGCCTCCGGAGTGACGGTGGTCAACATCGACAACGGCTTCGGAGCCGGGTATACCGCTGCGCTGATCAACCGGCGCTTCAGCCGGCCGCCACCGTGAACCGCTCACGCCGCGGGGAACCGTCCCTTGCGTCCTTGAAGGGCGAGCCATGGCCGCCAACCCCATTATCACCCGCGAGAAGGCGCCTCTGCCACCGCGCAGCGAGGCGGCGCACAAGGGCGACGTGGGGCGCGTTCTGGTTGTCGGCGGCTGCTGTGGCGAGGTGCTGATGGTGGGCGCGCCAGCGCTTGCCGCCAACGCCGCACTGCGCAGCGGTGCCGGGCTGGTGCAGGTGGCGGTGCCGGAACCGCTGCGGTTGCCGGTTGCCATTCTTGTCCCCTGTGCCACCACGCGAACACTGCCGCAGGACACCGCCGGCCTGCTCCAGGCGGCCGGGGAGTACCAGGCGGACGTCGTGGCGCTGGGGCCGGGGCTGGGAGAATCGCTGCCCGCGGAGGTGGTGGGCGAGTTTGTGGCGCAGTTTTCCGGCGGCGTGGTCGTCGACGCCGATGGGCTCAACCGACTCGCGGAGCTGCCCGGGCCGACGTTCCACGATCCCCAGCGCGTCGTGCTCACGCCGCATCCCGGCGAGATGCGCCGGCTGCTGGCGGTGCGGGGGCAGGAGGCGGATTTCGCGGACACGCCCTCAGGGCGGCGCAGCGCCGCGCTGGCGTTGGTGGAGGCATTCGGCTGCACCGTCGTGCTCAAGGGGCATGCGACGGTGGTCACCAACGGCGGTCGGTTGTTCGTTAACGACACCGGCAACTCGGGGATGGCGACCGCGGGCACGGGGGACGTTCTCACGGGGGTGATCGCAGCGCTGCTGGGTCAGGGCATGCCGGCGCTGGAGGCGGCGATTCTCGGCGTACACCTGCACGGGCTGGCGGGCGACTTCGCCGCCGAGGAGCTGGGACGCCACGCCATGACGGCGCTGGATGTCGTGGACTACCTGCCCGAGGCCTTCTGCGAACACGAACTGGCAGGCAGCGAATAGGCTCGGCCGCGAGCACGCGTCGATCGCCGGTTCCCCGCTGCCTTTCGCCCGGAGGGCGCATGTCCGTTGCCAGCGACTTCAAGTCCCTGGGAGCGAGGCCAACTCCCTCTGTTTTCTCTTCTCCGCCCGGAGGACGCATCTCCGTTGCCAGGGACTTCAAGTCCCTGGAAATCAGTGGGCCCCCCTTTGTTCTCTCCGCCCGGAGGGCGAACGAGCTTCGCCGGTCCAGCTTCGTCCGCCCTCCGGGCGGAGAGGATAAAAAAGAGGACAGATTTCTCCACCAGGGACTGAAGTCCCTGGCAACCATCGCACGCCCTCCGGGCGATGCCGCTGGGAGAAATCGTGCGCGAAGTTCAACTGATGTACCCATCAACGGAATCCACGACCCTTTTCGTCGACTGGCTGGCCCAACAGCAACTGGGTCGCAAACGTCTTCTGGATACGCACCTCGCGGCCACGTTGTGGTCCGCCGGCGGACGACGAATGATGACTGCGAATCCGCATGATTTTGCCATTCTCCGCGGCTTTGAGTTGTTGGCTCCATAGCGGCACATTCCAAGCCCACCGCAGGCGCTTGGCGGCACTCAGGTCGGAAATCGGGAAGGGCGCGACCACGAGGCCTCGCTCTACAGGTCGCTCCGTGCTGCAACCTCCTCCGGGCGAAGCCAATGGCGGCAGCGTGCCGACCGGGCTACGCTGCGCCGCGCCATCGCTCCGCTCCGGCCGGGCCGGTGAAGCTCGTCGGCCCTCATTCCGGCTGGTACATGAATCGGGGGCAGGCCACGGGTTCAAGAGGAACCGGCTATTGAATCCTGTAATAGCGATCTTGGTACTTCGTCATAGGCGTATTGGCAGTTTGGTCGCGTGAACGAAACATCGTAGGCGGGCTTGGCGGGTGCGTCCGTGGCGAGCCGCGCGGCCGCCGATCGCGGACACCTTGACGCGAGTCGCCGTTGCCTGCTTGTGCACTGCGTTCGCTCGTACCCTTCGAGCCGACATGGTCGTCTTCTCGCATCGTCCTTCGTGCTCTTCGTGTCCTTCGTGGTAAAAACGGTGAACCACGAAGAGCACGGAGAACACGAAGGAAGGGAGATCCATGGAATTCGACGACTTGTCGCATGCGTTGGTCGGCTGTGCCATCGAGGTGCCCCGCGCCCTTGGGCCCGGGGCTGCTGGAGGCGCCCGACGAGCTTGCAGCGCGCGGGGCAAGAGGCCGGTGGCGTTTTGTGGCGGTCCGCTCCCTCACGGTCGCGGCGCTACGTCCCCTCACATGGGCCAGCTGGGCCGACGCCGGGGAGGGGCCATAGGCCCGCGGCACGCGATTCGGGCGAACGGCGACCGCCGGGCGTCGCGTAGTAGTGCCCCGTGGGCTCACGGAACGAAATCGGATCGGTCGATGGTTGTGTCCGTGGCATCGTACTTCCTTCAGAAGTGCAGGGAGAAGTGTTGTGCCACGTCGCCCCGGACCGCTGACGGGAGCCTGATGTGACGTAAGCTCCCTAGCTACCGCTACTTGTGAACTACCGACGGGTGGGCTCGAACCACCGACCTCCTGATCCACAGTCAGGCGCTCTAGCCAACTGAGCTACGTCGGCCACCGCACCGGACGCCGCGAAAAACGCGGTTTTCTCCGGTGTTTTCGCGGAGTTTACGCGATCCGTCGGGTCCTGTACACCCCGAGTGTTGCGGCCAGTTTGTGGCACCTTCGACCCCTTCCGGCCGGATTGGAGTGCAACCGGGAGCACGAAGCCCCGCGCCGGGTGGCCGAGCTGCTCGCCGCCGCCGTCGGGAGGTGATCCGGCAACGGTCGCAGGTTCACAACGGAGGACGTTTTCCCTCTGGCGGACCCGAAGGCGGCGGTGACGCGCCAAGCTACCGGGCGTACGCCGTCGCGCCGACTGGTCCCGGCCGCCGCTGCGGCGGCGGTGACGCGCCAAGCTACCAGGCGTACGCCGCCCTGGCCTGGTTCACGCAACGCGGACTCGTCCAGCCGCACGGTCGGCGAGGGTATGCGGTCAGGGACCACGGGCGTCTGTCGGAATTCTTTCCGAGCGCCTGGCAGAACCTGTCCGAGCCGCCGAACTGAGAAGGGTCTTGGGAACGGAGCTTGAAAACAGGGGATCACTGGAGTCCCAACCGGGTTGGCACTTCAAGTGACGCGAACGGTCGGATGAAGTGGCCGAACCGATTCAGGGAGAGTTCTTCGACGAGGCCTCCGATCCCGAGGAACGCCGGCGCGGCCCGGGTCGGGAGGGCTGCGGGGCGGTTCACTCAAGGCACTCCGCGAGGATCTCCTTGTCGAGCGGGATTACCTCGATGTCTTTGACGCGAACCTCCTCATCCCGGCTTTCCGAGGTATCGCGGCACAGGCCGAACCGGCAGATATGGACCCCAACCTCCTTCCCGTTCCTCGCCACGGGCAGCGGCCAGAAGCGATCGGGAACCCGAAGCAGCTCTTCCGCCACGGCCTCCGTCCCCGGTCCGGAGAAGCCGAACACTGCCATTCGCAGAGCGGCCGTCCCCGGGTCCCGACTCACGAGAATGACGCCCGCGTCCTGCACGCCGCGCGTCCAGGGACATACCGACCACCCGTCCCTTGTACGGTAGTAAATGCCCGGTCCCCGCACCGCCGTGCAACCGGGCGGGGCAGTGCGGCCCCCAAAGCAACTGGGTACGACGCGATCCTCCTTCCGGAACGCCAGGTACAGCGGCGCCGCGCGTCTGCCTCGCCTGGGCAGAGTGAAGGCCTCGCAGCCGAAGATGTCGGCGACCAGCAGTTCCACGAGGTGATTTGCGCGCTGGCTGCCCAGGATGATCGCGCTCGTTGCACGGGCGGAGGCCTGCAACTTGCGGAAGATCTCGCCCGCACGCTTGCGATCCTCCTGAAGGTGGTCGGCGCCGACGGCGGACTTTTCCGGATCGAAACGGAAAGGGACGTGCTCGATTCCTACGGACACACGCCGTTCCGCGACGGTGGCGGTGCCCGATAGCGACTGCACGATCTTGGCTATGGCCAGGGCATCGTGTTGGGCGATCCATCGTAGCGGCCGGGGCCCCGGCGGCATCTGACGGTATTCTCCGACGTAAAGGGTGACGGCGCCCGGCGCCGCGACCGCCTCCCACAGGCTCGATGGCCGCACGCCGAACAACGCCTGCGGCAGAATGCCGCCGGGTACTCCGTTACGTTCCAGCCAGTCGCAGATTCTGCCCAGGACATCGAGCGAGGGGTTGGATGCCTGGTTGCGGTAGAGCTTCCCGATGGTATGCCGGTGCAACTTGAGGTCGGCGGCCATCCGCTGCACGACCGTTCGTCCCGCCAGTCCGTTCTCCCGGAGAATTTTTTTCAAACGAATTTCCAGTTGCATCGCGTGCCGCCCTCCGTCGCCGGCCCTTTGGATTCCCGCCGTGCCCGCCGCCGCCACCGATTGGCGCTAATCATATACAGAGTTTCTAATCGCGGTCGAATAGTTTGTATAGGAGACATGCCAGAGAGCGGACCTTCCGGCGCGGGGCGCGCCGCCGTCGGCGGGTGTTCGGGCTATCTCCATCGCCTTTTTCCTTGACATGGGTTCATGCTCCGCTAGCGTGGACACGATGCTCAGTTGGCGCGGTGATGAAACGTGTCCAGGTACTATGGTAATCGAATTGTGCCAGAGTGGGAAGGCCGGGTGCGGCGCCGGCGGGGCGCGACGCGGCAGCGCTGCGGAGCCGCGCGCTCGCCGGTCTGGGCCGCGGCGCGTGGACCTGACGCCGGACGCCACAGCTTCCCCCGGGGAATCGGGAGGGCGGCGTCCCGTAACATGTGTTCCAATGCGAAGGAGGTAGAGACCATGATCGCAGAAGCAGATCTTGAAGTCAGCGTGTGTTACGGGCTCGGGGCGAGTTGCGTGGCGCGATTTTCCCGCAGCATCGTTGTCGGCCTGCCCGCGCGGGACTTGGTGCAGATGGTCCTTGACACGCCGCAGTCCACCGAACCGGCGGCGCGCACTGCGCGCGTTCTGGGCGATGTCGTCCGCAGCGCAAGGGCGATCGATGTGGAGGTAGCCGCCGGCGCAACCGAAATGGCGGGTCCGGGCAGACCCATCACCTTCGACGACATTGTCCTTCCCGGCGCGCCTCCCCGCGATGCCGCCCCGCTGCCGGACAAGCTGACGGTACTGGTTTCCGAGGCGTATCGGGGCGGCTGACGATGAACGGCGGCACGAGACCAAGCCAGACCTTGGGTTTCCTGACCGTCGCGCCACTCGGCGCCGTCTACCTGGTGGGCGACGACGTCTTTGCGGCGCCGGTGCGCGGGCTGTCCGGAGGGATGGTGCGCGTCGGTTCGCTGACGGCATATGCCCGGGCTCTGGCGGATCGCGCCGGTGAGCTGGGCGGCCACGGCGTCATCGGGCAGGCCCGGCAGTGCTTCCAGCAGTTGCCCGTGCTGCGCTTTTGCCTGCTGGAGCTGATCCCCTACCTGCGCTGGCTGCAGGCGCCCGGCATTTTCCCGCCGCGGCCGCGCGAGGTGCAGCGCTTGCTGGACAATGCCACGCGGCACGCTACGAAGTTGCAGGAAGGTGTACAGTTGCTTGGGGCCAATCGCACTCCACCGGCGCGGCTGGCGTTATGGTTCGGTGCTCCCTGCGCCATACTCGGGCGAACGGTGTCGCCGCTGGAGCCCGCGAACGAGACGGTGGCGAACGGCTTCGAAGTCACTGTTGCCGGCACGCGCTACAGGATCTGCCTGGAGAAGGCACGTCCGCTGGACGAGGTTCTGGCGCAAGTCGACCGCCAGATGGTACTCTGGGCGCGCAGACACGAGGCCGCGGACCCGTGTTACATCGGGCTCGCGACGGAGTTCGTGGGGGAAATCAAGAGCATCCTCGACCGCTACGAATGCTCCCGCCATGCGCGGTACACGGTGATCCATGCCTGCGGCGCCTATCAGGTGCATCATAGCGGGGGCCGCTTTCTGCTCGCCCGAGGTCCGCTAGTCAAACGCGACGACAACAGCGTCACCTGGGTGGGGCTGGAGCTGGCCGGCTGGGAGCGATCGCGCTTGTTGGCGTGTGCTCCCCGCGCGAAAGCGCACCCGGACATGTTCTGGGAGGCGGCGGGCACTCTGGCGCGCGGGGGCCTTTGCACGGGACTGCAGGCGCAATACCTCCACTTGCAGTCGGAAGAACTCACGAACGCCGAAGCCGTCGTTCTCTGGCTCGACGCAGGGGTCAACCTGGCGACGGGCCGCAGCGCGTTTCACCGGGCCTGGCGAGCCGACGTGCCCGGAGGCGCGCTGGATATGCTGGCCCAGAGGGTACATCGGAGGCTTCGACGTGTCACAAAGTAATC
Source organism: Planctomycetota bacterium (assembly GCA_016208685.1). Lineage (GTDB taxonomy): Bacteria > Planctomycetota > Phycisphaerae > UBA1845 > UBA1845 > JACQXM01. The sequence continues at coordinate 52,864 of JACQXM010000037.1, read as the reverse complement.
CGTCGCACGCCACGATTTCGTTCGCACCCGAAGCGCTCGAGCGCTGCTTCGCCGTCGCTCAGGTGCTCGCCGAGGTCTACGATCGCCCGGAGGTGGAATACGGGCTCGTCGGGTTGGCAGCGCAATCCCGCCCGTTTCACGTGCTGGCTACACCGCTGCTTGCCGGCCAAGAGGTCGGCGCCGCCAGTGTGCACCAGCCGGGGTGCCAGGTGCTCTCCATGCGGCGCGAGATCAGCGCCCTGTCCGAGGGCCTGGGTCTCACCCTGGTCCCGATTGCCTTCATCCACCGCCACCCGCACGGCTGCACACCATCAGCCATCGACGACGAGTTCCTGGCCGGGCCGTTCATCGACCAGGTGTCAACGGTTGTTTCCTTCCGGGAAAGCACGACCATCAACCCTGGACACTCGCACTACGGGTGCTTGAGCCGGAGAGCCCTCTCGCAACCGGCGCCCGTGCCGAAGGCGGATGACGCCCGGCTGGAGGTCGAGTGGAGCGTGGCGTTTTCGCTGATTGTGAACGGGCGCCGTGATCATCACCTCTACGCGGTTCGCAAGGAGCGCTGCCCGTATTGTACCGAAGGGTCGACGCGGTTCGTCGCGGCGGAGCTGGCCGTTTCGCCTGATCGCGCTCTTCCGCCGCAGGAGCGCCGCCGGATCAGGGAGGAGCTCGTGTCCGAAATCGCCGTCAAAGTTCGGTTTTGCCGCGAGATGGCGCCTGCGGAGGTAGGATCATGACGGTCCCAACGCTCGATCGCATCCGCGCGGCAGGAGCCGACGTACGGCGCATCGCCGATGCTGTGGTGCTGGTGAAGATCGATGATGTTCCCGCTGAGCGACTCTGGCGCCATCCGGCCTGGCCGCTCTGCCGTGGCCTTGCGGCCGTCGGGTTCGGCGGAGTGCATCTGCGAGGGGCCATCGACTACTTCGATGGCCTCACAGACCTGCCTCGCGGCACGCGCATTACGCAGGAGCCCGGCCTGTGGCTCCCGGAGACTGCCGAGCATTTGGCACCCGAGGCCGACATCGTTGTGGACGCCACCAACGACCCAGCGTCGAAGGACCTCTGCGCCAAGCTGAGCGCGGCGCGGTCGTCTCACTATCTTTCACTCACGTGGGGGCGCGCGTGGGTCGGCATGGCGTACCGCTCGCCGGCCGGAGTCGCCTCGACCGCCGCCGGCGGCGCAAGGCCCACCGCCGCCGAACCGTTGTTGCCGTTTGCCCGTGTGGCGGCGGGCATGGCGCTTCAGGAGGCACTCATCCTCGCCGGTCGCGTGGAACTCGCCAGTCCGCCGAATGCGCTGATCACGCACGATGCGGCCGCAGAATCCGCCTCAGGCACGGACGGCGACGATACGTCGCCCGACGTGCAGAAGGATGGCGCGATCGTTGACGTGATCGGTTGCGGCGGCATCGGCGTTCACTTTCTCGAGGCGTTTGCTCCGCTACTGGGGCGTGGTCAGCTCAGACTGTTCGACCCTGATGTCGCCGGAGGGGAGAATCTTCCGGCGCAGATTGCGTACGCGGATTCTGACGTGGGCCGACCCAAGGTGCAGGCCATGGCAGAACGACTGGCGGCACGGTGCAACCCGCTGCTGGTGATCCGACCGTTTCCGAGTCGGTACCAGGACCGACCGGGCGATCTGACGCCGCCGGCGTTGCGCGTGTGCTGCCCTGACAACTGGGCGACGCGAAAGTACGTGAACGATCTGGCGTTGGCGGACGGCATAGCGCTGATCGACGGAGGCAGTTCGCCGCTGGCGGCGCAGGTGCGCATCTACAACCCCGGTCGAACACCGTGCCTGGAACATCAGGTGCCTAACCTGGCCGCAAAGGCGGCGCAGGAGAGGGCCGGCGATAGCTGCGCCATGAGCCCGGCCCCCACGCTGCCGGGTACGAACATGATCTGCGGCGGATTGATGGCATGGGAGGCGCTCCGGGCTCTGGCGCCGGAGCATGACAAGCGACCGGTCGCCGGCACGATTCTCTATGACGCTCGATTTCCCGAGCGGTTTGGGAAGAGCGGGCCGAGATCGCCGTGTGTTCATGGCGAACGATGATGGAGGCGACACCGCCGCATTGTCGCGATAGACGCCTAGTCGTTTAACTGTTCAGCAATGGAGAATTGGACAATGCAATTGCGAATATCTTCTAGCCACGCTATCACCTTCGTAGGTGTTGTACTCTTGGGGTCAACGACCGGCCTGACGGTTTCTGGGTGCCGACATCGTCCGCCGAGCGTATCCCTAGAAACGCCGCCAAACGGGGGCGAGGTCTGCTGCGCCGTCGACGACGTGTGCATTGTCGCGGCCACCGGGGAGTTCAGGCCGTCGCTGCCCAGGGCGCACGTTGTTTATGTGGCCGTCAAGCCGCTTGTAACGCCGGCGGTCGGCTACTTCGTTCAGCAGACTCCGGCGACCACCGCCGGCCTCACCTGGAGCTCCGCGGCCCAACTGGGCAGCGCCGAATTCCCGTTGCAGGAAGGCGGCCGGTTCGAACTTCGGGCGATCATCGTGGACGTGAGCGACGGGGATGCCCCCATCGGGCCGTTCATGAACATCGAGGCGGTTCCCGGATTTGTGGTCGCCAGCGATTCCACCACTATTGCCATCACCTTGGTTTGCGAGGCCACGGTTATGTCACGATTGTTCAGGTTCCTGGACGATCGCCAGAACGATACCACCGGGTTCCTTCCATCGTTCGATTTGCACGACGATCTTCCTGATGACTTCAAGGCCTTCCTGGTGGACAACCCTGGGTTTCTTTATGACAACGCGCTGGCGGCGCTTGCGTACTTTGCGCGAAGGGGAGATGCGGATGTGGAGCGCGCCGGCAGGATTCTCGACGGCATGCTTGCGGTTCAGAAAGACACCGGCGCCTTTCCCGACGCCATAAACGCAGTCACCGGGCAGGACATTCCCACGCCGGACTTCGGAACCGGTAACCAGATGTGGGCGGTGCTTGCCCTGTTGAAGGGATACGATTTCTGGCAGACCACCGACCCCGATCGCGCTGCCGATTATCTTGTGGCCACCGAAGCGGCTGCCGAGTTCGTTCGAAATCAGGCGAACTCCGAAGGCTGCGGAGGGTTCGTGCTGTTTCCCGGTAGCACCCTGGTGAGCACGGAACACAATACGGACGCGTACGCCGCCTTCTCGCGCCTGGCCGATGTGCTCGCCGCCAGGGGCGACGAGGCAGCCGCTGAGCGATTCCGTAGCGCCGCTGCGGATGCCCGGATCTTCGTGGAGTGCATGTTCGACCCGGCCACCGGCAGGTCCTGGACCGGCACGACGAATCTGGGGCTGAGCATCAACACCTTCCCGGTCCCGGAGGACACGCAAACCTGGCCGCTGCTGTCTCTCGGGGGTGCCAAGTGGACGCGGAGCCTGGAGTGGCTTTTGGCCAATTTATGGGTGACGGCCGGTAGTTGTCCGACTCTGGATGGCGTGAACGTATGCGGTCCGCCCTCTTCCGATGCTGATACCTCGGAAGTCTGGTTCGAGGGACTGGCGCATGTGTGGGTGGCGGCAGCGGCTGCCGATATGCTCGGCGATCCCCGGTTGCAGGAGTGTGCGCCCGAGGTTGTGCTGGCAGCGGTGCAGTCGGCGGCACCGCATACCGACGGATTGGGTATCGTCGCTGCCTGCGGCACTTTGGACACCGGCTTCAACTTCTCGTATTTCAACACGCCCGCCGTCGCGCCGACTGCATGGGCGATTCTTGGTTTTCGGGGCGTAAATCCCTTCTGGGACGTACCAACTGAGGGTGGGCTGTCGGGACATCCACGTGCCGACGCGCCGTGGGTGGAGATCGACGTGCCACCGGATTCGCAGTACTCGTGCGAAACCGGTGATCCTTGCGTCTTTGAGGTAAGTGGACGAAGCGCAGGCGTCGCGGGCGCCGAGTCGCTGGCGATCCGCGTGGTCATCAACCCGACTGACCCCTCGGCGGGGGCCAGGTTCGTCCAGGCATCGCCCGCGTCGGTGGACGAACAGGGAGCGTGGACGGCCGCGGCGCAATTGGGAAGCCAGGAGTTCCCCGCCGGGAATGGCGACAGATTCGAGGTCTCAGTGATCATCGTGGACAGCTCTGCCGGGGCAGTGCCGCCGGCAATCCATTCGATCACGCGCGCGGAGATTCCTGCGCTGGTGGCGACGTCCGGCATACTGGCTGCCACTGCCCAGGTCGCCCCGTGAACCGGGTCGCGGAGATCTATGGATGGTGCCGCGCGGCAGGTCGCTACTGTGGTAAGCCGCCGACTCGGATCCCGGTGAATGCTGGTCGCCGAGGCTCGATCGAAGTTCTGCGCAATTCCGGCGACGGGCTACCCACCTACGAGAACCCCGAGTGCTCGCCCCGGAACAAGCGCATGGTAACGCCCTCTCTGCCGCCGACGGGTAACGCGGCCTGCGTACGGGCTCCCGGAGGTTCGAGCGGGTTCTCCTGAACCCACGAGCTGTGTTGAAGGGCGTTCTTTTGGTACCGCTCGAACGAAGGCAAGATCCGGTGCACGGGCGAGGCGCGCCTGCAAGGTGGCGGCGCGCCTCCTGCCGCGCCCAATCAGGCGCGCCGAATCGGGTCTGAACCCAACCCGGATCTGGTCCGAATCATGGCCTGGAAGGCCAAGCCGCCACGCACGCCGCGACCGGCTACTGGCCGATGGCGGCCGTACCGCCGCAGGCGCGAAAAACCGCCGGGCTGCTGAGGGTGATCCCCGAGGGATGGTGCGTTCCGGGCTTGAGCCAGATGGTCCGCTCGGTCTGCGGCGAACCGCCGCTGTACAACTGCGCCAGGGCCGTAGGAATCGTCGGCTGCGGGTTCTGGTACGTGCCCAGCGGCGTGCCGCCATACCCCGCCTGTACCCACACGTCGAAGCGCGGAACGCGGTAGTTCTGGAAGGTGGAGTCCGTGTTGTTGATGGTGGCGGCGTTGTAGGCCGAGTCCGACTGCCCCGCCGGAACGCCGGTGGGCTCTCCGTCGAAGGAAACGTTGGGGTTGGAGAAGTAGGGGATGCGCGTGCCCGGCCGGTATGCCATCACCGTCCGCCACAACTGGAAGCTGTCGCCCGTGAAGCGATGGCCGAAGGAGTACGAGTACTCCCCGCAACCGACGGCGCCGTTATCGCGGTCATGATCGCAGCCCTGGTTATGCCCGACCTCGTGCGGGTAGCTGAAGTTGCCGGCGGCCGCCGACCAGTTGACGATGGAAAAGGCGCTGCCGGAATTCACGGAGCACCACGCCAGACCGGCGGTGCTCGTGCCGTCCGGCTGAGGATCCGTGTCGTCCACCAGCAGGCTCACGGTGTCCGCCCCGTACGAGTTCCGCGTGGAATGAAGCGAATCGAGGATGCCATCCCCGGAATCGGTCAACCGGTCCAGGTGGTCGTCATAGGTGCCGCTTTCGTCGTAGTTGACCTCCGCGGTGTACACCAGCCGGACGCGGATGGAGATGTTGCTGTTATCGTACGCCTGGTTGGCAACGTCGACGGCCATCTGCACCTCGGCCCGGATGGCGCTGGTTCCGCCCGCGGCGACACGGGAGTTGTCGCTGTACACAATGATGGCGTCATAGGCGATGTACGGCGAGACGCAACTGTCGGGCGCGAAGACCGCGTCCGGCGCCGGCTCGTCCTCGGCGTCCACGTCCGCCTGCGCTTCCGCCGGGTCGCCGGAATCGGCGTGAAGCGCCACACCGCCGGGCACCACTCCGGCGCCCGCCGCCCGCCCGATGCCGCACTCGCCGTACCGCGAAGGGTCGATGCGCGAGATGGTGTGGAAGCCCGCGCCGCTGTAGTTGATGCGATACGACGCGCCGTCCGCGACCGACATCATCATGCCCACGGCCACATCCTCGTGCACCACGAGGAAGAAGTAGCCGTCGGGATCATCTTCCAGGTGGCCGCGAAGCGAGAACTGCGTCCCGGACCGCTGCTCCACGGTGTCCACCACGCCCCCGTACACAACGCCCGGCTCCATCGCCAGCTCGAGGACCGAGTCCGGTTCGGCCGCGGCAAGCGCCGTCAGGTCCAGGTCCACCGCGCGCGTTTCCACGGCGGCGGGATAAGGCGCCGCGGGGCGCGCCGCGATATCCGCCGGGGTCACGAACCGAATCGCGGGCTGCGGGGCAGCCCACGCCGGCGTGCCCAGACTCAACGCCATGCCGAAAGCCGCCGGCCAGTGAAATCTCATCGTTGTCGCTCCTTCCTTCGCGCCGCGGCCGGCTCTACTGCAAGCTCACCAGAACCAGCACCATGCCCGTCTCACCCTCCAGCGGCGTCATCGCCTTCCCGATGATCGCGCCCTGGGCCCTGGCGTAGTCGCTCACCTTCATGGCGTGGCCCCGGCGGTCCGAGGTCGTGAGCAGGTCGCCGGGTTCGATTCCGCCGCCGCTGCGATCGCATTGGACCCAGACGCGGCCGGTCAGCGCGATCGCCGGCGCCTCCTCCATGTCCTTGCTCGTGTGCCCCATGATGGCACCCGCAGGCAGGTCGTTGGCGCCGCTGACAATGCCCGCGACGCGGCGGTTATACGCCCCTTCGCAGACGCACAGTTTGCCCGGGTGGGCGGGATCGATGGCCATTACCGTGCCGGGCTCCGGCTTGCCCTCGTCGCTGACCGGGAAGCGCTCGGCGATGTCGGCGCCGAGGACTTCGAGCACTTCGACCCGCGCCTTGCCGGCGACGTCAAGCGAAATCCCCGTGCCGGTGTCCAGGATGGTGAGCGCCGGGGCCGTGCCGCCGATCTTGGAGATGAGCAGTGCCGTTCCGCCGCCGAAGTTGCTGATGGTCGCGGACGTCGCCGTCGAACTGGTGAGCACGTGCAGCTTGGTGGCGGGATTCTGCGTGCCGATGCCCACGTTTTCACCCGTGGAGGCGGCGGCAAGCGCGATATCGCCACCTTCGTGGTTGATGTACAGCGTGCTCGCCGCGCCGTTGTTCCGCGCCTGAATCTCGTTGTTGTCGAACGATACGTTTCCGCTGTTCGCCGCGCCGAGGACCAGGAACCCGCCGCTTGCGGGCCCGGTGTCCGAACCGCCCTCGACATGCAGCTTGACGGCCGGCGTGATGGTGCCGATGCCCAGGTTACCGGCGCTACTGAGTGTCATCTGCGTGCTGACGGCATCCGAGTTCATGGTGGCCTCGGTGGCAAAGTGCACGTCCGCGCTGGCGTTGCGAATGAAGTAGTTGTCGGAATCAACGGCGAGGTACCCCCAGCGCGGCGTGTTGGTGCCGCCGAAGGGGTTCAAGAAGTTGTTCTGCGCCCCGATGGTGGTGGGGGTGGGCTGTCCGCCGATGACGAGGGTCGAGGACCCGTAGGCGTGCACGTCCCACTGGGGCGCTACCGTGCCCACCCCGATGTTGGCGGAAACCGTCAGCCCGCCGGCACCGGCGATGTTCACCGCGCCCGAATCAGCCGTGATCGTCCGCCCGGCGCCCGGCCCGCCGAAGTCGTAGGCCTGATCCAGCGTCCCCCCGCCCGATGCGGGGTTCAACGCGTACAAGGCGTAGGGCGCTGGATTGAGCGCCTGCCGCGGCACTAGTGTGGTGAACCCTCCCGCGGCATCGGGCTTGGCCTTGACCTCCAGCCAGCGCGCCTGCCCGTTGTACACCGCGGCGCCGAAGTCGAGGTCGACGGAGAACAACCCGTTCTGCACATCGACGTTGCTTTTGGCCACTAACGGCAACAGCGCCGAGCCTCCTCCGGCCGAGTCCCAGAGCTGGAACTCAAAGTCGTACACTCCGTTCGCCGGGATGCCGTTCTCCTTGAGCTGGCCCTGGTAGGTGATGACGCTGGCGACGGGAATCGCGGCCGACGCCGTCCCGCTCGCCAAAGACAACACGACTGCCGCCGCCCACAACCTCTCCATCCACATCGTGCCGTTCCCCTTGTACGCAATCCGGCGCCGCAGTGCGCCCGAGACGCTCAGGCTACACCCGTGCCGTCAGCCCGACTCCGCGGGTCGCGCCGGCGGCACCGGGGTACAGTGCGATCGCTCGCATGATCCCGATCCGCCGCGCTTGGCCGTTGTTTGAACCCGGTTCCGACCCGGACGGCGATCATACCACACTTACGGCCCAGGATTCAACGCCTTTTTTCCTGTGGCAGGCTCGCGGCGCGGGGTCGGAGGCGATGCGCCCCTTGTCGACGCGCCGCGGCGCTGAGCGCATCATCGCACCCGGTCATCCCGGGATCTGCGCGGGCCCACCATCCGCCGGGCCGCGACAGCGCGAGATACCAGTGACGAGCGTTGCAGTGCCCGACCGCTCGCGCGGGGCCGGCGCCCATCCGCCGATGGCGAAACTCCCGGCGTAAGTTCCCAGCTCGTGATTTCACGGGCCGGTTGTCCGCGCCACGGTCTGCACCAGGACAATCGCCGCAGCCGCTATAAGCCTGTGGCAGAACTCGTGGCATGTGCTTCCGGCCCGTGGTTTCACGGGCAGGATGCCCGTGCCACGTCGCGCAGACCGCGTTTCGCCACGGGCCGCTATGGGGACTTGGAGTCAAGCGGGAACAGGGTCTGGAGGATGACGTCGGTGCGATTGCGCCACGCCGGCCAGCCCGTGCCGTCGATCACCTCGCCGCCGGAAACCGTGTAGCCCTTGTCACGCAGCTCCCGAACGAACTCCTCATCGCTCCTGCGGATGTCCCAGGCCTCGTGCGGATTGTGCAGGTCGTACCGGCCCCACTCGAGGTGAACGGCCAGCGGCAGCTCCGACGCCGGCGGCAGCGGCCCCAATCCGGCGCGCAGAAACTCAAACATGAACAGGGATTGCAGCGCCAGCTTGCCTACCGTGCCGGGGTTCTTGAAGGTGCAGAGCGTGGCGTCGAACGCCGAGAACCCGGCCCCGAAATTCGCCCGCGCCTCGGGCTTGGCGATGGTGCGGTACTTGCCGTCCACAAAGGGGATAAGCGTCTTTCCGAACACCTCGGCGTACTGCGGCTGGCCCATCGACCCGCCGCGCAGCAGCACCGCAATCAGCGGCCGAACCGACCTGCCGATCAGGTTGTCGAGCGACTCGATGAATTGTCCCTCGCGACGTGCCGCTTCACCGCCGTGAACGAAGAGCACGGGGTATCGGGTGTCGCCGTCGTCGTATCCCGGCGGCAGATACACCTCGATCGTATGCGTGCCGCCCGGCCCGCCCGCGTCGAGCTCCTGTGTTTCAACGCGGCCGCGCTTGCCCGTCGGTTCGCGCAAATGCTCCGGCATGCGCCATTGAGGCATGCCGAACCAGGACATCTCCAGCGGCTGGTCGGTGAACGAGAGGTCCATGTCCTCGGTGAACACACCGGTCGTGACCTTCCGGGAGTTCCGCGGATCCGGCTTGCGCTGGAAATCCTCGAAAAACACGTAGCTGCTCCGCGCCTGGGGGTCGAGTTTCGTGGAGTAGTAGAACAGGTCGGTCCCGGCGACGCGCTGGAGAGAGCGCTCCTGCCGGGCGCCGCAGAAGTCGCCCGCCACCGCTACGTCCGACGCCGGGCCGCGGTAGAGAAAGTGTACGACGTCGGGCGGCTCGATGAGCGGAAAGCTCTCGACCGACGCCATGAAGGCATCAACCACCGGCCCCTTGTTCTGCGTCGCCGCCACCTCCTTCAAGAACGCGTTCAGGCGCGTGCCGGGGACAGCCTCGTCCTTTCGCGGCGCCCGGGCGGCGGCAGGCGCCGCGCGAAGATCTATGCGTGCGATCTCGCCCAGACTGCGTGCGTACAGGTGGCCGTTGGCGAAGCTGGGCGGCGTCCACGCCAGTTCGTCGAACACCGCCGCCGAGGCCAGCTCCTCGTACGTCGAATGCGACGCCTGGGCGACGTGAACGCTGCCTTCCTTGGTGAGCACGATAAGGCGACCGTCCACCGCCAGCAGGAAACCATCGCCCGGCGCGCGGGAGCGCCACACCTGTTTCGCCGTGGTCGGTTCCACGCAGGCGAGGAACCGGTTGCAATAGCCGAATAGATGTCCCTCGTGGAGGATCGAAAGGTTAAACGTGGTTCGCAGCGATTTCTCGTCCCAGACCTGCTTGAGCTCCACGCCGGAATCGCCGGGCGTCAGTTCCACCAACACCGACGACTCGCGCCGGGAGTTCAGGAACACCCGCGAACCGCCCAGGGGGACGGGGTTGAGAATACCGGCCTCGTGTTCGTTCCCGCCGTGCTCCTTCTCCCACAACAACTCACCGCTCTTGGGATCGAGGCAGTAGAGGAACCGGTCCGACGCGGCGAGCAGGCACGGCCGGTCTTTCCACGTAAAGGGCGCCGGGGTTTGATACTGGACCGTGTCCTTCCCCACCCGCCAGACCACCTTGCCCGTCGCCGGGTCCAGCCCTGCGTAAGCCGTCTCTCCCCCTACGCCCACCACCAGCACGCCGTCCACCACTAGCGGCGAGGCCCCGAAGCCGTACATCGGCTCCTTGGCCTTGAGGTCCGCGAGCAGATCGATCTTCCAGACGACGGCCCCCGATTCCAGATTCAGCGCCACCAGGCCGCCGCGCGGGCCGAGGGCGAAGACGCGGCCGGCGGCAATGGCCGGTGTGGCGATCGGTCCGGTGTGCGAACCATCATGCCCCACGTACGTCGTTCCGAGTTCAAAGCGCCAAAGGTCGCTGCCGTCCTTCGCGCCCAGGGCCACGACCACATCGGACTTCTTATCCGAGAACATGGTGACCAGTCGGTCGCCGGCGATGGCGATTCCGGAGTATCCGCTGCCCAGGGGCTTCTTCCACGCCACGTCGAGGGCGAAGGGCTCGTTGGGGCCGAAGGGGAGCTTCTCGTCGGAGATGCCGTTGATGCCGGGTCCGCGGAAGCACGGCCAGTCGCCGGCGTCGGCGAACGGGGAAGACGACAGACTTGCCAGGGCCGTGACGGCGAGCGCCCAACGCCGGTTGAGGCGTGTGCGCGATCGGTTCATCAGTAGCTGCATGGAAACCTCCGGGCGGGGCGCCGACTCGGTCGTCGCCCGCATTGTCCAAAGAGCCAACGATGTCGGAAAACGAGGCGGTTACCATACCGGGCGGGGCAGCGCGGTTCAATGGCCCGGCCACGGAGACTTGTCCGGGGCGGCATCCTCATTCTCGGAACAACACCTTCGCGTACTGCAGCTCCGGGTCGATCGGACGGCTATTCGCTGATGCGACGACATTCGTTGCACCCCTCCGAGTCCTCAAAGAGCGCTTTGTTATGGCACGGATTCACCGGACTTTCACCCCGCCCGGGCGAGGTTCATCCGCAACAAGTTCCCCAGCACAAGCTGGTCAACTTCCTTCCGGCGCGCGGCAAGCGGATGGTCGCCCTCGAGCGCGAAGCCGGCGCCGGAGTCGGTCCACACCTCGGTCCAATCCTCGGACCAGTTCCCTTCGGGATCGACCGCCGCATAGGCCGCGAGCACGGCCCGGTCGAGCTTGGCGTGCGCCAGCTTGAGCCACGTCGGCCGTTCGTTGTACAGGTTGGTGAGCGTGCGGTTCTTGAGCCTGGGGTCCTTGGCGGCGCGGGCCATGATCGCCGATTGCCGGATCAGCGCCCGTGCCTCCTCCGGCACGTCGGCAAAGTCGTCGGCCGCATCGACTGCCGCCGCGATCGGTTCGATCCACTCCGGCGGATTGAGCCAGCGTTCGCGCTGTTCGTTCAATTCGCGGGCGGCGGTGGCAATGCGTTCGTAAACCCGAGCCCCGGCGTTTACGCCGGGCGGCATCCGCCCCGCATGAATGCGGGGGCTCTGATCCCGCCCCGCGTGAACGCGGGGGCTCAGGTGTGACGAATCCGCCCGAGCCCCGACATCCCCCGCCCGAGCCCCGACATCTCCCGCCGGAGCCCCGACATTCATGTCGGGCGGAATCCCCCCCGCATGAATGTCGGGTGGAACCCGCCCCGCATGAATGTCGGGGCTCGGGGCGGTCTGAACGCCCGAGGTCAGACAGGGTTCCTTCCCCGGCGCCCAGGGGAGCGGAAACGTCTCGAAACACGTCGTCGGCGTATAACGTGGGCGGTCTTCGAGCTGCGTTCCCATGCGCCGCGCCCACAGCTCGTGAATCGAACTGTGCAGCACGCCGAAAAAGTAATCGTCGGAACGGGCGAAGGCGATGAGCTGGTGGTCGGGAAGCATCGGTTGCAACATCCAGGCGAACACTCGGTGCTTCGCCGTCGTTGGTGTGACCACGAAACGCGAATGCGCCGAAACGGCTGCACGCATCTCGGGTCTCATTCTCTGGGGACGCCACCAATTCTCACGCAGCCACCGATCGCGGTTCTTGTCGCGTAAGGGCTTCACTCGCTGCTCCACAAGTGCGTGAACCGCGGCAAATGATGCTGCGTCCTCCAAAGTCCGGTCAGCATTATCTATGATCCAGCGCGGAGCAGTCCGCCCCAGAAGGTCCTGACTGTTCGTGACCGGGCGTAGCACGCTAACGTTCGAGTGTCCGCGTGGATTGCCGCCCTCACAAATCAACTGCCGGGCCTCGTCGTGGCCCACGTCAAACGGGCCCCCCTTGCAGCTACCGAGGAAGGAAATCGCGTCGTTCTCACCGAGCGTTTGCGACCGTGTGAGGTCATCACTTGTTGATAGGTTTGCATTGATGGTGGAAACGAGTTCCCCATCTAACGTGCGGGTCTGCTCCGAACCGTCGTCAAACCCGACCATTGACACGTGGACGTGCGCCCCGTCGAGCACCCAATCTCGATCGGAAACCGCAAAAAAGACATCGCCAGTTCCCTTGATTCTGTCCAGCGCCGAACGATTCGCCCCGCCGCGAATGGCCTGCGTTGCGAGAAGGCCCGCGCGAACGCCTCGCGCGCGTTCTATGGCGCGCCGAGCCAACTCGAACCAATAGCAGCACAGGTCAGATTGATTTGGTAGCTCTCCACCAAACGCGCACCAGAGCTGTTCAACGTAATCATCGCCAAGGCCGCGCCGAAGGAACTTGTCGCCCAGAAATGGCGGATTCCCGATGATGAAGTCCGCGTCCGGCCAGCGGGCGGGCACCGCCCGAGCCCCGACTCCCGCCCGAGCCCCGACATTCATGTCGGGCGAAACCCGCCCCGCATGAATGCGGGGGCTCTGATCCGGCTCCGCGTGAACGCGGGGGCTCTGATCCGGCTCCGCGTGAACGCGGGGGCTCTGATCCGGCTCCGGATGAATGCGGGGGTTCGGGAGCGGCTCGAATTCGCACGCAGCGAGCATGTGCTCCTGGTTCCGCACATAGTTGACCGCGTTCTCGAAAGCGCGCTCATTGAGCAGCAATCGCCGCGACCCGCCCGTGGTCCACCAGGACCCCGACGCTTGCTTTCCGAACCGCTGTCCCAACCGTCGCGACGACACACCCTTAAAGAGATTCAACAACCGCGCTCCTTCCGACTCCGGCGACGAAACCACGAGATGAACGTGGTTGGCCATCACCGCGCCGGCGTGGATCGTGAGGGCGTACTTGTCGCACACCTCGTGAAACGCTTTAACGCAGTCGTGGGCCTGCTCGGCAGTCAATCGAACCGAGGGCCCCTTCGTTCTTCGCTTTGCGTCGGTGCGGAGTCGCGGTTCGTCCGCGTCGTAGGGCTCGCCGGGGATGTTGTGGATGACGTGTCCGCAGCCGGCATCGGGAACGCGACCGACGAATCCTCGTTCGTCGCCGGGAAGCCATGTTCCGTACGTGGTCCACGTGAGCAAGTAGCATCCCCCTCGACCACCCGAGACCGGTGATTCCCCGAACTCCGAGCCCCGATATCCCCCGCCCGAGCCCCGACATTCATGTCGGGCGGAATCCCCCCCGCGTGAACGCGGGGGCTCGGAACCCGCCCCGCGTGAATGCAAGCGGGCGGAATCCCCCCCGCGTGAACGCGGGGGCTCGGAACCCGCCCCGCATGAATCCAAGCGGGCGGAATCCCCCCCGCGTGAACGCGGGGGCTCGGAATCCGCCCCGCATGAATGCGCGGGGGCGGATACAGATTCGGGCAGGAATTCGAGAATCGCGTCGCGGCATTCGATGGTTTGCAGGGGTTCCAGAATCGGAATGCGAATCCCGTCGATGTAGCCGTTGTCGCGCATCCACTGCAAGTAACCGATCCAAATCACCACCTGCGCCAGCTCCGCGGCGTAGGGGTTGATTTCGATTCCGTGAAGCTGCGTGGGCCGCACCTGCGGAAAGAGCCCCAGGGCGATCTCCGGCCGGGCGGCATAGGTGATGACTTCCTTCTCCAGCGCCAGGAGTTGTTGAATCGCCACGTACAGGAAGTTCCCCGACCCGCAGGCCGGGTCGAGAATCCGCACCGTCGCCAGCCGATGCACGAACCCCTGCAACTGCTCCGCGATGGATTCCTCCGCCTTGCCCTTGGTTTTCCGGGTGGTGCCCCTACGCCGCCGCGCGAGCTGCGCTTCGACTTCGGCCTTCACCGCTTCCCACTCCCGCCGTAGCGGCGCCATCACTACCGGCTCGACCACCAGCATGATGTCCTCGCGGCTGGTGTAGTGGGCGCCGATCTGCGCCCGGGTGTTGGGGTCCAGGGAGCGTTCGAACAGGGTTCCAAAGATCGCGGGTTCCACGCTGCCCCAGTCGGGAGTTGCGGCCGCCAGCAACGTGTCGATGTCGGCGGCCGTCAGCTTCAGCGCGGGGGAATCGTCGAAGAGTCCGCCGTTGAAGTGGGCCACGGCATCCACGCCGAAGTCGCCGCCGGTGCGCATGGTGTCGAAGAGCTCGGTCAGGCGCTCGGTGAGTTTGGTGGGATCGCGGCGCGTGCGTTCGACGAGCCTGGAGAAGAGTTGGCCGGGTAGCAGGCCCACGTCCTCCGCGAAGAGGCAGAACATGCACTTCATCAGGAAGTGGGCCGCGGTGTGCGGGTCATGCCCGCGGGAGCGGAGCGATTGTGCCAGCGCCGCGAATTGCCTGGCCACGTCCTCGGTGACCTTGGCGGCGGTGATATCGGGTCGGAAGGAGTCGGGGTCGGTGAACACGCGGCGAAGCAGGTTCAGGGACTCCGGGGCGTCCAGGGTCGCCAGCTCCACCACGTGGATCTGCTTGACTGTTCCGGTGAAGTTGGTGTGAATCTCAGTACGGCCGATGTCGCTGACGATCAGCAATGGTGGGTTTTCCAGCGCCTCGCGGTATTGGCTGAGCTGGCGATAGGCTTCCTTCAGGTCCTTGTACTTGCCCTTGCGCTTGTATTCCCAGGCGAACTTGCCGCGCCACCAGACGTCGGCGAAGCCGTGCGTTCCGGCCGCCCCGCGCGAGGCCCCGGCGGTCGGCGTCACGCCCTTCTCGAAGGTGTACTCGGCCCCGGTGGCATCGTGGTCAGCGGGTGTCGGCTGACCGAGCAGGCGGCAGAGGTCGATGAAGTGTTCCTGACTGGCGGCGCGCTCCGACAGTTCGATGGGGGACCACTTGGCGATGAATCTGGCTGGGCCGAGCTGCTGCGCCATGGCCGGATGGTACGGCACGCGCAGTCGGGCGGGCAACATAGCGGTGCCGGCAAACGTACTGAATTCATTTACCGGGCTGTGCTCGTGAGGCCGGCAAGGGAATCCGAAGTTGCCGAGATCGAACCCGGATAGCGCCAATCGATGACGTAGTCGGGGCACTCTTACCGGGCAATCGAGTGGAACCGGGCCTGACCTCTGCTTTCGGAGCGTGCCGTGCGCCGCCGCGCTCAGGCCGGTCCTTGCTACCGCTTGCGCACGGCGCTACGGAGCAGGAGGGTGAGGCGTTCGCAGACGAACTCGCGAAAGGCCTGGGGGGTGAGTTGTCGCAGACTGAGCATGGGACCGCTGACCAGCTCGCCGCGCATCTGCGGGCTGTAGCGGGTTTCGTTAAAGGCAATGGCTTCGTTGGTGGCCGTGCCGTCGAGCTGCGTGCGGTAGTCCCCCATGCGGAACTCCAGGTGGATTTCCCGCCCGCCCTCCAGCAGGTTGGAGGCGTCCATCTCCATGGTGATGCCGTTCTTGGCGTATTTTTCCACCAGCTCGGCGAAGATGGGGATCAATTCGTCGCGCATCAGGTCGCGCAGCGCCTGAACGCGGTCCGGGGCCGCGGCCGTCGGTCGGGACGGTCTGGCGGGCTGCGGGCTCCGCGCGTCGAGCGTCGAAAGCAGGGACTCCAACTCGCGTTCCGCGTTGCGTTGCGACGAACCGGAGGCCGCGTTGCTGCGCTGCACGAGCCGATGGAACTCACTGGCACGATCGGGCATACACGGACCTCTCACGCCGCTCGACAGGCGCCGGCGCCGCCGAACGACTTGGCTCTGCTACGGGCGACCCGTCGGGCCGCCAACACTGCGTGCCGCGCGAAGGCGCTACTCGAACACGGGCGGCATAACGGCCCTCCCGCTGTCGCGGATCGCGGCAGCACGGATGGCCCGGTAAGCTGCGCCGCCCCAGGGCGCTCCAGCGGTTCTTCGGTCGCCGCGAGACAGCGCTTGAGTCGAAGCGCGAATTGACAGGTTTTGCGGCTCGCCGTATGATAGGGGTGGCTTCGATGGATTGGTCGGCCGTCGTTCACCTCTGCCGGGCCCGTGGCAATTCGTTAGGAAACTGGCGCAGGCGGGCCGGCGTCGGAACCGGCCGCCGTCCATCGGTGGGGAGTGCGGGACGTGCCGACGCTGTACGTGCTACAAGGCCCGGATAAGGGCCGTACCTATACTACGCCCAACGAACCCGCCATTATCGGGCGATCGTCCGACCACATTCACCTCTCCGACCACGGCGCCTCGCGCCGCCACGCGGAAATCGCTCCGGAGAACGGTTCGTGGGTGCTGAATGACCTTAACAGTTCCAACGGAACCTATCTGAACGGGCAGCGGGTTCTCGGTCCCACCGTTCTCAAGCACGGCGACCAGATCAAGGTGGGAAACACCCTGATGGTCTTCTCCGGGCTGGACCGGCCGCACGGCGCCAGCGGCGCCAAGCTGATCCGCGACCTGGTGGACCTGGACCTGGCGCCGCCTTCCGGAGGCGCTTCTATTCTGTCCGCGATGAACGCCTCCGAGGAAAGCGTCATCCTCCAGCCGCCGGAGACGGCGGACGCCGTGGCCGCCTGGAACGTGGTCTACCGCATCGCCGAAGCCATCGGCACCGTCAGCCCGCTCGACGCGTTCCTGGAACGGGTGGCCGACATCGTCTTCGAGCACCTGATCGTGGATCACCTGGTCGTGCTCATGGTGGGTCCCGACGGCGGCGAGATGATCCCCCAGCTCGTGCGCTTCCGCGTCAAGGAGCAGCGGCGAAAACCCAAGATCGTCACCTCGCGCACCATCGTCAGCCACGTGGTACAGAAACGCGACGGCATCCTGTGCGCCAACGCGCTTACGGATGACCGCTTCCGCGGCGAGAGCAATGAGGACAGTCTGCACCGCCTGGGTCTGCGGAGCATCATCTGCGTTCCCATCATCGCCCACAACGAGCTGCACGGCGTCATCCACCTCGATTGCTCCATGAGCCGGCATACGTACACGCAGGAGCAACTCCGGCTGGTGGTGGCCATCGGGCGGCTCACGGGCATGGCCATCGAGAACGCCCGCCTGTTGGAATCGCGGGTGCGTAACGAGCGGCTCGCCGCCGCCGGAGAAGCCGTGGCGTACCTTTCCCACTACATTCGCAACATCCTGCAGGGGATGCAGGGCGGCGCCGAGGTCATCGAACTGGGTCTCAAGCGCCGCGACATGCAGACGAGCCAGTCGGGCTGGGCGCTGATGCGCCGCAACCTCGATCGCATCTTCGAGCTCACCCTGAACATGCTTACCTTCAGCAAGAACCGCAAGCCGCGTATCGAGACGGCGCAGCTCAACAAGGTGGTCCGCGACGTCGTGGGCCTGGCGCAGAGCCGGGCGGACGAGAAGTCGGTCATGATCCTCACCGAGCTGGACGAAATCCCCGCCGTGCCCCTGGATTCCGAGGGCATTCATCAGGTGATTCAGAACCTCGTCCTCAACGCCATCTACGCCGTTCCCGCCGGCACGGGGCGGGTCAACCTGGCGACTCGCTATGAAGTGGAAAGCGGCGACGTCGTGCTCACCGTCAGCGATAACGGCCCGGGCGTCCCCCTGGAGGAACGGGACCGCATCTTCGAGGCCTTCCATTCCACCAAGGGACACGGGGGCACGGGGCTGGGGCTTGCCGCCGCCAAGAAGATCGTCACCGAACTCGGCGGACGCATCGAGCTGCAAGGCACGGCGGGCGAGGGTGCGATCTTCGTGGTGCGCCTGCCCACGGCCCATGTAACACTTGCGGACAGCGGCAAGACGCACGGGCCGGTGCGGGTGTAAACTCCGTCGTGGCATGACCCGCCGTCAGCGCTCCAACGCATCCATGACGCACGCGGCGACCGTCGCCCGCGAAGACCTCGAACGCCGCTGGCGTCCGCGACTTGCCCTCGATCCGTCGCTTGCCACGCAGGTAACGGCGCAGGGGGCACAGCGCGAGCCGTTTCACCGCTGGCTGCCCTACCGCCAGGGGTACTCACCGGCACTGGTGCGCCGTTTCCTGCACGAAAACCCCGGTTTGGCGGAACGCGCGAAAAAGCACCCACTCCTCGATCCCTTCGCAGGGTCCGGGACGTTTGTGGTGGAGTGTGCCCGGCAGCGCGTCGAGGCCCGTGGGGTAGAGGCGGCGGCCTCCCTGGTCTTCGTGGCCAACGCCAAGCACGAACGGGAGTGGTCGGCGCTTCCGGACTTCGGGGCGGTCGAGGAATGGACGCAAGCGGCCGAACGCCTGGAGCTACCGCTGCACCGCGCGGCGCTGATGCTGGCAGTGGCTCGCGGCCACACGGCCGAGGGCCGGCCCAACCGCGGAGCCCCGGCGCTCCCCCTGCTGTTGCGTCAGGTGTCCGACATGATGCGGGAGGACCTGGCCCGCCCGCTGCCCCGCTCCAATCCCACGGACGTGGGGGATGCGCGAACGCTGGCGCCACTTGGCGCCGGCGCCATCGGCGGCGTGCTCACCTCGCCGCCCTATCTGTCGCGGCACGACTACGCGCGGGTCACCGCCCCGCTCGAAAACGTCCATCGGTTCTGGTATCCCGCGGCCGCGCCAGGCGCCGCTGCTTCGGCTCAGCTCCCGGCCAGCCCGCGCGCCGCGATCAGCGCCCCCGGCTCGCCGGTGCCGCCCGCCGCCGAGGAGGCGAGCGTAGAGCTCGCCGGGTTCGGCGAAACCCGCCTGGCGAAGGTGGTGCGAAGCTACTTCTCCGACCTTGCGGATGTGCTGGCGGCGCTGCGGCGCGTGCTGGCGCCGGGCGGCGATTGCTGGATGGTGCTGGGCGGTGCGCGAATGAAAGGCGTCTACGTTCCCTCGGACCTGATCGCTGCGGATATGGCGGAGACCGCGGGGTTCACCGTGGCGGCGATTCGCGTGGCTCGCGATCTCATCGACGGTCGGCGCAAGCTGGGCGGTGCGGGTGCCGTGGCGCCGCGCGAGTCGCTGCTGGTGCTGTCAGCGTAGTGGCCCGGCCGGTCGCGTGCCGGCCTGCTGCCGCCGGCCTCGAACCGTCCGCACTCCGGAGGTTGGGGTCCGTCGCCCACCGGCGGACCTTGGTGGTGAGGCTTCCCGTCAGTGAACCAAGGCGGCCGCAGTGTCACGCCCGGCAGCCGCAGGCACGCCGATGTGCGTGAAGACGTCTTCGTATTGGCGGTGGAGGTAGTCGTCCGGCGCCCCGCCCCGGAGGTGGGCCCAGGGGAATACCTCGCTCTGCGGTCGCTCACGGTGCGCGTACCACGCCGGGTCCAGTCCGGCGTCCTCGAAGGCCCGGCTCCAAAGGTCGGGACGAAAGCACTCATCCCAGCCATCGAAGCGGGCCCCCGCCCGGTAGGCGCGCTCGATGGCTTCCGCCAGCTTGCGATCGCCGCGGGCGAACACCGCCTCCAGAATGGAGCGCTCGACGTTGTGGGTCTTGATCTTGATCGGGGCGCGCGACTTGCGCCCACTCCCGTTGGATCGGTTGCCGCCCGCGTGCAGCAGGCCGGCCATTCGCCGCCGCGCCTCGTGAAAGTACTCGGCGGGCGGTTGCGCCGCCCACTGAAACGGCGTGTAGGGCTTGGGAACCAGCCAGCCCACCGAGGCGTTCACCTGCGCCGGCGACTTGCCCAGCTCCCGCCGCGTGTTGCTCACCTTGCGGCTGAGTTCAACGATGCCGTCGATGTCTTCCGGGCGCTCGCCGGGGAAACCGCACATGAAGTAGAGTTTGATTGAGCGCCAGCCCGCGGCGTACGCCTGCCGAACGCCGTCGAGCAGGTCCCCGTCCGTCACCAGCTTGCGGATGGCGGCGCGGAGATCGTCGTTGGCCGCCTCGACGGCCATCGTCAGTCCGCTCTTGCGCACCGAATTCACCATCCAGGGGATGTTCTGCAACATCTTGTCCACGCGCAGCGAAGGGACGGAGATGTTCACGCGCCGGGGCGTGAAACGCGCGTTGACGCGCTCGGCAAGATCGCGAAGGTCGGGGTAGTCGGCGGTGGAGAGGGACAGCAACCCCAGCTCGTCCACGCCCGTGGCGCGATACATTTCCTCCGCCATTTCCAGAATCCGCTCCACGCCGCGCACCCGCAACGGTCGCTTGGTGTAACCGGCGTGGCAGAAACGGCAGCGCTGCGGACAGCCGCGCATGATCTCGACGGCAATGCGGTCGTGGACCACCTCCACATACGGCACCAGCGGCCGAAGCGGGAACGGCGCGTTGTCAAAGTCCTCCGTCTGACAGCGCACGATCGCCCCGGCGATCGACGCATCCGTCGGGCGGATGGTGCGCACGCTGCCATCGGCGTTGTAAGACACGTCGTAGAGCGAGGGAGCGTAGAGCCACTCGAAGCGCTGCGCCAACAGACGGATCATCTCGCGCCGGGACACGCCCCCGCGCTTGAGCTCGCGATACGCCTCGAGGAGTGCAGCCATCGACGCCTCGCCGTCGCCGAGAACCACCAGGTCCAAGAAGGCGGCGACCGGCTCCGGGTTGTCCGCCTGGGGGCCTCCCGCGATCACCAGGGGATGGCTGTCGTCCCGTTGCGACGATCTCAGCGGTACCCCGGCGAGATCGAGAATCTGCAACACTGAGGTAAACGCCATCTCGTATTGTAAGGAAACCGCCAGGATGTCCGCGGACGCCACGGGCTGGCGTGTGTCCCAGGTGAATAGGGGTATGCCCTTACCCCGCATCACGGCCTCGGCGTCCAGCCATGGGCAGAAAACCCGCTCTGCACAGCACCCTGGGGTATGGTTAATGAGCCAGTAGAGGATCTGGCAGCCCAGGTGGCTCATGCCGATGGTATAGGCATCGGGAAACGCGACCGCGACGCGGACCTCGGCCCTGCCCCAATCCCCGTCGCGGACGAGCTGGTTAACCTCCCGGCCTATGTACTGGCCGGGCTGCCGGACGAAAGGCAACAGCTCATCGCTTACCCGTTGTTGTAACAGTTGCACGGCTAAGGTCCAGCTTGTAGTGCAATCGCACCAAGGAGTCGGGTCTGGCTCGGGACGGCACCCGGCCGAGTGATATGGTACCGCGTCCCGAGGCTTTTTCAACCATGCCGGCGAACCTTTGGAATCTTCGGCTGGCGCAGAACTTGCAGGGCGGTTTGTCCGAATAATCTTACGGAGGACCAAGGAATGTCCGTAAAAAACCTTGCGTTCTTGTAGCGAACGGTGTAGCCTACGAGTTGGTTATGCGTGCGTCTCATACCTCATTCCGAGCGTCGCCCGGCGCGGGCGCGGTTGGAAGACGACGGGCATCGACCTTGATCGAGATGCTGGTCGTCGTGGGGATCATTGCAATCCTTGTGAGCATGCTGGTCCCCTCCTTCAAGCGGTCCATCGAGATGGCTTCGCGCACCATGTGCATGCACAACCTCCGCAGCGTGGGCCAGGCGCTGGAGATGTATCAGCAGGACAACGACGGGTGGCTTCCCTCCGACGGCGCAAGTGCCACGGTGTTGGCATCGTCTTCCGCGCCGCCCGGCTGGCTGTTCAAGCTGATCCCCACCTACCTGAATGACCCGGTGGTGTTCACCTGCCCCGAGGATCCCTTCCGCTTCCGCATGCTTCGTTCCCGGGGAACCGTGCTTTCGCCGGAGATCGCGGACTACCCGAGCTACGGGCTCAACAGCTTCATCGTAACCGCGGCAGGCGGGGCGCTGGCGGACGTGCAGCGGCAACGCCCGGCCCGGCCGCTCAACACCATCCTGGGCGCCGACATGGGTCCCGATTCCGTGCTTGGCTCGGGGCAAAGCCCCAAAGACCGGCGCTCCGGCCCGCGGCGGAACCACAGCTTTCTGACCATTGACGACGGCTTCAATCCCTTCGCGCCGGACGCCTCGTTCACCTGGCTCACCACGCGCCACGGTCCGGGGATCAACATGTTGACCCTGGAAGGCGGCGTGCGCAACGTGCGCACCGTCGAGGTGTTGAATACGCCGATCCGCAGCTACTACTCCGAGTGTCTCTCCGGCGGCTGCACGCTTTGCCTCTCGACGCAGGGCAACATGTTCGTGCAACATTACTCCTTCGCCCGCGATTCGCTCTTCTGGTGGACCGGAGCGTTCAACGTCTTTACCCCCTCATCTGAGTGATGTCGGTTTCCCAGTCGCAGGCCGAGAGCGCTAAAGCCTCGCCCCGCCGCACTGTCCGCATTCTCGCGCCCCGCCCGTGGGTGCGTACCGCGCGGCTGACGTTGTTGATTATCGCCGCGGTCGGGCTATGCATGTACCTGGTGGTGCGGGTGGCCAGCGACGAACCCGACTCCGAGGTGTACCACCGCACGCTCCCGGAGACCACGCTTGATTGGCGCTGTGACTCGGGCCACACGTTCCGCGCCACCGGCCAGGCGGAACCGCGAACCTGTTCCCGTTGCGGACAGCCTGCCTATCCCGTGGCCACCTTCGAATGCCCCAGGCACGGCCCACTCACCGTTTCCGCCCGGTATGAAGTGGGCGCAGACGGGATCACCCGCCTGTCACAGGTACGGATCGGTTCGCAGGATTGGACGGCCGCCGAGGGCGGGCTCGTATGTCCCCGCTGCAATGCCCCCCTCCGGCGTAAGCTCCGCGACCTTTTCGAGGGGATGGGCAAGCCCAAGAGACCGGACGGGCGATAGCGGGAGCCGCATGCGCCGCAAGGCAAGCGCGGGTGCGCGCCGGCGCATGGAGTCTGTGGCAAAGCTCGCGGCATGGGCGTCGTCCAGCCCATGATCTCACGGGCAAAACGCCCGTGCCACACCTTCGCCCCGGCGTTTTGCCACCGACTGCCAGCGGAATTCCAGGCTGTTCGTGGCCGCAACCCGCCGCCGGGAGCTGCTACCGGCGGCGCGTCGACCGGCGCAGACCCGCCAGCCCCAGCCCGAGGAACACCCAGGTAATCATGCCGAACAGTCCGCAGGTTCGGGCGGCGCCGGAGCCGGTGCCCGGCGTGCTGCCGCCGTCGGTCTCATCCTCCGGTCGGGTGGGCGGCGGCTCGTCGTCGGTGCCGTCGTCGGCGGGACCGACGACCACCGGACAACCGCCGGCATCGATCTCCGTTCCCTCCGCCGTGCCCGGGCACAGGTCAAAGTTGTTCAGCACGCCGTCCTGGTCGGCGTCGAGTTGGATGTCGGCGCAGCCGTCCGCGTCCACCGAGTCGCCCTCCGCGGTGTCGGGGCAGGAGTCCACGCGGTTGAGCACGCCGTCGCCGTCGTCATCGCGCTGAGCCGGCGAACATCCGGTTTCCGGGTCGACGGCCTCGCCGGCGGGCGTGGCGGCGCAGATGTCGTCGGGGTTGAGCACGCCGTCGGCGTCGTCGTCGCGTTGACTGTTGCCGCAGCCCAGGACGTCGACCGTTTCGCCTGCGGGGCTACGCGAGCATTCGTCAGCGTCGTCGGTAACGCCGTCACCGTCGGTGTCGCGCTGGAAGTCGGCGCAGCCGGCGGCGTTTACCTCGGCGCCCGTCGTGGTCGCCGGGCAGTCGTCATCGTCGTCCGTTACACCGTCCCGATCGGCATCCGGGCAGTTGGGTAGGGGGGTGTGCGTGCAGGTGCCGCCGGGGCAGCTATCCACGGTGCACGGATTGTCGTCGTCGCACTCCGCGCCGGTCAAACAGGTGAGGCAGCGGTTGTCACGCTCGTCGCAGGTGGCGTTGGCGGGACAGGGGCTGGTGCCGGCGGCACATTGCCCGCTATTGCACTTCTCCGCGCCGTTGCAGAACTTGCCGTCGTCGCAGTCGTTGTCGCCGTCACAGTCACAACGATCGTTGGCCTCGACGCACACCCGGCCCTGCGCCGTGCAGGGATTACCCGACGCCTGGCAGGCATTGCCCACGCAGGTCTCCGTGCCGGTACAGAACTGGTTGTCGTTGCAATCGGCGTCCGCAACGCAGGCCACGCAGCGATCCTCCGCTTCGAGGCATTTAGGCGTCTGTCCGCTACAGGGCGGGGTTCCGGCGGCACAGCTTCCGCCGGTGCAGGTTTCGGCCCCGTTGCAGAAGGCGCCGTCGTCGCACTGAGCGTTTTGCGTGCAATCGCACTTGTCGGCGGCCTCGTTACAGGCCTGGCCCTGGGCGCAGGGATTCCCGCCGGACTGGCACACGCCGCTGCTGCACGTTTCGGCGCCGGTGCAGAACTGCCCGTCGTCGGTGCAGGCCGTGCCGTTGGGTTTGTGGTTCACCCGGCAGCTTCCGGCAGCATCGCAGGAATCGGGGTCGGAACAGGGCTCCGCCGTCTGGCTGCCGCACGGCAATCCCGCAGCGACCGGCGCATGCGTGCACAAGCCGGCGGTGCAAGCGTCGTCGGTGCAGGCGTTGGTGTCGTCGCACTCCGCGGCCGACTGGCAGAACACGCAGGAATCCGTCGCCTCGACGCAGTTGGGGGTCTGCGGAGTCGCGGCACAGGGGTTGGTGCCCGTGGGCGCACAGGCGCCATTGGTACACACCTCCACGCCGTTGCAGAAGAGCCCGTCGTCGGTGCAGGGCGTGCCGTTGGCAACATGGTTGGGGCGACAGACGCCGGCGCCGTCGCAAGTGTCGGGGTCGGTGCAGTCGCTATCCGTCGCGTCGCCGCACGGCGCGTTTGCGGCCGTGAAGGGCGTCTGGCACTGCCCGCTGATGCACCGATGGTCCGTGCAGGGGTTGGAATCCGTCGGGCAATCGCCGTCCAGGATGCAGACGACGCACATGTCGATGGCTTCGTCGCAGGTCTTGGTTACCTGCTGTCCGGCGCAGGGGTTGCCGCTGTGCAGGCAGCGGCCGTTCGCGTTGCAGCGTTCCGCACCCGTGCAGAACAGGTCGTCGTCGGTGCAGACCGTCTGGTTGGGCTTGTAGTTCGGTTTGCACACGCCGGCGCCGTCGCAGGTGTCCGGATCGTCGCAATCCGGGTCCCCCGCGGCTCCGGGTCCGAGGTCGCACGCATCACCGGCGGTCTTGAAGGGGTGCGTACAGGCACCGGAGGTGCAAACGTCGTGCGTGCAGGTGTTGGTGTCGGCGGTGCAGGGGGTGTCGTTGGCCACGGCCGACCAGGCCTGGGTGGCCGTCGCCGGCGTGCAGACCTGGCACTCGTTCGTGGGGTTGATGGTGCCGGCGGTGATGCACTGCGCCGGGCTGCCGATGACGCAAAAGCCGGCATTGGGCGTAAAGACGCAGCGTGAAGTCTGCCCGTCGCAGGTGTCGGTGGTGCAGGCGAGCTGATCGTCACACGGGGGACGCCCGGCGCCGCATTCGCAGGAGTCGATGGTGCCGTTGGTGTTCGTATCCAGGCCTGGGTTGGCGCGGAGCTCGCACTCGTCCTGGACTCCGCCGCCGTTGCAATCCGGAGCGGGATTGACGGCAAACAGGTACACGGAGCCGCGGTCGGTAAGCCCGCCGTCGTCATTCAAACGCGCTCCGGAGATGGCGTAGTTGCCGTCAACGGCAACGCTTCCCCCGAGCTGGTCGTTCGCAACCGCGTCGCTGGCATTTACCTTTCCCAGCTCCGACCAGGTTCCGCCGGTCCTTGTGAAGAAGAACACCGTTCCGGAGCTAGTCAGTCCGCCGTCGTCATCGCGCTCGGCGCCGACAACCAGCAGGTCGCCATCAATGCCGACCGACACACCAAATCGATCCCCGTTGGTGCCGGTGACGGTATCGCCTCCGCGGAAATTGGCCTCCTGGGTCCAGTCGGTGCCGTTGCGACGAAAGATGTACACGGAATTCGCGTTTTGTGAGTAATCACCCATCGCCGCGACATCGCCCCGGAGAGACAGTGAAACGCCGAATAGCCTTCCGCTCGCGGCATCCGATGCATTGAGGCGTTCGATGAACACCCACGCTGATCCCTGGCGGTTGTACACATAGACCGAGCCCACGGAGCCGCCCGTGACCGTCGAGATCCTGTCACCGAGTGCACCGACCATGATCCAATCGCCGCTCACGGCGACGGTTTTTCCAAACTGGTCGCCACCATCAGCGTCGGTGGCGAGCAGTTTGGCCTCTTTGTCCCAAGCCGTACCATCGTATCGATAAACGAAGGCCGAACCGGAGTCCCCCGTTCCGAGCGTGCCGGGCGTCTCATCGCTTTTCGGGCGCCCTACTACGATCAAGTCGCCATCGATCGCCACCGCGGTTCCGAATTCGTCATTGGAGTGAACATCGCTGGGCGGCGTGGCCACCAGCTTGGACTCTTCCACCCACGAGGTGCCGTCGAAGCGAAACACGTAGGCGGCACCGGCGGCGCTTTGAGGGCCCGTGGGGGACGCGACCGCCGCCTTGCGGGAGCCGACGACAATCCGGTCACCGCTGATAGCGACGGAAAGACCGGCGGCATCGCCGGCCATGGCGTCAGTCGGGATCAGTTTGGTGGCCAGTGTCCAGCCGGTGAGCCCATGCTGTAGAACGTAGGCAGA
Organism: Planctomycetota bacterium; assembly: GCA_016208685.1. Classification (GTDB taxonomy): domain Bacteria; phylum Planctomycetota; class Phycisphaerae; order UBA1845; family UBA1845; genus JACQXM01. The sequence goes on along the minus strand of JACQXM010000037.1, from coordinate 26,076 downwards.
TCCGGTGCCGGCGGGGGGGGTGGGCTCGGAGGTCGGTGACCCGACGACGGCGAAGTCCCCGTCGATGGCGCAGGACGTACCGAATCGATCGCCCGCCACGCCGTCATTCGCCAGAACCTTGGCCGCTTCGCATTGCCCGCGCGCGGCGGAGCTGCCCAGCGTCATCACCAACCCCAGCGCAACAGCGCCGGCCGACTGTCGAACCATCTTCCCAAACAAGGCTTGTCTCCCACGCAAGATTGAAACCCCGCCGGCCCCCCTACCCGAGGCAATGGGATACCATCCGTATTCTAGGCCGCTTACCCGGCGGACGGCTCCGCGAATCGCGGCGTCGCCCGGCTTCTTGCCCGGTTCATCCGCCGCAGCGCTGCCCTCGCAAGCCCATCCCGAAGCTCACAGTCTAACGCAATCGCGGCGCGGAACCAAGCTTGCGCCGCCGGCGCGCAACGGTCCGCCGCGCCGGCCCCGGCGGCCCGACTGCCACGGAATTATCAGCCGCGACCGTCTGTCGAGGCAACCGTAAAAGGCGCCGCGGAGGGCGGCTGAACGGGCGGGGGGAGGCATGCGACCCGCGGGGGGTTCCGTCCCTCGCGCGGGCGCGGTTATCGGCAACTCGCTTAACTTGGGAACGTGTGAATCCGGGTAACGACCGCCGTGCGGCGCTTCACCCGCCGGTCGGAAGTGACGATGGAACCCTGGGGTCACGTGTTTTCCCCTGCGTGCGGCGCGCTACCGCGCCCGCACCAAAGGGGGCGCAGGAACATCCGATCGGCCGCAAACACCGGCGGCGGGAGTCACAGATCCATGGGGCTTTGGGATTGGATCATCGACAAGCTGACGGCGAGCCCCACGGCCACGAACGGCCCGGCCCCGCGCCGGCGCGCTGGCACACTGGCGGCTCGCGATGACGGCGGAGTCGCGACGCTCGAGGCGCCGCCCGACGCGCCCGCGGAGCGTGCGGGCGGCCCCGCGCGCGCCTGGTGGGCGCCGGAAGGCGTCACCGCCACCGAACCTACGCCCGTTGGCCGCCCGGCGATGACCACGGACGCGCTGGCGCTGGAGAATCTGCTCATCTCCCATTTCGACGGGCACGACCTGCAAATGCCGCCACTGATGCAGGCGGCGGAGCGCGTACTGACCGAGCTCCGCGATCCCGAGTGCACCTTCGCGGACGTAGCGCGGCTGCTCGCCGACGACCCGGTGATTGCCGGCTCGGTGCTGCGCATGGCCAACTCCGCGCTGTACCGCGGCATGCACAAGATCACGTCCCTGCAACCGGCCGTGGCGCGCCTGGGCTTCAAGGCCGTGCGCACCCTGATGATGCACGAGTCGCTGCGCTCCGCCATGTTCCGTGGCAAGGGACGAGACGAGCTCGCCAACCTCCTCTGGGCACGCTCCTTCGCGGCGGGGCAGATCATGTACGGCCTGTCGGCCTTCACCGGCGTGGACAAGGATGACGCGTTCCTCATGGGCCTGCTGCACGACATCGGTTGCGTCATCGTGCTGCGCATCGTCCGCGACGAGCGGAACCGATCCCACGCCGAGATCGACCACGAGACCTTCGAGTATCTCTGTGCGGAGACGCACCAGGAATTCGGGGAGTTGATCGCCGACGCCTGGAAGCTGCCCAACACACTCAAGAGCCTCACGTCGAACCATCACGAATTCCCGGCCGAGGATGATCCGCTACGGCGCGAGCGCTTGCAGCTCCAGCTTTGCGACCACATCTGCGGTTTGCTCGGTTATTCCCCCACCGAGGCCTATTGCCTGCTGGAAACCCGCGTGGTGCGGGCATTGGGTCTGGCCGAGCGCCGGGACTTTCTCGCCTACCTCGACGCCCTGCCCGAGCAGCTTGAAGAGGCGTTCGACTCCTTCTGAACCGGCGGCGAGCCGGCGAACCCTGAAAATGTGTCCGCATCCCCGCCCCGCGCGCCGACGCCGATCCGTCGGCGTGCGGCGATGATCCTCCCTCGCGGTCCTCCGGTCCCGACGCGGTCCGACGGCTTACCCTCCGCCGGGTGAAGTAGCCGCGATGCGCCGCGGACGGCTCAGAGTCCCTGTCGCCGCGAAGGGGTCCGCGCCAACCGAGTCGACGCTCCCGCCCCCGCCGTTGCAATCGCCGCCGAAGCGGTTACAAACAGAGCAGCTCCAGACAAGGAGGTCAGACCATGCCCGGAAAGGCTCGTGAGATCCCACCGCTGCGCGGCTCGATGACGGCATTGGTTACGCCGTTTCACGACGGCGACATCGACTGGCCGCGCGTGGACATGCTGGTGGATCGCCAGATCGAAGGCGGTACGGATTGGCTGGTTCCCTGTGGCACGACCGGTGAGGCGCCGACGCTGACCGCCGACGAGCATCACCAGTTGCTGGAGGCGGTTTTGACCCGCGCCGCGGGACGTCGCCCCGTGATGGCCGGCACCGGCACCAATTCCACGGCGGAGACGGTGCGCCGCACGCGCCTGGCGCAAGAGGCCGGCGCCGATGCCGCTCTGGTCGTGGCGCCCTACTACAACCGCCCCACGGAGGAGGGCCTCTATCGTCACTTCGCCAGCGTCGCCGACGCGGTCGACCTGCCCATCGTGTTGTACAACGTGCCCATCCGCACCGGCGTCAACATCCCCACCGATGTGGTCGTCCGGCTGCGACGGACGTATCCGCACGTCGTCGGACTCAAGCACGCCACCGGCTCGGTGGACGGTGTGACCGATCTGATGGCGCGGTGCGACATCGCTATTCTCAGCGGTGACGACCCGCTCACCTGGCCGCTCATGTCGCTGGGTGCCGGGCATCGTCGAGTGTACGAACTGGCGATCGGGCTGGACCGGTTCGGGCCCAATCCCCTGCCCATCAAGAGCGCCATGGCGCTGGCCGGCCTGCTGAATGAGGAATTTCGCCTGCCCCTGTGCGGCCTGGGCGAGGACGCGCGGCAGGGAATCGAACGACTCCTGGTGCGGATGGAGCTGCTGGAAGCGGTACACGCATGACCGACCTCGGCAGTGCGACCATGCCCATCCGACCCCCGCTTAGCACCCTGGAGAAAACCACCACGCTGGCGGCGTGGTTTCTGGCCGGAGGGATCTTCCTTAGCGTCGGCTGGATGGCCATGGCCCCGGACGATCCGCTGGGCGCGGTGAGCCTTCTGACCCGCCATCACGGAGGTGCTATGCTGGCGCAGGCGGCGGCGCTCGCCGTGATCTCCGCCGGCATTGCCACATTGCTGATCGGCCGCCGACTTGCGGACGTGGGAGCGTTCTCGGCCGCCGTGGGGCTGGCCTGCGTCTCCCTGCGTGGCGATACGGCGCAGTATCTGCTGATGTTCGACGCGCCCGCCGGCGCGGGATCGCAACGGTCGGTGGCGCTGAGCCTTGCCGTCGAAGCCTGTGCCTGGTGGCTCGTGGTGTTCGCCGCCATGCTGGTTTCGGCGCTGGTGCTTCGCTGGTGTTCGCCGGCGCGGCCGCCGGTTAACTCCGACCACGTAGATGCAAGCCCGGGCGACGGTGCACAGCGCCCAGCCGCCGCCGATGTGCCACTGATCGGAACCTACCTGCTGCGCGAAGCTGATCCGACACCGCCGGCCGTGGGCGGCAAACACACGGCCGTCGCGGCCGGAATCGCCATACTATCTTTCGTCGTTCTTTCCACGGGCCTTTCGCGCCGTGCCGTGGAGCACGGGCAGGCGTGTTTCGTCGTTGCCGCGGCTACCTTTCTGGCCTGCATGGTCGCGCAACGTCTGGTTCCGGTTCGCACCTCGCTTTGGGCGCTTCTGGCGGTGCCCGTCCTGGCGCTGGTCGGCTACGGCTGGTCGGCGGTCGGCGCGGGAAGCGCCGGCGTCCCACCCACGCTGCCTGCCTCCTGCTTCCTCCGCGTGCTCCCCATTCAGTACGCAGCGGTCGGGGCGGCATCCGTCTTCGCGACTTACTGGTACATGTCGCCGGTGCCCGTCGGACCCGCGGAAGGGGGCGGGGAGGCCGCTTCCCAGGGGCGTCGCGAAGGCCGCTGATCATGCCGCTGCGCCGCCGCAGGACGGAATCATACGAGGAGATGCGGACGCGGATCGTGTGCGAGACCGAGCTCGCCCTCCTCTACGGCCTGCGGTTCCCGCAGCGCGTCCCGCTGATTCCCACGATCGAGGTGGGCAAAGGTACCTTCGACCGCGCGTTCGCCGAGCGTTACTGGCAGGAACGTGTGGGGCTGGAGCCCCCGCCCGAAAGCGAGGCCTGACCGGCAGCGAAACGGGTGCCCTGGGCATCCGGTCCGTCGGCACATAGCCTCGATGCCCGTACCACACAATGCCTCCCGCTTCTCGCCGCCGGCTATGCGGCGATGCCGCCGTCCGGGTCCCGAACCTCGCGCCCTCCGAACGTACTCGACCCCCGCATGCGGCGCGCGTACGCTCAGCCTCACCCGCCGGAGGCAGCGCATAAAGAAGGCCGCCCGAGCTGCCGGGCGGCCTTCAAAGAGGGCCTAAGAACTCAGCCTGTCCGACGGCTTACGGGCACGCCGGGCAGTTGCCGGTGCCGGGGATGATGCACGTCCCCACGCCCGGCGCCGCGCAGGCGCCACCCAGGTTGCTGCATCCATGCCCACTGGTGCTGCACACATAGGCGGGATACGCGCTTCCCTGGAACGCCTTGATGAGGTTGAACACGTCGGCGATGTTGCCCTGCTTGTTGATGCAGGACTCCAGACCGAGCTGACCGGCGCCGACCACGTCGCAGATGGAAACGTGCGGCCGCGTCGGGAGTTGCTGGAAGCACTGCAACGCCGAGACGAAGTCGTTGACGTTGGACACGCCGTTGGGCGCCGTCCACGCGCCGCCGGAGAAGTCACCGACGCTGTCGCCCCACTTCTTCGGGCAGGGACGCGGCACCGTCGTCACCACCAGCGGCGGTGAGAAGTTGGCGTTGTCGGAGGTCGCCCGGATCTCGTAGGTTGTCGGCGGGGCGATGCACTCGCCCTGACCGGCCGGACATTGCCCGCCTCCGCAGAGCTGGGCACACGGCGCGCCGCTGATCGAACAGGTCAGCGGGGTGTTGGCCGTGTCCGGAACCGGGTAGATCTCGCAGTCGCCGGCGTGGATCACCGCCTCACCCCACACCCGCGACGCCGGCTTCTGGGCGTCGGGCAGGATCGCCGAGATACCGTTGGCATCCGGCGGGCCGACCCAGCCCATTTCCGTCGTCGGCGGCGGGAACGTCCGCGTAACCTTGAACTTCACCGCCGTGGTGCCGCTGTTGGGATTGAAGGAGACGTAGCGGTTCTTCTTGCGGTTGTGCGGCGCCGGGGCCGGCAGCGGCGGGTTGATCGCCGAGCAGGTCACGTTGATCGAGAGCTGCGCCACACCTTCCTTGAGCACGTTCGAACCGCGGTCGCCGCCCACGCGGATGAGGTAGCAGTTGCCGCCCGTGGCGTCAATCTTCAGGAGCGAACGCCCGAAGTTGTTGGGCGGGCAGGCGGTGCCTGCCGCCTCGCTGCCATTGTTGTCGTCGCACGCCGGCAGTGTCGGCGGCGGCGGCGACGGATTCGGACGGGTGATCAAGCCCGTGTCCGTACCCGCCGGCGGGCACGAACAGGTGGTGGCCGTGCCGCCGTAGATGGCGATCATCGTGTCGTACATCGTCAGGTTCGAACACGTGTCGATCTGCATCTCACCGGAGCAGGGCGGCGTGTACTGGAACCAGACGTCCTGGATGAAGTCGTTGGCAGGCCCGGCGCCGGTCACCGGGTTACACGTGGTAACCAGACCGTCGTTGGTGGCGCAGCGATTGTCCAGACCCACGCTGCAAGCCGACTGCCCGGTGCAGATGGCCGTAGCGCTGCCGCAGGCGTTGTTCGCCGGTACGGTCGGACAGGTCACCGTGGCGCACGACGGCTCACCCGCGAAGATGTACCCATCGGCGTTGCGGCAGGCAGTAGCCGACATCATGCTACAGCCAGTCCCGCACAGGCAGCACGGAACCGTCACGTCACCGCAGTCGTTGTCGGTACCCAGACCCGTGGAGACACAGAACGAGTAGTCGCCGATGTCATCGATCGTCCCCTCGTTGTAGATGATGATGTCTTCCGGACCGTAGGTTCCGTCGCCGTCCTGCACGGCGTAACCGTTGCCGTCACCCGCCGACTCGGTGAGGTACGTAGTGCAGCCCGTGCCCTCGCCGAGGCCCGTAATCTCAACCCACAGGCACGAGCCCGGGGTTACAACCAGCGGCGTCTGGAAGGCGCCGGTGTATTCCCAGACACGCAGGCCAGGGATCAGCCGCTTGGCGAACACGTTGAGCACCTGTCCGCCGGCCGGGCCCTTCTCGAGGCCGGGCAGCCCGAAGTCGTCCTCGTAGACGCGAACGCGCCAATCGTCCGGCGGCGGGTTCGCAGCGCACTCGACACCGTTGAACGGGTCGAAGTAGGCCGGCCACCAGCAAACCGCGTCGAGCAGCGAACCCTGCGGCGTGAAGTCATCCGCCCAGCGGATGGGCGGATCCAGGGAGCGGTCGCTGGGTGAGATATACCGCACGTTGGCGTTGATGAACGACTTGCAGTGCGCGTCGTCATCGAACGTGCAGATGGGGCAGGGGTCGTCGCGCAGGCATTGCGACCCACCGACGAAGATGTTGTTGGGGTTGGCGTTGAGGCACTCCGCTTCCGTGTCGAAGAAGGTGGTGTCATTGCACACTCCCGGACCCGTACAGCAGGACCCGGTGCCGCACGCCCCGTTGGGCAGCGGGAAGCAATCCGCCACCGCCGGGTCCAGAGCCCCCAGCCAAAAGCCGCCGGCGGCCTCGCAGTCCAGACGGTTGAGCACCTGGCAAGTGCCGCCGATGCAGCACGCCGCCGGGTTGCAGGGATCCACGGTGATGTGCACCGTATACGGCCCCACCGTCGCCTCGCATACCGCGCCCAGCGGGCAATCATCATTGGTGATGCAGTTATCGAGCGTTCCCTCGCAGGTCGGGTCGCCGTATGGCTGGTACATATACGTACCGGCGGCCAGCGTAAACTGCGCCGAGAAGTTGCCGTCCGGGCAGCAGTGGTTGTTGTTGCAACCGGCACCGAACCCGGACTGAGCGCCGTTCTGGTTCTGGTCGGCGCCGATCACGTTGCTGCAATTCGGGCAGGCCTCGACGAGCACGCCCCACACCGGGCTCATGAGCGGTGTCGTGCAGCAGACGTCCACCGTAACCACGCCGCAGGTGTTGAGGTGGAACTTCTCGTACCAGCCGGGATCGCTGCCGCTCAGCGTGCAGGTGTCTCCCAGGGCCTGGGTGAACACCGCCGGCGTGTTGTCGCCGCTGATGTCGATGGTAATGGCAGGATCGAAGAGCGGCGGCACGGTGATGTAGTGCGTCGTGGGCCCGGTGCACGTCTGGCAGGTGCCGGTGTTGTCCGAGCACGGCCCGCTGCCGGCGGCGCAGTCGCCGCTGCCGTCGTCGCAATAGAACAGCGTTTCGCAGCAGTCACCGCCGGTGAAGGTCTGGGTGCAGCAGTTCGGCGTGCAGTCGGTACCGAAGCCCTGGAAGTCACCGGTGCACAACTGCTGGTCCAACCGCTGGCAGGTGCCGTTCGGGAAGCAGCAGGCGCCCAGGTCGCACGGCGAGTCGGCACAATCCAGGCCGCCTCCGGTGTTGAAATCCACGTGCGTCTTGGGTCCGAACCAGTTGTCTTCAACGCAGAAGTCGTTGAAACCGCAGTTGATGAAGTCGCGGAGCGGTTCGGGATAGTAACGGCAGGGTGCTCCCGTTGCCGAGCAGGTGCGGCAATCCCATTTCTGCGTGTCGGTGCAGTTACCGTTGGTGGCATCGCAGCAGGCGCCCGACGAGGGCAGCTTGTCGCCCAGCAACTCGAACACCATGATCTGCGGCGTAACCGGCCCGGTGCCGGTGGGCGCCGCATTGACCCACATGAGGTTGGGATTGTTGCTGCCGAAGTCGACCTCGTTGCCGCCCTCGGCCGCCGCGGACAGCCAGCGACCGTTCGCGGCGTTGCGGGCGTCTGCCGTGGGCTCGGTACGCGAGCTGCGGATCGCCACCCAGCCGGCGGGCGGAATGATGATCGGCTCGTCCTGCGGAGCCTCCTCTTCGGCCACGATGCAATCGTTGGCACAATCCACGTCAATCAGGTAGTCAAAAATCCCACCGTTGCCGAAGCGAATGCCAACCGCGTCGACCAGGTCGGGAATGCAGCTCCCACCGGGGCAGGAGGCCAGCACGAAGCTGTCGCAGGCCGTGGCCGGCGCGTTGCTGCAATGTCCTTGCTGCTCATAGAACTCGAAGATCAACACTTCATCCGGCTTGTCCACGCCGCCGCGGAAGCGGAACTGCTTGAGCCGCAGGTACGAGGCGTTGGGCAGCGTGTAGTCGTCGCCGATCTTGTAGAAGCCGTCGGCGCAGCGCGGGGGCGTATCCGCCACGCAGGTGTCCGGCTGGCAGGTCTCATTCGTGGGGCAGTCGGTGTCCACTTCGCAGATCTCGAAGGGCGCCGGGCCCGTGCAGCGCTTCTGGCAGAAAGTGGCGTCCTCGCAGATATCGCCGCCGATGGCGCACACCTTCTCCGAGATGCGAATGGGGCCCACGGTCGTTCCATAGGCTCCGGCGGGACTGATGGCGCTGCCGTACTTCGGGCACACGCACTCGTCCAGAATGTCGTCCGGGTCCTCGGTGCGCAGCCACTTGCCGCCGCTTCCGGTGCAGCTCGCCTCGGTGACGTAGCTGCAGGTAGTGCCGTCGGTGCTGCAGCAGCGACCCACCGCGCCGCCGCCCTGATGGACCTCGCAACGATCCAGCGTTTCATTGCACACCGCCTGGCCGGGCGCGGCCTGGAGAATGCACGTGCCGCCGCCGCAGTCCGAATCGCGCAGGCAATCATCGCCGGCGTTGGTGCCGCCGTTGCACTCCGTGGCACAGCGCGTGACCGCGCCGTTGGTGCAAACGGTGATCACCTCGCAGGTGCCGCCGGGGCAATCCCCGGCAGTGGTGCAGGTGTTGCCGTTGTTGGTGCCGTTCACGCACTGCTTGGCGCCGCCGGGGGACAGAATGCACCGATCGTCGGTGCAGAACAGGGCGTCCAGGTCGCAGCGCGTGTCAACCGGAGCAATGAGCTCCTCGCACGTCCCCGCCTGAAGCTGGCCCGCCGTCTCCTTGCGGCAACGGCCCACGCGGCAGGGAAGCGCCGGAACGCAGTCACTGTCGCAATCGCAGGGCTGGCCAGGAACCATGGTCGCGGCCAGCACGCTGCCCCCCGCCGTCGGGGCATCCGCCACCGGTGAGGCAGTCACGATGCGGCCCATGCGCACGCGGGCGTCTCTGGCCAGCGGGGCGGCAAGCGCCTTCTGCATCACCGTCGGTCCCGCGACCTGGGCGCTGGCTTGCACGGCCGTGGTTCGCCCCGCGGCAATCGGAGGCGTCGTGACCGACGGCGCGGCCGAGGGCTGGCTCTTGTCGATGCCGGCCGGGGCCACCACGGCGGAGCCTTCCGGCGCCGCCCACGCATTCAAAAACGTAACACTACCGACGACCAGTCCGATCGCCGCGGCGCCCCATAGCGGACGCCATTTCCCTCGACCCTTCCCTCTCATTCTGTTCCTCCTGGTTTAGGTAACAGCCAACGAAGCCCCAGCGCATCCCACGGAAAACAAGCGCTATGCGCACCGGCAACCGGATGACAAGTGATTGTCACCACGGGCAGCCGAGTGCGCCGCGACGCCATGTGGCAGAATCAGACTCTGCGGATCGTCCCCACCTCATCGCGGCCCAGTCGGCCACGCCCCATAACGAACGCACGAAAACCTACGCTCGCCGGGGCAGCAGTATACCAGAAACACCCTCCGAGTACCACTGCGTAGACCGCACCGCCCCGCTGCAATCTTGCAAGAAATCGTCAGGCCGACAAGACGGGTTGGTAAGAGTAAGCCACACGTACAGTATGTCAGCCATACTTGCGTCACGGGCAGCGCACCGTCGTCGCCCGCCGAGGCGGCGCATTATATGCCCCTTGCACGATCGCGACCAGTTGCCCGGCTTGGGTGCGTTTTTTTTCTAGGAGCGGGACTGCGGGCGGGCCAGTCGCGACTGGTTCCGGAACGGGGGCGGGCCGGTAGCGAGAAACAAAACGCGGCAGATAGGATCGCGCTCGGGGGGGTGGGGGATCACCGATGGGTACGAACAAAAACGCACGGCCTGCCGACCGCGTTCGTGGGCAGCGGGCCGTGTGTTTCTTGGGAAGGAAAGGCGTAACACGGATCGCCCGAGTGCCGTTCGTGCCGGGCGGGATCAGGATCGCGCCAGCCTACCGCCGCCCCTTGGAGCGCGTGTTGGGCTCCGCGCAGGGCTCGTCGAGCTCGGCAATCGGATGCCCCGCGACACAGCGGGCGTTCACGCAGGCCTCCGCGCCGTTGCACCACAGGCCGTCGTCGCAATCCGCATTCTGCCGGCAGAAGTCCTCGTCGGGCGCGATGGCGATCCGGATGGGCCGCAGCCCGACGGGCTCGAGGTCGCCGGCCCCGTTGAGCACGAAGGTATCGAACCCCGATTGGCTGAAGCTGATCGCGTAGGTGCCCGTCGCGGCTGTTGGGAGCACGATGCGGAACATTCCCAGCGAGCGGGCGAGCCCCGTATCCCTGACCGGATCGAGATGCACATGGCCATTCAACACGGCACGTTCCAGATCCACCGCCACGCCGGCGTCTCCCGACTCCTTGAGGTCGGAGAACATCGCGACCACGCGCCGCACACAGGGCCCGAAATCGCCGCAACCACGCAGGTCCGAGGAACAATCCAGACCCGGAGCTCGAGCGCACACGTACTCCGGCACTTCGGCGGTCTCGTAGGCCTTCTCATCTACCGATGCAGCGTTGCGAACACAGGGACCGAAGTCACCACAGGCGCGCAGGTCCGAGGAGCAGTCCAGGCCCGGAGCCCGGGCGCACACGTACTCCGGCGCCTCGGCGGTTTCGTAGGCCTTCTCATCCACCGATGCAGCGTTGCGAACACAGGGACCAAAGTCACCGCAGGCGCGCAGGTCCGTGGAGCAGTCCAGGCCCGGAGCTCGGGCGCACACGTACTCCGGCGCCTCGGCGGTTTCGAAGATCAAGCCCGGCAACGGGCTGTCGGTTCCGGCAGCGTCAATGGTCGCCTGGTAGGCTCCGAGGCCGGCCGGCCCCCAGTCGGACACTTGCACGTCAACGACGATCACCACCGGCCCTTCGGTGTCGACCACGTCGCTCTCCCAGAACAGAATCTCCTGCTCTACGACACGATGCGGCCTGTTGACGCTGACCGGTACGATCGCCAGCTCCGCCGCGTTCGTCGCGTTCGCCGCGGCCCATGCCAAACTCGCCAGCGCCAGCGCGCGGGATCTCCGGGAAATTGCAGACATGACTCTCTCCTTTTTCGTTCGAGGTTTCTTGCGATCCGCGGGTTCGACGCTGCGTCGATCGCCGCAGGGGGGATCATATGCCCCACGTAGTAACCAGCGGAGGAACCGGCGCCGAATCACGCTGGGGCAAGGCGAAAACACCGCGCTCGGGGCCAGGGTGATTTCTGCGCCACCGAGGCGGCGGGCGACCGGCGTTCCGCGCGGTCCCGAGTGGTGAAGATTCGCAGACAGGCGCTGCCAGCCCGCAGCAGAACGCGCGGCATGGGCTTCCAGCCCATTCTTTCACGGGCAGGATGCCCGTGCCACGCCCGGTCGTCGACTTTTCACTACGGGCTCCTACGCCTGACGCGCTGAGGCGGGCAGGCGATGTGGCACTTGCCGCTGCGGGCAGGACTTAAGCGCGCGGCAGGAGGGAAGGGTGCGGCAGGACTGAAGCGGGGAGTGGACCCGCGGAGCCTGGGGGGTGCGAAGTTCGGGATCGCGGAGCTTCGGGATTGCGGAGCGCCGTGGGACCGGCTTTGCAGGCGGTCACGGTCACCGATCCCGAGCCACCGACCTTCAGCCGGTGGATTGGGCCGTGGTTGCGTCGGGTGCACTGAGCTGCAACCACGAACGAGCGGGCAGGACGGTGTGATGCAGCGCCGGATCGCGCGCGGTCATCTAAGCTCGCTGGCGGTATAGCGCCGGGTTCACCACTCGGAGCATGGCCTGCTTGTTCATGCCCCCGCCGAGGAAGGCGTCGAGCGCATCCACGAACCGTGGGGTTTCCTTAAGCAACTCGTTGTAGCTGACTTCCAGCAGCTTGAAGTTCGGATGTTCGCTGATCCACTTGTAAACCTTGTCGAGCTGCATGCGGAACACCTGCATGACCTTCTCGTCCGGCAGGTCGCCGCCGCCCTTCTGGTTGCGCTCCAGCATGACGTTCTGCGACTTGATCACCTCGCGAAGCTCACGGCGCATGAACACCACGCGGTACTCGCGGTCCGTGGGAAGGTCCAGGAGCAGCAGGTGCACCATCTTTACGACCTTGCCCGGCGCGTCCTTCAGCCACGCAGCGTCCTGCTTGGTCTTCTTGACCGGCTCAAACTCGTAGTAGCCCTCGGGGTTGTCCTCATCGGCCTTGCGAATGTTGTCTACCAGGGCAGGAATGCCGCCCTTGTCGAGCATCTGCATCATCATGGACGTCCCCGAGCGCGGCAGGCCGGAGACAATCGTGATGAACTCCCGTTTCGTCGTCATATCCGTAGTATCGGCCAATCGGCCGGACGCTGTAAACAGCGCCGACCTCCGCGCCGCGGGCGCCACTGACGGTCACCGCGGTGCCGGATCGCCGGCGACGAGGGCATGGTAGGCCGCAGCGCGATCCGGGCGGTGCTGCTCGAAGAACGCCATCGCCCGCCGCAACAATTCCTGTTTGCGACGGACGGCGTAGGGGGGGATTTGAGCGAATCCGGAGCGGCACTCCTCCAGGAGCGACGCGGCCTCGTCCGCCCGCCCTTCACCGGCGAGGGCCCCGGCGAGTAAGGTCCTGGTGTGCGCGATCAACCAATGGTCCGGCGCCAGGCGCGCGGTACGGATTTCCAGCGCGCGGCGCAGCAACCCCTCGGCCTCGGAATAGCGGCCTTGATCCACAAGCACGCCGCCCAGGCCGGTGAGCGAAAGCGCCGTTTCCAGATGCTCCTCGCCGAAGACCCGGCGGCGTATCTCTAAGGATTCACGATAGAGCGACTCCGATTCCTCGAGGTCGCCGCGATCGTGGCGTGTCTGCGCCAGGGACTGGAGGCTGCGGGCGAGGTCCGGATGTTGGTCGCCGAGGAGCTTGCGGAACAGGACCGAGGCCTCACGGAAGTAGCCCTCGGCTTCCTCCAGGCGGCCCGCGTCGGAAAGGTAGGCCGCCAGGCCCTGGAGGCTTTGGGCGACAGCGGGGTGCTCGGGGCCGAAGATCTTCCGCCGCATCTCCAGCGCCTCGCGCAGCACGGCCTCTGTCCCCTCGCGCGGCCCGAAGTAGCGGAGCAGGTTGCCGAGGTTGTTCAGTCCATCGGCGACAACCGGGTGAACGTCTCCCAGGCGCTGCCGCCGAATCGCCAAGGCTCGCCGGAACAGCGCCTCGGCCTTGGCGTAGTCCTCACGGTTTTGCGCCAGAAGCGCCAGGCTGTTTACGGTCTGTGCCGCCTCCAGTGAATCGGGCCCCAGTCGTTTCTCGCGGATCGCCAGGGCAGCGCGGTAAAGCGGTTCCGCTTGGTCGAGTTTGCCCTGGGCGCGAAGCGCCGCGGCCAGATCCTGCATGCCCTGGGCCACGTCGACGTGGTCTTCGCCGAGGGCAGCGCGTTGGAGGTCCAGCGCGCGGCGATACGTCGCCTCGGCGTCCGCGTAGGCTCCCCGCGCCATCACCACCAGCGCCAGGTCGTTGAGCGCGCGCGCCACATCCGGATGCTCGGGACCCAGCGCGGCGCTGCGCAGGTCCACCGCCAGGCGGAGCTGCCGCTCCGACTCCGGGTAGTTACCCAGGGAGTAGAGCGTGCTGCCCAGGGTGCTGCGGATTTCAGCCTCTACCTCCGGTTCATCGCGGAGCGGTTTCTCGTCGAGCTCGCGCACCGCTTGATCGACGACGTCGCGTAGTCCGACTTCGCGGCCCAGCGTCTTGGCGGGATCGACGGCGGAGAGCATGTCCTGGAGAAAGTGATTGACGGCGGCGGCCTTGGCGGCTTCCTTCTGCGCCTCCACCAGACGCACGGCGGCGGTCTGCTCGGCGCGCCGCGCGCGAACCAGGGCGGCGCCGGTGCCGATCACCCCCAACACCAGCGCCATGAGCACCGCGGCGGCCCCCGCCACCAGTGCGCGATGACGCCGCGCGAACTTGCGAAGCTGGTATCCGCGGCTGGCACGCCGCGCTAGGATGGGCTCGTCGGCGAGGAAGCGGCGCAGGTCGGCGGCAAGCTCGCCGGCGGAACCATAACGACGACTCTTGGCCTTCTCCAGAGCCTTGGTGACGATGGTCTCCACGTCGCCGCGGCATTCCCCGTTAAGCGTTCCCAGGCGCAGCGGGTCCTGCTCGCGAATGATATGCCCGGCCTCGGGGAGGGAGCGCCCGGTAAGGTCATAGGGCAGTCGGCCGCCGAGCAGTTCGAAGAGGATCACGCCCAGGGCGTACACATCGGAAGCGGCGTCCACCTCGCGCGGGTCGCCCGCGACCTGCTCCGGGCTCATGTACCACAAGGAGCCGAGGATCTGCCCCGGTTCGGTTCGTAAGGTCTGCGCTTGCGCCTCCGACTGGACCATGCGGGCGATGCCGAAATCCAGAATCTTGGGTTGGCCCGGCGCGGACGTGGGCGGCAGATCTGTGGCGCCGTCGCCGCCCGGCTCCTCCACGAGGATGTTGGCTGGTTTGAGGTCACGGTGGATGACTCCCTTCTGATGCGCGAACTGCACGGCGTCGCAAACCAGGGCCATCAGCTCCAGCCGCCGGCGCAGGTTCAAGCGGCGCGCATCGGCATGGTCCACGAGCGTGGCGCCGCGGATGAGTTCCATCACAAAATAGGGTTGCCCGCCGGCGTCGGCGGGAGTGGTCGCCGCCTCGTAAATCTGTGCAATGCCCGGGTGGCGCAGCAGCCCGAGGATCTCCGCCTCGTACTCGAACCGTTTGCGCACCGACGGCGAGGCCATCGCCCCGCGCATCACCTTGAGCGCCACGGTGCGCCGCGGATGGTCCTGAATCGCCTCGTACACTACACCCATGCCGCCTTCGCCGAGGGGGCGGACGATGCGATAGGCTCCGACCTGTGCAGGCGGGATCGCGTCCTCTTCCGCCAGGGGCAGGGTTTCCAACGCCGTGGGTTGAAGGAACGAAGTGGGGGCGGCGCCGTAGTGGCGAAGGAGCGCGTCGACCTCGCGGATCGCCGCCGAATCGCCGCCGCATTCCCGCTCCAGGTACGCATGGCGCTGGGACTCCGGCAAGTCGGCGGCAGCCTGAAACAACGCTTCGATACGGCGGGCCCGTTCCTTACTCATGGCGGCGGACCGGGCGGATCGTCGGGATTCAACTCGCGATGCAGGCGCGCCACGATGTAGCGCCAGTCGCGGTCGATGGTGCGGGTGGTCACGCCCAAAAGCTCCGCGACCTCGGCGCGATCGAGACCGGCGAAGTAGCGAAGCATGACGATCTGCGCCTTACGTGGATCATCGTGTTCCAGGCGCTCCAGGGCCTCGTGCAACGCCAGTACGTCCTCACCGGGTTCGGCGATGGGGAGGTCCGACGGCTCCACGTCCGCGCGCCGGCGATCGCCGCCGCGCTTCAGGCTCGCCCTGCGCCGTGCCTGATCCACCAGAATGTCGCGCATGGCCCTGGCCGCGGCCACAAAGAAATGAGCCCGGTTGTCCCACCCCGGGTCCGCGGAGCCGACCAGTTTGAGATAGGCTTCGTGTACCAGAGCCGTTGGTTGCAGGGTCTGGCCGGGCGGAAGGCCGGCCAGCCGTTGCTTCGCGAGCCGGCGCAGCTCGCCATAAACCAGCGGAAGCAGCTCAGCGGCCGGCTCAGGTCGCCCCGGCCCCAGTTGGCGGAGAATGCGGCTGACGGCCTCTCGGGGCTCCTCACTCACACTCGTCTTCGCCTTTCTGACCCGTGCATGTCTCACTTGGGGCATGGATTTCGGATGTAGAGTCAGGAGGGCATGCGCCTCCTCGGATACTGACAGGGGGATTGTAGCCCGAACGCCGGCCAAGTCGAACGTCGACGGGGGCCGCGCGGTTGGACCGCTTGCGCGGCCCGTCGCCGGCGTAGTAATGCTTGATCGCCGCAGAGTCCGCCGAATCGGCGTTCAGAAGCGCCCGACACAAGGGAGTAGAGGAACATGACGTCTCGCGTGATTACCGGTCTTTGCGTGCTCGTCGTCCTGCCCGCCGCATTGCGGGCTGAAGCAGGACGGTACGGTGTGAAGGCATCCGGCATGGTCGAGGCGCACACGGGAACCATCGAGCCGCTGCGGTTCACCAACCCACCGCCCGGGCGTGAGCCGCAAAAGCTGTCACGGGAGGAGCTGGACGCAATCGCCGCCTGCAGCGCCGAGCCGCGCCCACGGATACCCCTGCGGAAAGACCCCAACGTCACGCCGCAGGACTATCAGCGATCCGGGGCTCCCACACCGATCCCCGTCGACCTATCGGGACGCAGCGCAACGTCGTCCGGCGGCGGGGATTTTCGCATCTTCCGCACCAGCTCCGTGGCGTCGGTACTGCCCGGTGATACGTCGTTTCCGGAAGAACCAACCACGGCCATGAACCGCGACCTGGTGTTCTATACCGGCAACACCTACGCGGCGCTTTCGGGAGACGGCGGCATCACCTGGACGTACGTCAATCCTTTCGACAACTTCCCCGCCGACGGAATCAACGACGTGCCTGCCAACAGCGGCGGCTTCTGCTGCGACCAGGTCGTCTACTACGAACCCAACACGGACTGCATGTTCTGGCTGCTTCAGTATGCTACCCCGCGCGATGCGATGAACAACCGCATCATCGGCAACGTGCAGCGCCTGGCGGTCTCCTGCGGCCGGGACAACCTCCTGGCGAACCAGTGGCCGCTGGTGCTGGATTTCTCGCCGCCGATGTTCGGGTTCGCACCGCAGTCCTTCTGGTTGGACTTCCCCAACCTCGCGGTGAGCAACCGCTTCCTCTACTACACCACGAACGTGTTCACGCTCGGGGGCGCGGCCGCGGCGTCGGTGATTACGCGGATTCCGCTCGACTATCTGCGCACCGGCAACGGCGGCTACTACCAGTACTACAGCTTCACGGAGCACTTCGGCCTGCGCTGCGTGCACGGCGCCACGGAGTTCATGTACTGGGGCTCGCACGACGACAACGACACGCTCCGCATCTATCACTGGTGGGACCAGTCCAACGACATCGGCTACGACGACGTGGACCATCCCGCGTTCGAGGACGACGACTTCCGCGCCTTCGCCCCGGACGGCACCAACTTCGCGGCGTTCTCCGACTCCCGAATTCTCGGCGCCTACCTCGCCAACGGCGAACTGGGGTTCATGTACAACTGCTCGCAGAAGAACAGCCCCTTTGCCTACCCCTACGTCGACGTGGGCAAGTACCGCGAAACCGACCGCGAATACCTGACCACCCAACCGATCTTCAACCCTAGCACTGCCATGCTCTACCCGTCTGTCCACCCCAACAGTTACGGGGCGAAGGGAGGCACCATCTCGTTCGGAGGCGGCCTGCTCTATCCGGGTTTCTACGCCTTCATCGCGGACGCCTTTAACAACCACAGTTTCTCGCCGCTGGAGGTGGTGGGCATCGCCTCGGGGTCCAGCGGCCCGCCGATCAACCGCTGGGGAGACTACGTCGCTACGAGGCAGCATTGGTACGCCCCGGAAACCTGGATCGGAACGGGTTTCACTATGAACGGGTCCGGCGGCACCAACCCTACCCCGTATTTCGTATGGTTCGGGCGCGAGCAGGACGAGCCTGCCGCCGATTTCGACATCAACAATGTGCAGGTGAACCCCCTGATGCCGCCGTACGCCGTGGGCGGCACGCTGCCGGTGCAAGTGAGCGTCGCCAACGCCGGAGCCCGTACGGCCGACGTGCCCAACCTCGACCTTCGCCTCTCGCTGGACACCAGCATCGACGGCACTGATACCGCGCTACAATCCCTGCCGGTTTCGTTGGATCCCGGTCAGGTCCTCACTGTCAACGCCAATGCTTTCATCCCCGATGTCCCGGCGGGCGACTATTACGTCGGCGCCTTTACGCCGTTCTATGTCGACGGGTACGTGGGCAACAATTCCCTGGTGTTCCCCACACCGTTCCGCATCTGCCCCGGGTTCGTGGAGCAACCGCCGACGCTATTCGTCGATGCATGCGGGGATGCCGTGTTTCACGTCACCATGACCGGTTCGCGGAACCGACAGTTTCAATGGCAGAAAGACGGCCGCAACCTCTTCGACGACGGCGACCGCATCTTCGGGGCGCAGTCCGATACTCTGACCATCCGCTCCGTGTACCCGGGTGACGAGGGAGACTACAGCGTCGTGGTCACCGAGGGCCCGTGCGCGGTCGCCAGTGCCGTAGCACATTTGTTCGAGATTCCGCCGCGCGCCACCTCCATCGCCGGCGCGGGCAACTTCGAAGTGTGCACGGACACGGTCCTGGACGCGACCATCGCCGGGATTCCTGCCTTCTCCTTCCAATGGGACAAGAACGGCCTGCCGCTCGCCGACGATGGCCGGATCACGGGCTCGAACGCCGAGGACCTCTCCCTGCCGTCACTGGAGCTGGCGGACACCGGCCGATACTCGCTGTTTGTCGGGAACTACTGTGACTCGAGCGTCAGTCCGCCAGTACACGTCAATGTCGTACCCAAGCCCTGGACGTCGGTCGCATCAACGGGTCCGACGTTCCGCACGGGACCAAGCATGGCGTATGACAGCCGCCGCGGCGTGACCGTCCTGTTCGGCGGTCAGTATCCGGATTACTCCAGCGTTACACGTGATACCTGGGAGTGGAACGGCAACACCTGGGCGCTCCGCGCGACGTCCGGGCCGCCCGGGCTTGCCGGAGCGGGGATGGCCTTCGACGAGGATCGAGGAAAGTGCGTCCTGTTTGGCGGCTTTGCGGGCGGTTCCGGGAGCGATCCCGCCGCCTATCGTTCTGAGACCTGGGAGTGGGATGGAACATCGTGGACGCAGATCATGACCGGCGGACCGACGGCGCGTAGCGGCCCGGGGCTCGTCTACGACACCGTTGCCAGGAAGATTGTCTTGCATGGGGGATTCAGCGTCGCTGGCCCGTTGTATCCCCACGACACTTGGGAATACGACGGTATTTCGGGAACCTGGTCGCAAGTCTCTTCCGATCTACCCGATGCGGCGCCCGGCAACTACAACTTCGTTGGCCAGATGGGTTTTGATCGCGCCCGCAAGAAACGAGTCGTTTTCAATGGTTGGGGCGTGCCCGGCATTGGTCCGGTGGAACTGCGCACGTTCGAATGGGAAAATGGGCAGTGGGTGCGCGTTTTCCCGGCCAATGACCCCAGGTACCAGCCGGGCCAGCCGGGTAGCACCTGCTGCGGAAACCCCGGAGTGCTCACTGGGGGCGGTGGGATTGCTTTTCACGAGGCCCGCCGGATGATCATTCTGAACAACGGGCGCGCCCCGTTTAACGATGGCCTGCGCTGGACTTGGGGGTATGACGGTGCGACCTGGCACCTGCTTTCCATCAATGACGGTCCACCCACGTCTGAAGGCGGCAACCTGGCTTACGATCGTGCTCGGAATGCGTTGGTTCAGTTCGGCGGCGGCGGACCGACAGGATTCGTGCCGCCCAACACGTGGGAACTGGCGGACGCCGATCGCATCCACATCGTGCGGCAACCGGCGCACCGTGCCGTGGTGTCCGGGCAACCGGCGGAGTTCTCCGTGACCGTCAAGGGCGCCCCGGCGTACTCCTTTCAGTGGCGGCGCGACGGAATGAACCTCACCGACGGCGGTACCACGAGCGGCGCCAACACCGGCATTCTGCGCATCGGCGCCGCCACGGCCGCGGACGCGGGTGAGTACGATGTGGTGGTCACCAACGACTGCGGGACGGTGACCAGCGCGGCAGCCAATCTGAACGTGGTGGCGACGCGACTGGGTGACGCGGACGGCGACAACGACGTCGATCTTGCCGACGCGGAGCTGCTGGGCGGCTGCATGACCGGCCCAGGCATGCCAGCGACCGCCGGTTGTGAGGCCTTCGACTTCGACGGCGATGGAGACGTGGACGCGGCGGACGTCGCGGCGTTCCAGCGCGTGTTCGGCGAGTAGACACGGCGGCAGGGAGGCTGGTCCGAGCGGTCCGGTCCGGGTTCCCGTGGCGCGTGCCGCGTCGTACGCGTCCACGTCGCCGTCGTCGTCGACGTCGCTGAGCGAACAAGGAAACGCCGCACCGGCCAGGACGACGTGTCCTTTGTAGCGACGATACGCGCCCACCCGTCGATCTTCCGTAGCCGCCGCGACCCGCCGGGAGAGGCAACCGCGGTCCGCCCGGCGGACAGTGGGCAAACGGCGGCGACCGGCGCGGCGTTGCGAACCCGGTTCGACGGCGTGCTTCGTGCCGATGCGACTGTGGGCGGGCGGCCCCGGAACGTCGCCGTTTGCGCACTCCACGGACCCTCGTCGCTCGGCGGGAACTCCCACGGCCGGGCATGCGAGGAGGGCCGCGAGAGTTACAGGGGTACGCGACGCCACGATCGAACCTCCTTCCTCGAATCCTGTTCGGTCCGTACTCAGAAAGGGCCTTCCGTTTTCTGCGAGATCCCCGCGCCACGTAGCGCCGAACGGTGTTATTAGAGTCGGGCAAGTGGCATGCCAGGTACGCAACGACGCCCAGGAGGAGGTTTGATCGTGGCCTTTCTTAACGACCGTTGCCATGCGGTTCGTCCAGTTCTCGTCGCCGCCTGTTTGCTGTTACCCCGGCCGTCGGTCGCCCAGCGCGTGATCTACGTCAGCGCCGCGGCCGCTGGGACCAATGACGGAACGAGTTGGTCGGACGCCTACGTTGACCTCCAGGATGCCCTGGACGACGCGCGCGGGCGGGGGGAATGTCCCTGTGAGGTGTGGATCGCGGCGGGTGTGTACCGGCCTGACCGTGGCACCGGCGACCGGGAGGCGTCGTTTGAACTGGCCGACCTCGTCGACCTCTACGGCGGCTTTGCAGGCTGGGAATCCTGCCGCGCGGAGCGCGACAGCCGTGCCAACCCGACAATCCTCAGCGGCGACCTGCTGGGCGATGACGACCTCGATCCTCCGGTTGCGAGCAACTGCTGCGTGGCGTACGGTGGGCCCGGCTGCGACAGCGCCACGTGCCAGGCGGCCGTCGTCGCGCACATGAGCCGTCCGACCTGCGCATTGGGGTGGCAAGAGGGCTGCTCGACACTCGCGGAGTGGCTTTGCTGTGAGGAGTGTCGCCCCACACGCTGCGACAACAGCTACAACGTCCTGCGAATCCGGCAGGCTGGGGCGCGCACGCTGATCGACGGTCTGACGATCACAGGGGGTGAAGCGAACCCCACGGACGACCAGTCCTACCCGACCGGAGGCGGCTTACTGAGTCTGGACGCTAGTCCGCGCATTCAGAATGCCGCGTTTGTGGCAAACGCTGGCAAGCAGGGCGGCGCCGTGTACGCGCGGGGCGGCGAGCCGGCCTTTCGCGACTCTGTTTTCCAGCACAACGAGTGCTATGGCGGGGATCAGTGCGTTGTGGACGCCCTCGGGAACGAGCCTGATTTCACGTCCTGCGACTTCCTCGACAATCGGGGATGCGGCCTGAGCACGGACGGCGACCAGCGGATCGAGGGTTGCCGCTTCATTGGCAACAGCGGTACGGGACTGGACGCGTGGATAGGTGCGCCTTTCGTCCTGGACACGGTGTTTGCCGGCAACCACAGCGGCTGGGGGGGCGGCATGTCGAGCGGCGGGTACCCCACGCTGGTCAACTGCCGGTTCTACGGCAATCACGCGACCCTGAGTGGGGGCGGGTTCTACAGCGGCGGTTTTGGGGCAGTTCTCGCCAACTGCCTGTTCAGTGGGAACCAAGCCTTCGGTCCGGGATACAGTGGTGGCGCTTGCGGCGCCGTGTCCCACAGACTCGGACCGCTTACCGTGCTTAGCTCCACGTTCGTCGGAAACTCCGCCCAAGTGATCGGTGGATTGTACAGCGCAGGTAGCGTGACCGTGTCGAACTCTGTCTTCTGGGGCAATACGGATGCCCGTGGCGACGTGCAAGCTGCCCAGCTCGACTACGATGACTACTTCTCGTCGTTGACGATCAACCACAGTACAGTGGAGGGTTGGGACACGACCTACGGTGGCGTCGGCAATAGCGGGTTGGACCCACTGTTCGCCGATCCCGACGGCCCAGACGACATTCTCGGCACTGAGGACGACAACCTGCGCCTCGCGCCCGATTCGCCCGCGATCAATGCCGGCCAGCCCAGCCCGCCGCTGTACTACCGCAAGGACCTGGACAACCACGCGCGCATCCTCTATGGCCGCATCGACCAGGGCGCCTACGAATTCGGCATCGGCGACTACAGCGGGGATCGGGCCGTAACGCCCGCCGACTTCACGGCGTGGTCCTCGTGTTCAACGCCGCCGCAAGGTGTGACGCCGACCGGTACCTGCACCCATCTCGACTTCAACGCCGACTCGGACGTGGACCTGGAGGACTTCGCCGGGTTCGCGCGGGTGTTTGGCCCGTAGCGGCCGGCGGCGGCGCAACGGCGCGGCCGGTCACGCGCCGAACTTTAGCTACGGTGGTCACTTACAGGCTACTGCCTCGTGGGCCTCGTCCGGCTCGGCGACCCAGCCGCCGCCCGTCTGGCGCCCACCGACGGCCACCCCCCGCTGCGCGACACCAAACCTCCGGCGCTGGGGGCCATTCTGCGGCCGCTCTTCGCAGCCAACGATGACCTTCTGGGTGAAATGCTACCGCGATGATCGGCGTCGAAACTACGATCCTCGTGCACCTCGAGGTTCAGGAGTCGCTGGTTCACCAGCGCCCACGCGACGCTGCGACGAGAAGTCCTGGACGCAGGGAAGGAACTCGCCCTCAGCCCTCATGGCATTTTCATCCCCCCGAACCACGTCGCCGCACGTCCCCCGCTGCCTCTCGCCCGCAGGGCGCGTAAACGTTGCCAGGGACTTCAAGTCCCTGGAATTCAGTGGGCCCCCTTTGTTCTCTTCGCCCGGAGGGCGAACGAGCCTCGCCGGTCCAGCTTCGTCCGCCCTCCGGGCGGAAAAGATACAAAAAGAGGACAGGTTTCTCCACCAGGGACTGAAGTCCCTGGCAACCATCGCACGCCCGCAGGGCGATGCCGCTGAGAGAAATCGTGGCCGAAGTTCAACCGATGTACCCAGCAAGGGAATCGACCGCTCTCTTCCTTGACTGGCTCGCCCGGCACCAATCGGGCCGAAAACGCCTGCTTGATACGTACCTCGCCGCCACGTTGTGGTCCGCCGGCGAGCACCGACGGATGCCCTACTGCACGCCAAACCGAGAGGCCCGCGTCACCACGTGTACACCACCGTATACCGAATCGCCACCTCGGCGTCCTTGGGCACGGTGACCGGAAAGTGGATGGTCCGCGAGTCGATCTTCTCGAACTCGTGCGTCTTCTCCGTGATTTTCCAGTTCGTCCAGCGGTAGAGGTTCTCCTTGGCGATCACCTTCACCGGCTCCTCCTTGTGGTTGCGGAGCTTGATCTCGACGGTTTCTTCCATGGTGTCGCGCCGCGAGTCGATCTTGAAATCCGCCTGCACCCGCTCGCCCACCACGTCGAAGGCGCTGCCCAGCTTGATGAGCACTTCCTCGTCCTTCGGCGTGTGGTCGATGGCGTCCTCGCCGACGAATTCCAGCGATCCATCGGCGGTGTCGAGCTGACTGACGCGGATCCGCCCCGCGGGCAGCGGCATACCCATGCCCACTTTCTCTTCGTTCTTGAATTGCAGGTAGATGTCCACCTTCTTGTTCGTCTGCACGCCGAAGTTGCGGTCGGTCATCGGCGAGCCGTAGACGGGATAACGCGTTCCCAGGCCGTAGTAGACCAGTACTTTCTCGCAGGGCACGCCGCGCGCCGCGGGAAAAAGCTCGATCTGCTTGGTGGAATTGTCGGGCAGCGTCGTCGGCCGGCCCAGGGTGTAGAGGTGGTATTCGAAGAACGCCTTCTCCTCGAATCCCTCCTCCATGTCCATGGCCGCCATCGCTTGGCGCCGCCCCTTGCCCCCTACGTATTGCGGCTGCGGTTGCGGCGCGCGGTGCACGTCGCCGGCGATAAGCTTGAGCCGGGCATCGGGGTACGTGGCGCCGGACTGGTTGACGATGCTCACCCACGCCCCCACGTCGAGCACACCCTGGTTGGCGTCCGCACCGGGCGCGAACACGATGTTGTAATCCGCCCACCAGGCCATGGCCTTGGTTTCGTACGTGAGGCGGACCTTCTGGGCGCCGGCCTTGTCGGCCACCACGTCCCACACCAGCGTCGGTTTGGTGATCAGTCCGCCGGGAAGGTCGGGAAAACGCACGTTGGCGTAGTTGTTGACCACCTGCACGCCGCCGTCGGCCGCCTTGAGCAGCAGGCCGCCCGCCGTGCTCAGCAGCGTCCCCTTGAACGTCGCCACCTTGTCGCCCTGTACCTGATCCACGGTGATCTCACGATCGAGGTAGCGCTGCATGAGCTTCTCGGTGCTCACCAGGTCGAATTCATAGTTTTGCTCGAGCACCCGCGTGCCTTTGGGGTCGGTCAACGACGCGAAGCTAACGGTGGTGGGGTCGATCTGCGCCGCCACATCCGTGAAGCGCACGGTGCCGCGCCCGGCCTTCAGCTCGATCTGCCGTTCGTGCTTGACCAGGGCATAGCCCGGGATGACGTGGCGCAGGTCTCCGCCCCGGTAGCTGCTCTGCGCCGTGGGCTGATAGATCTCAGGCGGGATGGACCCCGGCGTCGCCGAGCTGTAGATGGTCAGGGCCGTGGAGTCCCCCTCGGCGGCGACCAACGGGCGCGCCGTCGCCAACGGCACCAGCATTACGGCCAACGCCGCACAACCGGCAGCCAGGGGACCTTGCGCGATTCGGTGCCGGCCAAGCCGCACCGCCACCGCCCGCACGATTCGCGGGCCAGCGCCGTTGGGGGTGAGGCGGTCGGAGGCGCGTGGAGCGTTGACCGATTGCGCACCGTAGCTCGCGCCGGGCGTCGTTCCCGGCTTCCATCGCAACATGTACATGATGATCCCCTTTCAATGGGTGTCGCGCCGTGCCGCGGCCCGGCCGCGACGGCCGCTCACGCGCAGGCATGTATCGTAACTTGGACGCCGCTCGTCCGCGATCGGTTCCGGAACCGCCCGGCACGCATCCAACCAGCCCTGACCACCGCCCCTGGGGTTCCGGAACCGCCGGGCCCACCGGCCTTTGTGGCCCCGCCACACGGCCGGGGCGCGCCGCCCCACCGTCTCGGCGTGACGAGGATCGCCGTCGGTCGAACTTGGCTCTTGCGTTCTCTCTAGTTTTGTTGATACCTTAACTACAAGCGTGAGTGCCGGGACGCACGGCTCCCCGGCCCCGACGAGTGCGCCAGGCCGTCACAGGACGGCGGGGGACCACACGGCGCGTGCCGCGGAGCCAGGATCGACATCGCCCGGTCGGCGGAGCGTGCGGATTGCGCCTCGGACCGCCGGGGAGCGGACCTATGGCCTTGCTTCGTGACTTGAGCCGGGCGCAACTGGCGTTTCAGGTCGCCGACCTGGACATCGACGAATTCCAGGTCCTCCGGTACCGCGGACAGGAGGGGTTGTGTCAGCTCTACCGGTTTGAGATCGACCTGGCAACCACCGACACCGGCCTGACGATGGAGAGCGTCGTAGGCAAGGCGGCGGTGTTGAGCGTGAACACCTCGGGCGGAGCGAAATACTTCCACGGCATCATCGGCCGGTTTGAACTGACCGGTGAGACGCACGACGAGACTTACTTCCGCGCCGAGCTCGTCCCGGCGGTCTGGCTGCTGACCCATCGCTACGGCTCGCGCATCTTCCAGAACAAAACCGTTCCCGAAATCGTCTCCGCCGTACTGACGCGCGCGGGCATTCCCGGAGACCGAGTCCGCACGTCGTTCACCGGTACGCACGACCCGCGCGAGTACTGCGTCCAGTACCGCGAGAC
>JACQXM010000033.1 GCA_016208685.1 Planctomycetota bacterium | reverse complement strand
TGAACAAGGACGGGATGCTGAATCTGGAAGACATGGCGCTGTATATGCAGGGCGTGCTTCCGGAGCAGGTGGCCCCGGTTCGGGTGCACAAGGGTCGCGGCACCCGCTAAGGCGGGCGCTGCGGGACGGGCCGGCAGACCGCGTCGCGATGCGGACCACCCGTTGCACTCGCGGTACGGATCGTACACGCCGGTTTTTGCGCGATTGTCGAGCCCCACACCGCGGAAGCGATGGGCCACTCGACCATCATCGCTTCGTCGCTGGCTTTGCCCGCCCCTTTACGGTCGCGGCTCTGTTTGGCTGGCAACGAGTCGCGCACGGTGATCCGGACAAGCGGGTGAGGCGTGTGAACCCCGGTGCGCCGATGGCGGCGTCGTAGGCCGCGATGCTTGTTCGTCGACGCCCCGGCGGGGGGAAGCAGCGCCGTGGGTGGGATAGCCGCCTACGTGCGACGCATCCGGCGCACCGGCCCAACGTGTGGCGCGCACCCCGCGCGACAGACGGGTGCCGTCGAGGCTTACACTTCCTCGATTTCCTTCGTCTTCGCCGAAACCACACCGTCGATCTCGGCTTCGAACTTGTTCGTCGCTTTCTGAACGCGGTCCTTGGCTTCTTTGGCGTCGTCCTCGCCGATGGTTTTGCCCTTTTCCTCGGCCTCGATGGCCTTGTTGGCGTCGCGGCGGGCGTTGCGCACCGCGATCTTCTGCGCCTCGGCCATCTTCTTCACCTGCTGCACAAGCTGTTGCCGGCGCTCGCCGGAAAGCGGTGGGATGGGCAGGCGGATGCTCTTGCCGTCGCTCATGGGCGTGATGCCCAAGCTGGAGGTTTGCAGACCTTTCTCGATGTCTTTGAGCGTGCCGGGGTCAAAAGGCTTGACCAGCAGGGTGCTGGGTTCGGGGACGCTGATGGTGGCGAGTTCGCGCAGCTCCATGGTGCTGCCGTAGGAGGCAACGACGATCTTGATGTGTTCCACCAGCCCGGCGTGGGCTCGGCCGGTGCGCACGCCGCGCAGCTCCTGTTTGAGGAACTCCACGGCCTTGCTCATCTTCGAGGTGCAGTCCTTCTCAATTGCCGCAGGGGTCATGATCCGGTTCTCCGAAGCCGTGCGACGGATCCGCCGACGCATCCGTGCGTTTCGATCTGTTTACCGCAAGGTCGGACATCGGGCAAGCCGCAGCCGATGCGGTCCGGGTTGCGGAGGCGGTTCACCCGGCGAGCCGCGGCGTCGCTCGACGGACGTCGATCTGGTTCCCGGCGAATCCCCTCGATAGAATGGCGAGGATGTTGACCCTGTTCATCATTTCCGCCTGCTGGTTGCCGGTTCAGGCCGAGGAGGCGCCGCCGCCGGCGGTGGAGGCGGAGGCACCGCCCTCGCGCGTGCCGGTCGGCCCGTGGCGGGCGTGGCTGGACAGCCCGGGGGGCGAGTTGCCGTTCGGACTCGAGCTGACCAACCAGCGCACCGGCTGGCGTGCGTGGGTCATCAATGGTCCGGAGCGTTCCGAGATCATGATGGTGAACGTCCTCGACGACAAGAAGATCATCATCGCGTTCGACCACTACGACGCGGCCATCGTGGGGGAGCTTAGCGCCGACGCCCGCCGTTTCGACGGCACCTGGCAAAAGCGCGGCAAGGACAAGAAGCTCACGCGGCTGCCGGTGCACGCCACGGCCGGGGCTGCTCTCCGGTTCTCTCCTGAGTCCGCGGCCGGCGCTACTCCGGCCGCCGCGCCCGGGGGAGCGATCGACGGACGCTGGGCGGTGAAGTTCGAGAAATCCACCGACCCGGCCGTCGGTCTGTTCCGCAACGAAAACGACGGCACGGTCAGCGGCACCTTCGAAACCACGGGCGGCGACTATCGCTATCTGGTCGGCGCATTCCAGAACGGGCGCTTACGGCTCTCCACGTTTGACGGTGCGCATGCGTTCCTGGTCCACGCGCGGATCGAGCCGGACGGAACGTTGAAGGGCGAGTTCTGGTCGGGTGAAAGCTGGCATGAGACCTGGACCGCGCGGCGCGACGAACAGGCGCAGCTCCCCGACGGGTTCGCGCGCACCCGCGCCACCTGCGATGTGAACTTCGCGGAGTTGAAGTTCAAGGATACGCTGGGCGCGGAGCGCTCCCTGAACGCTCCGGAGCTGGCGGGTAAGGCGCGAATTCTGGAACTGTTCGGCTCCTGGTGCCCGAACTGTCACGACGCCGCAGATCTGCTGGTGGAGCTGGATCATCGCTACCGCTCGCGCGGGTTGTCGATTGCCGGGCTGGCGTTCGAGCTCTCCGGCGAGCACGCTCGCGATGCCCGGCAGGTGCGCACCTTCGCGGCGCGACACGGAATCGAATATCCGTTGCTGGTTGCGGGGCCGGCGGACAAGGAGAAGGTTTCCACGCTGCTGCCGTTCCTCGACGGGTTTCAGGCGTATCCCACAACCGTATTCGTAACCGCGGAGGGCCAGGTGCGCGCCGTTCACACCGGCTTTTCCGGACCGGCCACGGGTGAGGATTACAAGCGGCTTCGCGCCCGTTTCGAGGCCATCATCGAAGAGATGCTGGCCGGAGCGGCGGAGGACGATGAGCCACATACGGAGGCCCCCGGCCGCGAGGGGCGCTAGCGCTTAGCCGTGCGGGCAGTTCGTGCGCCGCAAGTGTCGGCGTGGTTTCGCACGGGCGGCCAGAGGTGCGAATTCTGTTTGCGTCTGAGATGCGGGGGCGCCGTGTTTCCCAAGCGGCGGTGCGGGGCCGCCGATAAGCGGATTACGGTCATGCCATCGTGTCACGATGGTCGGGCGAGCGCGAGCCATGAACCTGGGGCGGTTTCGACGGTACGACGTGCAGGCGAGTTATGCCGCGGTGCTCTCCGCGTTGGCGGTGGCACCGCTGGTGGGGGGGTTGCTGCTGGCGCTGCGCAACTACAAGCCGGAGTTGGGGCAGATCGTCTACGGCGCGCGAGGCTACTTCGTGCCCGCTTACTTCGCCTGCATCGTCGCCTCGCTCCTGCCCGGTGCCCTGGGCTTTGTGCTGGGATGGAGCAGCGCCGGGCAGCGTCGCAATGACAAGCCCGCGCACTCCTGGCTGGGGTTCTTCCTCGGTGGAGGCGTCGTGACCCTCGATATCATCCTGGTCATTGCGTTCCTCATGCTGCGCTTCAAGCCGCCGAGCTGAGCCGGAGGTTCTGCCGGGAGTCGGCGATGGCTCGGCGGGGTAACGCGATGTCGCGATTGAGCCGGAATCACCAACTACTCTGCGACCTGCTGTCGCTGCCCACGGCGCCGTTCGCGGAATCTGCCGTGGTGGCGTACGTTCGTGCCTTCTGCGAGGCCCGCGGCCTTGAGGCGACACCGGACGCGGCGGGCAACCTGCTGGTGCACCTGCGGCAGGGACGCCGCCGGGTGGCCCGCCCCGTGTGCATCACCGCGCACCTGGACCACCCCGGCTTTGTGGCGAGCGCCATGGGGCGCGGCGGCCGCCTCACCGCTTACTGGCGCGGCGGCGTGCCCCCCGAGTATTTCGTGGGTCGGGCGGTGCGCTTTGCCGTAGACGGCCGGTGGGTGCGCGGGCGCATCCGCTCCATCAGGACTGTGATCCGCAACGGCCAGCGCCGGGTGGATACGGCGCTGCTGCTGGGCGTCGCCCGGCCCGTGCCCGTCGGCGCGGTGGGCATGTGGGACTTCGGCGATCCCGTGATTCGAGGCACGCGGATCTACGCCCGCGCCTGCGACGATCTGGCAGGGGCCGCGGCCATGCTCTGCTGCCTGGACACACTCGTGACACTCGAGCACCCGTGCGAGGCGTACTTCCTCTTCACGCGGGCGGAGGAGGTGGGTTTCATCGGAGCCATCGCCGCGGCGCGGGCGCGGACCATTCCCCGGCGGTGCGTGGTGGTGGCCATGGAGACCAGCTCCGAGCGTCCCCACGCGCGAATGGGCGACGGCCCCATTCTCCGCGTCGGCGATCGGGCCAGCGCCTTCACCCCGGCGGCGACGGCCTACTGTCACCGCATCGCGCGCGGACTGCAACGGGCGGATCGCGGCTTTGTGTTTCAACGGAAGCTCATGGACGGAGGAACCTGCGAGTCCTCGGCCTACTGCACCCTGGGATACGAGGCTACCGGCTTGTGCATTGCGCTGGGGAACTACCACAACGTGAACGCCCGCCGCCGGACACTGGGTCCGGAGTACGTTGACCTGCGCGATTTCGACAACGTGGTGAAGTGGTTCGTCGAACTCGCCCGGGCGCCGCATCCCTACACCGGCCGGGATGAAGCGCTGGAAGAGCAGCTCGCCGAACTTGAACGGACGTACGCCGCGCTGCTCGCCGCAACTAGCGAGGTGGGTCGGTCGGGCGTGGCCATGACGCGCGGCCGCCGGCCGACCGGTCGCGGGTCGGCCGCACCATCCAGGAGCGCGCGTCGACGGGCGCATGCCTGAACCACCGTCCCCGGGCTACCGCCGACGTGTAGTCCGCGTGGGGCGTACACCCTCCCACACCCCGTGAGCTTGCGGCGGAGTTCCACGCAGCACCCGCGCCGCGGCTTCTCAATAGACGCGGGTGAGTTTGCAGCCGGGATAGTAGTAACGGAGAATCTCCCCCGCCTTTCGGCCCGCAAGGGCCTGCCCCTGCATGCCCCACTGGCACAGGCCCAGACCGTGCCCGAAGCCCCGACCGCTCTCGAAGATAACTTCGTCGCCGGCCATGCGAATCTCGCAGTCCGTGCTGCGCACCACGGCGCCGCCGATGCCCAGCCGGAACTGCTCCGCCAACAACTCCACCGACTTGCCGTTGGAACCGGTAAGCCGCAGGCGCGTCGCCCGCCCGCCCGGACTGCGCTCCACGATCTGAACCGCCGTCAGGGTCGCCGCCGCCCGGGATGCGGCGGCGGGAGAGGGCCCGGGCCGCGCCCGATCCGGCGCCGCGTCGGTCGTGTCCCGCGCCGGTTCGCCTTCGCGCGCTGGTGCCGGACGTGCGGCGCTTCCGCCACCGGTGTTGTCGCCGCGGCTCAGCGCCGCGACTTCGGGGAACCTCGCTGCCAGTCTCGCGAGAACCTCCTGCCGTGGCAGGTAGACCGGCCCCCATCGGTAGGTGTCCCCGGGGGCAATGCGGCAGTAGTCGCAGCGTACCCCGCCGGCCAGCGGCGGGACATTGTCGGCCTCTCCGAAGATGGCCGCGGATTGGGAGACGCCGCCGCATGCCGCGCTGTAGTAGGTGGAGAAAAGCTGATCCTCAAAGCCGTTGTTCCAGGTGCAGGCAATGCCGCGGGTGTACTCCGCAGCGACGGCTGCCCGCCGCCCGGTCTCGTCGCTGCGCACGCCGCGGTAGACCTGTGCCCCCTGTGTGGCACCGATGTCCCACGCCGCCCCCCGCCGCCGGAGCATCTGGTACAGACAGAAGCTGCGGGTAATGATCGCCTGGGCCCGGAAGGCCTCGGCGGCGAAGGTGGGCCATACCTCCCCCGCCACCACACAGGCAACGTAGCGCTCGAGCTCCACCTCGTTGACAACATCAACGCCGCTGTCGGTGACCGCAAGTCGCATGGCTCCCGGGTACTCGACCGCGGGCTCCCACTCCTCAAGCTGCGGCGTGGCGAGCCAGAGCGTGGAGGCGGCGGCCGGGCGGACCAGGATGGTGCGCGACGCGACGGCAACGTCCCCCAGAAACACCGTGCCGTCGGGGCCCAGACGCAGCTCCAGCCACTCTTCGGACGGCAACGCGGCGCTGCCGCCCGCGGCGGGTGCAACCACCAGCCCGCCGTCCGCCCGCAGGCGCAAGCGGTCGAGGCGAGCCGCGATCAGCACGCGAACCGGACGGATACTCGGGGTCTCGGGGCTTGATCTCGGGGCTCGCGGTGCGTCCGCGGCCAGGGCGCAGCCGGAAGGGAGCAGCAGGGCGAGGGCCAGAGTCCGCAGCAACATGGCGAAGAGCCCCCGTCGCCAGGCGCGAAGCACCGACGGCCGATCCGTCCGCAGGCCGGGCGCCCGGGGCACGACCGCTCAGCGCAGCGACAAACCGTACAGGGCGAGCTGGCGTTTGATTTCCTGGAGCGACGTCTGCCCGAAGTTCTTGATGGCCATCAGCTCCACTTCGGAGCGCATCGCCAGCTCACCCAGCGTGGCGATGCCCAGCCATTGCAGGCATTTGCGGGAGCGGACGGAAAGCTCGAGCTCCGAGACCGGCTTGTTGAGGTACTGCGAGCCGTCACCCGTGGGGTACAAGGAGACGGAGCGCATGGGCTTTTCGGGAACGGGCAGGGACTGGCCCAGACGCAGCCCCTTCTGCGTCAGCAGGGCCTTGATCTCGTTGAGAGAGGTTTCTCCGAAGTTCTTGTAAGAGAGCAGCTCCGCCTCTGTGGTCTTGAGCAGATCGCCGAGCGTGTTGATGTTCATCTGACGCAGGCAGTTACGGGCGCGGACGCTGAGCTCGAAATCGCTGATGGGAACGTCCAGCAGCGCCGATCCCCGTTCGCGGTCGCGCTGCGAGCGATCGTCCACGACCATGGTGAAGCAGCTCTCCACGGACTTCAGGAAGCGCCTGGCGCGCGGATGCTCTGGGAAGGCGGAGAGGACGCTCTTCAGGCACGCCTCCGCCTCGGCCAGCCGACCGTGCTCCTCCAGCAGCACCGCCAGATTGATCAGCGCATTCACCGAGGCGGGCTGCTCCCGCGTGCACTGTTCATATCCCGCGATCGCCTGTTCGTCGTCGCCCACCAGGTCCGCCAGCAGCGCCAGCCGGAAGTTCGCCTCCGTGTGATCGGGCTCCAATTCCAGCACGCGCTCGTAGGTCGCGGCCGCCCCCCGCCGGTCGTAGCTCAACTCCTTGATCCAGCCGCGGAGGAACAGCAATTCCGCGCGGTTGTCGTTGGTTTCCGTGAACCCATCGACAGCCCGGCGGGCCTCGTCCAGCTTGCCGCTCTCGATCAACTCACCGATGGCATCCAGCGTCTGCGTCATGGCTCCTCTTCTTCGACAAAAGGCATTCGTTGCGGACGGCGCTCGACGGTCGCGGGAACCGCCCGGATTACCAGCTCCTCCAAGCGCACGCACCGAATCGTCGGGACAAACGGTGGAGTCTACCCCTCCCACTGGCCAGGAGCAACCCCGGCGCAGGCCGCGCTCGCGCGGCCGGGCGGCGTGGGGCGCGGCGCCGCAACCGGCGCGGTGACTCGCCCGACAGGCGACGGATAGCAGCGTTAACCCGGGATCGGGGAGCTCCCGGTCCGTGCCGGCGGACAAGGGGGCGGCCAGTCCAGGGCGCGACATGTTGTTCGCGGCCGAGGCAGTCACGGCACGAACTACCGGCGTGGGGCCCGCTAATTCGCGAATTCGTCGGTCTTGGTGTACCCCTCGGGCAGCGCGAGCCTGAAGGGGTTGCCTTCGAGCTTAGGGTTCACCACCAGGTTGGTGGCGATCAACTCCGTGGTCGCCGGCTCCCCCTTGTCGTTCTTCAGGAGCCGGTCGAAGCGCCGCGGCAGGTAGTCCTTCTTGGAGATGTACCACAACATCTCGCGCTCGTCGGGGAAGGCGACATATACGGCGTAGCAGTCCTCGTCGCCGACTTTCACCGGTTCGCGGAGCTCGATCTTCTTTGCCGTGAGCTCCTCCTTGAACGGTTCCGGGGCGGTCAGAGGGCCCATCACCACCCGCTGGATGCTCCGTCCGGCCTGGCCCATGACCGCCGGATCGAGGTCCTCGTGCGCCTTCTTCGTCCGTGGATCGATCAGGAAGTACACCTCCCCGTCCGACCCCGCGGTGAGCTCCACCGTTTCTTCGGACTGCGGGCGCTGCACCTTCACCCGGCACCAGAACTTGTCCAGGTTCCATTTCGATTGATCGGCGACGATCACCTCCCCGGAGGTCGCCGGAACTCGCGCGCTCAACCAGCCCGTGCCGCGATACTCGACGGCGTAGCGCGCGGTCTCCACCTTCTTCGCGGCCTCCTGGGCCTTGCGCAGGATCGCGGCCCCATCCGCGCCGTCAGACGCGGGCTTGTCCTCGGCCGTGGCCACCGTCGCCGCACCCAGCAGAAACCAGAAACCCAAAAGGGTTCGCATCATGTCTCCTCCATCCCGGTCAGACCGCTGTCAAAAGCCCATTCCATCCCCATTGGCGCAGCGATGAATCCGCCGGCGCGCAAGCAAAACCAACCGCGAACCCGACTCGCCGGCACCGCCGCCCGCGCGCCCCCGCCCCAAGCGGGAACGACACCGGTAGGGCGGCTCAAGGCGCAAGCACCCGATCGACCCTCTCAGGACAGGGTGCGGCGAGCGGCTCCGGCAAACCCACACACCGGCGAACGACGCGGGAGCTTGGCGGGCTCGGGCGCCAACCAACGGCAAAAGCACCGAAAACGCGCGTGGACAGTGTACGAAGGTCGGCAGCGGACGGCAAATCCGCGCCCGTCCGGGCGGGATTTGTCGCGGCCGGCGCTTTCGTCCCATCGGCATTCCGGGTACGGTAGGACCCGCTCTAACCCGAAAGGAGTGTGTTCGGATGGTGATTCGTCGAATTCGTCCGCTGGCGTGCCTTGCCGCCGGGCTGCTGCTGGCCGGCGGCGCGCGGGCGCAGTCTGCGGGAAAACCTGACGCTGCGGCGTCCAAGACCGAGGTGGCCGCCCACATCGGCGGCGAGGCGGTGCTCCTCACCGACGTCGATGCCAAAGTCCTCAAAACCAACATGCGGCTGGCCCAGATGCTCTACGACGCCCGCCGCAGCGCGCTCGACCAGATGGTGCTGGAGCGCGTGCTCGGGCCCGAGGCCGCGGCCAAAGGAATCTCCCTGGACGAGATGATCCGCCAGCGGGTCTCCGAAAAGGCCAAGCCCGTCGAGGACGCCGATGTCGAGGCGTTTTACAAGACCAACGCCGCCCGCATGGGGGGTAAAACGCTGGAGCAGGTGGCGGGACAGATTCGCAGCCAACTGGTGAACCAGAACGAGAACGCGGCGCGGTCGAATCTGATCGCGGAGCTTAAGCAGAAGGCGGGGGTGAAGATCGTGTTGGATGCCCCCCGTGCCGACGTGACCGTGGCCGCCAACGACCCCGTCATGGGCCCGGCCGACGCCAAGGTGACCATCGTCGAGTTTTCGGATTTTCAGTGACCGTACTGCTCCAGGGTCGGTGCGACCCTACAGAAGATTCGTGAGGCCTATGGCGACAAAGTGCGGATCGTGTTCCGCGATCTGGCACTGGCCATGCACAACCGGGCACAGCCGGCTGCGGAAGCGGCGCAGTGCGCCCGCGACCAGGGCAAGTTCTGGGAATATCACGACAAGATCTTCCAGAACCAGCAGAAACTGGCGGACGAGGACCTCAAGCGCTACGCCACCGAGCTGGGCCTGGACGCCGAGGCCTTCAACGCCTGCTTCGACTCCGGAAAGTTCCGCGCCGACGTGCAGAAAGACGGCGCCGACGCCCAGGCGGTCGGAGTCAGTGGAACACCGGCGTTCTTCATCAACGGACGGTTCCTGTCCGGCGCGCAGCCTTTCGAGGCCTTCAAGGTCATCATCGACGAGGAGATCGAGCGCTAGGTCTAGTGCTCCAACGCAGCCCATTCTCAGGGTGGCATGGCCAAGCGCAGCGCCGCCATGCCCGGGAAAGACATGCCGGCGCACGGCTGTGCCGTGCTTGGGTATGCCACCCAACCCGCAGAATCGGATGCGTCGAAGCACTAGGGTCTCATTGATATCTGACCGCATCGAGCCGCGGGCTTTAGCCCGCGCGGCCGGGTGGCACTGTTGGGTGTGCCACTGCTGTGTCAGCAGTGGTACACGGCGTTGACCGGCTGGAAAGCCGATCCCACATGCAGAGCCGCGACCGCCTGGCGCCGTTGGCGGCCACATCCGCAAGCTGAGTCGGCAATGCGCGTAACAAGCTACACGTTGTGTTCAACGCGCGGCCACCCGGGGCGCCGCCTGCGGCCAGGCCCTCGTCCAGCTACAGGAACTGTGGCGCCGGCACGACGGGCCCGGCGACGGCGTTTACTTCAGAGACGACCTCGGTGGCGTGGGTGATGGCGTCGCGGTCCGGTTTCGGGTCACTCGGTATCTTTCTTCCGCATCGCGGGCTCTCGGCAGAAAACACGGTCACAATCCGCCGCGCAGCACACCGCCGGCATGCGCGGTCCGCCATCGGTGCTCCTTACAACGATGGCGGCCGCTCCGGCCTCCCTTCTCTGCAACGCTTATTGCACTCGCAGAACTCGCCGACCGAAGCAGACCTTCGCCCCGGCCAATAGCAGTAGCGCCAGAACTACCAAGCCCCACTGGGAAACCGTTGGAGTGATGACAAGGCATGCGTCTTGCTCCTCGTCGCAAAGGAAATCCGCCTCGCAGGGCGGCACGCCGGCAACACACTCACCGGTACTGGGATCGGTTGTCTCGCGGCCGTTGCAGAAGATATCGTCGTCGCAATGGCGCGTACACCCGCACGTGATCTCCTTACCCAGGAGTGAATTCGTGGCCACGATAGAAGCTTGCCCCTGCGAAACGCCATCCACATGGACCTCGCAGCGGTCGAAAATAAAATTTGGGCAGGCCCCAGTGCAGCTCAGTGTATACACGACCGAGATCGGATCCTTCTGAATGATCACCGCTCCGCACGCGCCGTCGGCGATGCAGTCGCACTCGGTGACACTAATCGCCGGGGGTGGGTCGAGGCCCCGCATAGGGACGACCTTAACTCGTTTCGGCCGGCAGATGTGGCCGGCACCGTTGGCGTTGCAATCCCTCTTCTGCAACGGCGCGCAGAGATCATCCGGCGACGATAAGGCCAGGGGGCACGGACAGCACAGCCCTTTGTTGGCCGCGAACCCTCCGACGAACGAAAAGCCGGTGGAGCCGCCATCGGTCTTATGCACCACGACTTCGATGCAATTATCGCCGGCGTGAAAGAGTGAATCCATGTTGAATTCGTTGTCCGGAAAGTGCATGGGGTTGATGTGCGAAGGCGCCGTCGTCGACAGCACTGGGGCCGGGTTGCTGCCTCGGTTGACGTAGACGGTGGCAGTATCCTCGGCCAGCAAGTCGAAGGAAAGGGACACGCCCTGGAAATTACCCTCAAGGCAAAAGCAGGTCTCGTAGCAGTAATCGCCATTGGGTCCACTGAGTCCCGAACTGATCCACTGGCTTGGCGGCAAGAGGCTCCAACTAGGGTCGGGATCAACGACCACGGGCTCGGGGCCGGTCAGGGGACCGGGCGGCGTGCACGGCTTCACGCGCCACGTGTCGTCGGGTGAGCCGGGCAGGATAAGTTCGGGCTCGCCGAAGGTATTGTACTGAACTCCCGTCGTCAAGTCGATGTCCACCGGCTCGCCCGGGCAGCAGCAGGAGAAGATAAAGTCGCCGCTGCTCTGCGGCACTGGCTCCCAGTAATCGGGGCAATCCTGCACGTTCAGATCATTATCGCACACGCCCTCGCAGCGCAGGTTGGGTTGGGTTTCCACGTGGCAGAAGTCCTCCGCGGGAATGCAGTCGCACTCGTGCGCCGAAATGTTCCCAGATGAATCCCTAAGGACACGCATGGGAAAACACTGGTTCGTCGTTGCGGCCGGCTCGGCGCATTGCAGTGGCTGAAGTTGCGAGCAATCGACAGTTTGCGAAGATGGCAGTTGACAAAGACATTGGCCTACCGCGGCAATGCCACTGATGTTGCCTGGATGGCCGTAATTTGCACGGATGACCGAGTAGGTGTCCGTGGCCAGGTCAAACGTCTTCAGTTGCGACATAGAACTGCCCGACGCGAGATCGGTGACGTAGAGTACATTCGTTGCCGGATCGAAGGCTACGTCCGCTTCGTTCCCAGTGACATTGACAGGAGGATTTGAAAGAGTCGGGGGGAGGCGCTTGTAGCGTCCTGCAAGAGAAGGATTCACGAACGGATCGCCCGTCCATTCCGTTACAGCGTAGCGGTCATTTAGCAACAGGGTTGGATCGTTGGTATCGACGACGAAAATGTTCCCCCCGCATGCATTGGCGCCCAACTCATCCTGGTCGTTAATTGTCGGCAGAAGCGGCGTTGTCTGCAATACATTGCCCTGATGGTCGATTCTTGACAGGTACCTTGTTGGGTAACCACCCGAGGAGTTGCGCATGTCGTGCGATATGACCAAGCCGACGCCTGGGACGAACTCGATCCCCTCGACGAGCACATTTGGTTGATTGCCCACCGGTGGGGGAAAACCTGAGTACGGATGGGTCATAATACTACACGGCGACGCGCTAATCTCCGCTAATCGGTTCTCCTGGAATCCCTGCCCGGATTGCAGATTTCCGTAGAAACGCCCGTTGGTCGGATCGTATGTAAGAGACTCGGCGGAGAAATCCGGGCCAATGTAGAGTTGGCACAGGACCGCCGTGACCAACCCGGTCGATTCGTTGATGCTGACAAGGTCGATTTGGAAAGTGTTCGGATCGGGAATCTGCGTCCAGCCGCGTAGCAGGTCGGCGCGCGACGGAGCGCCGCCGGCGATGAGGAATAGCGCGAGGCCGAAGAGGAACACGGTGTTCTGACGGCGACGGCAAATAAAGGAGAACTGGGATCGCATGCTCGTTGGCTCCTGACAAATTGCAGACCGGGAGCGATGCCGCTCAGCAGCTCACCGGCCTTGGTCCTCTGACTGGTTCCCGCGCGACGCCCGCAGGTCGAGCACACTTTAATTGGGGGCGGGCTGGAACGCAAGGGGCATTGCGACGTTGTTTTGGCGGTGATTCGCGACATGCAACGTTCATTTTCAGATATAGTGTCCGTTTATGCGGCGCCTTTCAGGGGTCGAACGAGGGGATGTCCGGTTTCGCGGCGCCTCTTTGAGCTCGGCTTGCTGTGGACCAGCCCCGGCGATTTGTTTGGTATCTGGGTTCGCGAGCTTGCGGGATCCTTAAACCCCGTGTCGGTGGGGGCAGCGGTAGACTGAACGGCCGGGTACGATCGAGGATTATCAGATCCCTCGCGCCGGGACGTCGGCAAGCCGGGGCGGGGCAAACCTGGCCTGCTGAGATCGTTTCGCTCCGATATTGATCGCCCGTCGCGCCGTTTGGTAGCCGGGCAGTGTCTGACCGGCTCCCCAGCACCGGCCGACGCTCGCCGCGTCTTTCAGCGCTTAATGGAGCGGAGGAAGCCTTGCACTTCGGGAATGGCGCCCTGGAAGACCAGGTAGCCGTTGTAGGGTTCTCGCGCGGTGGTTTCGTCGCAGACGGGCGTGAGCATGATACGCTTCACCTGCTCGGGGTCGTTGCTCTGGCCCAGGGCCCAGCAGAGTTTCACGTACGCCGTTTCGGGGAGCATGTTCGCCGCGGGCACTACCCCAAGCTCCATGATCTCGCGTCCGGTCTCATAGACGTACATCTGCACGTAGCCCCACAGCGTCTGCGCCGTCATGTAGACGTGCACGCCGCGCTGCACGGCTCGCTTGAGCGCCGGGTAGAGCGGCTTGTTGACGTGCCCCAGCCCCGTGCCCGCGATCACGATGCCGCGGTAGCCCTTGTCCACCACGGCGTCGACGACGTCCGGTTTCATGTTGGGGTAGTAATAGAGGATGGTCACCTTCTCTTCGAAGGCGGTGTTCAGCTTGACGCTTCGCTCCGGGCGGCGGCGATGGAAATCGTGCCGGAAGTAGACGATCCGCGCGGCGTCGATCATACCCAGGGGAATGTCGCCGATGGTGCGGAAAGTCGAGCGATAGCTGGTGTGCATCTTGCGTACCCGCGTGCCGCGGTGCAGCAGGCCGTACTGGTCCGACGTGGGCCCGAACATGCACACCATGACCTCGGCGATGTCGCTCTCCGCCGCCGCCTTCACGGCGTGGATGAGGTTGATGGCCGCGTCCGAAGAAGGGCGATCGGCGGAGCGCTGCGAGCCCACCATGACCACGGGCACGGGGAGTTCCTGCACCATAAAGCTGAGGATGGCCGCGGTGTGGTGCATGGTGTCGGTGCCGTGGCCGATGACGATGCCGTCGACCCCAGCGGCGACCTCCTCGGCGATGCGCTCCGCCAGCCCCTGGTACTGCCGCGGACCCATGTTCTCGCTGAACACGCTGAAGAGGCTCTCGGTGCGCAGGTTGCAGAAGGCGGCCAGCTCGGGAACGGAGCCGTACAGTTCGCCGGGGGAGAACGCGGGGATTACCGCCCCGGTGCGGTAATCCAACCGGCTGGCGATGGTGCCGCCCGTCCCCAGGAGGACCACGTTGGGTTTGGTGCGACTATGCGGAAACTGCTTCTCCGGGAGTTTGTAGTTCGCCTCGCGCCGGCCGAGCACGGTTATCCTGGTGACCGCCTCGGCGGCGATGCCCACGTTGTAGCCGCTGGCCAGCTTGAGCACGATGTGGCGGTCGTCGGCGGTCTCGGAGCGCGGCAGTACCAGGCCGCGAAACGTCCCCTGGGCGGCCTCCAGCTCGATGTCGCTCCAGACGCCGGCGCCGTGCCGCTCCAACACCGCGCGACCGATGCCGCGATAACCGGACATCGAGGATTCGACCATGGGAGTGCCGCCTACCTGTCATGGATCCGCCGCCGGCCGCACTCGAACCGGCGCGGCGCCGCCGGCGCCGCAACCGGCCGCCGCGTGGACCGGCGATCACCCCACCGTCGCACGGTGGGAGGCGTCCATTTTGGGGCGCTATTCTCCCCGCTGGCGACCGCTGCTGATGTTGCGGTCGATGGCGAAGATTTCGACGCGGCGGTTGGCGGTGCGGTTGGCTTCGGAGACGTTTTCCGCCCGCGGGCGATGTTCTCCGCATCCGGCGGCCACCAGGCGGTTCGGGGTGACCCCGTGCTCCTTCAGGTAGCGCACGACGGCGAGCGCCCGCTCCGTGCTGAGCTGCCAATTGTCCGCCCAGCCGCTCTTCTTGATCGGGCGATCGTCGGTGTGCCCGAAGACGAAAATGTCCTTGTCGCCGTATTCGCCTTGCAGGGTGCTCACGATGCGATCGAGCGTACGGCGGGCCTCGTCGCGGAGCACGTGCTTGCCGGAGGCGAACAGCACGTCGTCTTCGATGGCGATCATGGCTCCGCCGGGGACGGCCGTCCAACCCGGGGCCGCGGGCTCGGTGGCGGGCGGCATGGCGGCGAGCTGGGCCCGCAGGGCATCGGCCTCGCGCCGCGCGTCGTTGAGCATGCGCGTCAGTTCATCGCGGCTGCGCATGGCGCCGGTCGCGTCGTTCCGCGTGCGACCGAGCTGATCGCGCAAGCTCCTGTTGTCCGCCTCCAGGGCCGCAATGCGCTCCTTGGAGCCGGTGGCGCAACCTGAACCGAGGAGCAGGAGCAGGGCCAGGGCTGCCAGACGCCCGCGGGAAAGTCGTTGCACGATTGTCCGGGTTGTCATGAGGAATCTCCTTCGCTTCTTCCACTCGATATCATATCGTCCTGGCCCGCGAACAACGCTTTCGCGGGAGGATGAACCGATCCAACACGCCACACCGGGGCCGGGATCGTCACCCGTCGGCACCGGGCTTCTCGCCGACGGGCGTCGTGGCCGATGCTCGCTGCCGCTCGCGGGCTTCCAGCTCCGCGGCGCGCTGCACCAAAGCCCGAGCCGCCTCCAGGCGTTTCACCTCGCGCCAGTCGCGCCACAGACCCCAGCCGAGGGCGAATACCCACCACATCAGGCGGGTCGCGGCCGCCGTGCTGAGAATGAGCCATACGACGTTGATCTTCCTGGTTTCGTCGGTCAGACCGAAGAACCAGAAGGACACCTCGTTGGCACGATTCTGGAAGAGCACGACGGCAACGGCGAGGGCCGCCGCCACCACGGCGATGCCGCGAACATAGACGCGAAACCGCTTCCAGGCAAGCCGCATCAGGGTCCTCCCGCGGGAAAAATCGGTGCACTGCGGGAAATGAGCAGCCGCGCGAGGTCAACCGTCCGGTCGACGAGGGGCAGCCGGAGCAGAGCATCGTAGAAGAGCACCACGATAAGGAACGACAGCGAGAGCCACGGCCCCAGGGGCAGCGCCCGCGAACGCTTGAAGGGCAGGTTCAGCACCCAGCCCACGATCGCCAACAGGCAGGTAAGGAAGAACCCCAGGGCCACGACCGGCCATCCCGCCACGCAACCCGCGGCGGCCATCAGGTGGATATCGCCGGTACCGAACGCTTCCTTGCCGAACGCCAGGGTGAAGAAGATCCGCACCGTCCACCCGATGGCGCCGCCGATGACATAGCCGGCGGCAGCCGTCGCCAAACCCTCGACGGGAGCCCAGGTTCGCCAAAGGGCGAGGGCGTCCGCGTGCAACCGGTAGTGCAGCACGCCGGCAATGCGATCGGCCGGCGCGCCGCCCCTTTGCATCAGCCAGAAGCCCGCCATTCCCAGCACGACGGCCGGCAGGAGCAGAGCGCACTCGCCCAGGACCATGCGCCGCGCCCCATGCCGCTCGGAGTGGATGGCATCCACGATACGCTGATCCGACTCCCGCACGACGGCGCCTTCGCGAACAACGAGCAGGAAGAACAGTGCGATGGGCACGAGCGACCGGACCTCGTAACGCGGCACGTCTCCGCCGCCCGCTGCCAGCGTCAATGCCGTGAACAGTCCGACCACCAGGAGCGCGCCAATGACGCCGGGTAGACGCGTCCATGCGGACGAATCCCGCGTTATGCCCACGGGCCGAGCCGCGATGTCTGTAGGCTCGTCGGGTGCCGGAACCCGGTCGGCTTCGTCCGGCAGAGAACCTGAACTGGTGGACGCGTCCAGGCTCGCCGGTTGAGCCTCGTCGTATGGAAACCCCGGCCCACGGCCGCGTTCCGGTGTCTCGTCGAACGGTCCGGTCAGTGGGAATTCGTCCTCCGGCCGGGGTCGGGCGGAGTCCTGCGTTGTCGCGCCCTCAGACGCTGACGGGGTAGCCTCCGCGAACGCCGCCGGAGCAACTCCCGGATCCGCGGTCATCGGTGCCGTTTTCGCGTCCGGTGGCTCCGTGCGGTTCCGACGGTTGATCGCCCATACGATTCCCAGCCCGGCGACCGCCGCCAGCGAGACGACGGCCATCGTATCGGACGGCCGCGCCCAGGCCATCGAGTGCCGCGGCGTCCACAGAGCGTGCAGCACGAAGCCGCTTAGGGTGGCGAA
The DNA here is from genome assembly GCA_016208685.1 of Planctomycetota bacterium. GTDB lineage: Bacteria > Planctomycetota > Phycisphaerae > UBA1845 > UBA1845 > JACQXM01. The sequence goes on along the minus strand of JACQXM010000033.1, from coordinate 4,745 downwards.
GTTCGTAAAACGAACATCCACCCAGTAATGCTCCAGATCGATCGCCGACATGGACAGCAGACAGGCAAACAGGATGACGTGCGCCGCCAGGATGGGCCAGTCAAGCGACATCTGCTCCGTGAGCCCGAAGGGGCTGCGGCACAGACCCTGGCGCGCCCCGGCAATGAAGAAGCCGTCGAGCAATACCAGGACCAGCAAGGCCATGGACGCCTCCACCACCAGGTAACGCGTGGCGATCGACCCGCCGCAGTCGCGACACCGCCCGCGCAGGCGGAGGAAGCTGAGGATGGGCAGGTTGTCGTGCCAGCGGATTCGCGCCTGACAGTGCGGGCACGCCGACCACAACGGCGAACGAAGGGAGAAGTCGCGCGGCAGGCGGTAGATGACGACGTTGAGGAAACTGCCCAGGCACAGGCCGATTGCCGTCCAGAAGGTCAGCCACCAGAGTGTGACAAGCAGCATGCCAAGCCTTCGTGAATCGCCGCCAGGACGGCGCCGCGCCCCAAAAACGGTGCCCGCTCCCCGTCGCGACCGTGCCCCGCACTTATACCCCCGTGCCCGAAGCGGCGACAGGGACGGCGCCCCGCGGCCACGCCGGGCGCTCTGAATGCCGCTCCTGGCGGCGGCGGCGAGCCGCACGCTGGGCGGGGGAGGGCAGTGGCCGCGGTCCGCCAAGGAGGACGCCGACCGCCCGCAACGGCCCCGGACGCGGTCGCGGCGGCCCGCTTCACTGCCCGCCACTGGCATCCGCCTCCCACCCAGCGCCGAACCGGCCCACTTTCTTTTTCCGCCTTTCATGTTTACCTTGCGGCACATTCCGGGTCGGAGAGTTCCCACACGCGGAGTGCATTAAGCATGAACCGGCGAGAGTTCATCCAGGCGGCGGGGGCGGCGGCGGCGTGTTACGCGGGGGGCTGCGCCGCCGGCGCGCGCCGGCTCGGGGCGGATGGTACGACCTACGCTGGGCCCATGCCCAAGGACCACTGGCCGGCGCTCGCTCAGTCGGCCCTCGATCGGCTCCGCGCCGGGGGATGCAGCTACGGCGACATACGGCTGCTGGAAACGCGCAGTCAGTCGGTCCGCGCCGAGGATCGGCGGATCGCCGGCGTCAGCGAGCGCTACGACGGCGGGTATGGCATCCGCGCCCTGTACCAGGGGGCCTGGGGATTTGCCGCCAGCGCCGACTTCTCGCCCGAGGAAGTGCGCCGCACCGCGGACCGCGCCGTGGAAATCGCTCGCGCCAGTCATACGCTGATGAAGACGCCGGTGCGGCTCGCCGACGAGCCCGTGCATCGCGATCGGGTAACGACCGCGTTCCGCATCGACCCGTTTTCCGTACCGCTGGAGGAAAAGTGCGACCTGCTGCTGGAAGTGTCGGAGCTTCTGCACCGGCAGCCGGGCATCATCCGTTCCCGCGGATCGCTCTGGGCGCAACGCGACATAAAGCACTTCGCCTCCACCGAAGGCGCGGTGCTGGACTTCGATTTGCTCGCCGTGGGCGGCGGCTTCGGAGCCACGGCGAAGAAGGACGACGACTTTCAGTCCCGCGAATTCCAGGGGTCCAACGTCCGCTCGGGGTACGAGCACATCCTGGCGGCGGACCTGCGGGCCCGCGCTCCGCAGGTGGCGGCAGAGGCGGTGGAGAAGGTGGCCGCCCGCCAGCCGGAGCCGGGCAAGTACGACCTGGTGCTGGATGCCGCACATCTGGCACTGACCATTCACGAAAGCTGTGGACATCCCACGGAGCTGGACCGCGCCCTGGGTTACGAAGCCAACTACGCCGGCACAAGCTTCCTCACTCCGGACAAGCTCAACTCCTTCCGGTACGGTTCGCCCTACGTGACGTTGATCGCCGACAACACCCGCCCCGGCGCCCTGGCGAGCACCGGCTACGACGACGACGGCGTGGCGGCCCAACGCTGGCCGATCATCGAGCAGGGCGTGTTTCGCGGCTACTCCACCAACCGCGAGGTGGCAGGGGCCATCGGGGAGTCGCGCTCCCGCGGCTCCTGCCGCGCCGATAGCTGGTCCTCGGTCCCCATCGTACGCATCGCCAACGTCGGCCTGGAACCGGGAACGGAGACTCTGGAGAGCCTCATCGGCGGCGTGGAAAACGGCATCTACATCGAGGGGCGCGGCAGCTACAGCATCGACCAGCGACGCTACAACATGCAGTTCGGCGGTGACGCGTTCTGGGAGATCCGGAACGGCAAGCGCGGGGCGATGCTCAAAAACGTCATCTACAACGGCATCACACCGGAGTTCTGGAACAGTTGCGACGGCGTGGCCGACCGCAACCTCTGGAGCGAACACGGCTTCACCAACTGCGGCAAGGGCCAGCCCGGCCAATCCGGCTGGATGACCCATGCCGCCAGTCCGGCACGCTTTCGACAAATCAGCGTCATCAACCCCAAGGCGTGATCGACCGATAAATCCGGCACGCGGAACCCGCGCGCGGCCGGCGGCATCGTCCGCCCCCGGACCACCGATCTCAACCGGTGGATCTCCGTGCGGCCGCGCCGGTGACCGTTGGTTAGCATGCGCGGTATTGGTCCCGGCATGCGACCGGCGCAGGGATGTAGAACGATGTTCGACGATCGACGCCCGTTCCTGCTGCTCGACCCGCCCAGCACCGGCGGTTTCTGGCGCCGCGCGGTACTTCGCGAAAAGGACTTCGCCCGCGCCGCGGCCTTTCCCAGCATTGACCTCATCCTGCTTTCGGGCGCGGTACGTCAGGCGGGCTACCGGCCGGTGTTCATTGACGCCCAACTCGACCGCCTCGGCTGGCAGGGCCTGATTCACAGGCTCCGACTCCTGGCGCCCGCCGGCCTGGTCTCGCTTACTTCCAGCTCGCGGATCGATGAGGAACTCGCCAACCTGGCCCGCGTCAAGGACGCCCTGCCCGAGCTGCGCTGCTTCATCGTGGGCACTATCATCGTCCAGCAGGACGGCGGCCGCATCCGCCGCCTGCTCGAGACCCACGCCTGGCTCGAGGGCATCATCCTGAACACGGCGGAACACAACCTTGGCGAACTCATCACCCCCGGCGCTTCCGCCGCGCCTTTCAACATCGCGCGGCGCGGAAGCCCGGCGTGCGTGGCGGCGAAGATCGCTTCGCTCCAACAGGTGGCGCTCCCGGTTCGCTCGAGCGCATCGCCCGCCCGCGCGGTCACCGCGGGCGGAAACGAAGACGCACGGTATGACGCCGAGGACACTGCCCCCATCTTGCGCCCGGGCGCGCCGGACGGCGTCGGCGGGGACACAGGTCCCGGGCTCGACATGGCGTCCCCGCTGCTGGTGCCCGAGGTTCGCGTGCGCTACGGCGACTCGCTGCGCATCCCCCGGCCGGAGCACGGCATCTTCAAGGACCCGCGCTACAGTTTCCCGCAGAGCAAACGCGGACCGGTCACCTGCGTGCAGTTTTCCTTCGGCTGTCCCTTCACCTGCGAGTTCTGCGTGGACAACCTGCAATACCGCAAGCTCCTGCATCGCCAGGTGGACGACGTGGTAGAGGAGCTATCGGAGATCGAGCGCCTGGGGTTCCGCGAGGTTTACTTCAAGGACTTGACCTTCGGACTCAGCGCCAGGCACGCCGAGGATCTGCTCCACAAGATCATCGAGCGCCGGTTGCGCCTGCGCTGGCTGTGTACCACGCGGATCGACGTGGCCCGCCCGGAACTGCTTCGTCTGATGAAACAGGCGGGCTGTTTTGGCATCGAATTCGGCATCGAGCATTACAACGAGCGCGTCCGCCATCGGCTCGACAAGCGCATCTCCGAGGAGCGCATCCGCGCCGTGTTCGCTGACTGCCGCCGCCTGGGCCTAGAGACCACGGCGTTCATCATGCTCGCTTTCGAAGACGACACCGAGGAGGACGTACGCCGGACCATCCGCTTCGCCCGCTCTCTGGGTGCCGACTACGCCTCGTTCAACGTGGTCAACGCGCTGCCGGGCACGGCGCTTGAGCAACGGGCGCGGCGCGAGGGCTTTCTTCTGGAACAGCCCACGGACTACAGTTTCGCCACCAGCAACATCCGCCATCGACATCTGACATCGGATCAGATTCGGCGGCTCTATCGCGAGGCGGTGCGTTCGTTTTATCTGCGACCCTCCATGATCTTCCGCCGCCTGCGTCGCGTCCGCAGTGTGCATGAGCTGCGCAAGATGATTCGCCTGGGCAGCGATATCGTACTGGGAGCCTGACGGCATGTACCCGACCGCCCTGCCGCGGCATCGCCTGGAGATAACGCTGGGGGACTATCGGCGGCTCCTGAGTGCCTGGCTGCGCCCTGGTCGGCACGGTGATGCCGTAGCGCTGTTCGAAAGGCAGTTCGCCTCCTACGTCGGTTGCCGCCATGCCATCGCCGTGTCCTCCGGACGGCTGGGCATGGACCTGATCCTGCAGGAGCTCAACCTGCCCGCCGGTTGCGAGGCGATTGTCCCGGCGTTCAATCTATTCGCCGTAATCGATCGCTTCCGTCGATGGGGAATCGTCCCGCGCTTCGCGGACATCGACCGTGACACGCTCAACGTGAGTGCGTCCGGCGTGGAACGGGCCACGGGGGCAAAAGCCCGGGTGCTGCTGGTTACGCACATGTTCGGCCACGCTGCGAACATGGAGGCCCTCGCCGGCATGCACGCCTTCCAGGCGGTGCTGGGAAGCAGCCAGCTCGCCCGGTGCGAGCAGTTCATCGCCCGCCGGCGGCAGGTAAGTGCGTGGCTCGACGAGGAGCTGGCCAGACTGC
>JACQXM010000034.1 GCA_016208685.1 Planctomycetota bacterium | reverse complement strand
TGCGGTGCCCGGCGGCCAGGACAAAGTCCGTAAACCCCTGATGAGCGTAGATTTCCATCAGGTGGACCAGGATGGGCGTGCCGCAGATGGGCATCATCGGCTTGGGGAAGTACTCCGTGAAGGGGTACGATCGGGTCCCCTTGCCGCCGCACAAAATCACGACCTTCATTGGGCTCTTCATGCTCTCCCCTCGACGCCTCGTTGGTTGATGATCGTATTCGTGCCTTCCCTGAGCGTCAAGAAAACGTGCTCCCGGCCGGCAACTCCCGCGCGTCTGATAATCCGCGGCGGGCGGGCAGTTCGCGCTCCGTCGCCCCTCGAAAGAGCGGTCCGCGGGCGGTTGTCCCGGCACTTGCAGGCGGGCTACACTAGGATGTCCGTGGGCCGGGAGACCTCCGCTCTTCGACCGGCGACGGAGGCCACTTGTGCCGGCGGGGATGCGGTACCCGTGCGAGGGGCGCGGACCATTAATATGGGCAATCTGAGGAGTGACCACGGGGTGGAGCACCGTAGGCGCATGGGGCGCGGCCTGCATTGCGCGCTGATCCTTACCGCCGGAATCGCGGGGTGCTTCCGCTTTACGCCCGGCGGCAGCGGCACGGTCAGCGAGCCGCCGCCCGAGGCGACCAACCCTGACGCGGGAACCGGAAACGACGATGGCCGCGCGCAACAGAAGCCCGCGACCGGCGTGTACTTCAACGACTTCACCGCCTCCGTGGGTTCCGGATGGTCCGCCACCCGCCGAGACAGTGCGCCGGTGGGCAACCGCGCCTACCTCGGCCAATTCCGTAACGACACGGTAACGCTTCGCCTGGCGGCGCTCCCGCCGCATGCGCAGGTGACCGTGGCATTCGACCTCTACCTGATCGGATCGTGGGACGGCAACAACAAGGACTCCGGGCCGGACGTATGGTCGCTCACCGATGGCGAGGGGCGGTCGTTGATTCGCACGACCTTCGCCTATCTGCCCTTCGTCAAACAGGCGTACCCGAACAGCTACCCCTTCGGGAGCCATCCGGGGCGAACCGGCGCCATCGAGAACAACTCGCTCGGCTACTCCTACTTCGATGAGGACGGCAACATCCAACAGTGGAATTCCGTTTATCATCTGCGTGCGAGCGCAGCCCACTCCTCCGACACGCTGACGCTCAACTTCTCCGCCGCCGGGCTCGAGGAGGAAGGCTCCGAAACCTGGGGGCTGGACAACGTCAGCGTGCTGGTGTCGCTGCCCGAGGGCGAATGGGAAACGGCACTGGTGATCGAGGCGGAGGACTTCGCCACCCGCGCCATCGGCGGCGCCATCCCCAGCGGCTGGAACATCTGGCAGACGGGGCGTATCACCGACTGGATCAAGGTCGACCCGCGCTGCACGAACCTCCGGCTGACCGGCGTGGTGAAGGCCGACCCGGCCCGCGGCAACTGGCCCATCATGGGCATCACCGTGGACCAGCGCTTTGAGGCGCACACCACCACGGCGCAGCACGATTGGACGGCGCACAGCTTCGATATCCGCGTTCTCCCCGGCGTGCGGCAGGTCGGCTTCTGCTTCACCAACGACGAGCCTCCGGAGCCCGGGCAGGATCGGAACCTCTACGTGGATCGGCTGGAAATCGCGGTGCCCAAGGGCACGCCGCGCGCGGCCTGGCCGACGCGCGTGCCGATTCCCGACTACCTGGCGGAGCCCAAGGTGCCGGTGACGGACGATGACGTAACGGCGCTCGCCCGACGGAACATCGAGACCTACCGCAAGGGGGACTTCCACGTACGCGTGGTGGACTCCGCGGGCCGGCCCGTGACGGGTGAAACGGTGCGTTTCGACATGTTCCGCCACCACTTTCTCTGGGGGAGCGCGGTGCGTTTCGACCTCGGCGATCCCGACACCCCCCTGGAGCGCACCTATCGCCGCGAGCTGGGCGAGATGTTCAACTTCGGCACCACGGAGAACCTGCTTCGCTGGGGACACTTCGAGCCCCGCCGGTTCTGGGCCGGACCGTCGTACCTGGAGGACGCGCTCCGTTGGGCGCGCGAGACGGATCCGGCCGCCAGCCTGGTCATCAACGAGTACGAAGTGGTGGCCGTGCCCTACATGGCCGACAACTTCTTCGTGCGCATGAAGGATGCCATGGAACGCGGCGGCCCGCTGGACGGCGTGGGCATCCAGCTTCACTCCAACCTCGGCGAGTGGTACACGCCGCGGGAAATGTGGCGAGCCTTCGAGCGCATGGCGCAGCTTGGCGTGGAACTCCACCTGACCGAGGTGAGCCTCGGCGCCGAGGGCACCATGGTCAACGGCGGCCCATTCCACGGCCGAGACTGGTCGGACGAACTCCAGGCGCAGTATTACGAACAGGTGATGACCATCGCCTTCGGACACCCGGAAGTTTCGTCGGTTACGTTCTGGGGATTCACCGATCGGCGCCACTTCCAGCCGGGAAGCGGCATGCTCGACCTGACGCTCCGCCCCAAGGAGGCGGGCCGAGTGTACCGCCGCCTGCTGGAGCAGGACTGGTCGACCGACGAGGCGGTGGTCACCGATGCCCAGGCGGTCGCGGCGCTCCGCGGCTTCTACGGCTGGTACCGCGTGGTCCGCGGCGATGAAGTGGCCATCGTGCCGCTGTTCCCGGGCGCGAGCGGCGACCCGGAACGACCGTTGACCGTCAACCTCCATCCGTTCGGCGATACCGACGGCGACAACGATCGTGACGAGCTTGATCTCGCCAAGTTGGGGGAGTGCTTCACCGACGAGGGCGTCGGGCCGGTGTTGCCCGATTGCGCCATGCTGGACTTCGACGCGGACCAGGACATCGACTGCGACGACTGGGGCGCCTTCGCTGCAACGTGGACGGGGACGGGCGCGCCGGACTACCCGCCGTGCACCATGCCGCTGCCGGTGGCGCAGGGGGCCGGCTCACGATATGTGACCCTCACGGTTCCGCCCGGGCCGCACCCGGTGGCGATCCACGTGACCTCGGACGAGTGGCTGTGCGTTTCGAAATACGTCGATCCCAGCGGCCTGCTGGTGGACGAACCGGTGTATCTCATGCCGGACGCCTGGGGCACGGTGAACCTCGCGGACCCGTTCATCGTGCCCGATTCCACCTACCGCTTCCAGGCGGAAGCGGATGGCTACCGTTCACGGCGGGCGACGGCCATCACTTGGATGTGGGGCGACGCCAACCACGACGGCAAGGCCGACGAGGACGATGTGGTCCTGGTGGTCGATGCCTTCCACGGCAATTACTCCGATCTTCCGTTTCAGCAGGTTGACCTGGCCGGCTGCGTTCCCAACCGCGGCGTGGACTTTGACGACCTCACCGCGGTGTACTCCGCCGTTGCCGGGGATCCTTACTCCGCCATCTGCCCCGCTCCCTGCAACCCGGAGGGGGGGTACTGGGATTCGCAGGTTGATGATCTGCCGGAGGAGGCGCCGGAAGCGCCACAGTGAACTGTAGCGGGTCCTGACGGCGCGCCAGCGGTCCGTCGGTCCATGGACGCGTGGCTTCCGGGTCGCAGGTCCCGGCGCAGCTGCGCGGTGCCGTTCCAGGCGGCCGCCCCGTGTCGTCGCCTCGGCGCGGGCGTGGAGTACGCGCAGGTTCCATGTCGGGCGGTCAAGGCCGGCCGGTCGGTGTCAATCGTATCCCAGCGCCGCAAGGTCGTCCTCGTCGAGTCCGAAGTGGTGTCCGACTTCGTGGAAAACCGTGGCCCGGACCTCCTCGACGATCTCTTCGCGCGTTTCGCACATTTGTTCGATGTTCCGCTGGTAAATGACGATGCGGTCCGGCAGGTGGGCGTCGGACTCCAGGCCGCGGTCGGTCAGCGGCGTGCCCAGGTACAGCCCGAGCAGTTCCGTGGGGTCCTCGACCTCCATGTCGGCACAAGTACGAGCGTCGGGCATGGGCTCGATGTCGACGACGATGTCGTGCATGTAGGTGCGGAACGGCTCGGGGATGTCCGTCAGGGCTTGTTTAACGAGGGCGGCGAAATCGTCGGGTCGGAGCTTCATGTCAGCAGGTTCCCGTTTCCGGCGGTGGCGCGCGGCGCTTGCCGCCGCGCAAAGGCGTTTCTAGCATAGCGGCGACCGCGAGGCGCGCACAGACGGGCGTTGCGGCGGTTGCGTGGATCGTCGGTGGGTCGCCAAAGCCGTGAATTGGTGCGGGTGAGCCCGCCGTCGGAGTCAGGAGGACGATGAACATGTTTCAAATCTGGACGATGGGAGCTGCGGCCGCTGCGCTGGCGGCGCTGTGGCTGTCGGGTTGCTCGGCGCCGAGCCTGCTGATTACGCCCGTTTCCAGCAGTCGGGAGCTGGTGGAGTCGGAACTGCTGCGCGAGGCGCCCCTGGCCGGGGATAAGATCGCGGTCATCGACGTTTCGGGCATCATCCGCAACGCGCCCGAGTTCCAGTTCTTCGGCGAGGGCGAGCAGCCGGTAAGCCTGCTCCTGGAGCAACTGGAGAAAGCGCGCAAGGACCCGGCGGTCAAGGCGGTGATCCTGCGCATCAATTCCCCCGGCGGGGGCGTGGTGGCGAGCGGGCTGATGCACGACGAGATCCTGCACTTTCGCAAGCGGAGCCGGAAGCCGGTGGTCGCGGTGATGATGGATGTGGCCGCCAGCGGCGGGTACTACATCGCGTGCGCCTGCGACGAGATCGTGGCCCAGCCGTCGACGATTACGGGCAGCATCGGGGTCATCATGCAGATGATCGACGTCAGCGGCACCATGAATCTCATCGGAATCAAGAGCGACGCCATCACCTCCGGCGTTCATAAGGACAGCGGCTCGCCGCTGCGTCCCATGCGTCCCGAGGAGCGCGAGCTGTTTCAGCAGATCGTGGCGGACATGTACGAGCGTTTCATACGGGTGGTGGCTGCTGGACGGCCCAAGCTCGACGAGGCGCGCATCCGCGAGCTTGCGGACGGGCGTGTGTACACCGCGGGGCAGGCCCTCGAGCACGGGCTCATCGACCGCATCGCCACCATGCGCGAGACCATCGACACTACCAAGTACCGCGTCGGAGCCCGGAAAATCCGCCTGGTAGGCTACCACCGCGCTGCGGAGTACAAGGGGACGTATTACGCCCGCGCGCCGCAGACACCGGGCGGCGACGTCAATGTGCTGAACCTGGACGTCGCTCGCGTGCTGCGGGATACCACGCCGCAGTTCATGTATCTGTGGCAGCCCGGGTTGTAAGGCGAGGCGACTGGTCCGCGGCGTGTTCCTGGGCCAGCCGCGCGTTGCGTTGCCACATCTCCAGCGTGGCGCGCTTCATCGCGGTGCCGCGCAACGCGGCGCGATACTGCTCCGGTCCCCAGCTCAGAACTTCCGCGAGCTCCACTGCCGGCGCCGGCGGTCGAACCGCGAAGCGTGGTTCCCGGGTATGCGGCGCGCTGCGGTTGAAGGGGCAGACCTGCTGGCAGACGTCGCAACCGAAAAGCCACTCCCCGGTGCGGTCTGCCAGGTCTGCGGGAATCGGGGCCCGTCGCTCGATGGTCAGGTAGCTGATGCAGCGCGAGGCATCCATTTCGTAAGCCGCGGGAAACGCCGCCGTGGGACAGGCATCGAGGCAGGCGGAACAGGTTCCGCAATGGTCGGCGCTCGGCGGATCGGGGGCCAGCTCCAACGTGGTCAGCAGCGCGCCGAGGAAGAAATAGCTTCCCAGGTCGCGGTTGAGGACCAGAGTGTTCTTGCCGATCCAACCCAGGCCGGCCGCGGCGGCGACTTCACGCTCCAGCAGCGGGGCGGTGTCGACGCATACCTTGAAGTCGAAGGGCTCGCCCAGTTCGGTGCCCAGGGCTTGCGCCAGGGCGAAGAGCTTGTCCTTAAGGACCACGTGGTAGTCCTCGCCCCAGGCGTACATGGCGATGCGGCCACGGGGCCCGCCGGCCGAGGTGGGCCGATCGCCGCAGTCCTCCTCGCCCGGGCAGGGCTGATGATAGGAAAGGGCCGTTACGATGATGCTCCTGGCGCCCTCGAGGAGCACGGAGGGGTCGAGGCGCTGATCGAGGTTGCGGGCGAGATAGGACATGGTCCCATGTCTCCCGGCGGCGAGCCAGCGGCCGACATAATCCGCGCGTCCGATAGGTTGGGCACGGGCGACGGCGCAGCGATCGAACCCGAGTTGACTGGCAAGCCGCCGCACGATATCGCAGCGTTGCTGCGGGGTCATCGACGCATGGTATCCCCGGCCACGACCGATACAACCCGGGGCGTGTCGTTGACGGGGCTGGAGGGCGCGGCTACGGTGCCGCGGACACAGGGCGGCGGTCAGCGGGTCGAAAGGCACTCAACAGCATGTTCAACTATGATTGGTTCCACGGCACACCGTTTGAGCAGCAGCAGGAAGAGGCGCGGCGGCGCTGCGTGTTGAACCGATTCCCCGAGCAGGTTCCTGGGGTCGCGGAGAGCGCGGAGATCATCGGGTTCCGCAAGGAGCTCCAGCTTCGAACCCTCATCTACCTGCGCGACGGGTTCAGCTACGAAGTCAAGCAGATCGCCCAGGTGGGTTCCAAGTCGCATCTGGTCTTCGAATGTGAACCGGTGGACGACCAGTACAAGGTGGGGGCGTTCGTGGTGACGGTCCCCTTCGAAGAGATCGTGCGCGTGGAAGTGTTCGCGGTTCATCCCAGCGAGAAGCCCGACGATCTGCCGCAAATCACCGGTTTCCGGCATCCGTCGGATCAGCCGGAACCCAAGCACGCGGAGCCCAAACCACCGAGGCACGGGCGGTAAGCCCCGGCGCCTGTCGTTGTCGCGGGTGCCCCATCCATCGCGCAGCGATGGGTGGGGGCGCGATGATCGTGTGCAGAGGATCCATCGGCCCTGCTGGAGCATCCCGCCAAACGCGGATACGGTTCGCGTAATACCGTACATCACTGCTGACACAGCAGTGGCACCCGCGCACGCGGACCCCAAACCGCCCCGGCACGGGCGGTAAGCGCCGGCGCCTGCCGTCGTCGCAGCGTGTGTTTCGGAAGTCGTGAATCACCCGATCCGGCGTGCACGGAGCCGGTCGTCGACCGCGATCCCGACGCTGCTCCTTCCGCCTTTCTCATTCACAGTTCTGCGTGAGTGAAGCGTTCGACGCCTCCGCGTCCGCAGGGATCCGCCGCCCGCTGCATCCCACTCGCGCCGCGGACTTCTCCGCGGTCGTAGACACCACGGCACGGCTGCGGCTACGCTCCGAGCGCGCACCTTGGCGCGTCCGGAGGCGCTCCGGGCGGAGGTTTCATCATGGCCCTGCATCCGGACCGTTCCACCGACTTTCTCTGGATCGAGGAGGGCGAGGCGCGGGTGGGTTGGGTGGCGGAAGTCGCGCCGCTGGTGCCGGTGCATCAGACATACTCCTTTGCCGTTCCGCGCGAGCTGGAATCGTCGCTTTCCGTGGGGCAGCGGGTATGCGTGCGGCTGGGGCGGCGGGGCCGGCCGGTAGCGGCGTTCATCGTCGGACTGGACCGCCGTCCTTGGGACGCCACGCTCCGCCCCCTCGATTCCGTCGTAGATCATGCCAGCTATCTGACGGCCGATCTGGTGGAACTAGGGCGGCAGATTGCCCGGCATTATGTTTGCCCGCTGGGCACGACGCTGAAGGCCGTCACTCCCGAGGCGGTGCGCCTGGAGCGCGGTATGCGCGCCGTGCGCTACGCGGCGCTGTCGCGGCCGGTGAGCGACATCCAGGCGCTGCATCCGCGCATGACGCGGCCCCGCGCGGCGCTGCTGGCGGCACTGGCGGAATGCGAGCGGCCCGTCCCGGTGGAGGAGCTGCTGCGCCGCACGGCGGTGTCCAACGCCGTGCTCCGCGGCGCCGTGCGTGCCGGCTGGGTTACGCTCACGGTGTGCAAGGAGCCGGAGACTTCCACGGCCGCGCCCGCAGTGCAGGTGGAGCCGGCGTTCGAGCTCAACGCCGAGCAGGCCCAGGCGCTGGCACACGTAGCGCAGCAGATCGACGCCGGAGGTTTCTCCGTCACTCTCCTCTTCGGTGTCAGCGGCTCGGGCAAGACGGAGGTCTACATCCGCGCCATGCGGCGGGTAGTGGCCGCGGGCCGGCAGGCGATTTTGCTGGTGCCGGAGATCGTGCTCACCACGCAGCTCGTACAACGGCTCGCGGCGCGGTTTCCCGACGTGGCCGTCCACCACAGCGGGCTGACGGAGACGGACCGCTCGCTTCTCTGGCGACAGGTGGCGGCGGGAACGAAGTCCGTGGTCATCGGAACCCGCAGCGCCGTGTTCGCTCCCTGCCCGCGACTGGGTCTGCTGTGCGTCGATGAAGAGCAGGAGGGCAGTTACAAGAACCTCCGCGCTCCGCGCTTCCACGTGCGCGACGCGGCGATCATGCGGGCGAAGATTCTGGGCATTCCCGTGGTCCTGGGTTCGGCGACGCCGTCGCTGGAGGTGTGGTATCACAGCGACCACCGGCCGGAATACCAGCGCGTGGTGCTGCGACGGAGGGTCCGCGAGCTGCCGCTGCCCAAGGTCCACATCGTGGACATGCGCCAGGAGTGGGTGGAGCGCAAGGAGATGGTCATCCTCTCGCGGATCATGGAGGAGCGTCTGGGCGAAACCTTCGCCCGCGGGCAGCAGGCGCTGCTGCTCATCAACCGCCGTGGGTTCGCGCACCGCATCTTCTGTCCGCAGTGTGCCATGCGCGTGACCTGCCCGCAGTGCAACGTGGGGCTGGTGGTCCACGCCGCGGCGGGGGTGTCGCTGTGTCACTACTGTCACGCTCGGCTGCCCACACCCACCACCTGCCCCAACGTAAGCTGCGGCGCGCAACTGGTGCACACCGGCATCGGCACGCAGCGGGTGGAAGAGAACCTGGCGCGGCGGTTCCCCTCGGCGCGCATCCAACGCGTGGACAGCGACACCATGACCCACCGCAGCCAGTATCAGCGTATTGTGGATGACTTCGAGGCCCGGAGGATCGACTGCCTGGTGGGGACGCAGATGATCGCCAAAGGCCTGGATTTTCCCCATGTGTCGTTCGTGGGCGTCATCGACGCCGACCCCACGCGCATGGGAAGCGACTTCCGCGCCGAGGAGCGGCTGTTTCAGCTCATCACGCAGGTGGCGGGCCGGGCCGGCCGCGCCGACGCCACGGGACGCGTGGTCGTGCAAACGACCATGTCGGCGCTGCCTTCCCTGCAATTCGCGTTATCACATGATTACGAGGCGTTCGCGGCCGCGGAGTTGGCGATCCGCGGGAAGGTGGGGCTGCCGCCGTTCCGCCGCTTGGCGCGTTTCGTACTCGCTCACGCCCGCGAGGAAGCGGCGCGCCAGGCCGCGGAGGAGCTCACCTTGCGGATCCGCGAGGCCTTGGTGGAGCTGGCCCTGGCGACGGCGGACGTGGTGGGGCCGAACCCGTGTGCTTTGACCCGGCTGCGGGGGAAGTACCGCTACGACGTGCTGGCGCGGACGGCCGGTGCGTCGGATCTGCGGCTGCTCACCGAGCACCTGGAGCAATCCGGCGCCCTGCGGGTGAAAGCGGCGTCGCTCGTCGTCGACGTCGATCCGGTGGAACTAAGCTGAGGTGGCGGTGCAAGCCCGCTTCCGCCGCGGCTTGCCGGCCCGCAGATAATCATCGCGCTTGGGCATGGCGGCGCTGCGCTTGGTCACGCCACCCCGGACTAAACCACGGTGAGCGGTCTGTCGCCACCGTGTACTCAATCGCCCGCTCCCTGACGGTCGCGGCTCTGTAAGTGCGGCGCTGAGGTGCACCGCGTCAGCTACCAGGGGGTGAAGCGTGGAGGGGCCGGTAGAGCTGTGGTCAGATCAACCGCGCAGCGCCCAGCGGAACATCTCGCCGACCTTCGCCCCTTTTCCCTGCATGAGAATCCCGACGCGGAAAATCCGTCCGGCGAGGAGGACGCAGACCAGCGTGGTCAGTACCACCAGGGCGATTCCCAGCGCCGGTTGCCAGGCGGGCACTCCGGGCGGAACGGCTTGGCGCATGAGCATGAGCATGGGCGTTGCGGGGGGAAACAGCGAAGCGACGATGGCCAGCGTCGAGCTCGGTTCACGCACAATGTTCATCCACACGAACATCGGCGCCACCACCACGAGCATAACGGGAGTGACGAGGCTCTGGGCCTCTTTCAGATCGGTTACCGCGGCACCCACGGCGATGAAGATCGCTCCGTACATCAGCACGGCCAGCGATTGAAACACCACGAACCACCACATCAGCTCGCTGGGGAAGAAGGACCCGTAGCCGGCGCGGTGCACCACGTAATAGCCGCCGCAAAGGTAGAGCGTGGCCATGGTCAGCGACACGCCCACCATGCCCAGCAGCTTGCCCAGCATGAGCTCAAAGGGCGTGACCGAACCCAAGAGCACTTCGGCGATGCGCTGCATCTTCTCCTCGATGACGCTCTGCAGCAGCGGCTGAGCCCCGATCATGATCATCATGAACATGAGCATCATCAGCCCCATGGGCATGAAAATGTTGGCCAGGATGTTGGTTGCCTCCGCGGGCTTGACCCGACCCTCGGCGTCCTTGGACACCAGGCCCAGGTTGGCCACAGCGGCCGGCGCGGTGACGCTCTCAACGACCGCGGGGTCGATGCCCGCCTGCTGCGCGCGAAGCGTCCGCAGGCGCACGGCCAGGGGCCGGGCGAGCCAATCCTCAATCTCGTCGTAGGTGGGGCTGTTGGAGTGGTAGGCGACGATTCCCTCGGGACTTCTTGCCCCTTCGATCACGCCCCTGCCGATGAGCACGTAGGCGAAGAGCTCCTTGTTGCGAACGCGCTCGGAGAGCTCAAAGCCGATCTCCTCGATCGGTCGTCCGTCGGGCTTGACCTCCTCGAAGAGGTACCGCGGCCGAACCTGCTTGCGCGCGCCTTCGACGACCTTGTAGATGCCCGCGTCCCGCTGCCAGCGGTTAGCATCTTCGGGGATTTCCGCTTCATTGCGCTGGGCGGCCGCCGCGGCGATGGCCTCAAACACCTGCCCGGAGGGATCGACCACTGCCACCCGCTTGTCCCTGGTGTCCACGCGATCGCGCATGAGCATCCGAATAAGGATGCTGCCGCCGAACAGCACGGGCATGAGGATGAGGCTGATGAGGAAGGCCTTGGTCTTCACCGCCGCCTGATATTCCCGTACGGCAATCACTAGGGTTTTACGCATGGATCGAACCTCCCGTTGTCGAGCCGACTGTATCAGCGTGCGCGCCGGGCGCGACCGTGGGCGGGCGCCGAGGCGAACAACACTGGATCGCAATCAGTAAATGCCTGGAATGAAACAACCTTCCGCCTCCATAGGTGGTGGTCAAAGACCACTCAAAACCGTAGATGACCTTTTTCCGCGCCGTACCAGCCGTCCCGCTAGTCCGACGATCGCCGCAGCGAGTACCACCAGACCCCATCGGCCGACCGCAGGTACTGGTGCGGGATTCATCAAGAACGCATGGCGGAATCCGTTGATCGTCCCGGCGCCCACGATCTGACTAGCGTCGTTGACGTCACGTGCGCTCAGGTCCGACCACCCGCTGTTGGCGGGAATCATCGATTCAAGGTCACGCACCCCGTTTGTGGGCGTAAAGATGAAAGCACCGTTGTCACCGCCTGTTTCGGTGGCGATGACGCGAATTCCGACGACCACCCCGAACCTGTTCACAGCCTCGGCACTGCTGGTGAAGTACCCTTCGAGCGAACCGATATCAATCATCACTCCGTCGGCCCAGAGGAACGCGTGAAAAACCGCCTCTCCCGGAAGGCGTTCCGACCAGCCGACAACCTGGCCGTTGTTGTTCAGCCCGAATGCCTGAGTGACGTTACCCCCAAGTGTTCCCAGGAAGGTGTCCGCTCCGGTGTCGAGTTGCAGTAGTGAATCGCCCGAGGCGACCTGGGACAGGTTGTTAATGTCCCACGGGACTCCCCCCACTCCGTATGTCGTAAACAAACTAATAACCGAACCGTTCTCCCAAAGAACCGGGGCGGTGTTCGAGGTTCCGACGATCTGCCCGGCGTCGTTAAGGGCGAACGCGGTACTGTCCCCCGTCGGCTGGCCGCTGAGGTGCGGGAGGGCGGTCATAACCCCCCCCTGCCATACGAACGGAGTCCAAGCCTCGCCGGAGGCCGAAGAGCCCCCGCACACCGCGCCGAGGTTGTTGACGTCCCACGCCTCGGCGTACTGTCGCCCGGGCAGCACGCCCAAGTCAATCATGACCCCGTTGTCCCAGAGAAAAGCATGACGCTTGCCGTTGGCCAGGTCGGCCCCCCCCACCACTTGGCCGAGGTTGTTGATGCCCAGGGCCACGCTGCTCAGCCCGCCAAGCGTGCCCAGGTCGATGATCTGATAGAACCCCGGCGGTCCGGGAGTGCCGGATAGGCAAAAGAAGGCGGCCAGGCAGAGCCCGCCGCAGGCCGGTGAATAGCGACCCATTCGTCACGGTCCCGCGGTCAAAACGCGATTGCTTCGTACCAGCCCCTACCTGGCCGCTTCAAGCGCGTCCAACGTTCGCCGCCTCGCTCTGCCGGCCGTTGGCGCCGCCGGCGCTCTCCGGCCCGGCGATGCGCACGAAGATGTCGTGCAGCGAGGGGCGCGTCAGTTCGAAGTGCGCCACCCGGCCGCGCTGCATCAGCGCCGCGAGCACGGCCTGGGTATCGGCGCCCGGGCGGATGCGCAGTTCCTTGAAGCGGCCGAAGTCGGTCACCTTCTCCACGTGTTCCAGCCCGCGGAGGTCCCCGTTGCCTTCCGCGAGACAGACGCGGATGGTGTCCTGGCCGTAGCGGTTCTGGATGGACTCCAGCGTGCCGTCGAGCACCTTGTTGCCTTTGAAGATCATGAAGACGAAGTCGCACATCCTCTCGGCGACCGCCATGTCGTGGGTGGAGAAGATCACCGTGGCGCCGCCGCGACGCAGCTCGAGCACGGCGTCGCGCAGAACGTCGGCGTTGACCGGGTCCAACCCCGAAAACGGCTCGTCAAGGATCACCAGCTCCGGCCGGGCGATCACCGCGGAGATGAACTGCACCTTCTGGGCCATGCCCTTGGAGAGCGTTTCGACCTTTTTGTTCGCCCACTCGGCGAGGCCCATACGCTCGAGCCAATCGCTTGCGGCCGTGTGACAGTCGCGCAGACCCTTAAGCTCGGCGTAGAAGCGCAGCACCTCGCGCACCTTCATCTTCTTGTACAGCCCGCGCTCTTCGGGGAGGTAGCCGATGCGGTCGTTGGCGGCGCCGTAACCCTCCTCGCCCAGCACGCGGATGTGCCCCGAGCCGGAGTCCGGGTAGTAGATGCGCATGATCATGCGCAGGGTGGTGGTCTTACCCGAGCCGTTGGGGCCGATGAAACCGTAAATCGAGCCCGCGGGAACGTTCAGCGACAGGTCGTTAACCGCGACGTGCTTGCCGAAGGTCTTGGTTACGTGTTCCAGCTCGACCACGTTGCTCATGGACGCACACCTTGCGGCATTCTCTTCGCCGTTGCCGGGTGAAATGCCGAAAACGCTGGAATGGATCGTACGGCGCGGCGCGGCGGTGTTCAACGCGCGCGATGTACGATCTTGTACGGGCGGAGGGGCGGAGGGCACCGGGCAACGGACGTCAGGCACCAGGCCACGGGCGCCGGGGAACCGGGCCGGGGAACGGGCAACAGTGCGGCTCGACCCTGACTCCCGGCACTCGGTCGGACGGGTGCAGCACGCGGTAATGCTGCGCTGCGTGTCACAGAATGGCACAGGCCGGCAGGCTGCTACGGGCGCCCGGTGCGATGCTGCGGGCTCAGCAGCGCCGTCGGGCCGGCTTTCCAGCCGGTCAACGGATGAACCTGTGGGACCGGCTTCGCAGCCGGTCAACCTAGGAACCTATAGGAGCGGCTTTCCAGCCGGTCAGGACGACTCTTTCAGCACCGCCGGTGCTGATGGGCGGTGCTGATGGCCGAGGGCCGCTTCATCCTGTCGCGGTACAGATCCTTCATCGCGGCGTCGCGAACTTCGCCCGCTCCCTTACGGTCGCGGCTCTGTTTCCGCATCCCGCATTCACCGTTCTTCCTTCGCGAAGCAATCGGCTCCCTCACCGCTGACGCGGTCGGCCGCGCGGCCGATTTCATCGGGACGGCTCTGTTCATGCGGCGACGGATCGCGCACACCCATCGGCGAGGATCGGCCCACGGCCCGGAGGGCCGGCGGGCGTTGCCAGGGGCTTTGAGCCCCTGGGGATGGGGCTCTTCTCAAACCGCTCCCGCCCGTAGGGCGGACGAGTCGTGCTTCGGGTGGAGCGGATCCCTCGAAGAATGTGCAAGTGACCGCTCGTTGGCACTCGCGGTACTGATAGCGCGGCGGCCGCGCCCCGGCGGAGAAGGCCCGCTCCCTTACGGTCGCGGCTCTGTTTCCGCATTCTGCATTCCTCATTCCACATCCGGTCGCTCCACGTCCCCCCCATCGCGGAAGCGATGGGCCACACGACGCGTGGTTGGTGTAACGAGAAGACTGGCCTTCATGTGCCGCGGACTGGCACTGGTTGATGGGCATACAGGCGTCGATTTGTCCACCGCCTGAAGACCGTGGCTCCGGAGGCCGGTTCCTCCGGCCGTCGGCGCCGGCGGCGCGATCAGCCCACCAGCTCCATCCCCCGCTTGGTGAGCGCCGCGGCCCACATCTTCTGGCCGTTGGCGTTGGTGAGGGGGCCGGCCCAGATCAGGCCCTCGGCGCGCAGCCCCTCGAGCCAGTCGGCGATCAGGTCCGTACACTGCTCGGCGCTATAGCCGGAACTACCTGCCACCTCGCGCGTCAGTTCGAACTCTGTCAGCGGTCCGTGCCGCAGCCGACGGAGGATCACCAGTTGATGCTGTCGCAACGCTCCCAGGGTATCAATCACTGATCGCCTCTCCCTCGTGGCGGCGAGCCACCCGCGGCCGCGCGCTACTACCAGCGCCCCCGTCCCCGCCGACCCGGCGCATTGTAGACGGGGTGCAAGTGAAGAATCAATCCGTCCGCAATCGGGGATCCGTTCGCATCTTCAGTGCGGTTCGAGACGCCGGCGCCGGGCTCGGCGGACGGCCGGTGGGCGCTGATGCGCGACCGATTCGGCATGAGCAGCGGCTGCCGGCCGAAGCCGGCACATGGAGTGCGCGGTGCCGGCGCTTAGCAGCCCGTGGCGGAACTCGTGACAAGGGCTTCCAGCCCATGGTTTCACGGGCAGGATGCCCGTGCTACATAGCGTAGGCCGCCTCTCGCGACAGGCTGTTAGTTCCTTACGGCGAAGGATGTTCGCATTCTGCGCGCATCTTCATGTGCACGAAAACGGCTCCGCTAACCGCGACGAACCGCCCCTTCAGCATTCGACATTCGCGGCCGCGCCCTACGTGGGCCTGTTTTGGTCGCGGCCCCCGCGGCCGCGTTGGGGCTCAATGCCCGGAAGCTCCACCCACACCGCGCCGTCGCGCACTTCGGCCCGGTAGCGCCGCACCCGGGCACGGGGGGAGTTCGTGCAGATCCCCGTCCGAAGGTCGAACGCCCATTGGTGCCAGGGGCAGGTCACTACGCCGTTGAGCAACGCGCCTCCCGAGAGGTTGCCGCTGGCGTGGGGGCAGGCGTTGTCGATGACGACGACGCCGGGCGGGTCGGCAAGGCGGAAAACGGCCAGTTCGTAGCCCGAGTGGGTGACGAACGTTCCGCGGTCCGGCGGGCAACGATCGAGCTCAACCAACCGAACCAACGCCACGGTGCGGTACCCCCGTCGCCAATCGGCCGTGTTGGCCGAAGGCCGTCGGGACATTCTACGGCCGCAAGGCGGTGCGGGAATGCGTGTCTCGCGACGAGCGGCGGCACGCAGGCGCCCGCGGCCGACCCCGTCGTGTATCCGGCGGCGGGGAGGTTACCATGCCGCACGGCGAACATGGGAACGAGCGTTTGCGAGGTCGTCGCGGCCGACGGACCGGAACGACGGTCGGCGGTCCGTGCGTTGTTCGAGGAGTACGCGCGGGGGCTGGGGTTTGACCTGGGCTTCCAGGGCTTCGACGAGGAGCTCGCGGGGCTCCCCGGCGAGTATGCGCCGCCGACGGGGCGACTACTCCTGGGGCTTGTCGACCTTTGTCCGGCCGGGTGCGTGGCGCTGCGCGGCATTGGCGGCGAAGTCTGTGAGATGAAGCGGCTTTTCGTGCGGCCGGCGTTCCGGGGCAAGGGCGTCGGCCGTTGCCTGGCATGTGCGGTCATCGCCGAGGCTCGGGCCATGGGATACGGCGTGATGCGTCTGGACACGGTGGCCGACATGCATGAGGCGCTGGCGCTTTATCTCGGTCTCGGCTTCCGCGAGACGCAGGCGTACCGCTACAATCCGCTACCGGGTGCGACGTTTATGGAGTTGCGGCTCTGAGTGCCGCATGGTCGCCGCCCCGCGGTTCGGGCTGGGCGCGGCCGACGGTTGAACGGGCGCCCGCGGCTGCGCTCTGCGCGCGGATGTCCTGGGGCTCGCCGCGGCCGCGACCCTGTGTTCGAAGGGCGAGACGATCCGATGAACGAGCGAGTCACCGAAGCCATCACCAACCTGGAACGCTTCATGACCACTGTGGACGACGCGCTGGCGCTCCCGCGCGAGGCGGCACGGTTCGTCCACGCGCTGCTTCGCGCCAGCGGGGCACGGCGGGCGCTGGAGATCGGCACCAGTTACGGATACAGCGGTTTGTGGATCGCCGCGGCGCTGGCGGAGCAGGACGGCCGCCTGGTGACCGTCGACCGCTCGGAACGAAAAACACGCGCGGCGCAGTCAGCTTTGGAGTCGGCGGGCCTGTCGGGGTTCGTCGAATTCCGCACCGGCAGCGCGTTGGAAGTACTGCCGGAACTGTCCGGCCCGTTTGATTTTGTGCTTAACGACGCGGACAAGGAAAACTGCGTTCGCTACGTGGAACTGGTGATGGGCAAGCTGAGCCCGAGAGCGTTCCTGCTCACCGACAACACCCTCACGCATCCCGGACAGCTCGCGGAGTTCATGGCCTGGATGCGCCGCCGGACGGACTTCTTCACGGTGAACGTACCCATCGGCAACGGCATGGATCTTTCCGTTCGTCTCTGACGTGACGGGCGGAGAAACCACGGCCTCCTGCGGCAAGGACGTTCCCCCGTTCCGCGCGGCGACGATGGAGGCGGCCGCACCGTGCGACCGTGGCACGGCGTGGCTCTTTGCGGCGGCCAACACGCCGCCGACGACGATCATGCGTGAGTTTTCACCGCGGGCGATGATCCTGGGCGTGGCGATCGGCGCGCTGCTCGCGGCGCCGGCGGCGTACGTGGGCCTTAAGGTGGGGATGACGGTGAGCGCGTCGATCCCCGCGGCCGTCCTTTCCATGCTGGTGATGCGCGCGTCCGGGCGGCGCGGCACCCTGCTGGAACACAACATGGTGCAGACGATCGGGTCTGCGGGTCAGAGCCTGGCGGCGGGTATGATCTTCACCATCCCCGCGCTGTTCATTTTGGGGGCGGAACCGAAGTTTCTGGAGATGGTGGTTTGGGGCGGCGTTGGCGGACTGCTGGGCGTCTGCTTCATGGTGCCGCTGCGTCGCGTGCTGATCGTGCGGGAGCAGGCAGTACTGCCGTACCCGGAAGGTGTTGCCTGCGCCAAAGTGCTTGAATCCGCAGAGGCGGGAGGCAGCGGCGCGCTGGCGGTCGTTCGGGGCGCGGTGGTGGGGGCAGGCATGCGGCTACTGACCGGGTTGGGGTTCTGGCCGGAGAGTGCGGTCACGCCCGTTCCCGCCTCGGTGAAGGTGCAGGGCGCGCTTTCGGTCGAGCCGGCCCTGGTGGGCGTAGGGTGCATTCTGGGAGCTCGCGTGGCGGTGGTAATGCTGGCCGGCGCGGCGCTGGCCAACGGCGTACTCATTCCCACCATCGGGTTCTTTGGGCGTGATGTGGCGATACCGGTGCCGCCGGCGCCGGGGCTGCTGGTGGGAGACATGGCGCCGCGCCAGCTTCATGAACATTACATCAAGTATATCGGTGCGGGGGCGGTGGCGGTGGCCGGGCTGGTGGCGCTGCTGCGCAGTGTTCCGACCCTTCTTGCCTCGCTGTGGCACATCGGCGGTGGGTTGCGCGCCCCCCGGCACGAGGCGGGCCCGCGGGATCGGGACCTTCCGTTGCCGTTGCTCCTGCTGTTGGTCGCCGGCCTGGGCTATGCCATGTGGCGGTTTCCCCAGGTACGCGTCGACCACCTGGGGGCGATCGCCATCCTGGTGTTCGGGTTTTTCTTTGTGACCGTTTCGTCGCGGCTGGTGGGGCTGGTGGGGGCGTCGTCGAATCCGGCGTCGGGAATGACCATCGCGGCGTTGCTCGGAACGTGCCTGGCTTTCAAGTTGCTTGCCGGCGACGGCGGCGATCCGCTGGGGCAGAAGGTGGCGTGCCTTTCCGTGGGGGCCATTGTCTGCTGCGCCATCTGCATAGCGGGTGACATTTCCCAGGATTTGAAAACCGGGTACCTGGTACGGGCGACGCCGTGGAAGCAGCAGGTCGGTGAGATGCTGGGGGTGCTCACCTGCGTGGTGGTCAATGCCGCCGTGATTCTCCTGCTCATCCGGAACGTCGGCGTTGTCGCCTCCGCGGAGCATCCGAATCCTTTTCCGGCGCCGCAGGCAAACATCATGAGAATGCTGGTGGACGGCGTTCTGGGCGGGACCCTGCCCTGGGAACTGATTACCATTGGCGCCGCGCTGGCCGTCATTCTGGAAATGTTGCAGGTCAGGGCTTTGCCGTTCGCGGTTGGGTTTTACCTGCCGCTTTCGCTTACCACCCCGATCATGGTGGGCGGCGTCGTGCGTTTGCTGGTGGATCGCCGACGACGATGGGCGGCCGAGCATGAGCCGGGCGTTCTCGCGGCGTCGGGACTGGTGGCGGGCAACGGGCTCATGGGGATTGCGCTGGTGGGGATCTCGGCGCTGATCACCTGGTACGTCGGCGCTGAGGCGCGCTGGCTTAATCCGTTGTCGGGAATCCAGGAACCGGTTGCCCCTGGGCATCTGGTGCCCTGGCTGTGGCAGACCGTGTGGCCGGCGGCGATTCGTTGGGGACTGTCTTCGGCATGGTGGGATGCGCTGCCCGCGGCGCCACTCACATTGATTTCACTGTGGCTGTGGCTTCAAGCGCGGAAGCCCGCGGCGCTGATCTTGCCGCGGGTGGGTGTCGAGCCGTCTGCACTCGCCTCCACGGCATTGGATGCGGAAGCGCCGGCGAATGAAATCGACGAGTCCGCGGCTGCGGAGTCGCCGGTAGGCAACCCATCGGCTTCGGAAGCGCAGCCTTGGGCGCCTCTCGGCAGATCTGATGAGTTGGCGCCTGCTCCCGGCGTCCCCCCAATGCCTGTCACTGCGCCGGGCGTCAAGGAGAACACCAGCGAGGCTGTAGAACGTCGCAACTCCGAAGGTGAGCTCATCTGCGACGACTTGAGCGAAGAACAGGAGCGGGCCCTGGCTTTGCGCCGGCTCCGGCCACCCGCGGCGCAGGAACCGCCGACGGAGTAGAGCGGCGCGCGAGCGCCGCAAACCTCGGGACGGACGCCACGGCCCGATAATCCTGCCCGCAACGACACAAAACCGGCTCGACCGCGGTGCATTCGCAAATGCCGGTTATGTAGGGCACCGGTTGCACGTCCACACTGGCGCGGCGCACGGCGCCGGCCCGCACTGCATGTCCCCTGAGTGTTAGTGGGCGAATGGCGGCGCAGTCTTCGCACGGAGGCTCGGCCGGCGGGGCGTGACCATGTGAAAGTCGGGTAGTTCACACGACATACCTTCACCTGCGCTGCAAAGTGGTCGATGGTGAATCGACGGTCGGGGTGCTGCCCAGCCCGCCGGCGTTCTGCCGCAAGTGGCGGGTTCACCTCGTTTGACTTTCATTATCGCGTGTTTCTTTCATTGGGAACGAACCTATGTTCATGGGGAACCCGCGCGCACGCGCTGCCCTGACGGGCATCGGGATCATAGTGGCTTTCGTATTGATGCTTCGCTGGCTGGCGCAGCCGCGGGGCGTGGTAGCGGGGCGGGAGGGGGGGAGGGTTGTGGGGTTGCAGGAGCGGTGGGACATCCCGCCGGTGCCGACACGGCCGCCAGCGGAGCAAATGCCGGAGGGCAACGATTGCTACGAGACCGCGGACGGGAGCGTTTCGTGTGCAGAAGGTGGATCGATACCACCACCGGAGTCGCCGGCGACGAGTGTGGTATTTGTCATTGACAGCTCGCTTACGATGTTTCCACGGATTGGTCCGAGTTTCTTTGATCTGGCGAAAGATGGGTTGACCGCGTTGCTCGAGCTGCCCGGCTTGCCGCTGGGCGGAAGCCTGGAGGTGTCGGTTATTCAGTTCGCGAGGCGAGGCTCTGCAGACTACATTCAGGGGCTGGACTGGATTCCACCACTTCGGATTTGGTCAGTTCAACAACGCGACTACCTACATAACCGGATTCGGGGAATACGGCCGTCCCGGCACCACTCTGCGAGTCTGTTGGAATCAGGGTTACGAGAAGCACGACGACTGTTAACTGACCCCTCAGCAACGTCGGCGGATCAGCAAACTCAGAAACACATTGTCGTGTTGACCACAGGTGAATATCGGACGTCGGGCATCGATTACGCAGCCATCCGAGGCAGTGCCGGCGACGGACACGCGGACACGTGCCCCCCTGTTGCCTATTCGTTGTCCGAATGGGAGATCCAGAATCCTCCGTGGACATTGATGGGGTGCCCAGGGCAGTGCGTTGCCGGGACTGATCCTGGCGAGATAACGAGCTGCAATCGGGCGTGCCCGATTAGGTACCAAGTTCGCAGGGCGCGCGATCTGGGAATCCGCGTCTCCACAGTGCGCCTGGGATATGGCTGGCGGAACGAAGTTGACGAAACCGCCTGCAACGAGGAGGAGCCGTTGAATCCGTACGCCGACTCTCCCGTGGACTCGGGCGATCCTGTTGGCGAGCCGGATTATTGCTACCAGGCGACCAAGGGTCGAAACGGCGACAACCCGCCAGACTACACAAGCGACGCCTATGCGCCAGGGACGTTCTTTCCATCCGTTCCGGACCGCGACGGCTTCCTGAAAGAGATTGCCAATTGGCGGACCGAAGCTTCCGCGAGCCAGGGGCCTTCGTGTGACGGTGACCTGCTGGGCAAGAACGCACGCATCTACCCCTTCATCTGCTTCGAGTGCGGCACGCCGGACAAGAAGGTGGGCACGCCGGAGATCATCGCCAAAACGCTGGCGCAGTGGTTCTGCGACTGGGGCGCCGTGCCGGACAGCGACGGCGACGGTCATCGCTCCATCTGCGACAACTGCCCGTTGACACCGAACCCACATCAGCGCGACTGCGATCGCGATGGGCTTGGCGATGTTTGCGAGATGGGCACGTCGCTGTGCGGGACGGCGAGCGTCTGGTCTGCCGACGCTGACGGCGACGGTTTGTGCGACGCCCGCGACGCCTGTCCCGGCGGCGACGATTGCCTGGTGGCCGAGTGGCGCGAGCAGCGGCGCTGTGAAGGCACCGATTGCGATTGCGACTGCGATAACAACGGCGAGGCCGACCTTTGCCAGGCGGCGCAGGCGGCGTTCGACCTGACGCTGGCCGGCGGGTTCGCGGCCAATGACGACGGGATCCCGGATGGAACCGCGCTGAACGGAATTCCGGACGCTTGCGAGGCCGCCGGCTCATGCCTTGGCGTGCCCGCCATGTGCGACGCGGAAGCGATTGTGGGCCCGCCGCCCTCCCAATCCAACGTTCTGTTTTCGGAAGACTTCGATCAGCGAGGCAACCCCTTCATTGTCCCAGGGGCGAACGCGCACGGATGGTGGTTCTTCGGGCGCGACTCAACCCTCCTGAATCACGTTCGGATCGTCGACGACTACGCCACCGCCGTACTGCCTGAGACCGGCAGTTCCAACAATCCCCCGCCCTCCGCGTCGCAGCGCAACGGCAAGGTGCTCGAGCTTTCGCTCGATGCCGAGCAATCCACCAACGGTACGTACGACTGGTTCGTTGAGACGCCCGGGTTGATACTCCCGCCGACCACGTTTGGGAACACGGATTGCGTTCCAAACGTCGCCCCGGGGTCCTGGGGAGTTGTTGAGATCGATGTCGACTTGCTGGTCGCAAATTCGCTGGACGGTCCAGTGCTTGACATTTTCGTACTCGACCCCTGTGCCGAAGACTTCGAAGATGCCAAACGCGTCCACCTCCAGTTCCGCGGTATCGCGAACGTGCCCGATCTCGGCCCCACAGACTTCGACGTCAATCAAGTGGGCGAGATCTGGATGGAGCAGCGCCATGTCGGCTTCGCTCCGGCCGGCGCTGACGTCGACCAGGCGTTCATCCGCGTCGGCCGCTACCCCACAAACGAGTGGTTCAGAATCCGAGTCGCCATCAATACCGCGGCCCACTTTCTGTGGGAGGGAACTTCCCCCACCCCCGTTTGGGGCGGCGGAGGCGATTCGGTTCGGGTACGCTACACTAAGGAGGAGGGCGAGTTCGGCATCGACAACGACTCAGCCGTCCCGGAGCTCGGTTATCTTGATCCGCGCGCTACACGGGGCGTGCAGCTCCGGTTTGGGCTCATCAACCAGGCGTGCGATTGCACGGGCCTCGGCAGAAACGTCGGCATCAACGCAATCACTTCCGTCTGGGCCCCGCAACGCTTTCTGCTTGACGTCTGCCCCAGCGCTCACGGCGTCCAGCCCCCACCGATCGTCGCTGACGCGTGTACCGCCTGTCTCGCCGGGAACCGCTCCGTCGCGGATCAATGGGTCGGCACGAACTGTGCTCCAAGTCAGAATCTGATACTCCAGTCGCTCGACATCTGCGGCGGCACCTGCGAAATCCGCGAGTGCCAGAACACGTGCCGCGGCCGTGCCAGCGGATGGCAAATTGACTCGGATGGTGATGGTCTTGGAGACCTATGCGACGGCGCTTGGACACAGCGGGGAAGCGAGGATTGCGAGGTGGATCCGCTGGCTTACGACGGGGTAGTGGGGATGTTCGACAATTGTCCGAACATGTATAATCCCAGAATCCCATTCCTTCCTCCTTCTCCCAATGTCCCAAGCTGTGCGCGAGACTACTGGCGCCTGCCTGCGGGCTTCATGTGGCAGCCGGATAACGACTGCGATGGGATTGGGAACCCCTGCGACACCGCAACCTCCGGTGGCCCAGACATATTCGATCCCTATCAGTATGGTACTTCGCAGTTTACGGGAAGCGATTCAGACGGCGACGATCTTCGGGACAACAGTGACCGCTGCCGTTACCACCCAGGCGGTTCGAATGTGGATGAGGATGGCGATGGGATCGGAGATTATTGCGACAACTGCCCGCAAAAGTGGAATCCCGATCAGGTGGACCGCGACGGGGACGGCGACGGCGATGCGTGCGACCACTGCCTCGACGCGTTCGGAGTGGTGCTGGACCTGGACGGTGACGGCACCGAAACGTGTACTGAAAGGCACAGCGCGGACACGTATGACCAGTGTCCGTACAATGCGAACAACACTCAATGCGACGAACACGGGAAGCCGCTTCTACCCAATGACATTGACGGAGACACGGTCATCGACACTAGCGACAACTGTACTACGGTGTCCAACCAGTCGCAGACGGATCGCGATGATGACGGCCTTGGTGATCTTTGTGACACCAATACGATCCTGACAGATTGCGACGACGATGGAGTGATCGATCAGGACCAGGCCGCACGCTTTTACGGCCCGTGCGCCGACCTCAGCTACCCGAACGCCGGACACTGCATGTGCATCTCGCCGGGTGTGCCGTTCATGCCGGTGCCAAACGCGACAGTTATCGCGGCGATGGAGGAACTGAGGGCTGAGCGCGAACAAACCGGCTGCGAGGACGGCAAGTGCTTTCAGGCGGTGGAGGCGTGTGGCAAGGCGATTCGAATCGGGCGGATCGAGATACGGCGCACAGGCATGTGCGAGTGGCTCGGGGGGACCGCGTGCTCTGCGGGACAGACGTGCGCCTGTGCACACGCTGGTACGACCAACGAGTGGGGTTGCGATTAGGGGGTGATGTCGTGACGTACGTACGAAGCCGAAACTCGGGTTGGGCGCGGCGGCCGCGGCTGGCGGTGGCAGCTACGGTAGTCGTCGTTATGGGTACAGGCGGGGCCGCGGTGGCACAGGGTGGAACGGAGGAGACGATCACTCCGGCCGCGCTCTCGAA
This sequence comes from Planctomycetota bacterium, assembly GCA_016208685.1. Classification (GTDB taxonomy): domain Bacteria; phylum Planctomycetota; class Phycisphaerae; order UBA1845; family UBA1845; genus JACQXM01. Next base: position 7,262 of record JACQXM010000034.1, on the reverse strand, counting down.
GTACATGAATTCGATCCCGCCCAGCAACGACTTTTTCTGCGTGGGCACCGGCCCGACGCAGCGGGCGCTGCATCCGGACCGCGCGCCGCACACGCGACTGGCAGAGCAGAACGGCGTCATCCTGTTTTCCGGCACCGCACCGCAGCAGGGGCTCAACTTCGAGCTCACCGTCGGCTCGCTGGTGTACCGCAACCAGATGAGCACTCTGGGCTCGCCGGAGCCCTCGCCGCAGGTGGGCACGGCCGGCACGCTCCTGGAGCGCCCTTGGGAATACAACCTCCCCTGGTCCGAAGCCCGCTGGCACCCCGGCGAAGATATCACCTGGCAGGGGTACCGCGTCAGCAACGACTGGATGGAGGGGCTGCCGCATTTTGACTTTGGCAACACTTCCGTCGGCGGTTCGCATCAACGCCTGTACGAAAGCACGTGTGGCGTGGAGATGCCGGTCAACGTGTACGATCCCCAGCGATCCGGCTCCCTGGAGGGTGGATTGTTCGGATTGGAGGTCGCATTCAACCTCCAGCTTGCGCGCGGCGTGCACCAAGCGAGCATGATTCGGCCCAAGGAGAACGAAACCGTTGCCGGTCTTTGTCCGTTTGAGTTCCGCGAACCGTGGTTCCAGGCGCGAGGCGTCGATCCGGTCTTCAACTTGGCCTTGACTACTCCGGCGACGCAAACGAGCACCAGCCAGGACTTGCGGCTGGCGGAACACTACTATCCAACCTTCCACAACATCTACACCTATCAGCAGCTCGAGCTTGACGGGGGCCGCTTGTTGGTTGACTTCGAGCGCTCGGCCAACTGGCCGCGTGAGCCGGAAGTCTTCACCAATTCCGGCGGCACGGTACGGCCTTTCAGCATTGCCGGCGGCGAGTTCGCGGGAATGCAGATGGCACGAACCGTGCGCGACGAGTACGGCAACCGCGTCTATTTTGACCGGGTTCCCAAGTATGGCTGGGAGACCGACTATAAGGTCCCCTACCGGTCGCAACTACACGATACGACCGGCGATCCATCGTTCATGACCGTCCCTCCTGGCTACCGCGCTGCGCCCAACGCCTGGCGCCTGCCGCACAAGCGCCTGCGCACGGTGCAGCTCTTCGATGCGGACGACCCGGGCAACGTAAACGACTTCGACCCCGATTGGCCCGGCGCGGACCCGTCGTGGACCATCGCCTTCATCTACGAACATCCGGAAAGCGACCGCATCACGGGGCAGGACGTGCCTGTGTACATGTCCCCGATGTCGTCACCTCTGGCTCTCATGTCGGATCGGTGGAAGGCGATGCGGTCGTTGTACTCCTACCTTCCGCAGGCGGACTGGGACTTCGGCCGCCTCCCGGATCTCAACGACGAGACAACCCTGCTGACCGTTCAGGCCTACCGGCGCGAGGCAGTGGGCAACACGTATATCAATGGAGCCGAATTCCGCGACGACATGTCGGTGTGGCAGAGTACAATCGCCACAAGCTCCGCGGCGCTTGCGGCGACGGTCACCCGGGCGTTCACGGCCGTAGATTTCTACGGAAGTAAGCTCTATGAGGGTGATGTGAACGTCAATGGATGCCCGGGTGTCTGCGGACAAGACGACGACCTTGATGGCAAATCCGATGAAGACTGCGCCAACAGAGCGCCTGGCGCGCCCGGTTACGGCGCCAATTGCCCCGACTCCAATAGAGACGGCGTCCCGGATTTCATCGAAGACGACAACGAAGACAGTGTAATCGCGGGCCCGGCGGGCCCGGTACACAGATTCTTCAGCGGTTCTGGCGGGCAGACGAGCAACCGTGCAACCGATCCGCCCGAGTCCGCGGATCTCGACGGATGCCCCGGAGAATGCGACGTTGACGATGACGGCGATGGGTTGATCGACGAGGACACGAACAACTATCTACCTTATCTAACGACTGGCAGCGCATCGTGTCTGGAGTGTCAACTCGCCGTTCTCAACGGCGACTCGAGCAACTCACAGTGTGTCTTGCCCAACGGATTGCCGAAGCAAACCAACGACCCGACGGAGGACTCCAACGACTCCAATTGTCGCAACCCCATGTACTGGCGCTACGAGAACGGCGCCTACACCACCCCCATGGACCCCTTCGCCGTCTATGATGACGACGAGGACGGGTTGATCGACGAGGACGGATGGGACGACCCGCTGCTGGTGAACTTGCGCGGGGCGGTGGACAACGACGCCTGCGGCGCAGGGCGCGATCCGTATGTGCCCGGTAGCGCGAGCATGCCGCTGCGACTGGGCGTCTCGCGGCCGGCCGGATTGACGGACTGCGTTCCCCCTCTTGCCGCCGACTTCGACCCCTGGACGTACCAGGTGCAGTACGTTTACGCCCGTTCCAACCCCTACTGGCTGCTGATGGGCCGCGACCAGAACGGCGCGCGCTTTCCCCGCAGCACGCCGGTGTACTACTATCACCCGCCGTTCACCGAACCCTTTGACGATACCAACAGCAACGGTAGCCGCGAGAGCGCCGAGCCGTTTGTTGACATCAACCGCAACCGCGCCTTCGATAGCTTCGATGGCGCCACCGCGGGCCTGCCGAACGTACATCCGGACTGCCTGCCCAGCCCCAGGTTTCGCGGACCGCAGGGCAAGGCGGGCGGCGCCGACGTTGAGCCTCTGGCGCCGTCGGATATCCACCTCATCAAGCGCATTGTCCGCGTACGGCCGGACCCCAATGAACCGCGCGACTTCACCGAACGCACCTGGCTCTATCGTTACAACGACATCGGCTTTCTGAAGGCGGTGTTCGATCCGGCATCGGTCCAGGCGCTCATCGACGCCGACGAGAACGACGGCATCGGCGAAGCGGACGACATCCTGAAGTACTCCGATACGCACATCGTCGCCGGCAAGCCGCTGATTCTCTATGCGTCACAGTGGTACACGTACTACAACCCCTACGTCGAGCCGGTGCTGAGCGGCCAGAATGTCTCCGGCATCCCGCCCTGTTATGAGAGACCGCCAGTGGTCGCGCCCTGTGATAACACGTATGATCTGGATTCCAGCGATCCAAACAATTACCTGCCGCTCAACGCCTGCGACGGCGAGACTCTGTGGCAGAACGGCTACCATGACGAGCTGCACATTGATCCGGATTGCAGCGATTTTGTGCGCCAGGACTGCGGCTGGTGTTTTGCGCGATATGCCTGCGGCTCACGCCCCTGCCTTAACGGTCGTACCGATCCCGCCTGCGTCTGCGATGGCCATCGCTCCTACCGCGAGGACGAGCTGCGGCAGCTCGGGATTCCCGATGCTCAGCCGCGGTTCCGAAAATACCAGATCAAGACTGCCCGGGTTCGGGGAAACGATGGCGAAATGCAGCTCTTCCGCTTCGATTACCTGGGGGCGGCCACCAGCGCCTACGGAACCGACACCCACATCACCTCCTACGCGGATGCCCACAACATCGCGATCGTCGACCGGCTGGCGGAGCAGACACCGGAGGAACAGGCGTCCTCCGCGGCCCAGAACGAATTCTACATCTACGAGGACGATTTCCGCCTCGACCTCGACCCAGCGCCGCAGCGCGCAGCGCTTCCGGCGGGCAACTACACTGCAACGTCGCACCACCTCTACGTTCCCGTCAAGGTCAAGACGCGTCGCGTGGTGGTAATGAACTATTACGGCATCGCCATCAGCGACCGGCTGATTCTCACTCCGGGGTTCAAAGGCGACGTCACGGCGCTCGTGGACGACCAGCAGTATGAACTCACGAACATGCGCGGCCAGACCAAGCACCTTTATGACCCCAGTTGGGTGGCCGGACTGCGCGAACGCGGGTTCAATTTCATCCGCAACGAGGGTCGCGTGCTGGTGGAGCTCTTCGGCGGCAAGGGCGGGTGGTATTCCGTGCTTCGCGGCATCGCCCAGGGTTCGGGCGGAGGCAATCTCTATGACCAGCAATGCGCTACACCGGAAGTGATTTCCGAAGTGCCGGTGCAGCGGGTGCGCAAGCAACAGCTCACCCTTCTGGGCGCCACACAGCACTGGCAACAGGGTCAATCGACGCCCTCCGATTTGCCCGCGATCGAGGCGACCTACTACCGTCAGACGACCGTCAGCGAGGTGGAAGGGGCGCAGCTTACGGTCAGCGACCCCGCCGGAACGCTGGGCGGCCTGCCTTACGACAACGGCTGCGTCGCAACCCCGGCAAACGAACCTTGCGTATGCGGCACGCCATCCTGTGAAGAAACTCCGAGCAGCAGCGGCACTTGCACGCGCCAGCGGCATCTGCCCGACGTCGACCTGCACAAGCAGGAGCCGGTAAGCGTGACGTTCTCGAGTCCCGCGGATGAATCCGGCGACGGCGTGAGTCTCGTGCGCCACCACTACGAGTTCCACGATCTGGCCGAGACCCAGGTGAAGCGAAAGTGGCGCTGGCAGGAAGCGGTGCCGGTGGAGCAGGGCGGCACCGGCAAGGGCGGCCTCGAGGTCTGGTACTTCGACCAAAGCGGACGGCTGCGTCTGTACGGGCGTGGCGCCGGCTTGTCCATAAACCCACCGACTCCCAGCGATCCGTTTCTGATCACCTACTTCGGCTACGACTCTCTTGGACGTCCAACCCTGGAGGTGGAGGATGTGGTGCCGATTCAAGCCGGATTGGGCAAATGGGGTGGCGATGACGTTGATACGGACAGTGGATCCATCCACAGGATCTATGGAAACAGTACAGAAACCGAGCGCGTTACCTTCAGCGAGTACGACGACGCCGGAATGCTCGTGGCACGGTCCGTTGGTCGCGTCTCCAACCCTAGCCCTGCAAGCGAAGCATGGGTCTGGAATTCGCGCACGCGCACGGAGTACGCCTACATTGCCAACCGAAAGATCGTCTGCGAGCCGTTGAATGACCCGGTGCACAAATACGTCAAATGGGAGGATCCGTTCAGTTACCGGATCGAATACCAGGCCGTCGAGTTGCCGGAACCGGGACAGGAAGGCAAGCGAGTCCACGGCACAACCACGGTAGACGTCTTCGACAAGGCGGGAAAGTTCGTCGAACAACGGGTGATCGGCTGGGGCCCGGAACCTGGAGCGGCCGACCGGCAGGATATGATCCCCGACTTCGGCTGGGGCGTATCGCTCGCCGACTACACCTACGACGGGGCCATCGCGGCCTGGGGCACCGAGCCCGGAAGTAAATACTGGGAATCCAACGCGGGGGGTCAGCCCGGCGACTGCGTGGGAACAGCATCCCAACTCGCCGAGCAGCTCATGCCGCCTCCCTATGGTTCCGCTCCGTCGTACACCTTCACTCCGCCCGCTACGGATCACATCGTCACTCTGGCGCGGACATTCAAACGCTACGAGCAACGATCCACGCTCAAGCCGACGCACGAGATCGCCTTTAACGACTTCATGCAGCCTCCGCCCAGCGGCGGAGGCACGGACCGCCGGCAGGTCGTGCGGCAATTCAGCTACGATCTGGAGGACCGCATCGCGAGGCAGCAGGACCCGGACGGCACTATCACGCGGCTGCTGTTTGACCCCAAACGCCGCCCGACCAAGGTGTTCCGCGGCTCCCGGGATGGCTGCTCGGACTGGTTCCCGCGCGTCTACAGCGGTTCGGACGACGACATGATGCTCGTCGAGCACCGGCTGTACAACGACGGAAAGCTCTGTCAATACACTGATGCGTTCGATCCCTCGGTGTGCGACCAGTCCGGCCCCAACGACGACTTCCCGTACGACGCCAACAAACTGGTGCGCATTCGCCGCTACACGGATGCCGCGGAAGCCTGCACCGGCTACTATGATCCCTCCACGCGCAGCCACGACACGCAGATCGACTACGACTGGCGCGGCCGGCCGGTCATCAGCCGCGAGATCGCCGTCGGCTACGGCAACGGCGGCGACAAAGTCGTGTCGGTCACGACGATGGTGTACGACAACCTGGACCGTCCCACGTTGGTGGCCGTCTGGGACGCCGACAGCGCGCCGCTCCTCTCACAAGTGCGCGGATGGCAGGAGACCACGGTCGAGTACGCCCTGTTCCAGATACTGTCGCGGTCCTCGGCGCCGCTTTCCCTCTCGCAGACGTTGTATGACGAGCGCGGGCGCGTCTATGAACAGCGCACCTACGACCCTTCTTTCGCGGGTCAACGGTACACGTTTACCAAAACCTACCGTGACGACTTGGACCGGGTGACCGCGGAGCTGACTCCCAATGGCCTGACATGCCACACCTATGACTCTCTAGGACGCGTCACGAGTACGTCCTTCTATGCGAAGGAGGATCCCAACGCGCCCGGCACCGGCTCGTCGGCCGACGAATTGACACGCACGGTGATGGTTCACGATTACTTTGGCAATGTCCTCACACAGTCACATTACGAACGCAAGGCGGGAACAGGCGGCGGTCCCGACCTCCCGGGCAATGCCATCATCACCTACACCTGCAACTGGTACGATCCCGCCTTGCGCCTGGTAGCCACGGCGAACTTCGGTACGAACACAGGCAGTGGATATCCCAGCAGCACAACGCCGCCATCGTGCGACCCCCGAGTTCCCCCACGATGGACGGCCGGAACGGGAGCGACCAATCCCGGCTACTTCAGCGTCGCCGGCGCTACGAATGACGTGAGCCCTCCGCAAGTTCAGGTAACCCGCTACGGCTACGATGCCGCCGGCCGGCGCATCTGGACCCAGGACTCCAATGGGGTCGTCTCCCGCACCTGGTACGACCTGATGGGACATGTGCTGCTTGAAGCCGAGAACTGGAAGGACGACGAAAACCTCGCGCCGTCGGGAGACTCCGACTCCAGCGGAACCGGTGTGGCCGCCCTGAACCCTCAGCACAGCGGACAGGTCCGCTACACCGCCTACCACTACACCCGCGGCGGTGTGCAGGACATGATCGCCGCGGTCATCCCCCAGCCCGAGAACGCGGCGATCGAACCGGAGGACATCGTATGGGATGAAGACCCCGCCGCCGACTACGCCGCGACGGGCGTGGCCGTTCCCGGCCTCGCCACCGTCCAGGCCACGCGCTTCGTGCTGGGCGCGGACGTGGTCGCCGAGCGCGGCGCCTCGTCCGATCCGCGTACGGTGATCTCCAAAGCCCCCGCCCAGGTCGCCGAGATTCGCTACCCCATTGCCACCGGTACCGACGCCGGCCAGCCCAGCACCACAGACGCCGTCCAATACAAGTTCACCCTCTCCGGCCACGTCGCGCAGCGCACCGACCAGCGCGGCGTCACGCTGGACTACGACTACGGCACCTGCGACCAGTGCCTTTCCGGGGACC
>JACQXM010000046.1 GCA_016208685.1 Planctomycetota bacterium | reverse complement strand
ATACGTTGCAGTACGCATCGGGATGACCTCCTGTACGTGGCCCGCGGCAAACCCTTTGCCGCATCACGCCACTGTTTTGAGGCATCCCCAACTCTCTTTCCACTTCTCCCTACCCGTCCCGTCTATAGCCGATTTCTCGCATCCACCCCATGCGGGCATCCCTTCCCGCGTCTCTCAGAACTCCAGCGCATCCATGGCCATGCACACCTCCCGCCGACCGGCGAACCACGCAGCCGAACGGAACCACCAATCCTCCGGCGCACCGACCAAGCCCTCAAGCGGGTGCGCGAAGGGATTCTCGCACCAGCCATTCCCATACGGTCGCGGCTCTGTTCCCACGTGCCTCCGTGGCTCTGCGCGCCGGAATCGTCATGGCGGCGCTGCGCTGGGCCATGCCACCCGTCGCCAAGCAAGCCGCATTCCCCATTCACCATCCCGCATTACGCATTTACTATTCCAAACTCCGCGTTCACCATCCCGCATTCCCAATTCCTCATTCCGCATTCATTCCGCGCTCAGACAGTCGCGGTACTGTTCTGCGGCACACGCGGGCCGGCACGCACAGGTTCATCACCTGCAAGCGGCGCGTCAGCAGCGCTCGCTCGGGAACGCCACCGGTCCTGAAAGGCCCGGGCTACTCCGGTTTCGTCATGCTCATGGGGTCCAGCGCCTTGTTGAGATCGGCATCGCTGATGACCTTCTTCTCCCGCGCCACCTGGCGAACGGTTTTTCCGGTGGCGTAGGCCTCCTTGGCGATGCCCGCAGCCGCGTCGTAGCCGATCAGCGGCGCCAGGCTGGTACACATGGCCAGCGAGCCGTCGATCAGATCGTTGCAGCGTTTCTCGTCCGCCTCGATGCCGGCCACACAGCGATCCGCGAACACCCGCGCCCCCTGCGCCATCAACCGCACGGATTCCAGGAAGTTGTGCGCCATGAGCGGCATGCCCACGTTGAGCTCGAAGTAGCTCTCGCGGCAGGCCAGGGTCACCGCGGCGTCGTTGCCGATCGCCTGCCCGCAGACCTGGATGAGCATTTCGCACATCACCGGGTTGACCTTGCCGGGCATGATGCTGCTGCCCGGTTGGGTGGCGGGCAGCTTGATCTCCCCGATGCCGCAGCGCGGCCCACTGCCCAGCAGGCGGATGTCGTTGGCCACTTTGGTCAGCCCGACGGCGATGGCCTTGAGCTGCCCGCTCGCCTCGCAGACGGCGTCCTTGGCCGCCTGGGCTTCGAAGTGGTCCTCGGCCTCTACGAACTCGATGCCCGTGGCCTCGGAAAGTGCAGTCGCCATGCGCTTGCCGAATTCGTGATGGGTGTTGATGCCCGTGCCCACCGCCGTGCCGCCGATGGGCAGCTCGCGCAACGCGCGGACCGCCTTCACGGCCCGCATCGACGCCAGTTCCGCCTGGCGTGCGTATCCGGCGAACTCCTGCCCGAGCCGCACCGGTGTGGCGTCCTGTAAATGCGTGCGGCCGATCTTCACGATCCTGTCGAACGCCCTCGCCTTGGCGAGGAGCGCCGACGCCAGGTGGTCCAGCGCCGGCTTCAGGTCGTTCTGCAAGGCATCGGCGGCGGCGACGTGGATCGCGGCCGGGATCACATCGTTCGATGACTGTCCCATGTTGACGTGATCGTTGGGGTGGACGGGTTCCTTGGCGCCGATCTTCCCGCCGGCAAGCTCGATGGCGCGGTTGGAGATCACCTCGTTGGCGTTCATGTTGGTGCTGGTGCCGGAGCCCGTCTGGAAGATGTCGAGCACAAAGTGGCTGTCGAGCCTGCCGTCGATGACCTCCTGCGCGGCGCGGATGATGAGGTCGGCGCGTTTGGCGTCGAGCTTCTCGAGCTGGCGGTTGACCTTGGCGGCGGCCTGTTTGATCAGACCCATGGCGCGAATGAAACGGCGCCCGAAACGGTAGCCGCTGATGGGGAAGTTCTCCACGGCGCGCTGCGTCTGGGCCCCCCAGTAGGCGTCGGCCGGAACGGTCATTTCCCCCATACTGTCTTTCTCGACTCGGGTGGATGCGGTCATTTCAGACTCCTCCTGCGTTGATGGTTGCTGGGCAAGGCCGCATCGTCGCGCGCAACCCGGTTGGAGGCAAGCGCGGGTCGGCGCGGGGCATAGCGCGCGGCTGATGCCACGGGTTGTCGCGGATGCCGCGCCCGACTATCCTGCGCCGGTCCTGGGAGTGGGTGCATCGGTCGCGCATTGCGGCCTGCCGGTGGAGTCCTCCCGCGCGGCGGATGCGAGGCGGCCCGAGCACCGGCGGCCATCCGGCGCCCGGCCGGCGTGCCCACATGGGGGAGTCCGGCAGTGTCTCGCCGCCCGCAAACCGCCGTTGATCGCGCCGAGCGCGATGTTGCCTCCGGAGATTACGCTCGCGCGCGGCAGCGACTGGCGTCCTATCTTTCAACACGAGGGTACGACAGCGAAGTACTGGCACGCCTGGGGGAGATATCCCTCGCCATGCACGATCCCTACGAGGCAGGCCGCTACTGGCTGGCTTCCCGCGCCCAGGGGGCAGAAGTGGATAAGGCCGTAAACGACTTCTTCCGGCGCGCCGGCGTCGCGCCCCGGCAGATCGTGGCGCAACTGCCCCGGGCGGTGCGACTTCGCTCCCTGGACGGGTACCCCGAAGCGGCGCGGCTGCGCATTGAGCGCCTGGGCTTGGCGGATGCGATCACCCGCGGTTCCACCCAGGCCCCCGCCGCCCGCCTGTCTTGGTCGGATGTTCCCCGGGGAGTCGTGTTCCTCCTTATCATTCTCGCCGGCCTGGCGTGTTTCGCGGTGGGGTTGGTGCAGATCGGCAGGTGGCTGCTGCCCTAGGGCGGCGCCGCGCGTTGCCGGGGACGGCCGCGAGCGCGTATCATCCACGGTGAACGACAGGCGCCAGGGTCGAGAGAAGTTAAGGAGCTGAACATGAAACGCGCAAAAATCACCATCGTGGGGGCGGGCAACGTCGGAGCGACGTGCGCCCATTGGGCGGCCGCCAAGGAGCTGGGCGACATCGTCCTGATCGACATTCCCGATTTCGCGGACAAGACCGCAGGCAAGGCGCTGGACCTGGCGCAGTGCGGGCCGGTCGAGGACTTCGACTGCAAGATCGTGGGCACGGCGGACTACGCCCACGCCGCGGGCAGCGAGGTGGTGGTCATCACCGCGGGCATCCCCCGCAAGCCGGGCATGAGCCGCGATGATCTCATACAGACCAACGTGAAGATCGTCGGATCCGTGGCCGAGCAGATCGCCCGCGTGGCGCCCGGCGCCGTGCTCATCGTGGTTTCCAATCCGCTGGACGCCATGGTCTACACCGCCTGGAAGAAGAGCGGCTTTCCGACGAATCGTGTGGTTGGCCAGGCCGGCTGCCTGGACATCGCCCGCTACAAGACCTTCATCGCCATGGAGCTGGGTTGCAGCGTCGAGGACATCAGCGCCCTGCTGATGGGCGGCCACGGCGACGACATGGTGCCTCTGCCGCGGTATACCTCGGTGGCCGGCATCCCGGTCATGCAACTCATCCCCGCCGACCGCCTGCAAGCCATCATCGAGCGCGCCAAGGGCGGCGGCGGCGAGATCGTCAAACTCATGGGCACCAGCGCCTACTACGCACCCGCTTCCGGCACCGTTCAGATGGTGGAAGCGATCGTGAAAGACAAGAAACGCATCCTCCCCTGTGCCGCGTACTGCACAAAGGAGTATGGTGTAGGCGGCTACTTCGTCGGCGTCCCCTGCACGCTGGGGGCGGGCGGCGTGGAGAAGGTGATCGAGGTCGAGCTCAACGGCGACGAGCGCAAGCTGCTCAACACCAGCATCGAGCACGTCAAGGAACTGGTACGCGTGGCGGACGGCTGCCTGGGTCGGGCGGGGTGAAGAACGACGAGCACCCGCGGCGGCTGGACCCGCCAAAAGCCTGGCGGGCCCGCGGCCGCCGCGCGGAGTCTCGCCGCCCGGCCGTCACTGCCCGGCGGTGCAGCTACCCTGCGCCTGCACGCTCACACCCGCGGCGGCCGCAAAGCAGGCGTTGTCATACGTAACTCCATCGCAGCCGCAAACCGGCGCGAGCTCCTCGGTGCACACGTCGGGAATGGCGGCGCAGGTCCCGGTCTGATCGGCGGCGCCGCAGGACCCATCGTCGTGGTTGCAGTAGAGTCCCGCGGCGCAGGCAATACCCTGGATTCCGTCGCAGGCCTCGCCGGGCCCGCGGCCGCCGCGCGGAGTCTCGCCGCCCGGCCGTCACTGCCCGGCGGTGCAGCTACCCTGCGCCTGCACGCTCACACCCGCGGCGGCCGCAAAGCAGGCGTTGTCATACGTAACTCCGTCGCAGCCGCAGACCGGTGCGAACTCCTCGGTGCACACGTCGGGAATGGCGGCGCAGATCCCGGTCTGATCGGCGGCATCGCACGACCCATCATCGTGGTTGCAGTAGAGTCCCGCGGCACAGGCGAGGCCCTGTAAACCGTCGCAGACTTCGCCCGCGGCGGCACCGCCCTCCGCCGGGCACTCACCCTGGGACCGAACGCTGACGCCGGCGCCGGCCGCGAAACAATCGTTCCCGTAGGTGATTCCGTCGCAGCCGCACACGGGGGCGAATTCCTCCGTGCAGACGTCCGGAACCGCGGCACAGGTGCCGGATTGGTCGCCTTCGCCGCACACACCCACGTCATAGGCACAATACAGGCCCTCGGCACAGGGCACGCCGGCGATCCCGCCGCAGAACTCCCCTTCACCCTCGTTCAGGCCGCCGGCGTTGCCGCCATCCTCCGCGCAGACGCCCGCGGAGCGGACGTTGACACCCTCGGCCGCGGCGCCGCACTCGTTGGCGTAGGTAACGCCGTCGCAGCCGCACACCGGCGCGAACTCCAGCGTGCACGCCTCGGGCCGGGGCACACAGAGCCCCGCCTGATCGTCGCCAGGGCACGTACCCTCTTCCAACAGGCAGTACATACCTGCGGGGCAGGGAATGCCGGCGGCGCCACCGCAAATGCGGAACTGTTCGATGAGCGGGCAGCCGGCGGGCAACACGCAAAGAGACATATATGCGGCAGTAAGGGCGACGTTGTGTCGAATGGTCCTCTGGGCCATGGAAAGTCCTCCGCGAGAATGCGGCTTGGTTTCGGTTCTCTATGGAGAGCAAGCCCGGTCGCGGGGCAGCCGGCCGCGGAAACCGCCTTCCGCGGCGTTGGGCGAGTACCAACGCCGACGTGGAAATCCGCGGCACGCTGCGCTCGTTCCGAGCTTGCTCCCTTGCGCGTTCGCGCGCTGATGCATGGTACGCTTCGCCAACTGTCCGGAAAAGCAGCAACCGCTGTGCGCTGGAATGAGCCCGCCCGGCAAACGCGCCGCGGACGTTCTCGAAGGGCCGGCAGCCCCCGCACCACGAAGCCGTGCAAGGTCAGCGGGCGGCACCCGAGGAGGCGAACCGACGGCGGCTTTCCTCGAAGACATCGGCGGCGTTATAGCTGGAACGGACGAACGGACCGGCGGCCACGCTGAGAAAACCCAGCGAACGCGCCAGCTCCGCCAGCTCGTTAAACTCCTCCGGGGCGTAGAACCGCTGAACCGGGGCGTGCGCCTCCAGCGTCGGAGGCAGGTATTGGCCGATGGTCAGCACGTCGCATCCGGCGTCGCGCAAGTCCGCAAACGTGCGGCGCAGCTCCTCACGTGTCTCACCCAGGCCGACCATCACGCCCGATTTGGTAATCAGCCGCGGCGCGATCTGCTTCACCGTGCGCAGCACTTCCAACGAGCGATGGTACTTCCCCTGCGGGCGAAAGTGCGGCGTCAACCGCTCCACCATCTCGAGGTTGTGGTTGTAGAGTTCCGGCTCGGCGTCACAGAGCGTTTCGATGCACTCGCGGCGGGCGTGAAAGTCCGCCGGAAGCACCTCCACCGTCGTCTGCGCGCATCGCCGGTGGATGGAACGTACACAGCGGGCGAAATGCCCGGCGCCCTCGTCCTCCAGGTCATCGCGCGCCACGGCCGTCACCACCACATGCCGCAGGGCAAGCCCGGCCACCGCCTCCGCCAGGCGCTCCGGCTCATCCGGCGCGGGGGGATCAGGGCGGGCGGTGGACACGGCGCAGAAGTGACAGCGCCTCGTGCACTTGTCACCCAGGATCATGAACGTGGCGTGCCGCTTAGACCAGCATTCCGTGAGATTGGGGCATTTTGCCTCCTGGCAGACGGTGGCCACGCCGCTGGCGGACACGATGCCGCGCGTGTGGGAGAAGTCACCCGAAGGAAGGGGCCGCTTCAACCAGGGCGGCAAGCGGCGGTGCGGCGGAGGCGGAGCATCGGCGAGTACCTGCAACTGCACGTTCGTCCCTCGCGACTCCTCGCCCTGGTCGGCCCGGCCGGCAGCCGAATGCGACCGCCGCGACACATCCCCGACCCCCCGGAATTGTACCGCCGCGCACCATCCTTGCCCACCGGCGCGCGGCCTTCCGAGGCTTAACTCCGGCGGCCCCCGACGCGGCGGCGCGTGCCCGGCACCGCGACCCCGCGCGGCGTGCAGACCTGGTGTTTTTCGCGTAGAATTCCCCCCATGAGCTCCCCGCCGGACATTCGGGCGCAACTGAAGACGCTGTCGATTCCCAAGGATCGCCGGCCTGTCGGCTCCACGCGTGACGCCGGCGGTGGCCGGCGCCGCGGCTCATGGGTGTGGACCATCATTCTGCTCGCCATCGTCGGCGGCGCGGCCTTCGCGACCTACGCTGCGCGCGACACCATCCGCGCCCGGCTCACCAGCCTGGGCAGCGGAGAGGAATCGCGCGAGAAGGAGGTCCGGCTGCTGCGCCTGGTCCGCCAGCTCCCCCCGCAGCCCGGCCCGGTGCTGACGGCCACCGGCAAAATCGTCTCCGACCACGAGGTGGAAGTCGCCACCAAGGTCTCCGGGCAGATCGTGTCCCTGCACTTCGAACAGGGCGACGCCGTGGCCCGCGGGCAGCTCCTCGCGCGCATCGAGGATGTTCTCTACCGCGCCCGGCGCGATCAGGCCGCCGCCGAACTGGAGCGCGCCGGCGCGAATCTCGAATATCAGAAGGTCAATTTCGAGCGTGTCTCCCGTCTCTCCGAGGATGCTCAGGCGGCGAGCATCGAATATTCCGACGCCCTGCGCTGGCTCCGGGAAGCCAAGGCCCAGGTGGACTCGGCGCAGGCCATTCTCGCCGCGGCACAAAAGGCGCTGGATGATTGCGAGGTGTTGGCGCCGATCAGCGGTGTCATCCTGGAACGAAACGTGGAGGTGGGCGACTTCGTGGCCGCCGAGGGCGGCCGCGGCGCCAACGCCAACGCTCAGTTCGGCACCATCGCCGACATGACGGCGCTGCGCGTCGAAGTGGACATCAGCGAGCTCGACATCGCCCGTATCCGCAGGGACATGCCCTGCACCATCATTCCCGATGCCGACAAATCCCTGCGTTACAAGGGTCACGTCATGTGGCTGGACCCCGGCGCCAACTACTCCAAGGCCACGGTGCAGGTGAAGGTGCGCATCGATAACCCCGACGAGCACCTCCGCGTGGAAGGCTCGGCGCAGGTGGCGTTCCTCACCGAGCCGCCGGAGCCCGCACCCGATGCCGAAGCCGGCATCTGGATCCCCGTGAGCGCCTGCCGGCTGGACGCCTCGCGCAAGGCGGGCAAAGTGCTGGTGGTGGAAAACGGCGTGCTGCGCGAAGCCGAGGTAACGCTCGGCGCCGAGTCCCTGCCGCAGGTCCAGGTAGTCTCCGGGCTCGACGAAGGCCAGACGATCGTCGCCGAACCGACGGATGATCTGCGCCCCGGCAAGCGCCTGGGCAAGTAGCACGTAGCCGGGATCGTCGCCTGAGCTGACGCAGCGCTTGGGCCCCGACACCGACCGAACCGGCTTGGCCCGCACAACGCCGCTGATTCCGAATTCCCAATTCCGAATTCACGGCACGAACTCCCCTCTCGCGTAGGGCGATCCGTGCTCCCGCGGCGCTCACCCTCCGGCCCCCAGTCTTGCGATGCCCGCGGCGATAGCGACAATTCACGGGCTGGAGGATTCGGGGTTGGCGACCGCCCGGCGCATGGACCTGCGACCTTCGTTAAGGAGCTTCCGATGGATTCGCTGCTGGACCGCTTCTGCCGCTACGTAAAGATGGAAACCACGGCCGTCGAAGACGCGCCGACCTACCCCAGCTCGCCGGGGCAGCTTGAGCTGGGCCGCGTGCTCGCCGACGAACTGCGGGCCCTCAAGCTCGACGGCGTCACCATGGACGAAAACGGCATCGTCATGGCCACCATCCCCGGCAACGTGGCGGGCACGCCGACCATCGCCTGGCTGGCGCACATGGACACCTCGCCGGAGTGTACGGCCAAGGGCGTCAAACCCACGCTGCACCGCAACTACGACGGCAAGGACATCGTGCTTGCCGGGGACCCGTCGAAGGTGATCCGCGTCGCGGAGTCTCCGCAGCTTGCGGCGATGAAGGGCAAGACGCTCATCACCACGGACGGCACCACGCTCCTCGGCGCCGACGACAAGGCGGGCGTGGCGGTCATCATGACCACGGCGGCGCACCTCATGGCCCATCCCGAGCTCAAGCACGGGCCGATCCGCATCGTGTTTACCTGCGACGAGGAGATCGGCAAGGGCACCGAGAAGCTCGACCTCAAGAAGATCAACGCGCAGTGCGCCTACACGCTGGACAGCGAGGCCGAGGGGCACATCGAAAGCGAGACCTTCTCGGCGGACCTGGCGCTGGTGACCATCACCGGCAAGAACATCCACCCCGGCCTGGGCACGGGGCGCATGGTGAACGCCATCCGGCTGGCGGGCCTGTTTCTGTCCCGCATGCCCTGGCAGCGGCTGGCCCCCGAAACGACTTCCGGGCGCGACGGGTTCCTGCATCCGTACGTCATCGAGGGCGGCGTGGACTCGGTGAAGATCAAGGTCCTGCTGCGGAGCTTCGTGACCGCGGAGCTGGCAGACGAGAGGAAGGTGTTGGATACCGTCGCGGCGTCGGTGCTTGCGGAGCATCCCCGCGCCGCCATCAACATCGAGGTCAAGAAGCAGTACCGCAACATGTTGGAGTTCCTGGGGAAGGAGCCGCGGGCGGTCAAGCTGGCCGTGGAGGCGATCCAGCGCGCTGGACTGACGCCCAAGTATGAGTCCATCCGCGGCGGCACGGACGGCTCGCGGCTGAGTGAGATGGGGCTGCCCACGCCGAATCTCTCGGTGGGCATGCACAACTTCCACTCGCCGCTGGAGTTCGCCTGCCTGGAGGAGATGGAAAACTCGGTGAAGGTGCTCGTCGAACTGGCCCAGCTTTGGGGGAAAGAGAAGTAACGGCGCCCCGGGCGATTCTCGCCCGCAGAGAGCCGCGGCGGCCGGGTTAGGGCCGCGCGCCTGCCTGGCGCGGATCGCCGGCGGCGATTAACGCCGAAACCATCAGGATCACACCGCGTGAGCGAACGCCCCCCGGATTCAACCCCGAAGAGCCCCCTGCGGGAAATCGTCCAGCCGTTCATCGACATCGTCCACGCCCCCCGGGCGCTGTGGGGGGTGAACGTCGGTTACTTCCTGGAGGGATTCGTTTACTTCGGGATGCTGACGTACCTGGCGATGTACTTCAACGACTGCGTTGGGCTCAACGATGTCGTTGCCGGGCGAATGGTGGGAGTGCTCACGGCGGGTATCACAGTGGCCATGTTCTTCTTCGGCGGGCTCGCCGACCGCTGGGGGGCACGAGTCGCCCTGCTTACAGCCTTCTGCCTGCTGCTGGCCGGCCGAATCGTGCTCTCCTCGGCGCCGATGGTAAGTCCGGACCGAACCGGGTTGTGGTCGCCGGTGCACCTGGTGTCGATGCTGGGGATTCTCGTTATCGTGCTTGGCTACGGCCTGTACCAACCGGCCGCTTACGCCGCGGTACGGCAGTTCACCAGCGAGAAAACAGCGGGCATGGGATATGCCATGCTGTACGCCGTGATGAACCTGGGCGGATGGTTACCCACTTTCTTCTCACCAATCCGCAAGCGCTACGGCATCACCGGCGCCTTCTGGGTCTACACCGCGCTCACGCTGCTGGGGCTGCTCAGCACGTTGGTGATCTTGAGGCGCAAAGCCGTAGAGCGGGCCATCGCCGATTTCGCCCCGGTTCCGCCCGACGTAGTAGGACCGGACGGGCGCATCGCCGGCAACCTGGAGTGCCGAAACTGCGGATATAACTTGCGCACACTGGAGACGACCGCCGATTGCCCCGAGTGCTCCGCGCCCGTGGCTGAATCGATGCGCGCTCCAGTCGTTCGCCCGGAGGCCACTGCGCCGGGTCGTGAACCGTTTGATTTCTGGAAGTGGATAACCAAGCACCCCCTCGCAGACGCGAAGTTCGCGTTCTTCATCTTCTGCCTGATCCCGGTGCAGACGCTCTTCGCCCATAACTGGCTGACGTTGCCCATGTACGTGGCGCGGGTTTACCGCGATAGCTGGATCGGCGATCGCTTCGAGTTCGCGTCGAACTTCAACCCGCTGCTCATCTTCGTGCTCGTCCCCATCGTCGCCGCCCTGACCCAGAAGGCGCGGGTGTACCAGATGATGGTCATCGGGACCGCGGTGATGGCCGCCCCCACCTTCCTGCTGGCCCTGGGACCGAGCGCCTGGGCGCTGTTCGGCTATCTCGTGGTGATGACCATCGGCGAAGCCATGTGGCAGCCGCGGTTTTTGCAATACGCGGCGGAGATCGCCCCCGAGGGGCGTACCGGCGCGTACATCGGTGTGGCCCAGTTCCCGTGGTTCCTTACCAAGATTATCGTGTCGCTCTACTCCGGGTGGTTCCTGGAGCGCTACTGCCCCAAGGAGGGCCCGCTGCACACGGAGCAGATGTGGTTTTTCTATGGCGTGATCGCTATCGTTTCGCCGGTCCTGCTTCTGCTGGCGCGGGACTGGGTGGGCAAGGACTTCAAGACCAAGGCGGCGTAGCGAAACCGCAACGCCGGGTGCCACGTACAAGCAGAGGCCGGCGGCGTTCCGGTCCTTCGGAGAAAGCGCAGATGCGGATCCTGGTGCGATGGGCGGCGGTACTGGCCGCGGGAGTGCTGGGCGGGTGCAGTTCCGATTCCGTGGAGTCGGCGGAGCGCGAGTTGGTCCGCGCCTGGGACCGCCACCGCACGCTGACCGCGGAACGCACGCTGGTCACCGACGTGACTACGGACACCGGCACCACGCGCACCACCTTCGTCAGCAGCTTCGAGTGCATGAAGAAGGGCGACCGCCTGCTGGTCCGCGAGGAGGGCCGCACCAGCGGCATGGAACGTCGAACCGACGGCGCCACCCGCAGAATCGAATCGGCGCTCAAGCAGATCCATGACGGCGAGTACGTCTACGTCCTCACCGATGCCTTTGACCACCAAACGCTGTACAAGCGCAAACAAACCATCGCCAATGAGGCCTTCGGCGGCAGGCCCCTCTTCCACACCCTCCACGAGGCCTACACCTTGCAGCGGCTCCCCGACGAGACCGTGGATGGCCGGCTGGCGTATGTCATCCAGGCCGCGCCCAAACCGGGCGCCTCACTGGTCACGGAGAAGGTCGTGCACTACATCGATAAGAGCACCGGCCTGGTCCTCAAATCGATCACGACCGGCAACGACGGTCGCGCGCAAACCACCCTCACCGTGACCAACATCAAGGTCGACGCGCCGATTCCCGCGGAGCGGTTTGTCTTCGTGCCCTTGCCGGGCTTGAAAGCCATTGACCTGGACGAGCAGGACCGACTGGCCGCCGAACTCAAGCGGCGGAAGGAGCACGCCGCCGCCCAGCCGCCCAAGGCACCGGGCGACGCGCCACCATCCTCTGACCCTCACGACGAGTCCGCGCCGCCCGCCGAACGGGAGCCGCAGCCGGCCGCGCCGCAGGACTCGCCGCCGCCCCCCGCTCCGCCCAACGGGACGGGCGTGCCTGATCCGCAAGGCGGTGGATAGCCTCCCCGCCCGCGGCAACGGCCGCCCGTTTTACCGCACCTGCTCCACCAGCGCTTCCGTCTGGTCCAGCAGGTCCTTGAAAATGGCCATCGCGTCGCGAATGGGCTGCGGCGAGGTCATGTCCACGCGGGCGATCTTCAGCACCTCGAGGGGATACTTGCTGCTGCCCGCCTTGAGGAACTCCAGGTAGGCCTCGACGGCCCCCGGCTCCCCGTCCATGATCCGCCGCGCGATGTTCGACGCCGCGCAGTAACTGGTCGCATACTTGTACACGTAGAAGTTGTAGTAGAAGTGAGGGATGCGGATCCACTCACTGTCCACCAGCTCGTCGTGCGTATACGCCGCGCCGTAGTAGTTCTTCATGAGCCGGCCGAACTCGGCGCTCATACTGTCCGCGGTGAGCGGTTCGCGGCGCTCCGCCATCTCGTGAATGCGCTGCTCGAACTCGCTGAACATCGTCTGCCGGAACACCGTGCCCCGGATGCCCTCCAGAAACTCCACCAGCAGGTAGAGCTTCTTCCTGGGATCCGTGGTCGCCTTGAGAACCTGATTCTGGAGCAGAATCTCATTGCAGGTCGAGGCCACCTCGGCACAGAAGATATCATATTCCGCGTATACATAGGGCTGCGCCGCCCGCGAAAAATGGGAGTGCATGGAGTGTCCCATCTCATGCGCCAGCGTGGACATGTCCTCGTAGCCGCCGTGGAAGTTCATCAGGATGTAGGGTTGCGTCAGGAAGGAGCCGCTGGAGTACGCCCCGCTGCGTTTTCCCTTGGTGGGAAACACATCCACCCAGCGCGAGGCAAAGCCCTTCGTCATGGCCGCCCCATAGTCCGCTCCCAGGGGTTTGAGCGCGTTGGTGATCATGTCCACCGCCTGCTCATACGTCAGGTCCATGGACTGGCCGCTGATGAACGGCGCGAAAAGGTCGTAGGCATGCGTACCGTCGGTCAGGTTGAGCGTCTTCCTGCGAATCTCGGCGTACCGATGCAGCAGCGGCAGATTCTCGTTGACCGTCTTGATCAGCGTATCATAGACGGCAATCGGGATGTTGCCCGTGTCCAGCGCCGCAGCCCGACAACTCTCATAGTTGCGCGCCTTCATGTTGAAAATGTGACTCTGCACCGCGCCGTTGAGCAGTGCCGCGCCGGTATTGCGGTAGTTTTTGTAGGTGCCCACGATGCCGTCGTAGCACGCTTTGCGCACGCCGCGGTCCGGCGAACGCAGGTACAGATAATACGCCGAGTCGCTGAGTTCCACCGTCTGCCCCTTCTCATCCTTGATGGAAGGAAACTGCATATCGGCGTTCTTGAGCAGGGTATAGGCGTTCCCCGGAGTGCCGCGCACCTCGCCCGCCATCGCCAGCAGCTCCTCCTCGCGCGGCGACAGAATGTGCTTCTTCTGCCGGAAGAGGTTGTCGATATGCTGGCGGTACACGTCCCGGCGCTTGTCCTCGCGCATCCATCCGTCGAGCTTCTCGAGGGGAATGGCGGTCAGTTCCGGCTGAAGCCAGCTCGTTGCCTCGCCGTAGCGGACGGCCAGCGAACGAGCCCGCGCCTGGAGCGCCTGATTGTCGCCCACGCGCGTGTCCTGATCGGCGAGCAGGGAAGCGTAGACGTAGAGCTTGTCCACCCGCGCCTCCACGTCGTCGCGCAGGGCCAGGGCGTCGAAAAGCTGCTTGCTGCCCTGGGCCAGCGTGCCTTTCAGCTTGCCGAGCTCCTCAACCCTCTTCTCCACGACGGAGAACTCCGCGTCCCACGCCGCCGTATCCGCAAAGATCGTTTCCGTGGCCCAGAGGTACTTGGGCTCGATCTCGCTGCGCTCCGCAATCCGTTTGGTCTCGCCGCCGCCTGCCGGCGCTACGGCCATCAGTGACAACATGAAGACACCCGTTCCTCGTTGATACAACCCTGCCCGGTCCATACCCTGCGCCCTTTCGGATCGGCGATCGCGGGGCGTTCGGCGCGCAGACAGTCCGCGTGCCCGGGGGTGCGCCCCGGCGCGCCGCCGCGAATCGTACTGCAAGGCACGTGCCGCGACTACGCAGGGCGGTCGAAAGCGGACATTAAAGTGCCAGAACCACGGGAGCCGAACGGCGGGCCGAAGCGGGCGGCACGGGGCAGGCGGCCCCCTCGGCTGAATACACTACCCCCACACCACGACGGTGCGCAAAGCGACGATGGACCGCTGGGCCACATGCCCCAGGCCGCGGACAACTGCGAACACACCGCCGCGCGCCGCGAGCAGGGCGGCGGCGGCCGCACCGCCGGAGCCTCGCACGCCGCGCCACGCCAGCGCCGCCAGCCGCCATCCGGGATGCCGGAAGCGGTACTGTTCCCCCAGGTGGCCGGCGCCGGGCAGCACATAGGCGGAAAGGTATCCCATCCGCGCCCGCAGGCCTCGCATCGTCAACAGGTCCGTCGCCAGATGCATGAACGGCCGGCTCGCGTCACGCGGCGCCTGACGGAGTACGAACCGGTCGCGCCAGCACACCGTCGCCCGCGCCAACGCGGCCGTCACCCCCGGGGGAACGAATTCACCGAACCAACGCTGCGCACAGACCAAGGCCTGAAGCACTGCAGGCGACAGGCGCCAGTCCCGGCAACGGGTAACGACGACCTCCCAATCAAACTCAGCCTGGCGCCGCACCCAAACGGTCAGGTCATGCAACCAGATCAGTCGGTCGCAACCGTGGAAGGCCGCATGTGCCGCGAGATGTATGAACGTCGACTCGGATGACGGCAGGTACGCGTGCGGTTCCCGGGGGAACGCGCCCGCATCCGCCGTGAGTGTGCGCTCCTCCGCTCCGTCGGCCGAACGACCCGGGACGCGGGCCAACGAAACCACGGCCGCACCATCCCACAGAGCGTCAAGGGGCATCGTCGCCGCCGTCCGCAGTGGGCGGAAGGGTCGGGCATGAAGATCAATTCGCACGGCTCGCGGAGGCGGCGTGAGCAGTTCGAGCTCGTAGTAGTAACGCGGGAAGAAGTCGTCGCGCATCAGCGGCCGCCCGCGGCGGCATCCCGCGGCCTCCAGCGCCGCGACCGCCCGCTCCGCGTCGTTGAAGCGCACCAGCAGGTCCAGGTCCGTCATGGGGCGAAGGTCCGGTCGATCGTAAACGCTCCCGTTGAGCGCCGCCCCTTTGAGCAACATCACCGGCACAGCGGCGCGGTTCAGCGCTGCCACCACCGAGGAAAGGACGCGCATGGAATGTACGTTGTCAGCCGCAACGCCCGCCGCCGCCCAGCGCAGCCGCCGTGCCCCCGCCTCGGGCAGACTAGCCCCGCGCCGAGCCGCGGCAGCCAGCAGCAACCCCGCCAGGCCCGCCTCCACCGCCGCCCGCGCCAGCCCTTCCCATGCCTCGCCGCTGCCGGGTTGCGCCAGCGCCGGGAGCGGTCCGTCCGCCAGCCAGGCCGCCAGACGGCGCGTCGTTTCCTCGGTCGGACCTCGGTTGAGCTCGTTAAGGTTCAAAACGTTCTGCCTGCCACTGGGTTACGGAGCCGCGCCGCGGGTCGGGGCGGCATCGGCTTACGCAATTCCGCCGCCCCTCCGGCGCCCCACGGCCTCGAGGCTTTGCGCCTTCATCGCGTCGTAGGCGCGCTGGCCCGCGCTCTGGCGGCCGCGGCGCTGGTGCCGCATTCCCCACGCGGTGCTTCAATCGGCACGTTCCTCGCCGCCGCAACGAGCCGGTCGGTGGAGCGCCGCAACCTCGGCCGGCCTGCTGCCGCCCGCCGGTTGCCCGATTCCCTTACGCCCGTGCCCCCTTCCCCCGCCCCCTTCGCCTCCACCAAACCCTGCAACAGGTCGCACGTGCGATGAATGTCACCGCTGATGAGGCGATAGCACCGTGCCTGGCGGATCAGGCGCACCAGCACGTCCACGCCCGGAGTGCGGCAGCCGAGGAGATTGAAGCAGACCTCGTGCAGGGCGAACGCCGCCTCGGCACGATGCAAGGGCAGAAGTTGCGGCGTCGCCCCGGCGACATAGCGCGGAAACACGACGAAACGCACGGGACAGGAGCCCGCCACCGCGCCAGGACGCACGGCGCGCGGATCGAGGAAGCCCACCCGACCCTTCGAGCCCTTCAAATAATGGCGCCGCCCGTGCAAGCGTAGCCCCAGGGATTCGATCACCGGAAACGACGGCATCTTGATGCAGATTGCCCTCGGGTAGGGTTGGAGCGCGAGCGTCTGCGCCTCGACGATGGCGAATTCGTCGCACAGGTAGCGCCACCCGCGCGCCAGCATGCCCGCGGCCAGCGTCGATTTGCCGCTGCCCGAGACCCCGGGAAACACGACGCCCGCACCGCCGACCTCCATCGCCGCGGCGTGCAGGTGCAGGTGCTGCGGGAAGGCGCGGGGAATCTCCCAGTTGACCGCCCATTCCACGTGCGGCAGCAGCTCGTCCTGTCGCGCCGGCTCGAACTGCAGCCGTCCGTTGACCAGGACTTCGAATCGCGGCCGGTGCCACAGCGAAAACGGCTTGCGCCGCACCTTCACGCGGATGCGCGCCGGCACGCACCGCTCGACCATCGCGTGCCCATAGAGCGCCGCGTAATCCCGCGCCAGGCGCGGCACGGAGGTCGACAGGCAGGCATCGACGATGCCAAGCTGCACATGTTGAATGTGGTTTTCCGACATCGCCGCTGTCGTCCTCCGGTGCCCGGCCCGACCATGCCTGTCGGTGCATCACGGCCCCCGCCCGGTCTGTCCGGCCGTCCGCCCCTCAGGCCCTGGAACCAGCCGGCCGGTCCTGGCCCAGCAGGTTGAGATCCTCAAACCTCCTCAGCGTCTCCTCAACATGCTCCAGCGCTACGGCCGCACTTACGTCGTAATGCTCCGCGATGTGCCTCGCGATGGCTCGCCGGTCATGCCTGCCGTCGCACGCGTTCCATATGAAGAAGGCCGTGGCGTTGAGCCGATGCGTGTCGGCCGTAACCGGGTCGTACAACAGGGCCTCCCCGTCCAGCTCGTGACCGATGACTCCGTCGCGCCGTCGGGGCCGCGGCGCCCCCTCCGGTGGCTCCCCGGCACGCGCCTCAACGGCGCCCTCCGGTCGACGACGCGCCTGACCCTCGCGTTCGCCGCCTCCCGCCGCCGGGGCGCGCCGATGCCGCGCGTCGGCGGCGCGCAGTACACACGCGCCGGCGGCAAGGTCCGTCGTTGTCGCTTGGCTGGTGGTCATGTCATTTCACCGATGCCACCGTGGCGGCACTCGGCGGCTCAGTTCGCGAAGGCTGCACCACGGTCTCCCAGAACGTCCGGCTGGTCAGGCAGAAGTCCGGCACCGCTCGGCCGTAGACAAACGCCGCCGGAGTGCGCGTCACGCCCAACCGGCCGGCAAGAGCCTGATCCTCGCCGACGGCCCGTCGCACTGCGGCTTGGCTCATGGATTCCAGGAACCGGTCCGCCGGTAGACCGCACTCCTCCGCCAGCGCGGCGAAGTTCCGGTGGATGCCCTCGCGGCGGGTGCGCAGCAGGATGTTATGCATGCACGCGAACGCCTTAGCTCCGCCTTCCACGCGCGCTGCCTCGGCCGCAAGACTCGCCGGCGCCGCGGTGCCCGCGGGCACTGTGCCGCCGTTGTAATGCCGCAGGCGGACTCGCGCGTCCGCCGCCAGCGCCACGCCGAACCAATCGTTCCACCGCCGGGCGAAGCAGGCGCCGGCGCCGCTGTCGAGGTCCGTAAAGATGTCGATGTTCGCCGGCTCGGTGGGTGCCGCCGCTGCAAGCCCGTCGATCGCCGGCTGCGCCTCGAACTCCCGCATCATCCGCTGCGGGTCGGACTGGAGCCGGTCCAGAACGCCCTTCAGGGCGGCATGGCGTCGCCACTGCTGACGGGCATACGTCAGCGCATCGAAGTACAACCACGCAGACCCGACCGCCCCCAGGATCACCCACGCGGCGGTAAACGAAAGCCGTCGCCGCAGGCGCTCCCCGAGCAGCTCGATCTCCGCCAATGCGACCGGTCCGGCCGGCCGTAGGGCGGGCGCCTCCCGGCGGGCGCAGCGCCACCGCGCGAAGACCAGGGCCACGATCAGCGTGTTGACGACATGTACGGCAACGCAAAGCCGGCACCAGACCGCCAACCGGTACGCCATCTCCAGGGTCAGCAGGATCGACACCAGCATTCCGGCGGCGAGCAACAGTAACAAAAGCCGCCAGGCCCACCGCTGCCCGGCCGTCGGGAGTCCGGCAATCCCCAGCCACAGGGCGAGAGAGATGAAATACGCCGCCCCTATCAGTGAAGTCGGGATCACAACTGTGCGATCACCGAACGGGTGATCGAAGGAGCCCCAGCGACTGGAAACCGCCGCATCGCAGGCGCCGGCCGGCGTCGTCCAGCCGCCGCAGAGCTGTGCCGACCAGCCTCCGGAGTAGTTCGCCGTCCGCCAGCCACCGTCGTGGTTGGCCACGAGCACTCCGGACACCGCGGCACCCGCCAGCGCCAGGAGGATGGTGCCGGCCATCGTCAGACGCGGCCCAGGGAACGAAGCGTGCCTCCGTTGGCCGACAGCGCACGCCGGCGCGACATACACGCCCGAGCCCGGATTAGGGGATTGTCGAGACTCTTCCATGAGGTCAACGTCGTCCGTATCTCGGTGGCGGTGCCGACCGCCGGCGCCGGAGACTCGGCACAGGCGAGTCGCTCATCGTCACAGGCACCGGCCGGCGATGCACGTCAGTCCGTCGCAGCACGGCTCCAGCGTCGCACCTCCACACACGTTCCCGGCCGGGTAGCAGCTATGGTTGCTTCCCGCGGCCACCGCATCGCGCGCGAAGAAACTCGAAACCACCGGAGCGACGAACACCAGCTTGACGCCCTGGCGAACGACTTCGCGCCGCGTTCGCGTGCCGGCATTGCCTACCTTCGTTGCCGAAGCGGCTGGCTCATCGGGGTTTCCGCTCGTGCAGGGCATCGGCAAATACGATTCCTGGGCGTTCGGCAATTCCGTGCACCTACCACGCGGTTCTATCGGACGATGGGAAAGCCCGATAAAGCTCGAATGCGCAGGTACGAGGTTTTTTTCTGTGGCTGCGTCGCGGGTCGCAGCGTCGCATCACCACCCGCGAGCCTTAGAGTCTTTAGCCTCGGAGGCGCTCCGCCGTAGAATCCGAACATGAGCAATGCCCCGGGCGAGCCGCCCCGAACCGCGACCGAACCCCCGGCACGGTCCGCCGCTCTGGCGATCCTGCTGAACCCGTGGCTGAACCTGCCTCGTCCTGCCCGCGCCACGCAGCGCATGATCCGGGCGTCGCCTGCGGTCTTCTGGTTCACCTTCATCCTCTGGTCCATGTTCTTCGGGGCCGTGGCCAACGGCCTTGGCGTCTGGCACAACACACTGTCCGTCGCCACATGGACCAGGGTGGACGTCGGCACCGCTGTGTCCATGGCGAGTTGGCAGAAACCCGAACTGTTGGAGCGGTCCCTCGCGGAAGCCTGGACTCATTGGTGGGCAGCAAACGGCGCACTGGGCGTAGCATTCGTGGTGCTGGCGCCCGCGGTGCTCGCGGCGTGTGCGACCATTGCCGCATGGCTGCAGCTTCCCATCGTGCATGTCGGCGGTGCGCTGCGCGGCTCCTTCGCGCGAGCATTCCACTCCGTCGTCGCCGGTATTGGCTTGCTGACGGTGCTGTTGGCCACGGTGGGCGCCGCCATCGTCAGTGCCTTTCACTGGGATTGGCAGCGCCTAGCGCTCGTTGCAACACCTCCCTGGCGCAACGAGATCATCGACCCCACCGCCCTGGCGATCGTCTGCTTCTTTGCCGGCTGGAGCCTCCTGCTTTTCTGGTTGACGTGCGCGGCGCGCGCGGCCGGTGATGCTGAGGCGAGGACAGCGCCCGGGCCGCGCTGCGAGGGCTGCGGCTACGACCTTACGCATCGCCCCGACCACGGGCGCTGCCCGGAGTGCGGGCTGAGCCTCGAGGCGTCTCTGAATCTCGAGGCGCGCCGCCCGCGCCGCGGATGGGAACGCGGTGATGGCATCGCTCGTTGGCTCTCGGATTCCGTGCAGATCCTCGTTCGCGGTGAAAGGTTCTACCAGAGTCTTCAAACGCGCCGCCCCCTGCGGGCTTCGGCCGCCTTCGCGCGGTGGCATCTGGTCGCCGTCGGGATGGGTGCCGCGACGTGGCTGGTCACCATGCTGCTGGGTCACCAGAAATCGTCGTCCCACCTGGTAACGGCCGTCAGCATAAGCCTCTTCGCCGCGCCGCTCATGGGATGGGCGACGCATCGGTTCGTCGCCGCCGCCGTAACCACCGCGTGGTTCGCGCGCCAGGGTCTGGCGGGGTCCGCCGTCGCCGGCTTGGTGCTCACGTACGAATCGGCGTTTCTCTGGGTCTTCTGCCTGGCAAACGGGCTGCTGCTGACCAGCTACTGGCTCTTCGGCGATTGGCTGACGAGCCTCCTGGGCCGGCAGTTCTGGAACACGCTGCTGGGCGGGCCGACGGAACCCATCGCCGTCCTGTTCGTCAACGCGGCGCTGATTCTCACCTGGATGCTGCGCTTCCACCGCTGCCTGCGCAGCGTGCGCTTCGCGAACTTCTAGGCGTGAGCGTCACAGATCGCGCCGCCCCACGATGCGCGATTCGCAGCTCCCGGGCCGGTGATTCCATCCGAACGGCATCGAACGTCGCCCCGGGATTCGACCGGGTCGCGGCCCGCCGTTTCGCCCCCGCCCGACTACCGCTGAAACGGCGGCTCGTCGTCGTCGCCATCTTCCTCCCCCTCCCCTTCGTATCCGGCCTTCCAGCTATCCGCCTCGTCGGCGTCGTCGATCTCGCGCTCCATGTGACGGAACATCTTCTCCTGAAGCGGAGCGAAACGTCGGTACATGTCGAGCGTCGCCTGGTGGGATTGAGCAATAACACTTAGCTGAATAAGCTGCCACTTTGCAAGGCACTCCGGCTCCTTGATCGTCGCGAAGGGATCGCAGGCAAGCTCGGGGGATCCGTCGCCTCGACGGTGGAAGAACTCGCAATCCTTGCAATGAAGCATTTTATCGATCCTCCACCTTGCCTGGGCCGTAAGTGTGGGCTATGATGTATGTATCCTACGCCGGGGAGGCTCGTTCGGCCAGATTCGCCGCCCGCTAATACGACGCGCAGAAAAGGCCGGACGCATTTTTTCGCAAGTTTCCACTTGCGGAGCGGCCCAACATGTGGGAGAGTTTAGGTTAGTCCAATAAGTCCACTTACCGACCCGTCCCCCCATGGGTCGGTTTCCCCCAAGGCCCGGTCCACCCCACCGGGCCTTCTTTTTTTGCGTCGCTCCGCCGCCGCACGGGGCGGGCGGGCCTGTGCCGGCGCCGGGCGCGAACCTCGGCCCGCCGCCTATGCCGCGCGGGGGGACGTTGGTGCGCCGCCCGTCGGCGCGTAAGATGAGCCGCGACGTACGTGCGGCCGGCAACGCGCCGGCACGCCGACGCTGACAGATATACGTCACCTTGGGCGAGATGTCCGCGCGATTGGGAGTGGCACCGATGAGCAAACGGAAGGACACGGACCAGCAGAAGTTCCACGCCCGCGAGGAGCGGGAGCGCGAGTATCGCAAACAGCTTCCCGGGGAGGACGAAGAACCTCTGCCGCCGCCGGTTGAGCCCATCCAAGCGGACCACAAGCCGCAGCGCAACGACCCCTGCCCTTGCGGCAGCGGCAAGAAATACAAACTGTGCTGCGGCAAGAAGGCATAGGCCCGCTTCCCTGCCGACCGGCGCCTGCCGCGACCATCGGCATTTCCCGGCGTGAGGTGGTCCGTGGGGCCGCCGTTGCCTCGGCGCTCAGTCCTGCTCGTTGACCCCACCGCCTGTTGCTCATAGCCTCCGGCGCATGTTTCTCCCGCTGTTACTGACCTGCGTGGTGGCGCTGGCCCGCCCGACGTCCGAGAGCCACGCTCCCACGCCTCCCGCACCCGCAACCGCCAGCCAACCCGCGGTCCGCCCTGCCGCCGGCGAGCCCGCCCCGCGCGCCGAGAACCTCCAGAACCTGCTGGCGGCGATTCCGGACCAGGCGCTGCTTTCGGTCATCATCCCGGACCCCGCGGCGCTCGACGGTGAAGTCGGGCCGCTCCTGGGGGGCGTGAACCCGGCGTGGCAGCTTGCCCCGTGGACCTGGTTTAAGACCTGGTCCGAAATCGTCGCAGGGTTGGAGGAACATGCTCCTGCGGCACTGGTCGTGCTGCCGGCCGATCCGGCCCGTGCCGCGGCACCGTCGATGGCACTTCTGTTGCCCACGGGCGATCCCACAGCGCTGGTGATGTTCCTCAACCCCCGCCCGGCGGAGGCGGGGCTGCAGAGTGTGACCATTCGCGGGCGGGATTCGTACGTCAGCACCAGGGGACGCCTTGCCCTGATCGCCTCCAACCCGGCAGCAATGCGCATCCTGCTGGAGCCGCGCGGAGGCGCGGGAGAGCCCCCTTCCGCCGCACTTGTCGGAAGCCTGGAGCGCGCGCACGCCGGGGTCCGTCTCAACCCCCGCGCCCTGCGCCGCACGCCCGGCGCAACGGGCCTCGACGTCTGGCTCCCGTGCCTGTTCGGCCTGCCGCCCTTACCTCGAAGTGACATACATATGGCAACTTGGACGGCGCGAGTGGAAGACGGCGCGCTCCGCTTGCGCTTGCTGCACCAGGTCGACCCCGCCTCGCACGCGCGGCAAGCCCCCGACACCGACGAACCGTTGCTTGTGGGTCTACCCGACGAGCCGGTCTCGGCGGCCGCGGGACTGCGCAATGACGCCTCGGGAGCCCCGGCGCGCACCGCCCTGGAAGTGCTTTTCGCTGCCCTCTCTGCCTCCGGCGGGCTCGACCCAGCCCGTACCGAGGAACTGCTCAAGCGGCTGGAAGCACTGTGCCGCCAGGTTGCCGCCGCAAGCCTGAGTCTTACCTGGCCGACGGACGGTGACCACGGACCAATCGGTTTCTCGCTGGTTCTTCAGACGCGCGGCGACGCGGGAGCGTTGCGCTATGACATCGAATCCATCGTCAGCCTGCTTCAAAGAGGTATCGCGGCCGAGGGCCGCGGCAACCGCGCCTGGGCACTGTTGGAGATGCGCCGCGGCGTGGAGCGCGCCGGCGAGAATTCGCTGGATCACGTCGGTATCGACCTCGCCCGCCTCGACGGCGTCAACCAGGCGGCGGCGCGTGCTGCGTTCGGTGACGAGGGTTTGGTGGTCCGCGTGGGCACGGCGGACCGCACCCACCTGGTCCTGACGCTCGGGGGCGGTCTTCCACGGTTCCAGGAGGTCGCGGAACTCGCGGCCGCCGGACGCGCGCCGCTCGCCGCACAAGCGCCCCTGGCCCGGGCCGCCAGGGAGGTGGCGGAACGTCGGTCCCTGGAGGCGTTCGTCTTCGTCGATCGCCTCGCGGCGCAGGTTCATTCTCTGTCAGAGGTCACCGGCGCCTCCCCGGCGCCGCGGGGCGCGCCACCTACGGCGCCGCCCATCGTTCTGGCGACGCATACGATCGATGCGGCGAACCTTCAACTCGAGGTGTCCGTTCCCGTCGAATCCGCCGCGGCGCTGTACCGCCTGTTCGTCGCGCCGGCGCCGTTGTCGGAGTAGGTCCCACGCCGCCCCCCGCTCAGCGGCCCGGCCGCGTTACGGGCGCGCCGGTTCGACCGGCGCCTGGGCCGAGGCTCCCCCGACGGCCGCGGCGCGAGCGATGATCCGCGCCGCCTCGACGTTGTGCAGCGGACCGGCGCGGCGCAGCGCCTCCAGCAGGCGTTTGCCCGCCTCGTCCGCTGTCGACTCCGCGGAGCGCAGCATCCCTTCCATCTCCGACGCCCACGAAGTGAGCATTCCCTCATATTTCTCCGCCTCGTCTTCGTGGCATTCCATGCACTTCGGCTGGATGGCCGCCACGCTGGCCGGCTGGGATGCGTCGTGGCACGCCTCGCAGTCCACCTGTTTGGCCATGGCGTCGGGCGCGATGCCCAGGCCGGAAAAGGCGGGCGAGGTCGCGGCGCGGAACGCCGCCTGATCCGTGTGGCAGCCCACGCAGGTGCGTGCCGGCCCGATGCCGCCTGTGTGGCACTGATCGCAGCGCGCCGCGGCGTGCGGGCCCAGCAGCTCGAAGGGATGCGTGAACCCGCCCCGCTGCACCACCCGCGCGCTGCCCGGCTCCCCCGTGGAGGTCAGAAAATCGTGGCACACCTCGCAGCGGTGGCTGATGGCCTCCCCGCGTTGGCTGACGTGCTTACCGTCGTGACAGCGAAAGCAGCCCGGCGAAGCGAAGTGCCCGATGTTGTCGGGGTAGGTCCGCCAATCCACGCGCATGGCAGGGAAGAAGTTCTGCCGGTAAATACTCCGCACCTGGTCCACGGCCTGATGGATGGAGGCGATGCGCGACTTCATCAGGTCGGGATGGTTGGTGCGGTAGTATTCCACCAGCGCGGCACCGATCTTCGCCTCCGCCGTCGCCAGGTCGGCGTAGGCCTCGCTTAAGGCCGCCACCGCGACCCGCTTGATGAAGGGCAGGGTAGCGTCGATGCGGCCGCCGGAAAGATACAGGTCAACGGACTCCTGCGGAGTGCGGAACTCGTGGGCCGGCCGGTTGTGGCAGTCCATGCAGTCGAGTACCCGCAGCGCCCCCTCCGGACGAGGGTCGGAACTGGGACGCCCGTCGGAGCGATACACCACCTCCACGCCTGCGCGGTCCACCATCCGCACCCAGGGAATCACCTGCAACCGGTCGTCGGTGGCGATGTACTCCACCTTGCCCGCCAGCGCCATGTGCATGTGGATGCCTTCCGCCCGACCGACGCTGTCGTCGCCGCCGCCGGTCTTCAGCAGCAGCCCGATATCGTGCCGGGTGTTCGCCTCGTCGGAGCTGTAGTACGTGATCTCGCGGAGTTGCGCCCCGAAGAACTTCTTCGGCCAGTGACATTGCTCGCAGGTTTCCCGCGCCGGACGCAGGTGCCGGATGGCGGGTGGGATGGGCCGGGAGAACGTCTGTTGCCACACGGCGAGAACCTGCCGCGTTCCGGACAGCTTAGAGCGCACGAACCAGCTCGCGCCCGGCCCGATGTGGCATTCAGCACAGGGAACGCGGGCGTGCGCCGAGTGGTTGTAGGTGGTGGCCTGCGGCTCCATCACCGAATGACAGGCCTTGGCACAGAAGTCCACGGAGTCCGTGTAGTGGTAGCCGTGGTAGCTGCTCACCCCCACCACGGGAAGCAGCACGAAGGTGCCGAGCAGTACGAACTTGGCGATCCGCCGCTGCCC
The DNA here is from genome assembly GCA_016208685.1 of Planctomycetota bacterium. GTDB lineage: Bacteria > Planctomycetota > Phycisphaerae > UBA1845 > UBA1845 > JACQXM01. The sequence continues at coordinate 19,572 of JACQXM010000046.1, read as the reverse complement.
GGCGTCGTTCAGATCGATGCGCGGGAAGCGGAACATGAGACGCTGTGATGGGTCCTTGCGGCGCAAGCGCCAGCTCTTGAACAGCACCCCGAAAGGGGTAATCGCCAGCGACACGATCAGGATCATGGGGAGGATCATGTGCCCGACGATGTCGACGTAGGGGTTGCTGGTCGGGCTGGCCAGCGTAAACAGCCAGAAGGTCAGCAACAGCACAAGCGTAATCTGCGCCGCGACCAGCCCGGTGATCGTGATGACGTTGTTCCACAGCGGCTTGCGCTTGACCGGGGACGCCGGCTGGCCACCGCGCTCGACCGGCACGTCTTCGACTTCCGCCACCGTTTCCGCTCCGCGGTTCCGCGCCAGGGTTGTACCACTGCTTTTGTTATTGTCGCTCAAACTTCACTCCTCAGCTAGTCAGACCCGCGCTTCTGGCGCGGACTACGGCGAAACGGAGTTTGCCGCACTCGCAGGGGTCTATGCAATCCATGTACCTGCGTCGCCGCGGGCGATGGGGTAGACCTCGGATTCTCGACGACGTCGCGCGTCGGGCAGCATCCGGCGCCGGCAAGGCTGCCGCCCGCCGTCACGACATGGCGTTTAGCCCAGCGCGCGCCGACCCCGCGCCCCGACCGCGTACTCTCGCGACGCGCCGGGCCCAGGGTCCGGGCGAGCTCGAAGCCCGCCGCCCGTTCAGCCGAGCTCGTAGATGTAGAAGGAAACGACGCATTCGCCGAGCGTGGGCACGGGCAGGAGGACGCGCGTACACCGCCCCAAGAGCGAACCGCGGAATCCGTGCGTTTCGCGGCGCAGCACGCGCATCCCGGCGCCCGCGACCATCCGCTCGAACCCGCGGCGGGTCAGGCGGTTCAGGAAGGGGTCGAAGCGCCGCGTCGTCCGCCACTTGTTCGGTTTCCTCGTGCCCCGCTCGTCTTCCAGGTCCCAGACGCGCGGGATGAATTGCGGACTGTCATACACCCGGGCCGCCGCCTCAAACAGCGTGCGCTCCGCGAAGAGCAGGTGCACCCAGGGCAGCGGAAGCAGTGAGTCCAGATGGTGCCCGTAGGGACCGCGCCACGGCGACCACCAGATCCACACCCGCCCGTCGGGCCGCAGCACGCGCCGCCACTCACCCAGTGCCGCCGCGGGATCGGAAAGATGCTCCAAGACGTCGAAGCAGCAGACCAGATCGACGCTGCCGTCCGCAAGCGGAAGCCGCGCGCCGTCGACCAACAGGAATCGCGGCCGGTGGCTCGAACACGCAGGCTCGTCCTCGTTCGCCGCCGCGGCATGAGTGATGGCCTGCGGTGAAATGTCCGCGCCGGTAACGCTGGCGGCGCCCCGTTCGCAGAGCAGCCGGCACAGCTCGCCCGTGCCGCAGCCGAAGTCGAGAGCATCCCGGCCCGCAATGTGCCCGACGTCGAAGTGGGTGAAGAGCTGATGCCTCAGTTCGTCGTGTCGCCAACCGCGATACGCCGCGCGGCTTCGCGTTCTGGCGACGCGGTGTGGATGCGCGCGCGCCGTCCGGGCCAGCACCCGACGCGACAGATACGCCAACGCTGCCGCAGGCAAGGTGCCGAGGGTGCCCCGCGGCGACCCAACGGCAGTGCGTTTGGCTTCAACATCAGCGGCACCCTGCGACTCACCGGGCGTACCGGTTTGGATGGCCGACGCCGCGGGCAAGGGGGGTGTGGCCGGCGCGGCGCTACGCGGGTCCGGGCACGTCGAAATGACCATCGCCTCGCTCAAGTCCACCTCGGTGTCGCAGCCGTGCCCGTGGTCGGCGGCCTCAGGATGAAACCGTTTGACCGCTCCTCATGGCTGCTCGATGTACGTCACCAGCCGCGCCGAAGCATCGCCGATGGCAAAGACATCGCGCACCTGATAACGCCCCTCAAGGTGCGCGATCCACTCGTCGAGCTCACCGCCCCAGGGATGTGCGGCCACGAACCACACACGCGAATGCTGCGCCATCCAGGTCTCGAAACGCCGCGCGAACGCAACTCGATCCCCGCGATCGGACCGCGGCTGCACCAGCGCGGGAACCTCGGAACGACGCCAGTAGAACTCAAAGGCCTCGTCGACGGGATAGTAGACGAAGAGCGCGTCGGCCGGTTCCAGCCTAGCGGCTACATGGTCGAACACCGGACGGACGTGCTCTACCGTCGCCGGCGCCGCCAGGGCGCCGCGCGCCGCCTGCACCACGGGGAACAATACGCACATTCCCAGCAGCAAAACCGTCGCCGGCGACCGCCCCAGTCGGCCGATCACTTCGCTTAGTCCCAGGCCCGCCAGCGCGGCAACCAGCGGCACCAGGTAGGTCGCCGTGCGCAATTCTCCGAAGGGATAGAGGCGCGCCGCACCCGCGGCGAGGCCAAGGAGCACCAGGATCACGCCGGCCGCGACCGCCGGTCGCATGTCCCGCCACGCGGCCCCCGCCCCTGCCGCACACGCCAGCACCATCAGCGTGCCAAACACCCAACTGAGCGGAGCCGAAAGGTGCGACATCCCGAGCACGTATTTGCCGGCCCCGTAGAGGGCCGCCCCGCTCCAGGCAGCCAGTTCGCGCGGCGCGTAGGACGTGGGCCAGACCGGTTCCACGCTGGAGAAATAGTAGTCTGTAAGCTCCGTGCGGCATGCGGCGCCGTGCAGCCAGAAAAACCAGCTCGCACCACCCACGGCCAGGACAGTCGCCATGACGACGAACCCGCGCCCGCCAAGCGCACCTGCCGCGTGTCGTCCGCCAGAGCCGGACCTTGCGGCAGCATCGTGCGACGGAGCGCCGTCCAGCGCGGCGACACGGGTCGCGTCGCCTCCGCGCCACCGGCTCCCTGCCAGCACGGCCATCCACGCCGCATTAGTCAAGGAACCGGTGAATGCAATCGCCAACCCCGCCAGCGCCGCCAGCGTGAACGCCACTGCGGCGCGGATGGTACGGCGCTCGTGAAGTACCATTCCTGTCCAGAAGACCGCGACCGTCACCAGCGCCTCGATGCTGAACACTTTGAGCGTGCGCGACTGTTCGATCAGCACGGGATGAGACGCCGCGATACCGGCCGCCAGGAGCGCCGCGCGCATTCCCCCACGCCGCCGCAAAAGGGCAAACAAGGCGACACAGGTCAAAACACCCGCGGCGGCCGACGGCGCGCGGAGCAGCAACTCCGATCGACCCACGTACCGCTGCAGCCCTGCGAGCAACCCGTACTGGAGCGGGGGCAGTCGGCGCACCTGTCCCCAGGTGCCGTGGTGCGACCAGTTCGCGCGCCAGGCCTCGGCGTGCGTCAGGCTCGGGGCGCCCAGATCGGCGAACCGAACCCATGTCGCAAGCGCCAGAATTGCCAGACCCACCAGGCAGGGAACGCCGACGGTGAGCAGCCGGCGTCCGCTCGCCGTGAGAGGGAGCGCACCGGTCGTACGCCCGTGAAGAACCGCGTCCCGACGTTGGATTAGCGGCGCAAGTTCCGCCATGTCGGAATTATCGGAAGTGCGTGCGCGGCGCTGAACCTTGAGCGGCCGGCGCGCTTCCGTCACGCGCTTCCACGTTCGCAACGCCCCCTCGGTCCCGCCCGGGCCGCCCTCACGCCAGGAGGTTCCCCTCGTCAGGCGACGATGCACGCTCCCTTTACGCGAGCCACCCGGCTCCAGGGGTCCTCTGGTATGATGCGCGCATGGGCGTGGTGACGGTACACGGCGTAAGCAAGCAGTACGGGACCAAGGTCGTCCTGGACGGCGTATCGTTGGAACTTCACAGCGGCGAGACCGTCGGGCTCGTCGGTGCCAACGGCGCGGGCAAAACGACGCTTTTTCGGCTGATCGCCGGGGTCGAACCGCCGGACACGGGCACCGTGACGCGGGCCCGCGGTCTGGAGGTCGGGTACCTGGAGCAGGAGCCCGCCGTGGCCCTCGACCGCAGCCTGCACGACGAGGTCGGGAGCGTATTCGACGAGTTGCTGGCGCTGGAGCGCCGTATGCACGAAGTCTCGGAAGAGCTCGCCGCGTGCCACGACCAACCGCACGCCGCGGAGTTGATGGCCGCCTATGACCGACTCCATGCGCAGTTCGTCGCCGCCGGCGGGCATACCTTCGAAACCCGCCTGCACGAGATCCTCGGCGGGCTGGGGTTCTCGTCCGCCGACTACGCCTTGTCCATGGCCGTGCTCTCCGGAGGACAGAAGTGCCGCGCCGCGCTGGCCAAGCTGCTCCTGGAGGATAAGCCCTTCCTGCTGCTCGACGAACCGACGAACCACCTGGACATTGACGCCGTCCGCTGGCTGGAGAAGTTCCTTGCGGGACATCGCGGCGGCGCAGTGGTGATCTCGCACGACCGCTACCTGCTGGACCGGCTCTGCGATCGCATCGTCGAAGTGGAACACCGCCGCACCGCGAGCTATCCCGGCAACTACAGCAACTTCGCCCAGGTCAAGGCGGTGCGCCTCCTGACGCAGGAACGGCAGTATGAGAAGGACGCGGAGTTCATCCGCAAGGAGCGGGACTTCATCGCCCGGCATCTGGCGGGACAACGCAGCAAGGAGGCCAAGGGCCGGCGCACGCGGCTGGAGCGCCGAATGAGCGCCGGAGAATTCGTGACCGAGGCGCCGCAAGCGCGCCGCCGGGCGCGGATCGCCTTCGACCGCAGTGAAGTTCGCGGCGGTGAAGTATTGCGCTGCGACGACCTGGCGATGGCCTACGGCGCGAAGCGGCTCTTCTCCGGCGTTTCCCTGCAGGTTCACGCCGGCGACAGGCTGGGCATCACCGGGCCTAACGGCACGGGAAAGACCACGCTGCTGAAGATCATCCTCGGCGACATCCAACCGGCGGAGGGCGCCGTCGAGCGCGACGCCAGGGTGCGCGTGGGCTACTATGGGCAGGAGCACCTCGAGCTGGATGAGAATCGCACCATCGTCGACGAGATCCGCGCCGCGCGCACCGACTTCACCGAGCCGCAGGCACGATCCTACCTGGGACGGTGGGCGTGCTTTCCGGCGGCGAACAAGCGCGGGTGCGGCTTGCGACGCTGATCCTCCAACAGCCGGAACTGCTCATTCTCGACGAGCCCACCAACCATCTCGACATTCCCTCGCGCGAGGTGCTGGAGGAAGCCCTGCAGGAGTTCTCGGGCACCATCATCGTGGTCAGTCACGATCGCTACTTCCTCGACCAGGTGGTGGACCGGCTGCTGGTGATGCGGCCGGAAGGGTGCGCGCTGTATGCCGGGAACTACTCCTACTACATCGACCAGGTGGAGCAGAAACGCAGCAGCGCCACCGCCGCGGCCGGCGAAAACCCAACCCCCAGGCGGGCCCGCGGCGGCGAGCCGCGGCGTAGGAAGGCTGTAGCCGCGGGGGAGGACGCCGCGCGCGCCCCCCGGCGCACGGCGCGCTACGACCGCCTGTCGATCGAGGAGTTGGAGGCCATGGTCGTGGAACGCGAGGTGAAGCTCGCGGCGCTCCAGGAACGCTTCGGCGACCCGGAGGTGTACAAGGACCTCGATGCGCTGGAGGAACTACAGGAGGAGGTGGATGCCCTGACCGCGGAACTGGCCGACGTCGACGCCGCATGGCAGGAACGAGCCGATGCCCAGTAGCCGCATGCAGCGCGTGGACTTAGGCGACGGCTGGAAGGCGACCTTGCCGGTCCCCGAGGTCCGCGAGGCGCTGATCGGACTGCCGGCGCACCGCGAGGCGATGCCCGGCTACTCGGTGCTCAAGTGCTCCCACGATGCCGAAGTGTTCCGCGTGCAACTGGGCGGGAAGGCCGGCCCGCGCGACGTCGTCGTGAAGGTGCGGCGGCGGCGTGGGTTAGCCGCCAACCTCGCGGCGCGGCTTGGAAGCGACCCGGCGCGGCGGGAGTTCCAGACGGCCGTCGCCCTGCACGCGGCGGGCGTTGCGACGGCGCGGCCGGTGGCGCTGCTGGAGCGCTCCACACGGCGCGAATCGTGGCTGATCACTGAGTACCTCGCCGGCGGATGCGATCTTGACCAGGTCGTATTGGTGCTGCTGCCGCGCCTGGATCCGGCGCGCCTGAGGTCGGTGAAGAGCACCCTCGTATCCTCGCTCGCGGACCTGGCGTGCGCCATGCAGCGGCAGGGTTTCCGCCACCGCGATTTCAAGGCGTCGAACATCATGGTCACGAGCTGGGATGGCGCGTCTGAACCGCCGCGCGCATGGCTGGTTGACCTGGAAGGCGTGCGTTGCGCCCGCGCCGCTACCGGCACCCGCCGGTTGACGCCCCTGGTGCGGCTGGCGGCGAGCCTGCTCGACTACGCCTCCCTTTCGCACACGGACTACGCGCGCTTCCTGCGGACGTACCATGCACGAAGCGGCGAGCCGGAGCGGAGCTGGAGGGCCAGTTTCCGCGCCATCGCGGTGGAAGCCGAGCTCTATCGCCGGCGATCTCGCGGGCGCAAGACCCACAAGCTGGACGGGTTCTCGGGGTAGGTGCCGGGGCGGGGCACGCGACACCGGCCATCCGGTAGTTACCGCGTTGCTTGTAACGCGCGATCGAGGTCTTCGATCAGATCCTCCGTCGCCTCCAGCCCCACCGACAATCGGATCAGCCCGTCGCTGATGCCCAGCCGCCGGCGCTCCTCCGGCCCGATCCCGGCGTGCGAGGTTGCCGCCGGACGAGTGATAAGCGTTTCCGGACCCCCGAGGCTGGGCGCAGACAGCGGCAGCGTAAGCGACCCGATGAACCGATCCGCCTGCGCCACGCCGCCGGGCAGCTCGAAACTCAACATGCCGCCGAATCCCCGGAAGATCGACCGGGCCCGTTCATGCTGCGGATGACGCTCCAGACCCGGGTAGTTCACGGCCTCCACGGCGGCGTGGGACTCCAGGAAGCGCGCGATGCGCAGGGCGCTTTCGTTCTGGTGGCGCAGGCGGACGGCCAGCGTTTTGAGACCGCGGTGCAGCAGAAAGCAGGCGTGGGGATCCAGCGCCCCGCCCAGATGGTTAAGTCGATGGCGGATCCGCTCCACCAGGCCGGCGGGCCCGATGGCCGTGCCGGCCACGATGTCGGTATGCCCGTTGAGGTACTTGGTGCAACTGTGCAGCACCAGGTCGAAGCCTTCGTCCAGCGGGCGGTAGTTGACCGGCGTGGCAAAGGTGTTGTCGATCAGCGAGAGCAGGCCGTGCGTCTTGGCGAACTTCACCACCGCCGGGAGGTTGGGCACGCGCATGAGCGGATTGGTAATCGTCTCCACGTAGATGGCCTTGGTATTGGGTCGCAGCTCTTTCTTCCACGCTTCCGGGGCGTCGCCGTGGAAGAACGAGTACTGGATGCCGAAGCTCTCCAGGTCCTCGGTGATGAAATTGTGCGTGCCGCCGTAGAGGGAGTCGTTGGCCAGCAGGTGGTCACCGCTGCGCAGCACCGTAAGCAGGGCGGCGGAGATGGCCGCCATGCCGCTCGCCGCGACCAGCGCCGCCTCACCGTTTTCCAACGCCGCCAGCTTGGCGGTCAAAGCCACGAAGTTCGGAGTGTTGTTGAGCCGTATGTAGCGGACATCGTGGTAGCTCAGGTCGCCGGAATGCACATAGGTGGCCGACTGGAAGATGGGCATGACCACGGCGCCGCCGATTCGGGGCCGGGGCTCGCCGGCGTGAACCAGCCTGGTTTCCAGATGACGCATGGGCTGCGGTTCCATGGCAAGCTCCTGTGCGGGTGAATGGACCGCGCTCGTGCCCTCCTCCCCGCGCCGCGGAATCCTCCCCAGCCCGGCGCCGCGCGCTCAATCCGTCACCACGTCCGCCAGGCGCGAAACGCTGATGACCGCCGAGCGCATCACCACCACCGTGCGGCGGTTGGGCGTGATCCCCTCGCGGAACGCTTCGGCGATGTAGGCCTCCTGGTTGGCGTGGCCGTCGCGGCAGTCGTGCATGTCGGCCTCGGCAAGCACGAAGGTGGCGTCGGTGATTTCCACCAGCACGCCGATGTAGACGATCGGCGTACCCGTATCCAGCACCACCGGCTGGTTCAGCATCTTCTCCAGGGCATCCGGCATGGTCTTTCGCCGACGCTCGTCCCGCAGCCCTGCGACCAGCCCCCGCCGGTTCGCCGCGGGCGCTACTCGTCGCTCTTCGTCATCCGGTCAAAGGTGCGCTCCACGAACGCGGTGTCAATCTTACCCGCGGCGAAGTCCGGATGCGCGATCATGCGGCGGAGGAAGGGCAGCGTAGTCTTGATGGGCTCGATCACGAATTCGTTCAGGCAGCGCAACATGGAGCGGATCGCTTCCGGGCGCGTGGGCTGGAAGACGATGAGCTTGGCGAGCAGCGAATCGTACCTCGGCGACACGCGGCAGCCGTCGTGGCCGTAGCTGTCCACCCGAACCCCGGGACCGCCCGGAGGCCGGAACTTCGTCACCTGTCCGGGACAGGGGCGGAACTTGTGGTCCGGATCCTCGGCGTTGATGCGGCATTCGATGGCCGCGCCGCGAAACTCCACGGTCTTCTGGCTGAAAGGCAGCGGCTCGCCCGCGGCGACCTTGATCTGCGCTTTGATCAGGTCCAGCCCGGTGACCATCTCCGTAACCGGATGCTCCACCTGGATGCGGGTGTTGGCCTCGATGAAGTAGTAGCGCCCCTTGGGATCCACCAGGAACTCCACGGTGCCGGCGTTGTAGTACTGCGCGCCCTTGCAGAGGCGCACGGCGGAAGCGCAAAGGTCGCGGCGCACCCGCGCGTCGATCGCCGGTGAGGGAGATTCCTCCACCAGTTTCTGATGCCGACGCTGCAAGGTGCAGTCCCGTTCACCCAGGTGAACGATGGTGCCGGCCTCATCCCCGATCACCTGCACTTCGACATGTCGCGGACGGTCGATGTACTTCTCCAGGTACACATCGGCGTTGTTGAAGGCGGTCTGCGCCTCCTGCCGCGCCTGCTTGATGGCCCCGGAGAGTTCGTCGCGCTCCCGCACGATGCGCATGCCGCGGCCGCCGCCGCCCGCCGTGGCTTTGATGATGATGGGAAAACCGATCCGTTCCGCCAGTGCCAGGGTCTGTTCGTCATCCTCCAGCAGGCCGTCGCTGCCCGGCACCGTGGGGACCTTCAGCTTCCGCGCCAGGGCGCGTGCCGACGCCTTGTCACCCAGCAGACGCATGGCCTCGGCACTGGGGCCGATGAAGGCCAGACCGCAGGCGCGGCATTTCTCCGCGAACGCCGCGTTTTCCGCCAGGAACCCATAGCCGGGATGAATGGCATCGGCACCGCTCACCTCCGCGGCGGCGATGATGCGGTCGCTCTTCAGGTAGCTGTCCCGGGGCGCCGGCGCGCCGATGCACAGGGCGCGGTCGGCCTGCTCCAGCCACGGCGCACCGCGGTCCTCCTCCGAGAAAACACACACCGTTTCGACAAACAGCTCTCGGCAGGCGCGGATGATCCGCAGCGCGATCTCACCTCGGTTGGCGATCAGAATGCGTCGAAACATCGTCGTGTCTACACCGCACGCACCACACCCGCTTCGCCGGCGGTTCACGGTTCGCGTGCACCGCGAGTTGCCTGGATCCTCGCGACGTTCCAAGGCGCCGCCGCCGGGATCCCGGCCAGGCCGACGGCCGGCTGGTGGAGGCGGCTACTGCGGGCGGACCAGAAACAGCGGCTGGCCGAACTCAACCGCCTGCGCGTTTTTCACCAGGACCCTCTCGATGGTACCGGCCACCTCGGACTTGATCTCATTGAACACCTTCATCGCTTCGAGAATGCACACCACCGTACCCACGTGCACGGCGGCGCCCGCCTGGACGAAGGCCGGCGAGTCGGGATCGGGAGAGGCGTAGAACGTACCCACCATGGGGGATTTGATTTCCAGCAGCCCCGCATCCGGCGCCGCGGGTGCGGCGACCGGGAGGGGTGGGGCCGCGGGCGTGGCCTGCGGCGCGAGGAGGTACGACGGGTTCGGCGGAGGTGCCCCCGCAAGCCCGTTTAAGGATTCCGGCATTGCCCGGGCGTTGGGCCGGCGAAGGTTGACCTCTTCCTCGCCGTCACGCAATGAAATCTCCACGAGGTCGTGCGCGACCATCATCTGCACCAGCTCGCGGATCTTGTCGATGTCCAGCAAGTCGGTCGACTCCTTGACGCGTTCGGCGGCGCGGGGAAGGCCGCGTCAGCGCCGGCCGCGGATGACGGCGTCCTCCAGGCGCTTGCTCAAGCGCCCCAGAACGCGGGCCCCGGAGCGGGTCACCAGCACATCGTCCTCGATGCGAACTCCGCCCGCGCCCGGCAGGTAGACTCCCGGTTCCACGGTCACCAGCATGCCGGCCTGCAGCGGTTCCTGCGAGCGCCAGCTCAGCGAGGGCGCCTCGTGCACGTTGAGTCCCAGCCCGTGACCGAGCCCGTGCGTGAACCGCGGGCCGTATCCCGCATCGGCGATGCACGTCCGCGCCACCTCATCGACATCGCACATGCGGGCGCCCGGGCGGATGGCGGCGATCGCGCGCTCCTGCGCCTCGAGCACGATCGCATAGAGCTCGGCGAACTTCGGCGGGATGGTATCGACAAAGACCATGCGGGTCAAATCACTGCAGTACATCCCCACCCGCGCGCCCCAATCGAACAGGATGGCGCTGCCTGATTTGACCTTGCGCGTTCCCGGCTTGGCGTGCGGCAGCGCGGCATTGGACCCCTCGGCACAAATGGTGGGAAACGAAGGATCGGACGCCCCGCGCACTTTCATCTCGTACTCCAGCCGCGCCGCCATCTCCAGCTCCGTCTGCCCGATGCGGATGGTCTTGAGCGTTGCCTCGAAGGCATCCTCGGCGACGCGAAGCGCCTTGCGCAGGTGCGTCATATCGGCGTCATCCTTGAGCTTCCGCATGTTGGTGATGATGGGCGGCGCCACGGTGAGCTTCGTGCCCCGGTTGAGCTCGCGCACCTCGGCATGGTCGGCCAGGGTCAGCCCGTCACCCTGCACCGCAACGCGGCGCAGCTTCAGCTCGCGGCAGGCCTTGGCGATCTCCGAATTCAGGTTGCCCTTGCGCATCCACGTCTGCGCCCAGGGACATTCCTGCTTGATCACATCGATGAAGCGCCCGTCGCTGAGGATGTGCACGGCGCGGGGCAAGACGAGCACCGCGGAATCCTCACCCGAGAAGCCGGTAAGGTAGAAGTAGTCCATGTGCCGAGAAACCAGGTAGGCACCGATGTCCTGCCGGGCCATGGCCCTGCGGCAGGTCGCCAGACGCTCGCGGATGATTGCGGACGGGCCGCGCCCGTTCTGCTTTGACATGGGATTCTTCGTTGCCTCCCCTAAGGGTCGTGGATGTCCGGGGCGCGGGCCGACGTTGGCACGGTTGCCGCGCTGCCGGCGCCGGACCCTGCCCGGCGATCATCATGGATGCAACGACTGCCGCTGTCAAAGGCTGCCGCCCGGCGCCCTCCGCGTTGACCACGCCGGCGCCCGCGCGTACCGTACCATCGGCGCGACGCGATGGCGCACGTAGTCTGGTCAACCGATGATCCGCCAAGTGCGGGTGGAGCAAACAGAGCCGCGACCGTGAGGAAGCGGGCCTTAGTCGCAACGAAACGACGAAGCAACGTAGCGACACAGGTTCCGTACCGCGACAGGATGGAGCGGAACAGACGCGGAATCGTGAATGCGGAATGCGGAAACAGTAGTGAATAGCGAAGCCAAGCACCGTTCGCGCTATACAGAGCCGCGACCGTAAGGGGCGGACCTTGGTCGCAACGGAACGCCGGGTGCCCCGCCGCTTTAGCGGTAGGGAAATCACCCATCGCCCACCTGCGCGGCGCTGTGGACAACGCTGCGCCGGGAAGTGCGCCGGCGATAAAGTGCGCTGGGCCGCTGGACGGCGCCCGTTAATCCAGCCCCAGTGGCATGGGCAGCACGGCGCTGCCGTGCCCATTCGTCCTGATTGACTCCGCGTCTCGTGTTCACGCGTGGTCGCACTCGGGTAACGTCATGAACGAACCTCGGCGCGCCGCCATCGGCACAGTATCCATCGGTGAGGGCAAGCCGCTGGCACTCATCGCCGGCCCGTGTGTCATCGAATCGCGCGAGCATACGCTGCGCCTCGCCGAGGCGATCAAACGCATCTGCGCCGCCCGCCGCGTTCCGCTGGTGTTCAAGGCCAGTTTCGACAAGGCCAACCGCACCAGCGCCGCCAGCTTCCGTGGCCCCGGACTGGAAAAGGGCCTGGCGATCCTCGGCGAGGTGCGCCGCGCCCTGGAAATCCCCGTGCTCTCCGACATCCACGAGCCCACGCAGGCGCAGGTCGCCGGCGAGGTCCTCGATTGCCTTCAGATACCGGCGTTCCTTTGCCGCCAGACGGACCTGCTGCTCGCCGCCGCGGCGACCGGCCGTTGCGTGAACGTCAAGAAGGGCCAATTCATGGCCCCCGAGGAAATGGTCAACGTCGCCGCCAAACTCCGCGAGGGCGGCTGTCGCGAGTTTCTACTCACCGAACGCGGCACCTTCTTCGGCTATCACCGCCTGGTCAACGACTTCACCGCCCTGCCGCGCATGCAGATTCTGGCGCCCACGGTGTTCGACGCCACCCACAGTTGCCAGCGCCCCGGCGCCGCCGGCAACATGAGCGGCGGCGACCGCCAATTCGTGGGAACACTCGCCCTTGCCGGGGTTGCCGCCGGCGCCGACGCCCTCTTTATGGAAGTTCACGACGATCCCGACCGAGCGCTTAGCGACCCGGCCACGGTGTTCCCTCTGGACCGGCTGGACGACCTGCTGGATCGTGTGTCGCGCGTCGCCGCCATCGTGCGAAACGGGTAGCGCCAACGGAGCGGTTCCGGGCCTGGTCTGCTGATGCAACCGCGACCGATGGCGCGGGTACCACGGTGCGGGCACTCCGCCCGCGGCCGGGGGCGATCCGGCTGACGGGCCGATAGCGCCTTCCCTGTACGCGGGCTGGACAGCGGCGTGGTTTCCGTCACAATGGCGCGTTGGATGGACGGTTCGGCAGACAACCGGCAGGCGTGGGGGCGGATGGCCCGCGGCATACTATTACTTGCGCTTACCGCCCTCGCGGCGCCTCCAACCGCTGCCGCTGACGAGGGGTCCGCCAGCCCCATTCCCGGCGTGCACTGCCACGTCCGTTTGAAGTCGTGCCCCACGCCCGTGGGCCAGCCGGTGTGGGCCTACTTCTACATCGAGAACGGCGGCAACGAACCGATTACGCTCACCGTCCCCGGATCGGAGCCGGAGATCCCCGCACCCGAAATGGCCTTGCCCCTGCCGCACATCTTCAGCGGCGGTACGTCACCCGCGATCGTGCTCACCACGGAGGCGGGCCGGCGGTTCGACGAACCGACGGGCTATCGGCGACCGCCTCGCGCACCGATCCTCATGCTCGCGGCGCGGAGCAGCGTGGGCAGCATGATCGATCTTCGCGAGTATTTCCCGGTGCTGCGCAATGCCGGGCAGTATCGCCTGGCGTGGCGCCCCTACGCCGGCGGCGCGTCATGCGACAATGTGCTGGTGCACATCGCGGCCCTGAAGCAGGCGGAGATCATTACCGACGACGGGAAAATGCTGCTGCGCTTCTTCTACGACGACGCGCCGAACGCCGTCGCCAACTTCCTCGACCTGGCGAAGTCCGGCTTCTATAACGGGCGGACGTTCCACCGCCTGGAGCCAGGCTATCTGCTACAGGGCGGCTGCCCGCGCGGCGACGGCACGGGAATCCGTCTCGATGGCAAGCGGCTCGCGGCGGAGATCAACAGTCGCCCGCACCAAAAGGGCACCGTCTCCATGGCACTTCTGGATGACGACCCGGAAAGCGCGAGCTGCCAGTTCTTCATCTGCAACACGCGGCAGAAGGACTGGGACGGCAAGTACACGGTTTTCGCCGAGCTGGTGGGCGAGGAATCGCTGGCGACGCTGGACCGCTTGATGGCTACGCCCGTGGACGAGGGCGGCCGGCCGACTCGATCCCTTTACATGCGCTCCGTGCGCCTCGTGGATTCGCCTTCCGATTTCGCCGCCGCCTCTCCCTGACGCCGCGCCTGCGTCCGAACCTACTGCCGTCGCTCCCCGCGCGATGGCGCAATGTCATTCGCCCTCGCCAGGCCACGCGGTAGCGGCCGGGCGGCACCGAGCGTCAATGATGTAGCACCCGGCCCCTTGCCGCGCGCGAACATCCGGCCCCGGGCAAGGCCCTGACTTACGGCTCCGGGCGCAGGCGGAACGTGAGGTAACCGGAGCGCCGCGGCGGCGCCTCCGGCGTGCTTGCCTCCCCGAGGTAGAAATCCACCTGTAACGTCAAGTCCTGGCAATCGTAGAGGCTGTGCCAGAGGGTGCGATCCGGTTTGCGGCCGGGGTTCGGCGCATCGGTGATCGCCACGCAGTGGTTGGCGCGCTTGATGGCCTCCATCGACAGGGCGCCGGAAGCGCTTCCGACCTCCTCCTGGAGTTTGCGGAACCTGCTGAAGCTTCCCAGCGGCGGATCGTCGGTGGGAAACTTGTCGGGCGAATGGTACTTGAACACCGGGTGGTTGGTGATGATCTGCGGCCGGGCCTCGCCGTCGAGGACATACTCCCGGTTATGCGCCCGGGAGTACTCCCAGATGAACGACCGGCCGGCGCGGTCGCCGATGATGTAGTGACAGGGCATCAAGCCGTAATACTGCTTGGTCGCCATCAGCGCGCACTTGGCATCCTCCACCGTGACGCAGGTATCGAGCAGGAACCGCGGGACCTCGATCTCGCTCAGTCCTCCTTGCGCACCGCGCGCCGGATCCGCAGTGCGCCGCGCCTCGCCGTCTGCCAGGATCGCCACCGTCAGGCCCGCGGCGTTGACCCCGTCCAGACAGCCGCCGAGCAGGTCATAGGCCGCGATGTACAGCGATGGGATCCCGCGGTCCGGGTAGACCTCGACGACGTAGATATCGGCGGTCATGCCGCGCTCGCCGGGCTGCGCCCGGCCGCCTTGAAGCTCGCGAAACGTGCCCGTGGGGAAGTCGTAGTTGCGGCTGAGCAGGGGGTGGCCGACTTCCGTGTAAGGGGGCGGATAGAAGACCGTGGAACACCCGGGCGCGGCGCTGACGTTGTAGAGCAGCTCCAGACAGTCCTCAGGCGCAGCATCCACGTCAAGCCCGAAGGCCTGCGCGGCCCCGACCGCGCGCTCGTAATGGTTGGGGTAATTCCGGCGGTAGAACTCGCGGCGGGCACGAAGCGTGGCGGACGCCGGCCGGCGAAGCTGCACTCCGTGCCGCAACCGGGCGATCTCCCCGAGCTTGGCACCGATCTGCGGATTCGTGCCGGAAAGGCGAAGGTGGCGGACGATCGCGGCGTCGTCCGCGCCGCCGGCGACCTGTGTTTCAGAAAAGCTCAGCGCCGCCGGCGCCGCCTGGTCGGGCTGCTGCCCACGCAGCGACACCGGCAAGGGAATCAGTGACAGCAGGACGACACATGCAGCGTAGTTCGGAACCCGTTTCCCTCGGTTCACTATGTGGACTCCATGGGTTGACGCTCCTGACCGCTTGCGGATTCGCCAATCGCCCGTTCGCCGGCCGGCGGTTCCGCGCTGGTCGTCGCCTCACGCACGCTCGCGATGCCTGCGAGCGCGCCGGGCCGTACCGCACCAGACACCACGAACCGGCTCGTGCCGCCGCCGGTGTCGCCGAACGGCTCAGGGGCAAACCGGACACGCGGCCGGGCTGGTCGTAAAGGGGTAGGCCTCGCCCTGGAAGGCCTTGATTACGTTGAACACGTCCGCGATGCTGGCCGTGCGGTTCAGGCAGGCCTCGAAGCCGGGTAGCCCCGCGCCCACCACATCCACCACGGTCAAATGCACGCGCGTAGTGGCCGGGTTCTGGAACTTCTCCAACGCGGCGACGAAATCGTTCACGTTCACCACGCCGTTGGGCGGATCCCACGTGTTCGGAGTGTCGATGCCGAACTGGCCCACGGTATCGCCCCAGAACTTAGGCGCCGGTTGTGCGATGGTGGAAACCTCGAGCGGCGTGCTGAACGTGGTCCCGGCGTCGGCAGTAGCGCGAATCTCGTAGGTCGAAACAGGGGCGATGGCGCAGTCCCCCACGTGGACGACCGGCTCTGACCACACGCGCGTCACCGGGGCAGCGACGACCGCCGTCATGCCGTTAGCATCGGGCACTCCCACCCAGCCGGCCGAGGCGGCCGTCGGCAAAACCCGGTCAACGGTAAATGCCACGGCGGTGGCACCGTTGGCGGGCGTGAAGGAGATGTAGCGGTTCTTGGGCCGGTTGTGCGGCGCCGGTGCCGCGGCGGGCGGGGCGAGCTCGCACTCGTCGGGGATGCGGTTACCGTTGGCGTCCAGCGAGGTCCCCAGGTCGATGTCCGTTTCGTCGTTGACGTTGTTGGCGTTGCAGTCCATGCCGATGCGCAGGAAGTAGACGTCCTGCTCGCCGTTGAAGGTGGCGGCATAGGCGAGGCTGGCGCCGACGTCGTCCGAGACCATGTCGTAGTAATCCCCCAGCTTCTGTTGCTGCGGCCAGCCCAGGAAGCTGTCGAACATCGGGCTCATGGGAACGTTGGTCGACCAGGTGGCGCCGCCGTCGGTGGAAAAGGAGTAATACAGTTCCGAGAGGTTGTCGGAGCCGGGAAAGTTCCGCGTGTCGTTCCACACCACGTCGATGCGGCCGTTGGGGGCGACATCCATGGTCGCGAACCACTGCCAGGCACCGTTCCCCGTCGCGTCGTCGTTGATACGCACCGGTGCGCTCCAGGTCTGCCCGTTGTCCTCGCTGCGCGTAAACATCACGTCGAGCGGGTCTCCCCCGGCGACGGGTTCCAGGGAGCCGACCACGTATACGTCACCGCGCCGCGGCCCGTTGGAATGATCCGCCGCCACCCAGAGCTGCCCCAGCAGCCCCGCCGGGTTGGGCCCGGTGGCGAAGGCGTTCTGGTAGCCGCCGATGTTCACGTTGGAAATCAGGTCGAACGTGGGGTTCACCGCCGGGTTCTGAGCGTTCGAGGAGCGAACCAGAACCACTTCACCGGTTAGACCGCTGGTGCCCACCAGGAACATGTGGCCGTCGGGACCGACGGTGACCGTGCCCCAATGGGGCGTTTCCGGCGGCTCGATGGGAACCGACCAGGTGGCGCCGGCGTTGATGGACCGATTGAACACACTGTTGCCGCAGCAGCCGGCGGCGATGCTCCATGCCTGGTAAAGGTGCCCGTGCCCCATGCCGCCCGTGCGGTCGATGGCCATCCACTGCTTGTCACCCCCGTACGCCGCGATCGGCCCCTGCCAGGTCACGCCGCCGTCGAAGGACTTGAAGATGTCGCAAAGGAAGTTACTTTTCAAACTGTTGTAGTAGAGCACGCCGCTCGCGTCCGCCTCCAGCACCGGGTCGCTGCGAAACACGCCCGGAGTCAGCACGCCGGGGAAAGTCCAGGTCAGACCGCGATCGTGGCTGTAGGCGCGGCCCGCCTGGCGGAAATTCGAGGCGATGGTGTCGAACTGTCGCCAGCCGATGACGATGATGTCTGGATCGGTGGGATCGACGGCGATGGAGGGCTCATTGGCGGCGTCGCCCACGATGTTGTTCCCCGAGGCGTTGACGTTCACCTGCCTGCTGATGAAGCGATCCCGCACCACCGGCCCGGTGCGGACTCCCGCCGCTGTTTCGACGGTTGCCGGGGGCAACTGCGGCTGATCCAGGGCTTCGTGGCGCAGGGGGCGCAGGTCGCGCGGTGTCCGACGATGGGCCGCGCGCGACTCCCCCGCATTCGCCTCCGCGGCCGATCCGGTGACCGCGGGCGGCATCGCCACCGCCGCGCCGCCGGCCATGATCGCGACAACCGCGCAAGCCGCCCGCAGCATCGTAGAAACGCATTGCCTTGGAATCATGGATTACCCCTCCCGGTGGTTTCTTCCGATTATAGCAAAACGACATGGGCGAGGATACCGTACCGGACCCCGCCCCGGCGCCGGCCGCGGGGAAACGCGTGTGTCGCGGTCCGGAGCTGCCGCGGGCGTTGAGGACGTTCCGCCACGGGGAGCTTTCGTAGAAGGAACCGTCCGGTGAGCCTCCCCACGGTCATCATTCTCGGAGCGGGTCCCGCCGGCCTGGGCGCCGCCTGGCGGCTGCGCCGCGAGGACAAGGCCCACGTCACCGTACTGGAACAGCGCGACGCCGTGGGGGGAAACGCCGGCAGCTTCGAGCTCGAGGGCATTCCCGTCGACTACGGCAGTCATCGCCTGCATCCCGCGTGTCAGCCGCACATTCTCGCCGACCTCCGCGCCCTGTTGAAGGACGACCTGCTCGATCGCCCCCGGCACGGCCGCATCCGGCTTCGCGGCCGGTGGATACACTTTCCGCTCAAGCCGCTCGATCTGGCGTTACGGCTGCCCTGGTCTTTCGGCCTGGGAGTCGCCCGCGATGCCCTCGCCAAACGGTTTGCGTCGACGCCCCCGGCCTCCGACACCTTCGCCGGCGTACTGGAGCGCGGTCTGGGACGCACCATCTGCCGCGATTTCTACTTCCCCTATGCGCGAAAAATCTGGGGGCTGCCGCCCGAGGAACTGTCGCCGATCCAGGCGCGGCGACGCGTCTCGGCGGGGTCGCTGGCTCGGATGGTCCGCAAGGTGCTCGGCGTGGTTCCGGGCTTAAGGGCTCCCGGTGCCGGCCGCTTCTACTACCCGCGCGCGGGGTACGGACAGATCAGTACGGTGATGGCCGACGAGGCGCGGCGGTTGGGGGCCGAATTGCGCCTGGGCACGACGGTGCGGCGCATCGTCATCGGCCCACCGCACCGGGTGGAGACGGAGTGCCAAGGGTCCGTCAGTTTACTGGACGCGGACCATGTCTGGTCGACGATCCCGGTCACGACGCTGCCGCGGCTGATTTCCACGGCGCCCGCCGAGGCGGTGGAGGCCGCGGCTCGCCTGCCCTCGCGGGCCATGATCCTCGTTTATCTGGTGCTCGGGCAGCGACAGTTCTCCGAGTTCGACGCCCACTACTTTCCCGAGGCGACCGTCCGCCTGACGCGGCTTTCCGAACCCAAGAACTACAGCCTGCGCCGCGAGCCCGAAGACCGCACCGTGCTCTGCGGCGAGCTGCCGTGCAGCGTGGACGATCCCGTGTGGACGGCGACGGATGATGACCTGGGCGACATCGTGCGCGAGTCACTGGCCACGTGCGGCATCCCCGTCACCGCGCCCGTGCTGCGGGTAGCCTCGCGCCGATTGCCGCATGCCTATCCCATCTACCGCACCGGATATGAGTCGTGGTTCGAGACGCTGGACCGCTGGGTAAGCGGGCTTGCCGGCGTACTGTCATTCGGGAGGCAGGGCCTTTTCGCGCACGACAACACCCATCACGCCCTGGCCATGGCGTACGCGGCCGAGGAGTGCCTGAATCGGAACGGGACCTTCGACACCGCGCGCTGGCAGACTCATCGCGCTGAATTCGCGACGCATGTGGTGGAGGATTGAGGACCCGCGCGCGGGCCCCATGCCATCGAGTAGCACGGCCCAGCGCAGCGCCGCCATGACGATTCCGGAGCCGAGAGCCACGAAGGCACAGGGGAACGGAGCCGCGACCGGCAACCAGAGCCTCCGTAAGGGAGCGGGCAATGGTCGCGACGAAGCGACGGCGCGGCGAAGGATCAGCACCG
>JACQXM010000032.1 GCA_016208685.1 Planctomycetota bacterium | reverse complement strand
TGTCGCGAACACATTCGCGACCCGCATGCAGAGCTGCGACCCTCAAGTAGAGCCGTGACTCACATGCAGCGCCGCGACCGTCAAACAGAGCCGCGACCGTCAGGGAGCGGGCAAAGCACGCGGTGCGGCGAGGAGGGATCTGTACCGCGACAGTATGGAGCGGACCACCGACCGATCCGCGCCTCGGGTCGGCGAACGGGATGACCGCTCGTTGGATGGGTGGCCCACCGCTTCAGCGGTGGGGGAGTCGATCGCTTCGCGAATGAAGAGTAGTTAATGCGGAATGCGGAAACCGAGCCGCGACTGTGAGGGAGCGGCCCTTCGCCGCTGGAGCCTTCTTCTTTTCGTCCACTGCCTTCTGCCCCCAGTCCGGGCGGGTGGCCCGGTTCGGTGTGCCACTGTTCTTGAGCGGGGGTCGTTCGTGAGCGGGAACTTGGCGGCGAGCCAGCAGCCGTTCGGTCCGCCACTGCTGACACAGCAGTGGCACACGGCCTTGACCGGCTGGAAAGCCGGTCCCACAGCGCAGCTTGCGCCGCGGGAAGGAAATGCGCAGGCTGCAGACGCTACCGCCCCCGGCGCGCCTTGCGCCGTGCGAAGGGAATGCGCAGGCTGTAGACCCCCTCCTGCAAGTCGCTCTCCACGGCGTAGCCGCACTTGTGGAACACGCGGAGCATGCCGCTGTTCTGGAGCAGCACCTCGGCGGAGAATCCGGCGATGCCGTTGCTCCGCGCCACGTCCACCAGGGCGTTCATGAGGATGGTCCCGATGCCGCGGCCCTGCCAATCGTCGCGCACCAGAAACGCCGCCTCGGCGAAGTTCGTCTGCCGCTCGGTGCGGTAATGCGCGATGCCCAGGATGGCCGCGTCTTCGCCGCTGTTCTCCAGCATCACCAGCGCCATGTCCGCTTCGTAATCCACGCGCAGCAGTTCCTGAAGTTTCTCGTGCGGCATGCTGCGCAGCATCTGGAAGAACCGGTAGTGAATGGAATCGGCGGAGAGTTTGTAGAACAGCTCCCGCACGCGGGGCTCGTCGGTGAGCTTCAGGGGCCGGAGGAACACCCGCGTGCCGTCTTTGAGCTCCACCCACTGCTCCAGCTCCTGCGGGTAGACGGTGGTTCTGAACGGCAGCTCGATCTGGTCGGCGTAGACGATGTGTCGAGCTTTTGCCTCGCCCAGCAGCCAGGGTCGAAACTTGGGATGCGCCACCTCGATCAGCGCCAGGGCCCGCTCGCGAATGGTCTTGCCGTGCAGGTACGCGGCGCCGTACTCGGTCACCACGTAGTGCACGTCGCCGCGGCTGGTGACCACCCCGGCGCCGGCCTTGAGCTGGGGGACGATGCGGGAGATGGTCTCGTTCTCGGCGGTGGAGGGCAGGGCGATGATTGGTTTGCCGCCTTTGGAGCGCGCCGCCCCGCGGACGAAGTCCACCTGCCCGCCGATGCCGCTGTAGAACATGGTGCCCAGGGAGTCGGCGCAAACCTGTCCCGTGATGTCCACTTCGATGGCAGCGTTGATGGAGATCATGCGGTCGTTCTGGGCGATGATGAACGGGTCGTTGACGTACTCCGTCGGGCGAAATTCCACCAGCGGGTTGTTGTCGATGAAGTCGTAGAGCTTCCGCGAGCCCATCACAAACGTGGCGATGATCTTCCCGCGATGGATGGTCTTCTCGGCGTTGGTGATGACGCCCTGCTCCACCAGGGGAATGATGCCGTCGCTGAACATCTCGGTGTGCACCCCCAGGTTCTTAAAGCTGGTCAGGTAGGGGAGCACGGCGTCGGGAATGGTCCCGATGCCGAGCTGGAGCGTGGCACCGTCCTCGATGAGGTTGGCGATGTGCCGCGCGATGTTCCGCGCCAGCTCGTCGGGCTCGCCGTGTTTCGCCTCCAGCACCGGGACATCGCTGGGAACCAGCCAGTCGATATCGCGCACATGGATGAAACAGTCACCCAGCGCGCGAGGCATCTGTGCATTGACCTCGGCGACCACCACCCGTGCCGATTCCGCCGCCGCCTTCACGATGTCGGTTGAGACGCCGTAGCTGCAATAGCCGTGCTCGTCGGGTGGGCTGACGCAGATGAGCGCCGTGTCGATCACCACCCGGCCGCCGCGGAACAGCGCCGGGATTTCGGAGAGGAAAATCGGCGTGTAGTCGGCGCGGCCTTCGGCCACGGCATGCCGTACGTTGGGACCGATGAAGTAGGCGTTGTGCCGGAAGCGGCCGCCCAGGCGCGGCTCGGCGTACGTTGCCACCCCGAGCGTGAGGATGTGGACGATCTCTGTGTCGCTGATGTCGGCACGCGCGGAAAGCGCGGTGACCAGCGACTGCGGCTCCGCGGCGCCGGAGCCGATGAACACTCGTTGTCCGTGGCGAATGCCGGCCACGGCACGCTCCGCGGTCGTCACCTTCTCAGCGTAGCGCTGTTTCCAACTAACGGTTGTCGCGGCCATGGTTGTTTCTCCGACGGCGGGGCGCGGGTCGCAAGGGGGGAACGGGTGCGGAGGCTGATGCACCGGTCCTGGTCTTGCATGGCGGCGCTGCGCTTGCCTATGGGACCCGGCCTATCCGCGTAGAGCATGGCGGCGCTTGTCCGCCTCCGGCGGACGCGCTTGGCCATGCCACCCCACTGGGGAACGCGCCTGGCCATGCCGACCCGCCACCGCCCCTTGTTTGTATCGGAGCTTCGGCGCCGTGTGGTTCATGGCGGCGCCGCGCCCGTCGACTTCGGGGGCGCCGGCGCGCAACCTAATCCTCGGCGCGCTTTCGACGCCGTGCGGACTTCGCCGGCGCGGTGAGGACGGGCACGGATTGCGCCGCCTTTACCCAGTATTCAAAGGCGCGCTCCACCGCCCGGCCCAGGACCGTGCCTTCCGGATACCACCCATCCGGACCACGGCTTCCCGCCGGTATTCCGGTAAGCAATTCCAATGCCTCGTGCACGGTTCCTACGGAATAAACCGTGAAATTCCCCGCGGCGCAGGCTTCGACCACGTCGTGGCGCAGCATCAGGTCACCGGCGTTGGCCTGCGGGATGATCACGCCCTGCGTGCCTGTAAGTCCCATATCGCGACAGGTTTCGAAGAAGCCTTCGATCTTCTCGTTCACCGCCCCGATCGCCAGAATGTGTCCTACCTGGTCGATGGCGCCGGTCATGGCGAGGTCCTGCCGCAGCGGGATGTCCGTCAAGGCGCTCAGCAGGCAGCAGATTTCGGCGCCGGAGGCGGAGTCGCCGTCGATACCGCCGTAACTCTGTTCGAACGCCACCGAGGCGTCGAACGCCAAGGGGTGGTGCGTTCGCAGCAAGTAACGCAGCAGCCCGCCGAGAATGTAGAACCCCTTGGTGTGGATGGCGCCGCTCAGCGCCGCCTCGCGCTCGATGTTGATCACGCCCGCCGAGCCCGGCCCGATGGTCGCGGTGATCCGGGCCGGGAAGCCGTACGTCAGCGGCCCGGCGCTCAGCACCGCCAGGCCGTTGACCTGCCCCACCTCGGCTCCACGGGTCTCGATGCGGATGACTCCCTCGGCCAGCATCTCGCGGAAGCGCCGCGAAGGCAGATCGGCGCGTTGCTTGCTGCGGCGCACGGCATCGCGCACGTCGTCGCCGCGTATGCAATCGCCGCCGGCCTTGCCACAGATGAAGGCCGCCTCCCGCGCGATGTCGGCCAGTCGTCCGAAACGCGTGGTCAGCTTGCCGGCCCGGGCGGCGATGCGCGCCCCGTGCTCGACCAGGGCGGCGACGGCCGTGCGGTCAAAGGGCGGCAGACCCTCCTCCTGCGCGATGCGCGCCAGCACTCGCCCGTAATCGGCGATGCCCCGGTCATCGCGCGGGACGTAACTCTCGAAGTCGGCCAGAACTTTGAACAGGTCGGAGAAATCCGGGTCGTAGCGGTCGAGGAGGTAGTAGGTTCCTGAATCGCCGAGCAGGACGACCTTGAGGCTCACGTCGATGGGTTCCGGCTTGAGCGAAGGACCCCACCAGGGAAAGATGGCTTCCGGGGGCACGATTTCCAGCCGGGCGGTGCGCAAGGTCCGCACCAGCACCTTCCAGGCGCCCGGCTCGCGAAGCACGTCGCGGGCTTCGAGGATGAGGTAGCCGCCGTCGGCGCGGAGCAGCGAACCGGGGCGGATCATCATGTGGTCGGTATGTGCCGCCTCGCCACGGACCAGCATGTGGTCCATGGTGCCCAGTAGGTTGCTCATGGTGGGCGTGGTTTCGACGATGATGGGGCAGGACTCGCCGTCGGTATGACTCAGCAGAACGTTGACGCGATAGACGCGAGTAAAGTCGGTTTCCTTTTCGATAGCCCGCCGGCGCCTGGTCACCACGTCCTCAATGACTTGCTCGAGGAACTCCCGCACCTGCGGCACGGCGAACTCTTCCGCGATGCCGGCCGTGAACTGCGTCAGAAGGGAGCGCACCTCCGACTTCCACAGTTCGATCACCGCCTCCTGGTGCCCGGAGCGGATGGCCTGGACCTGGTTGGAGACCTGCTGGAATTGCTCCTGAAAGGCCTCGTGCCGCTGGCGGAATTCGTTGTACTGGGCGTCGGTGACCTTGCCGCTGACCCGCATCTGCTCGAACTCTTCGGCGGTAACCGGCTTGCCCTCGATACGCGGGACCAGCGCCGATTGCACCACGGGGCCCACCTGCATGGTGACCAGCGCCAGGCCGGCGGCCTCCACCGCACGCTCGAACGGTTCCACCACGCGTTCGAGCTGGCGCTGCAAGTCCACATCCAGCGTCCGACGCCGAGCCTGGATGGCCTCGGTGGAAAGGGCCGTCTTGAGCTCGTCGCGGATGTAGTCCGCAAGTTCGTCGACACGGGCACCGAAGGCCGGGCCGCGCCCGCGCGGCAGCGAGATGAGCCGCGGGCGGTCCGGTTGGGAGAAGTTGTGCACGTAGCAGCGATCGCGGGCCAGGGGGCAACTCAGCCGGATCTCCTCCAGCAGGCGGCGGATGAGCGTCATGCGGCCGGTGCCGGTCAGCCCGCGCACAAAGACGTTTTGTCCCGGGGCTTTGGTTTCCAGTCCGAAGCGCAGGGCATCGACGGCGGCATCCTGGCCGATGACCCCCGTGATCGGTTCCACGACGCGCGTGGACTCAAACGGTAGATCCGCGGGGTCACACCGCCAGCGAAGCAAGTGGGGCGGTAACGCGGGAGGGGCAACCGAGGGCGCGGCGGCGGAACGGCTTCCGGCACCCCGTGACACCGAGCGTTTCCCGCGGGGGAGCCGCGTTCCCGCGGTGCTTCGCGATCGTGCCGTGCCGCCGATGCGGCGGCGCGCAGCTGCGCCTCCCTTCGTCGTCTTCCGCGCCAGGCCCATGGTGGCTCCTTTGAGTGCCGATTATGGCACACGACCGCCTTCGTTCGCAACCAGGCGCGTGCTCGGCGCGCAGGCGCGAAGGCACGCTGCCCGGAAGATATGGTGGACGTACGGGGCCGGGAACGAGGAATCGTCGTACCCACGCGGGCCACTGACTCAACCCGGTGGATTCCGCGCCCCTCGGGGGCCGGTAATGCCAACCCACCCATGTCGAGGATCACCGCCTGGGTACACCGTTGGGTATCGAAACGAATCAGCGCGAACGGGTTGTCGCGACGCCGCAATCGGTCGCCCGTGCCCCAATCCCAATCTCATCGGGACGGCTCTGTTTGGGTGGTCCCGAATCGCGCCACCGGATTCGGCGGCGTAATCACAGTTGTCACCGCAGCATCGGGGTTCCGGTCGTTTTTGTTAAGGAAGTTACCTCAGTCGAGAGAGGGGGGCGTCGGCGCGGACGAGGGGATCAGCGGTGTGCCGGCAGCCCGGAGCGCGGACTCCGCGTCGGCGGGCCGCGCCTCCGTCGGCGCCGCAAGTGCGGCGCGGGCGGGGAGGCGCACCAGTACCGGGAGGCGGGCGCCTATCCGGCGCTGCTCGCGCATGACCTCCGCAAACAGCTCCTCGACGGCAAGCGGCTGCAGGCGCCGAACCGCGACGTCAGGGTTGCGGAATCCGTCAATGACGCGTACTTCGTGGAAGGGGCTGCGGGCCAGTAGTTCGATGCCGTCCGCGCCGGCGATGTCGTCCCGGAACGCCTGGCCCACCACGCGCCACCGCGGCGCGACGCGAAAGACCATGTCCAACTGGTGCAGCACCACGGGGTGCAGGAGCGCGCCGGGCGTTGGCGCCAGGTGCACGGTAACGGATTCTTCCGCGCAGCAGGTGACCAGTTCCGTCCACCACAGGTCGTCGAACCAGGGCGCCAGTTCGCCTTGCGGGCTCGTTGCCTCGATCGTCAGTTCGATGGGGCCGGTCGCATGTCCGCCGGGAACCTGTCCGTCACTGTGAAACGCGACGTGCACGCAGCGCGGGTGTGTGGGCGGACGGCGAAGCGGCTGCGTGGCAGCCCGTGCGGCGGGTGGTTGATCGCGGCCCATGCTCTGCGCACTCCTTGCCGGCCTGGCCGTCGCCGCGTCTCCGCGCGGCGTTCGCCACGGGCAATTATCGGAGCATGTTGCGGCAAATCTTGATCCCCAACACTGAAAGTTGCCTGTCCCAGACAGGGCGCCCGACCGGCCAGGTTCCCCGCTCGCGCTGTTGCGAGGGAGCCGAAAGGCATGTAACAGTATATTGCACAATAGTTTACACGAACTCAGACCGGGTAGCTCTGGGTCGCGCTGTCCAGTTACTACAGCGCATCGAATGTCGCGCCCAAGCGACCGTGGCCGCGTGGCGGCCGGGGCATAGGTATCTATAATCCGTCGTTGGCTTGCGTCCTTCCCGTGCCAGACCGGCCGCCAGACCCTCCGAGCGTCGCGGCGCCCGGCGCGCTAACCAGCCGCTTGTCATCGGATGGCGGGAGTATGTCGCCTTCCCTGAATGGGGGATTGCCGGCGTGCTCACCAAGATCGACACCGGCGCCCGAACCAGTTCACTCCACGTAGCGGACGTTGAGGAATTGGCGGACGGGCGCCTGCGGTTCGACGTGGTGCTCAGCCGTAAGCCCCACGACCGGCAGGTCCGGGTCGAGGCCCGCCCGGTTCGCACGGCGAAGATCCGCCCCACCACCGGACTGGCCGAATCGCGCCGCGTCGTGGCCGTCAAGGTGCGGATCGGTCCGGTAGAGAAGACGATCGAGGTCAGTCTCGTCTCCCGGCAACACATGCTCTGCCGGATGTTGCTGGGGCGGACAGCGCTTTGCGGCACGTTTCTCGTGGACCCGGACCGCGTCTATGTGTTTGGCCGGCCGGGGCGCTCCTCCGGCGAGGTCGCGCCATGAAGATCGCCATTCTCTCCCGAGCCCCGCATTGTTACAGCACGCGGCGTCTGCGTGAGGCCTGCGTGCGCCGAGGGCACGAGGTCAAGGTGCTTGACACCCTCAAGTTCACTCTGCTCGTGGAACGCAAGCAACCGAAGCTCTTCTTCGGCAACAAGCGCCTGAGCCGGTACGACGCGGTGGTCCCGCGGATCGGGGCCTCCATTACCTTCTACGGCACGGCGGTGGTGCGTCAGTTCGAGCAGATGGGGGTGTTCGCCCTCAACGCCTCGCAGGCCATCTCCGTGTCGCGCGACAAACTGCGGAGCATGCAGATCCTCAGCCGTCACGACATCGGCATCCCGCCCAGTGCCTTCGTGAAGGACAAGCGCGACGTGCTGCCGGCCATCGAGCGGGTGGGTGGGGCCCCGGTAATCATCAAGCTGCTGGAAGGCACGCAGGGCGTGGGTGTCATCCTGGCGGATACCCTCAAGATCGCGCAGGCGATCATCGAGACTCTGCAAAGTGCGCGCCAGAACGTGCTGATTCAGAAGTTCGTGAGCGAGAGCAAGGGGCGGGACATCCGCGCCTTCGTGGTCGGCGACCACGTCGTGGCGGCCATGCGGCGCATCGCCCAGGGGCAGGAGTTCCGCAGCAACGTGCACCGCGGGGGGGTGGCGGAACGGGTCAAGCTCGACGCCGAGTACGAGCGCACCGCCATCCGCGCCGCGCAGATCATGGGACTGCGCGTGGCGGGTGTGGACATCCTGGAGGGCAAGGACGGCCCGCAGGTGCTGGAGGTGAATTCGTCGCCCGGCCTGGAGGGGATTGAAAGCGCCACGGGGTTTGATGTGGCCGGCGCCGTGGTCGCCCATCTGGAGGAGCAGGTCCTCTTCCCCGACGTGGACATCCGGGAGCGCCTGACGCTGGGGAAGGGCTACGGCGTGGCCGAGATTCCCGTGACCAAGGACTGCGAGCTTGCCAGGAAGACTCTGGCGCAGGCGCAACTCCGCGAGCGCGACATCCTGGTGTTGAGCATCACCCGTGGGGGGCTGGTCATCGCCAACCCGCACGGCTTCCGTGAGATACTCGTCGGCGACACGCTGCTGTGCTATGGAAAAGTCCTGGCGCTCAAGGCGCTGCTGCCGCATGCCCGCCCCAGGCCTAGGAAGAGGCCCAAAGGCCGCACCGCCCCGGCCGGCTGACGGCGGTCGTCCCACCCTACCCCGTGGAGCGATCTCAGGTGCGCTGTGGAACCGGCTTTCCAGCCGGTCAAGGTCGTGTGCCACTGCTGTGTCAGCCGTGGTATACGGTAGGACGCGGGCCGAGGGATTACTGACTCGCCGCCAAGTTTCCGCTTACGAACGACCAATGCTCACGAGCAATGGCACAACCAACCGTGCCACCCGCCCTGAAGCGATGGACCACCTGTCGGTCCCGTGGGGCGATCTCAGGTGCGCTGTGGGACCGGCTTTCCAGCCGGTCAAGGCCGTGTGCCACTGCTGTGTCAGCAGTGGTATACGGAAGAACGCGGACCGAATGGTTACTGACTCGCCGCCGAATTTCCGCTCACGAACGACCACTGCTCAAGAGCAGTGGCACAGCCAGCAGTGCCGCCCGCCGCAACCAAGAGGATCAGAACCTCCAAGAACGCCCAATCCCGTGGAGGCAAGGGAAACACTCCTATTCCCAAGAGGCAAGTTGGTTTACTCTAATCGAAACCAACTAATGAGCGTCCATTGCCAACCTGATTTGTGCGATACCCCCACTCTCTGGGTTCTCCTCATCCCCGCCCACGCGGGTCCAGCTTCGGCCGGCATGTTGCGAGGGGTTCAGCCCTTCGGTCAAACCCAACGCAACGCCGACAAGGGCGGTCAACACGCTTGGCCGACAATCGCCCGTATCTTTGACGTGAATTCCCCGCACCACCCGCAATCGGTCGGCCCTTTGCCACGGGGTAGCCTGCTTCCCTGGTAATAGCACGTACCGATCGCTGCACCATTCGCCACCATACGTCCCGCACAAGTCGTACACGCCCTGTGGCGTTTGTCCCAGCGGGAAGGATCCCACCGGCGCGCCGAACCACCATTCCGCATCCTTCGGATACCAGCGGTAGCCGTAGTATCTGTAGAAGGGTCGCACATCGGGACCCACCCCTCGCCTAGGATCGCCAGGATCCGCGTTACCCCACGGCCACTTTCGGAGCTCCAAGCCACGTGCCGCGTACTCCCATTCGGCTTCCGTGGGCAGGCGAAAGGGCAGACCCGTCTTCTCCGACAACCAGTCGCAATAAGAAGCCGCCATTGTCCAGGTGACGCCGCTCACAGGAGCCCTTTCCATGTACTCCCTCGGGCAGTAGGCGCCGCCTACGCGAGAGATCCCCCGAGGAAGCAAGACGTGCGCCTGTATACTATCGTTGAGGAACACGCAGAACTCGTCATTTGTAACACAGAAACGCCCGATATAAAAATCTCCTACCTGCACTTCTTGCGCCGGGCGTTCGTCCTTATGGTAATCGAAAAACACGCAATCTTCAACCGGGCTACCCATCGTAAACCGGCCACCCTTGATTAAACGCATGGCTGGCAATGGGACCAGATTCCCTGTGCGATCCGAAAGGTACCCAGCCGGCACCTGCGCGGGCGCACCGCGCGCAAAACTGTACCCAACAAGAAGCAGCAGCAGCAACATCACATACCTGCACTGTTCTCCGAAGCCCAGCGCCGACCGTCTTAGTGTTGACACCATCCAGCCTCCAGCCCCCATCGCCAATCGAGCCAATAGCAAGAATCCCCCCAACACTTGTGCCATGCGCAATAACGGAAGCCATACGGGTCAACCGGTGCATCCGGGCCTGAAGGAGCCCCGTACGGCCCGAAAACCGTGTGCCGCGGCCTTGTCAGCAGTGGCATACGGTAGCACTCGGACCGGACGGTTACTGACTCGCCGCCAAGTTCCCGCTCGCAAACAACCACTGCTCAAGAGCGGCGTACCCAACCGTGCCACCCGCCCGGCACCCGCATGGTCGAGGTCGTCGTCGCGGTTGGTATCATAGCCGATCTTGAGGCTCTGGTAAGCCGCGGCGTCGCCGGCGTGGGCCACGACTCCGCGGGCACGGCGCGAAATGGGGACCCGCAAAGGGTTCGGCTTCGCACCGCTGAAGCGGGGCCACCCGTCAAAGGCTACCGGCCTGGAAGCGAGGGGCCGGCCGGGCGCACTTGCGGCGAGGCTTGCGTCGGGCGGCGCGGTAGTGGTAGGGTCTCGCCTGAATTCACGCGCCGGCGGGCACCGTTGCAGCGCGGCGGGGCGCCACCGGGCAGTCCGGCAACGGCCTTCTTGCGGTGGGAGAGGCGCCGGCAGGGTGGTTTTGCGCCGTGCACGCAGCCTCACCTCCCGTCACTTCGACGTTGACGATTTACTTCACTTACTGTATCATCGCACCGGCTGCGGCGTCGCAGGCCCCTTCGAGCGTGTTGTCGGGAGCAAGGGAGGACAAATCATGAACGGGTTGACAGCTAGGGTGCGGTGTCGTCGGATCGGTCCAGGGCTCGCTATCGGCGGGCCTTTCTTGTTGGTGGCGGGCATCCTGGCCGCCGGCACGCCGAGTGCTTTCGCCGAGATCCGCTTCCGCTCCGGGACCCACGTGGTTCCCGCGAGCACGCCGCGGCAGATCGAGGCGACCGTGGGAGCGATCGCCGCAACCGGCGGCGCGCGACACCTGGTGGTCCAGTTTGCCGGGCCGCTCGACGCGCCGCGGCGCAAGGCGCTTGAGGATGCCGGGCTTGCGCTTCATCGCTACCTGGGCGACCACGCTTACTTCGCTTCGTTTTCTCCCCAGCGCGTGGACGCCGCCGCCGTGGGTGCCATGCCGTGGCTTAAAGGCCTTGAAGGCGTGCGCCGGGAATGGAAGCTTGATCCGCGGGTGGCGGCCGGCGTAGTTCCTGAGTGGGCGGTGGTGGGGAAGGACGCCGCCGGTGTGGATTCGGTGGCCGTCTACGTCGTGCTCCACCCTGATGTTCCGCTCGCCGACGGCGTGGCGACGGCGCGACGGCACGGCGCGGTAGTGCGCGACACGATGGAGTCGATCAACGCCCTGGTGGTCGAGCTTCCGCTGCCCAACCTTGATGCTCTTGCGGACGAGGACGCCGTGCAATGGATCGAATGGCCATTGCCGCGGATGAGCGAAATCAACAACAGCAACCGGGTCATCACTCAGGCGGATATCGTGCAGGCGCCGCCCTACGGACTGAGCGGCTCCGGGGTGACGGTTCTCGTGTATGACGCCAACCAGGCGCGCTCCACCCACGCGGACTTCCAGGGGCGGCTGGTCAACGGAACCGGGGATGCCTCGGGCATCGCGGCGCACGCCACGCACGTTTCCTGCACCATCGGCGGCGCCGGCGTGGCCAACAGCCTGTACAAAGGCATGGCTCCCGGCGTGTCCTTGGTCTCCTACGGGTTTGAGTACGACGGCACCGGTATCTTCCTGTACAGCAACCCCGGCGACATGGAGACCGACTATAGCACCGCCATCAGCACCTACGGCGCCGACATCTCCAACAACTCCATCGGCACCAACACCGAGCCCAACGGCTTTGATTGCGCCATTCAGGGCGATTACGGCGTGACCTCGGAACTGATCGACACCATCGTCCGCGGCGATGGGTCCAACCCGCTTTTCAACGCGCCGTTCCGCATCGTCTGGGCGAACGGCAACGAGCGCCAGGGCAGCCGCTGCGACGTGGAAGGATACGGGGACTACTACAGCACGGCGCCGCCCGCCGGCGCCAAGAACCACATCGCCGTCGGTGCCCTCAACTCGAACGACGACTCCATGACCACCTTCAGCAGTTGGGGCCCGGTCGATGACGGACGTATGAAACCGGACGTCTCGGCCCCCGGGTGCGAAGCGGGCGGCGACGGCGGGGTCACGTCCTGCTCCTCCGCCGGCGACACTGCCTATACCACGATGTGCGGCACCTCGATGGCCTCGCCCACGGTGTGCGGCCTGTCGTCCCTCCTGCTCCAGGACTACCGGGCGCAGTTCCCCGGCAACCCTGATTTCCGCAACTCGACGCTCAAGATCCTCCTGGCACACACCGCCGCAGCCCGGGGAAACGCTGGCCCGGATTACCAGCTCGGCTACGGTTCCGTGCGCATCCAGCAGAGTGTGGACTTCATGCGCACCGGTAACTTCCTCGAGAACCAGGTCAGTCAGGGCGGGACGTACTCGGTGCTGGTGTTGGTCAACCCCGGCGACCCGGAGCTGAAGGTGACGGTGGCGTGGGACGACTACCCGGCGACGCTCAACACCGGGCGGGCGCTGATTAACGATCTCGACCTGCGGGTGTTCGATCCTTCGTCGCAGCAGCACTATCCGTGGACGCTGGACCAGTTCAACCCCAGCGTCGCGGCGGTCCGCACCCAGGCTAACCACGTGGACAACATCGAACAGGTGTACGTGCAGAACCCGGCGGCGGGCGTGTGGCGGGTCGAGGTGCACGGCTTCGACGTTCCGCAGGGACCGCAGCCGTTCTCCCTGTGTGCCTCACCGGCCCTGGTGGCGTGTTCGTCGGCGGGCACCATCACGCTCAACGCCGCCAAGTACGCTTGCAGCTCCTCGGCAGCCATCCAGGTCAACGATTGCGACCTCAACACCAATTCCAACGTCGTGGAGACCGTGAACGTGACGATCACGTCCACCTCGGAGCCCGGCGGTGAGACCGTCGTGCTCACTGAAACGGGAGCGGAGACCGCCGACTTCCGCGGCACGATTCCCCTCAGCACGGGCAACGCGGCCGGGGTACTGTTGATCGCCCACGGCGACACGGTGACCGCGAGCTACGTCGATGCCGACAACGGGCAGGGCCAGCAGAACGTGACGGTCACTGACACCGCGGCGGTTGATTGCGCGCCTCCGGTGATCTCCGCGGTGCAGGCCTCGGGGATCGGCCCGTTTACGGCGACCGTGACGTTCACCACTGACGAACCGGCGAACGGAACCGTGCGCTTCGGGCTGTCTTGCGGGGCGCTTTCCGGATCGGCGGCGGAAGTGGGGTACCGGATGTCGCACTCCGTGGCCTTAAGCGGCTTGCAGGAGAACACCACATACTTCTACGCGGTGGACGCGGCGGACGAAGCGGGTAACGCCGCCAGCAACAACAACGGCGGAGCGTGCTACAACTTCACCACGCCCGACATCCCCGATTACTTCACGGAGCTGTTCACAAGCAACAACGATCTCGACTTCCTGAGCCTCGCCTTCCAGCCCGACGGCTCTTTTGACTACTACAGCGGGTGTGCGGAACCCATCGCCGCCCTTCCCGTTGACCCTTCGGGCGGTACGACGTTAACGCTCTCGGACGACACGTTCGCCGCGGTCACGCTTTCCGGCGGGGCCAACGTATCGCTCTACGGGACCGCGTACGGCACGTTCTACGTGGGCAGCAACGGCTACGTAACCTTCGGCTCCGGGGATTCCACCTACCTCGAGTCCCTGGCGGCGCACTTCAACCGGCCGCGCATCGCGGCGTGTTTCGACGACCTGAACCCCGGCGTCGGGGGAACGGTGAGCTGGAAGCAGCTTGCCGATCGCGCCGTCGTGACCTGGCTGACCGTGCCGGAGTACGGCACTACTAACACCAACACTTTCCAGATCGAAATGCGTTTCGACGGGACGCTGGTGGTCAGCTTCCTGGGGGTGGCGGTTGTTGACGGGCTGGCGGGGCTGTCCGCCGGTGGCGGGCAACCAGCCGACTTCTTCGCGAGCGATCTTTCCGGCATGGGGTCCTGTGCCGCGCCGACGTGCTCGGACGGCATTCAGAACCAGGGTG
Organism: Planctomycetota bacterium; assembly: GCA_016208685.1. Lineage (GTDB taxonomy): Bacteria > Planctomycetota > Phycisphaerae > UBA1845 > UBA1845 > JACQXM01. The sequence goes on along the minus strand of JACQXM010000032.1, from coordinate 70,857 downwards.
AGGACCGCATCGACTGCGGCGGTCCGTGCCCGCCGTGCGCGTGCACTTCGGACGCCGCCTGCGGTGACGGGCTGTTCTGCACCGGGGCCGAAGTCTGCGACGCCTTCGGGCAATGTCAGCCGGGCGGTGACCCGTGCCCGGTTCAATACTGTGACGAGGCCGGCGATCGCTGCGTGGATTGCCTCAACGACGGGCATTGCAGCGACGGTCTGTTCTGCAACGGTGCCGAGGTTTGCGTAGACGGCGCCTGCGTACCCGGCAGCGATCCGTGTCCGGGGCTGGGATGCGACGAGGTCAACGACGTCTGCACGCCGTGCGACAACAACGGCACGTGTGAAATCAACGAGGATTGCGACAACTGTCCCAGTGATTGCATCAGCGTGACTGGGGCGGTGTGCGGGAACGGCGTTTGCGAAGCGGGCGACGGCGAGGATTGCCTCTCCTGCGCCGCCGACTGCAACGGCCGGCAAACCGGTCCGACGCCCAAGCAGTTCTGCTGCGGCGACGGTGCGGGACGCAACCCCGTCACCTGCGCCGACAGCCGCTGCACCACGGCGCCGTTCACGTGTACCTCGACGCCCGTCGTGCCCTATTGCTGCGGCGACACGCTGTGCGAGGGTGCGGAGAGCACCTGCAACTGCGCCGTGGATTGCGGGGCGCCGGCGGCAGGTGAGGTGCCGAACTCGACCTGCGCCAACGGGCTGGACGACGATTGCGACGGGGCGGCCGACTGCGCCGACGGTCAGTGCGCTACGGATCCGGCATGCACTTGCCGCCCGGCGGGTGCGGCCTGTACCACCAGTTCGCAATGCTGTTCCAACAACTGCAAGCGCGGTGTTTGCCGGTAAGGGCCCGACGCGCGGCGGCGAGCTTAGCGCCGCCGCGAAGACCTGCACGACTCAACCCGGGGCGAGGTTGCCGGTCACGGCGCCTCGCCCCGGTGCTTGGTGCGATCCACCGACCGGCGCGGCGTCGAGTGGCGCGGCTCCCACAGGATGGCGCGCACTTGCACCGACGTTCCGGCGTTCATGCCGACGAGCGCCGGCCGGTCGTCCCATGCCGCGCCCGGCGGAGTTTTTGTCCCGTGAAGGGGGGGCGGCGTCCATTCCCGCCAGCGACCGACCTATTCAAGGTAGTGGCAGGCGTTTCGCAAGGCCGCTGCCCGACGGAGACCGTAGAGGCGACCTTGGCGGGAATACCGGTGGCCGGCGGCTCGGGACCCTGAGGAGGAAGTCGTGACGATGTTCAAGTTCGTGGTGTTTGGTGTGATCGTGGCGTCCGCCACGTGGATTCCCGGTTGCCAAAGCGTCGGGGGTGTCGTGGCTGACGGCAACGAGGACGAAGCCGGAGAAGGGGGCGGCGGCTCGAGCGGCGGTATCTCCGGCGAGTTGCCAGAGGGCGGTGAATCCGACGGAACCGCCGGCACCGCCGGCGCAAACGACGAGGGCGGAGGTGGTAGCGCCGGCGGCGGGACCGGGGGTGGGACCGGCGGCGGCGCCGTGTATTACATCCGGCCTGACGGCGCCGGCAGCGAGGAATGCACGGGGCTCGCCGACGCGCCCTACGCCGGAAGCGGGACCGGTCAGGCGTGTGCGTGGGATCACCCGTTTCGCGCCCTACCGCCAGGGGGAACGCCGCGGATTTCGGGCGGCGACACGCTGATCATCGCCGCCGGCTCCTATCAGATGGGCTTCGGCGCTCCGGGCGCCGACACTTGCGACGAGGCCGGATCGTACGGCTGTCACATGCCGCCTGTCCCCAGCGGTGTGGATGCCGACCACCCGACGCGGATTCTGGGCGCGGGCTGGGATTCGGGCTGCGCCAGTCCGCCGGAGTTGTGGGGCACGGGTCGGCCCTGGTTCGTCGTAAACCTCACGGATGCAAGCAATGTCGAGCTCGCCTGCCTCGAGATCACGGACCACTCCGGTTGCGTCGCCTATCACACCGGCGGCCTCGCCTGCGAGCGCGACGTGCCGCCGTATGGCGACTGGGCGGAGTATGGGCTGTATGCGGAGGATTCGACGAACGTGCACCTTCGTAATCTGAACATTCACGGCCTGGCCGCGGGCGGCGTGCATGCCGGGCGATTGACCGACTGGACCGTCGAGAACGTGCGGATTGCCGCGAACGGCTCCGTCGGCTGGGACGGCGATCTGTGGGACGATAACGGCGATTCCAATTCGGGAACGCTTACCTTCCGTCGCTGGGTAGTGGAGTGGAACGGCTGCGGCGAGACCTACCCGGGCGGCGTGCCGACCGGTTGCTGGGGGCAGGAGGCGGGGGGCTATGGAGACGGAGTGGGGATCGCGGAAACCGGCGCTGATTGGATCATCGAGGATTCGGCGTTCCTGCACAACACCTCGGACGGCCTGGACCTTCTGTATCACACGCTGGGCGGCAGTATTGTGCTCGACCGCGTGCGCGCCGAGGGCAATGCCGGCAACCAGATCAAGACCGCCGGCCAGGCCGAAATCACCAACAGCGTGATGGTAGGTAACTGTGCCTATTTCGAGGACCAGCCCTTCACCTACTGGGTGGACCATTGTCGCGCACTGGGCAACACGCTCGCCGTCTTCCTTACGGGCGGCGAGCGGATATCCATCACCAACTGCACTCTGTACGGACAGGGCGACGGTCTGGTGGCCAGCGGCCCGCGCGAGGGATTCTCCTGCGATGGCAGTGAGACCATCGTCGCCCGCAACAACATTTTCCTGGGAGGTGTGGATTACTTTGATGCATCGGACATCACGTTTCTGTTTTATCAGGAAGGATGCCCCGCACTGGCGTTGGACTCCGACTTCAACGTAATTCATAACGCCAAGAACGTGGAATGCGGTGTGAGCGGCCCATTCACGAACTCCGGCGGCAACGATCAGTGTACCGATCCGATGCTCGCGGGCTCGCTTTCGGGAGCGGAATACGGCATGGTTCCTGGCGCCGACAGCCCAGCGCGCGAGGCGGGCGACCCCGGGTCCTGTCCGGCTACGGACATCGCGGGTGTCGCCAGACCCGGTACGGGCGGGGCAGGGAACGGCGCGACGTGCGACATCGGGGCGTATGAAGTGCCGTAACTTCGCCCCAACGGCGGGCTTTCGGCCTTCGCCAATGCCGCCGTAGGGTAGAGCCGGCTGCAATGCGTAGTGGGTTGAAACGATGGCCAGGTCCAGCACAACGACGCACGCATGAGGAGGGGGCAAGTGCAAAAGCGATTTTCTTGGGAACATGGGTCGGTGGTTCTGGCTTTGGCGGGGGTCGGTCTGTGCACTGCCGCCTGCAACACGGGGGGCGGCACACGCGACGTGGCGACCGGTGAAAACCGCATCGGGGGCGACGAAGAAACGACCGGTGATGGCGCATCAGCGCCGTTCGAGACGGTGGTCGACGAGCGGGGGCTGGTCACCACAATCACCCGGGGCGGACGGCAACTGCGTCTGGCGTGGTCGGCCGAGGGTTCCAGCGCCGACGTCACGTTCGAAAACGACGGTACCACCACCGAGTTTTCGATCACCGTGGGCTTCGAAGACGAGGCCCTGCTGGAGGCTTTCGCCTTTATCGAACAGGAGCTCGGTACCGATTTGACGGATTTGCGGGAGTGGGTGTCGACTAACCCTGGTGCGGTTGCTGCCGGAGTAGCGGATGCATCCCAGACCACGGCACGCCGGGCTCAGATCGCCAAGCTCGGCAGCCGGTTGCAGGCCGACCTGCCCGGCGTCGAGGAACATCTGGACGGTCTGCGGTCCAACCTCGCCAAGCTGGCGCAGGTCGTCTACCGGCTTGGATTGACGTCGCTTCAGGCCTCTCAAGAGCCGGAGGAGGTGCAGTCCGAGTATCGGCAGGCGTTTGAACTGGCGCGAGATCAATGGCAGGACGCACGCGAAGAGCAGCAGCTTCAGGAGCGCGAATGCGCCCTCTGCACCCTGGCTTGTGAGGCCGACTGCGCCACGCCGAACCAGGGCTCCTGCTGTCGCTACGCCGCCGGCAGGTCCCAGTGTCTGCCCGCCGACGCCAAGTCCTGCTCCGATGACGGCGGGTTCTTCTTTGAAGGGCTCTCATGCGGTGATGTTCAATGTCCGGAGGCCGGGGCGTGCTGCACGAGCATCGACTGCCTGGATACGAACGGCACGGTTTGCGATCTGATCGGCGGCAAGTTTGACGAGGGAGAGAGCTGCCTGGACGCACCTTGCGATCCCGGAGCATGCTACACGCTTTACCAGACCAGCCTTGGCGACGCCTGTTGTGACTGCCGGACGGCAACGGACAATGAGTGTCGCGCCCTGTCTAACTTCCATTTCTTCGTCCGCAACGAAGAGTGCCCGGGAGCGTGCTACGTCGGCGAGGGGGACGGCGCATACTGCTACGAGGATTCCGAATCGGAATGCCTCCGCAATGAAGGCGCCGCGTTTTTCCATGAGTCCGTCTGCGCCGGAATCTGTGTGTATGAATCGGGGTGCACAGCCGCCGACACGCGCCAATGCGACGAGCTGGAGGGCGACATGTATTACCATGTCGATAGCTGCGTCGGGTCGTGTGACTATTATGATCTGAACGCTCTGGAAGATCGTTGCGTGGGTACCGGCGGGCCGGCGGAGTGCGACGCCCTCGGCGGCGGGTTCTTCCTCGGCGAAGCCTGCCCGTAGGTCGCTGCGCCGCGCAAGCCGGCGCCGTCGGTTGCCACATCGGGGTGAGTACGCCGAGGCGCGCGGCGCCGGCGGAAGGTCCGGCGGCGTGAAGAACGCGTCAGGGGCAGGACGGACAGTCCGCGGGGTTGGTCACGAACGGATACGGCCGGCCCTGGTAGGCGTGGATAAGCAGGAACACGTCGGCCATGTTCACCGCTCCGTTCAGACACGGGTTTGGCGCCCCCGTGGATTGAATATCAACGACGGTCAGGTCCGGCGCCTGGGGCAGGGATTGGAACTTCTGTAGCGCCGCCACGAAGTCATTCATGTTGACCACGCCGTTGGGTGCCGTCCATTGTCCGCCGAGTAGCTCACCCACCGTGTCGCCCCAGTACTTCGGCGCCGGTCGAGCGATGGTATAGGCCGTGAGGGGCACGGAGTAGCTCGCACCCGCGTCGCGCGTCGAAGTGACGGCATAGGTAGCCGCGGGAATGATGCCGCAATCGCCGATGTGCACCAACGGCTCCGTCCAGCCCCGGGTTACCGGCGCGCCGACCAACCGCGCCGTCCCGTGCCCATCGGGCGTGTCAACCCATCCTGCAAGCGCCGGGAGCGCACCACCCGTCGGTCCGGCGGTCATCACTACCTTCAGCGCCACGGGCAGGGCGCCGTTTGCAGGCACGACCGACAGATAGCGGTTTTTCGGCGCGTCGTGCGGGGCGGCGGCAAGCCGTGGCGGCTGGGCCACGGCGAGCAGTTCGCCCGCGCCATAAAGGTCAATGCGCGCGCCTTCGTCGATGAGGTGATTGTAGTACACCTTGCAGTCGTCGATGGAGATGTGCGACAGGGCGCGGAGGATCAGCGTATCGACATACAGCGCCTCGACCGCCCCGCCGGGAGCGTTGTCCAGCAGGTCCTGAAAGGTGACAGCGCGGGAAGCCAGCACTTCCACGGTTCCCATGGCGAAGTTGACGAGGTAGCCGTCGCCACCCGGGCCGCGGTCCGTGCCCGCGACCTCCACCGCTTGCGGCTGGGCGCCGCTCAGCGTGAGTTTGCCGTAGGTCCAGTCGAATCGCTGTGGATACTGGCTCAAGTTGTTGAAGGCGCCGCCTAGGATCAACTCCGCCGGTGTGACGCCGGCCGTTCGAACCGATTCGCCGAACCGCACGTCGACAACGCCGGTGACCGTGAAATCGCCCTGCACGGTCACTTGCGCCGTGGTGCCGCCGATCAGTTTGGGCGGGGGGGTAATGCCGCCGCGGCGGTTTTGGCAGTCCATGGGGCAGACGGCCACATCAGCCCCGCGCAGCTCGAAGTCCCCCGCGATGGTCACCAACATGCCGCTGCCCAGAATCATCGCTCCGCCGTTTGTCTGATCCGGGCAGTCACAGGTGCCGGCGAGGATAAGCGCCTGTTCCGCGGAGAGCAGCGACCCGGTGCTTCGCCCGCTCGTCCACGCGGCTTCATAGACGGCGTCGGGCCCGAGGACGAAGCCCCCACTGGGCACGAACAGCGCCCGGCCGTTGCCGGCCAGAAGCTGGCTCGGCTCGTTGTCGACCGGGTCGCCCTCGAGGAACACACCGCCGCGCTTGATGATCGTCAGATCGCCGTCGAGGGGGTCGGCAACGGTGAGCGCGGCGCCCTGGAGAATGCGCAGGGTGTCGATGGTCACGTCGAGATCGAGCGACACGTTGTCGCCGGGACCTTGCAGCGTGACGCTGTAGGTTTGCGGGCCGTTGTCGGGGTAGATGCCTCCCAGGTTCCAGTTATCCACGCAACTCCAGTCGTTGTTCATGGGACAGAGCCCCACGAACGAGACGCACTCGTCCGGCGCGCCGTCGCCATCGGCGTCGGTCAGCCGGCCCTCGGCGATGTCGCAGACGTCGATCGTGCCGTTCAGATTGCAGTCGTCGCAAGCTGGTTGACCCGCACAATCGCGAAGCTCGCAGGCGTCCGGAACCTGGTTGCCGTTGCAATCCGCCTCGACGCCGGCGAGCACATCGCACACGTCCGGGATCAGGTTGGCGTTGCAGTCGTCGGCAACGGCGAACACGTGCGCAGCGCCGCCGTCGAGCGCCGCGTCGTCGGCGAGCGGCGCGCCGGCAGCCACGAACTCACCGTCCACGGCGATGCTGGCGCCCAGCGCATCTCCCGCATCCGAGCCGTAGGTCGCGAGTTTCTGAAGCTCGATCCACGCGCCGGCAACGCGGCGGAACACGTAACCGGCTCCTGCGTTCGTGCCCGCGGCGTGGTCCGCCGACGGAGCACCAACGGCGGCAAGGTCGCCCGCGAGCGCTACGGCGGCGCCGAACCCGTCGCCGGACGCCAGGTCGGCGGCGAGCAATTCCGCCTCGAGCGCCCAGGTCGCTGACTTGCGAAACAGATACGCCGCGCCGGTGGCAACGCCCGCGTGCGCATGTCCTGGCGCACCGCTGAGCAACGCGTCGGCGCTGATGGCCACGGAGCTGCCGAACCCATCGCCCGCGGCGGCATCAAGTGCCGTGATTCTGCTTTCCTGTACCCAGATTCCACCTGCGCGGCGAAAGAGGTATGCCGCGCCGGACGAAATGCCGGCCGGGTCGGCATCGGGGGCGCCGACGGCGACGACATCACCGTCGGCGTGAACAGACTGCCCAAAATGGTCGTCCGCCAGAGAATCGCCGGCGACAAGGCGGAACTCCTGTGCCCAGCCCGTTGCCGTCTTACGGAACAGCAGTGCCGACCCGCAATCGTGCACCCCGGAGACGTCGTCACGCGGGGCTCCCACGACCACGAGATCGCCGCTGACGGCCACCGACGTGCCTGCCCCGCCGATGCCCGTGCCCGCGGCGCCGAGCAACTTCGCTTCGACGGCCCACCCGGTCGGGCCGCGACGGTACACGTAGGCTGCCCCCGCTCCCGGCACACCGCCCCGGGTCTTGCCCGGGGCGCCAACCACCGCGAGGTCACCCTCGAGCGCCACCGCCCAGCCGAAACGGTCATGGCCGGAGGCGTCGAAAGCGGTCAGCTTGGCCTCCTGGGCCCACGTCGAGCCCGTCCGCACGAATAGGTACGCTGCGCCGGCGTCCACGTCACCTCCGAGGTCAGCGTCCGGAGCGCCGACCAGGGCGCGGTTGCCGCTCACGGCTATGGCGCTGCCGAAACGGTCCAGCGCTGCCGTGTCGCCCGCGGAAAGCGAGCTTCGTTCACACGCCGACTGTGCAAGAACGTCCCTCCGGCCGGCGGTGCTCAACAGTAAGACGCCGGCCAGGATAGACGTAGCTCTGGGCATTGCTGATGTCACGTGGATTTCCCCTTCCCTTAGAGATTCACTCGCCGATGGAACCAGCGAGAATCAAGCGTCGGCCGATAACGATGCGGGTGCGGAGACCGGTTCGTTCCGCCAGGCGACCCGGCGTTCGCCCCCCGGCGGGCGGGCCGGTATCGGTTGGCGCTCGTTGGCTCGGCAAACGGACCGTCTGGACTCGTGCCCGCGGGAGGCGCAGGCCGTTTGCCTTACCCCTCCAGCTCGGCGAATCGCCACTATAGCAGGTTACCCATCGTGGCGGCAACGGGAGAAGAGTGGGAGCGCGATTCCCTCAAGCGGATTCCGGGCGGCGCCGCCCCTCGGATGATGTACACGGAAAAAGGGCGTGACGGGGTGAATACGGGTTCGGCGGGCAGGGGGGCCCCGGTCAGTCTCCGGAGCCGTCGGCGGAGTGGAGCCCCAGCGATGCTTCCGCCTCCTCGCGAAGTTGTTGGAACTCCGCAGCGGTTTCGAACCAGAGGATCCCCTCGTCGAAGGTCACCGTAAAGCCGCCGTCGTTCCAGGTGGACGGCCATTCCCGGAGGGCAGCGTCAAGCCGCACCCGTGCCTCGGCGGCTCGCCCGCGGCCTTGTTCGGCAATGGCGGCGATCAGGTTCGCCACCACCGGTTGGTCCTTGAGTCCCAGGGCGAGGTCGGCCTGCTCGACGGCCGCCTGAAGCTGCCCATTTCGCAGGTGCGCCAGAGCACGAAGCCGTTTGGCACGGGGGTTTCGTTCCGTGCTCAAGCGGTCCACGTACTTGGCGTCGTCGAGGGCCTCCTCGAAGTTCCGGTAATCGGGCAGGTTCAGCCTGGCTCTCACGCGAAGCAGCCAGCTGGGGGTATCGTCGGGCTTGGCCTGGATGGCTTTGGTCAGTTGCGTGACGGCTCCGACATCGCCGCGCAGCAGTTCGAGCGCCGCGAGGTTACGCCACACGCCGGCGCGATCGACCGGCCGGCCGACTTCCTCCTTGTCGGCGAGAGCGGAACCGTTACGCAGGCACTCCTCGGCCTGGTCGAGGTTCCCGGCGATCGCGTGGTAGGCGCCGAGGTTGGACCACGCGGCGAAGTAGTCCGGCCTTTGCCTGACGACCTTCTGCGTCGCGGCAATCGCCTCATCGTAGCGCCGCAGGTTCTTGAGTACTACGCTGTGATAGCTCAGTGCCGTGGCGTCGTCGGGGGTCAGAGCCAGCACCCGGCGGCACAGCGTGTCCAGGCGCTCGAGGTTCTCCGGGGTGGCCAGCTCCGGGCGCTTCTTGAGATGCTCGATCTTCATCCACACCAGCGCCAGCATGGTGTTTACATTCCCGGGGTCGATCTTGAGGGCGGCGAGGAACTCGCCTTCCGCCTGGTCCCACTTCTGGTTCGTGGCATAGAACATCCCGCTGTCGTACAGGCCCTGGACCTGAGCGGCGGAGCGCCGGGCCTCGGCGCGAACCAGGAAGCCGCTGGTGGCGGCCAGCGCGAGCAGGGCCGAGGTCGCCAGCACCGGGGCCTTGTGTCGGCGAACGAACTTGTAGGCGCGGGCCAGCGGTCCGGGACGCTTGGCGGCGATGGGCAGATCGTTCACATAGCGCCGCAGGTCGTCGGCCATCGCCCGCCCGGAGTCGTAACGCACGTCGGCCGACTTCTCCATCGCTTTCATGCAGATGGTCTCGAGCTCGCGCGGTACATAGGGCGCCAGCCTGCGGATGGGCATGGGATCGCGGGTGAGGATGGCGGAGAGGATGGCCTTGTCGTCGGTACCGGGGAAGGCGGGTTGGAAGCTGAGCAGTTCGTACATGGTGGCGCCCAGCGAGTACACGTCCGTGCGATGATCCACCTTCACCCGCCTGGCCATTGCCTGTTCCGGGCTGAGGTAGCGCAGCGTGCCCAGCAGGGCCCCGGTGACGGTCACCGACTCCTCGCTGCTGCTCTTGGCCAGCCCGAAGTCGGCGATCATGATTCGGCCGTCGTGGGAGAGGATGAGGTTGGCGGGCTTGATGTCGCGGTGGATGATACCCTGCGCGTGGGCGTAGTGCAGGGCGTCGGCGGCGTCGGCCATCCAGCGGGCGACCAGGTGGTAGTAGGCCCGCGCCTGCGGCGCGGCACGGGCCTCGCGCACGGTGGTGCTGTCCTCCATCGACGGCGCCGGTACCGCCTCTCCGTGAGTGCCGCCGGATGGCACTTCATCCTCGGGATGCAGCCACTGGGTGAGCTGCGTGGGGGCGGCGCTCGCGGCGTGATGGGCCGCGTAGCGGCCGATGAGCACGTTGAGCGGCTCGCCGGTGATCAGTTCCATGGCGTAGTAGTAGGCGTCGCTCGATTCTCCGAAGTCGTAGATGGGGATGATGTTGGTGTGGTGCAGCCGCGCGGCGGCGGTGGCCTCACGACGGAAGCGGCTTACCGCCTGGGGGTTCGCCGTCCCCACGATGGCCGGCAGCACTTTCAGGGCCACCGTGCGGCTGAGCTTGGTCTGCACGGCGCGGTAGACGATCCCCATGCCTCCCTGGCCCAGAACGCCGGTAATCTGATAGCCCTCGATTTTGGGGAAATGCCGCGCCATTCGCTCCGCCGGCGTCGAAGTCGTCAGGCGCTCGGGGGCGAGAGAAACCGTGCGGTCGATCGCCAGCGTGGCGTCCGCCGGCAAGGGTCGGCCGGTGTGATCCAACGCGATCCGGCAGGCATCGCAGGAACTCAGGTGATCACGCACTACCGCGGAGCCTGGCTCGTCCAGCAGCCCGCGTTGAAAGCGATCCAGCTCGGTGGCGGTCGGGCAGGCGGGCATGGGGATCGGTCTCAGCCGTGCTTGCACAGAAGACGTTGCACGGACGCAGTTTAGCCTCGGCGCCGCATGCGTCAAACCTGCGCGGCGCCGCCGCGCTGCGGTTCCGACGCCGATGCGCCCTCCGATCTCCATCCGCCCCGAATAACGGCGGGCGATCGGGCGCCATTCCGCATGGTCTTGCACACGGCCTCAGAGTCGCGGCCTGGTTCCGAGGACGCCGGATCGCGCACGCTGATTCAGCGTTGAGGAATGGCGGGGGACGTCGTCCGGTTCGCGGCAGCGTCGGCGAGTACTCCCAGATGATCCAGGCAAAGTTGCGACCAGGATTCCAGGCTGTCGCGGACCGCGCGAAGTTCCGCCGGGGTCATGAAGGAGAATTGGGTGATGGCCTGCTCCCGCTTGCGGACGACCAGTTGCGGGAAACGCCAGTAGTGGACGATTCCCAGGTGCACCCGACCGACCTCCGTGGAGTCATCGTTGAGCAGGGCAACGATGCGGTCGGGCGGCGCGGCGTCGATCACCACTTCCTCGGCGACCTCGCGCGCAACGGCGGCACGGTAGGCGTCGCGCAGGTCCGAGCTCAGCAGCGGCAGGTCATCGGTGGGGTTGATGTGCCCGCCGATGCCGAGGGAGCGGTTGCCTACCAAACGCTTCTCGCCCCCCGCCTTGCCGCGCACGTAGGTCACGTAGCTGTCTCCGTCCGTCATCAGCACGTAGGGGATGAGTTGCTTGAAACGGGGATCCGCCTCCGCCTGCGGCCGCGGTATGAACCGCGGCGCGCCGGCCGCGAAGAGCGCCTCCAGGAAGCGCTCCACCTCGAAGCTGATGCCTTGAAAGCCGCCGGCGCGGTCGAAGGCGGTGCGCTCGACGACCAATACCTGCTCCACCGTGCCCATGATCCCTCACTTTCGTGGGGCGCGCCGCGTCGATCCGGAGCCCGCGTCTCCGTGGCGCCGGCTGCCGGCGGTTCGTCGCCGGGCGCGCCGTCCGTCTTCCGCTTTTCCTACCCCGTACTACCATACGTGCATGCCTGCATGGCTGTCCAACTGGCGCGAGCGCCACCAGCATCCGGCGTCGCTGCTGCTGCACGCACTGGCGATCCCCATGCTCCCCATGGCGGTTGTGCTCATCGTCGTGCAACTGGCCGACAGCGCCTGGAATCTCTGGTGGCGCCCCTTGGGGCTTATCGTGGTCAGCTACGTCATGCAGTGGCTCGGCCATCGCATCGAGGGCAATGAAATGGGTGAAGTTGTCCTCATAAAGAAACTCCTCGGGAAGCCCTACGTGGCCGTCGCGCCGCGCTACGCTGCGCGTGCCGGCGGGGGCGCCTCACCGGCGGAGATGACGCGCCCGCCATGACCAACGCCGCCATCAGCGTTCGCTCCGCCGAGCCCTCCGACGGTGCCGCAATCGTGGCATTTAACGATGCCATGGCGCGGGAATCGGAAGGCAAGTCTCTGCACCGCGCCACGCTGGAGGAAGGCGTCCGCCGGGCGTTGAGTGACTCCGCAGCCTGCCGGTACTTCGTCGCGGAATGCGACGGTCGGCTTGTAGGGCAGACGATGGTGACGTTCGAGTGGAGCGACTGGCGCTGTGGCTGGTTCTGGTGGATACAAAGCGTCTATGTCGAGCCCACCTTCCGACGCCGCGGCGTGTTTCGCGCCCTTCACGCCCACGTGCGCGCCCTCGCCGGCAGCCGTGCCGATGTTTGCGGCATCCGCCTCTATGTGCACCGTCACAACCACGGCGCCCTCGAAACCTACCGGAAGCTAGGGTTAGTCCTTACGGACTACTACCTCTGCGAGGAAGACTGGTCATCGTCCCGCGGCGGCGTGCCGATAGATGCTCATCAGGCGTAAAGTCCGATTGTGGGCTTGCGCACGTTGCAGCGAGTGGAACCGGATTCAGAATTCACGACCGCCGGCCGGGTAGCGGGTGCGCTTGAGTTCGGCGACAAGTCACTGTCAGGCCGCGGGGCCGTTCATTCAGAGGCACGGGGGAGCCAGGGGCTCCCCGGCGCGTTCGAGAAAGGCACGCACGTGGGGGATCGCGACATGCTCGATGAGGGCGCCGTGGAGGCCGCCGGCAAGCCCGCCGCAAGCGGGGGAGTCGGCGCACCGGCGCCCGCGTTGGCAGCCCGCCACGCTCGACGCGTGCTCATGGTCGCCGCGGCGTTTCCCCCCACCGGCGGGCCGGGCGTGCAGCGCCCTGCGAAGTTTGCCAAGTACCTTCCCACCTTCGGCTGGCAGCCGATCGTCTGGACGCTCCCGCCGCTCGACGACCTTCCCGAGGACCATACGCTGGCGGCGGAGCTCCCGCCCGAGGTCGTGGTCCATCGTGTCGGTGGAGGGAGCTGGGCGCGAGCGCTGCGGCGCGCCGTTCGTGGCCTGGTCCGCGGCGGTAGTGCCGGCGGGCGCATCGGCCGGGCCCTGGAGTGGCGGTTGACGCGTTGGATGGCCCGCGAACCGCTCCCCGACGACTGCGTGTATTGGGCCAAGTCCGGCGTGCGTGCCGCGGCGCGACTGGTAGCGCGGGAACGGATCAACGCCATCTACTCGACGTTCAGTCCGCCATCGGACCATCTGCTGGGCATGTGGCTCAAGAGACGGACGGGACGACCCTGGGTCGCGGACTTCCGCGACCTGTGGACCGACGACTACCGCTACCACGAGCCGTCGCCACGCCGCCGAGAGGCGCACCGCCGCCTGGAACAGGAGATCCTGGAGACCGCGGACGTGGTGCTGGGCGTTACGCCGCGGCAGACGGAGATCCTCGCGGATCGCGTTCCCCACCAGCGACACAAGTTCGTCACCATCACCAACGGGTTCGATCCCGCCGATTTCGCCGCTCCGCTGCCCGAGCCGCGCGGCGGCGGGCGCTTCACGTTGGCGCACGTCGGCCGGTTGGATCGGAATCGAGTCAGCAATGCACTGCTTGCGGGACTACGCGCCTTCGCGGATCACCTCGGCTCGCGCCGCGGGCGGGTCGTACTCCGCATCGTCGGCCATGCCGGCGACGAGGTGCGCCAAAAACTCCAGCGAACCTCGCTCCCGTGCGAATTCACCGGTGAAGTGGCGCACGCCACGGCGATCGCCGAGATGCGCTCCGCGGACGCCCTGCTGCTCTGCGTGCACGACGGCCCCAACGCCGATTCGGTGATCCTCGGGAAGCTGTTTGAGTACCTGGCCGCCGGTCGGCCTATCCTGTGCCTCGGCCCGGCAAGAGGGCAGTGCGCGACGATCGTCCGCGGGCACAACGCCGGCCTGGTTGTGCCCTTCGATCGGGTCACACCGGTCACGGACGCTCTGCAAACGCTGTATCGCGCGGCCGCTTCCGGCCGGCCGCTCCCGGGAGCGGCGTTGGAGCGGCTTACGGCGTATTCTCGCCCCGATCTTACACGCCGGCTGGCCATGATCCTCGACCATCTTGCCGCCGGTCTGCCGCTCAGCGGTTGCCACGCGACGCACGAGCGCAGCGCCGCGCGCCGCGCGTCCGACGTCGAACCGGTTAACGCCGATGCGCTAGGGCGTCCGGCCGTCCATGAGGTGGGGATGGTGTAGGCGCAACCGTGGGTGTCGGCGGTCGCACCTGCCGCAGCGGCTGCTGACGACCGTACCGGTTCGTCAGGGTGACGGCGGCGCCGCTCCGCCCAGCCCATGGCCGGGCATCATGCCGCCCATCATCGCCGAGCCGCCGCTTGAACCGCGGTGGCTGTGGTTCATGGGACCGCCCGCCTGCATGTGCGACTGCATCGCCCCGCTGATGAGGATCAACTCCTCGGTGTCGTCGTCGCCGTCCAGGTCATCCACGTCGGGAGTCAACATGAAGCTGTGCATCGCGCCGCAAGCGTAATCCATGTTGAGAAACGCGGGCACGGCCATAGTGTTCGGGATCGTCGCACCGTCGGTCAGGTGACATCCAACCGCGCCCGGCGTCTCCAGCGACCCGAGGCCCACGATCTCCATGCAGGGCATCACGATTTCGACCTCGCCCGTCGCCGGGACCTCGACTTCCTCTTCCTGCTCATCGACTCCGGCCGCGGCCGAGACGTAGCTGAGGTGGAAGGTGCAAGGCTGTCCGGCGAGGTTCTCCATGCGGATGGTCACCGTGGCCGCGGAGTCCGCGAGGTCGGCAGCCGAGACGAAACCCATTCGCTCCGCGGCATGCTGCTCATAGCCGCCCATGGCCGCGCCGCCGAATCCGGCGGGACCGCCGATCTGCGCCGCAACGGCCTCGGCCTTCGCCGCGAGGTCGCCTGTCAGGCGGTCGCCGCCGAGCGTGGAGTCAGTGGTGCAGCCCGCACCGGTCAGAAAATAGGGGAAAACCCCGAGCAACACGTACCGTCGGGCAACCCCGAGGCTGGTCGTCAACACGCGCGATCTCCTTCATGACGTTAACCAATCGGCGCCGGTGTCGCAGAGGCGCTGTGTGAATCCGCGCACCGCGGTGCGGCAAATTCCGCACTTTCGCGGCTCGCCGGGCCGGCGGTGACAAAGTAATGCACCGGTGCGACGCCGTGCTGCCACCGCCGCAACGGCGGCGGGGTAGCGTGAAACCGAGCACGCCGCGTGCCGCGTAACTTTTTCTCGCGGCATGCCCGTTCGTGGCACTGACTCTGCCAGGGAGACCGGCGCGGTGCGGTCCGAGCGTTGGCGTCCGGCACGGTTCACGCGATGGCGACGCGACGGTCGATGGTCCATTGGCAAGAAGCTCCGTGCTCTCGTCGCCGCGCCCGCGAGGCGTTCGAGCTGCGGATCTAAACGTTCAGTCGGCAACCTACGGAAGGGTACCATGCGTAGCAGGCAAATCCGCAACACAGGGATGGGGTTTCTGTTCCTGATGACGGTGGCGGAAGTCGCGGTCCCCGCGCCGCCGCCGAAGACAAGTGACGAAACCCCCGTCAAGCCGGCCGGCGACGGCGCGCCGCCCGCCGCCGCTTCTCCGCCGACGCAACCTCCGGCTCCGGGGGACAAGCCCGCCCAAACTGTCGAGGAGAAGGCGGCGGCCCCGAGCACACCACCCAAGGCGAAGCCCAAGTTCCTTGACCTGCGCTACGACGAGGATTTCAGCTACCTCGACGGGGATCCGGAGTCCTATGAAAAGGACTTCTTCGATCCGATCAAGAACGTCCACCTGAGCGACGATTGGCGATTGACGCTCGGCGGCGAGGTGCGGTTCCGCATGGAGGCCGAGACCAACAAGACATTCGGGACCGCGGAGCGGGCGCAGGACACTTTCACGCTGTTTCGGTACTTCCTGCACGCGGATTTCAAGTACCGCAAGCTGCTGCGGGTGTTCGTGCAGGGAGTCGCCGCCTTTGACGAAGATCGCGACCTTCCCCGCCGCGCCATCGACGAGAACCGGTGGGACTTGCACCAGATGTTCTTCGACCTGCGGCTCTTCGGGGAGCAGCAGCCGTGGACGCTGCGCGTGGGCCGGCAGGAGCTCCGCTACGGTGCCGAGCGCCTGGTGTCACCGCTGGAGTGGGCCACCGTCCGCCGGCGCTTCGATGCGGTGAAGCTGTTCGCCAAGTATGAGAAGTGGGACATCGACCTGTGGTACGCCAAACCGGTGATCGTGCAGCGGAAACAGCACGATCGCTACGACGAAGACCACGACTTCTACGGCGCCTACGTCACCTACAAGGGGATACCGCGGCATGCGCTGGACTTTTATTTCTTCGCCACCGACGACACCGGCAACCGTGTGAACCCCAACGGCAACGCCGGCGATCGCAGCATCTACACCCTGGGCTCGCGTTTCTCCGGCAAGACCGGCGCGTGGGACTACGACGCCGAGCTCGCTGGGCAATGGGGGCATTGGGCGGGCGACACCGTTCAGGCGTGGAGCTGGTCGCTGGACGGCGGATACACCTTCGAGAAGTGTCCGTGGAAGCCGCGGATCGGTAGTGGCTTCGACTGGGCCAGCGGCGACGAGGATCCGTTCGACGGCAAGGTCGGCACGTTCGATCAGTTGTTTCCTCTGGGCCACAAATACCTGGGGTTCCTCGATCTGATCGGGCGACAGAACACCACCGTCGTGAACGTCAACCTCGCGGCCTGGCCCGTCGAGAAGAAGGTGCGGACGGCGATCGCCTATCACGCCTTCTGGCTCAACGCCAACCGCGACGCGGTGTACGACGCGGGTGGCGCCGCCGGACGACGGGACGCCACCGGCCTGAGCGACACTGAGTTGGGCGAGGAAGTTGACATCACCGTTCTGTGGCAGATCGACGTACACTCATCGCTTCTGCTCGGGTGGTCACACTTCTGGCACAACGAGTTTGTCGAGCAGACGGGTCCGAGCCAGGACCCGGATCTCTTTTATGTGCAATACGCGTTCAAGTTCTAGGAGCTGTTTCATGATGCGAATCGTGCGAGTGATCGTCACGGTCGGCCTGCTGTGCGCCTGCGGCTTGGCGGGCGCGTGTAATAGCCGGGCGCAGCGCGAGTTTCGCGACGCCATGGTCGGCGGCGCGGCCGGCGTCATCGAAGACCGAACCGCGGCGATTCTGGGCATGCTGTTTCCGGCGCCCCAGGAGGGCGACTAGCGACAGCCTGCCGGCGCGGGCCGGCGCACGGTCTGTCCCTGTGCAGATGGCGACGGTTCTTGACCGCGCCGAGCTTGCGCCACCGCCGCCAGCGCGGCGGCTTGTGCGGGCCCGGGCCATCGGGTAAACCAGCGGTCGGTGTACGGAGGACGACGGCTGCCGTTGCTATGAAGCGCGACCCGCGCCAGGTCGCCATGACCATCAGCCTGTCGAGTTCCTTCGTGATCCTCGCAGGCAAGCTCACGGCCTACGCCCTGACTCATAGCGCGGCGTTGTTCTCCGACGCCGCCGAATCCGTCGTGCACCTCGCCGCCACCGGTTTCGCAACCTACAGCCTCTGGTACGCCTCGCGCCCCGCCGACGCAAAGCACCCGTACGGCCACGGCCGCATCGCCTACCTTTCGGCAGGCTTCGAGGGGGCGCTGGTGTTCGCCGCGGCGTTGACCGTCATTTACAGCGGCATCACGGCGCTGATTCGCGGGCCGGAGCTTCAGCGCCTGGAGACCGGGCTGGTGCTGGCCGGCGCGGTGGCGGTCGTGAACCTCGGCGTCGGCCTGATGTTGATCCTCATCGGGCGGCGGCATCATGCCTTCATCCTGGTCGCCAACGGCAAGCACGTGCTGACCGACGTCTGGACGACCGCGGCTGCTATCGTCGGGCTCACGCTGGTGGTCACTACCGGCCTGCAGTGGATCGACTCGGTCGCCGCCATCGTCCTGGGCACGGTCATTCTGGGCAGCGGTGCGTCGCTGATTCGCCGGGCGCTGGCCGGGCTGATGGACGAGGTTGATGAGGCGCTCTCCCAGCGGTTTGCCGAGGTTCTGGGGCAGGCGGTTCGGGAAGGTCTCATTCACGACTTCCACCACTTGCGCTGCCGGCAGGCCAACGACCAGATCTGGCTGGACGTGCATCTCCTGGTGCCGGGCGAGCTGCAGACCGTGGAAGCCCACGCCCGGGCGACGAAAGTGGAGCAGCGGCTGGAGAGTGCCTTCTCCGGGCAACGGGTCTGGGTCACGTCCCATGTTGAGCCGGCGGACCACGTCGGAGCCCACCCCCAGGGCCATCCCGGGATGAACGATCCCTTGCAGCCGGCACGACAAACGGCGGCAGCGGAGTCGCGCTAGTGCTGCGACGCACCCGATACTGCAGGTTGGGCGGCATGGCCAGGCACGGCACGGCCGCGCGCCGGCATGTCTTTCCTGGGCATGGCGGCGCCGTGCTTGGCCATGGCACCCTGAGAATGGGCTGCGTTGGCGCACTGGATCAGCGCGCGCATTGGGGGCGGCGGCATGCCCAAGCACGGCACCGCCGCGCGCCGGCATGTCTTTCCTGGGCATGGCGGCGCTGCGCATGGCCATGGCACCCTGAGAATGGGCTGCGTTGGCGCACTCGATCAGCGCGCGCAGAGGGCGCGGCGGCAGCGGCACCACGACCGTCACATTGGTGCGTTGGCGTTCCACTGTAGGGCTTCGCTCAACGGTTTCTTGGGCAGGTCGGGGACGACGGAGTCCGCCGCGGGCCAGCCCACCGGAATCAGCAGGAACGGCTTCTCGTTGGCGGGCCGGCCGAGCAGCTCGCGCAGGAACTTCATGGGATTGGGCGTATGCGTCAGAGTCGCCAGCCCGACCTGGTGACACGCCATAAGGAACATGCCGGCCGCGATTCCCGTAGACTCCATGGGGTAATAGTTCTGCACCCGTTGCCCGCCAGTTTCCTCCCAGTCGATGCGGAACATCACCACGAGCCACGGGGCGACGTCGAGAAAAGGCTTCTGTGCGTTCGTTCCTATGGGTTCCAGGGCTTCGAGCCAATCCACCGGGAAGCGGTGTTGATAGTTGGCGCGTTCCTCGGCCTCCGCCGCCAGGCGGACTTCGTGCTTGAGCGCCGGGTCGCCCACGGCCACGAAGCGCCACGGCTTGCGATTGGCTCCGCTGGGCGCCGAGTGTCCGATGGCGATGAGGGTCTCGATGAGCCGGCGGGGGATCGGCCGGTCGCTGAACACGCGGCAGCTCCGGCGGCTGGCCATTTCGGCCAGCAGGGCGTCGGCGCGGGATTGCAGTTCCGCGTCACTACGTTCCGCCAGGGAGTAGGGGATCATCTTTGCGGGCATCAGGGTTCTCCGCTTCCTTCGGTTGTCGCATTCTGCCGCCCGCCGAGCCGGGCGGGCCGGCAGAACCGAGCCCGCACGGGCGATCGGCTGTCGCTCCGGTGGGCCGCGCGGCATAGCGCGCTCCGGGCCCCGGCCCGTTTGGATGCCGAGGAACCATGCCGGGTCACCCAGCGTAGCGCCCCGGGGGCGGCCTTTCCAGGCCTCCCGGCGGGGCGGCGCCGTAGTCGGGACGGTGGTCGCGGACGTCCGGCGGCGCCGCCTGCTTCGAGCCCATCCGACGCCGCTCCCGTCTTGCGTTAAGTAAGCAGTCTAACTGTATGAAGGGGCAGTGCATGCCGTCGCGCCTACTGCCGCTGGAGGGTCGGGCGGTCGCTTGACCACGGATTATCCCCAAGCTCCCGCCGCGGCGGCTGCGTCTCCTGAAGTGCATGGCGCGCCGCTTGCAGGAAGCACTCCTCCGGCAGCGCTTGCGCCCCGGCTCCGCCGTGGAGGCCGTGTGGCGTTGGGTACCGCCAGTTTGCAGCGGGGACCGCGTGCGGCGTCACGCCCCCCGTCATCATGGAACGCGAGGAGGAGGCAACACATGTCACGTTCGCGAGTGGTGATTCTGGCCGGCTGCGTGGGATGGCTATGCACTGCGGGCGCCGGCGCGCAGGTCTGTCCGTTCGGCGAACCGCCCACGCCGGACTGCATGCAGCCGAGGGTGATTCCGGGCTACGAAGGGCAACACGTCGTGCTCATGGACGTGTCCCCGGTGGGGGTGAACAATCCGCTGTGCCAGGTGCAGTCGGGGCACATCGTCTGGTTCGAAGTCACTCCGGAAGTCGGCGGCCCGATGACCATCACCACCTGTCACCCGGGCACAGGCTACGACACTGTACTCGAGGTCTGGGAGGGCGGCGACGACCGGTGCGAGTTCATGACGCCGGAGGACTGCAACGACGACACCAACGAGCCGGCCTGCGCCAGCGGCTGCTCGGGTGCGGGGTCGCGGGTCACGGTGGAGGCCACGTCCGGGCAGCGCTATCGCTTTGCGGTGGGTTCGTACAACGGCAACCCCACCGGCTGCCCTCTGTGTTTGGGTGTAATCGTAACCGTCGGCACCCCCTGCGGCGTGGCTCCGACGAACATCACATGCGCCACGGCGCGCGAGCTTTCCGGTGCTCCGGGCACCCAATACGACTTCGTCGATGCCCAGGACGCATTCGCGCTCCCCGGCCAGCCTCAGCCGACGTGCACGCCCAGTGCCTTCGGGAACACGGTCTGGTACGGCGTGACGCCTGCGGTCACCGGCCCGCTGACATTCAGCACCTGTCTGCCGGAAACGAACTACGACACGGTGGTGCAGGCCTATCGTGGCGATTGCGGCGGGCTGCTGGCGTACGTGGATTGCATTGACGACACCTTTGGTGCCCCGGAATGCGAGAACGAATGCACGGGTCGAGCCTCGCGGATGACGCTGATCGCCCACGCGGGAGAACGGTATTACTTCCAGGTGGCGTCGTACCCTCAGGTTGCGCTGTGCGAATTGTGCCTGGGGGTCCAGGTTGACGTGGTCGACGCCTGTTCGCACGACCAATCGGGACCGACGGCTCAGCTACTTGCGCCGCCGGAGATGGCGTGCGTCTGCGACTCCGTTCCTGTTATGGGGGTCGCGGACGATCCCGACGGCACGTTCGACCGCTTCGTCCTTGAAGTCCGGCCGCTCGGCGGGGGCGGGTGGTCCCTGATCGCCGTGGGGACCGCGCCGGTTTCGGGCGGTCTCCTGGGCGTGTGGAGCACTGCCGGCCTGGGCGAGGGCTGGTATCTCCTGCGGCTGGCGGTACGTGACTATTGCGGGGGCACGGCCGTCGACGAGCGCGTCGTGCGCCTCGATGCCGGATTCGACAGCCTTGAACTGAGGGCGCCGGATCCGGGCAGCGTGGTCGGGGGCGGGGTGTGCGTCGATGGGACGGCGTGGGACCAGTGCTTCGACCTCTACACCCTTCAGTGGCGGCCGAGCGCGGGCGGGATGGGGCAGCCGGTGGAGCCCGGGGTGCCGTTTTACGTGTCCACCGTGCTCAATGATCCACTGGGCCGGTGGGACACGGCTGCGAGCGGCGTTCCGGACGGGACGTACGCGCTGGAGCTGTTGGGGCGGACGACGTGCGGCCACGAAGACACGCGCCGCACTCAGGTGACCGTGGACAACACGCCGCCCATCGCGGTCATCTCCGAACCGGCGCCGTGCGTGGGAGTTGGGGGTGTGGTCATGGTGCGCGGTACGGCGCTGGACGCGAACCTGGACGAATGGCAGCTCTCCGTTACCGGTGGCGATTATCACGGGTGGGTACCGCTTGCCGGCGGCGGCGGAACCATGCTCGATGAGCCGCTGGCGGTATGGGACACTACCGGACTGCGTCCCTGCGCCTATACGCTCCGCCTGGTGGTCGCGGATCGTGCCGTCCGCGATTGCAACGGCGCGTTCCGCAACGTTACGGAGTATCTGGCTTCAGTAAGCGTCGGGTTGGTCGACGATTTCGACATGGATAATGACGGTGACGTTGATCTGTTCGACTACCAGGCTTTTGAAGGGGCGTTCACCGGACCGATACCGTAAGTAGGGCGGCCGCACCCGGCAAGGGCCTTGGCGTGCCGGAGTTCGCCCCTCGGCACCGGATGGAAGGCGCGCGCATGGCCGGCCCTGACGATCGCAAAGCGATGCTCGCCGACGTCCCGCTGTTCAGCCATGCCCGGCACCGCACCGGTGCCCTCATGTCGCTGATTCAGGTGCATTGGTTCATCCGGCTGCGCTGGGCGTTTGTCGGCGCGGCGTTCGCCGTGCTGGCGCTGGAGCGTTTCATTACTCCCGACGTCGAACGCCCGCGCCGCCTGCTCTTCGCCATTCTGCTGCTCGCCGCGGTCAACACCCTGTGGATGGTTTTGCAGCGCTTCTTGATCCTGGAGTTCCACCGCCCTGAAATCGACGAGGCCCGAGCCATCCGCAGCGCCCTGGTGTTTGCCAACGCCCAAGTGGCGGTGGACCTGTTCCTGCTCACGGCCATTCTGCGCTACACCGGCGGGGTGGAGAACCCGATGGCCGTGTTCTATCTCTTCCACATGGGCATCGGAGCGCTGCTGCTGAAGTCCTGGCATGCGCTGCTCCAAGGCGCG
The DNA here is from genome assembly GCA_016208685.1 of Planctomycetota bacterium. Lineage (GTDB taxonomy): Bacteria > Planctomycetota > Phycisphaerae > UBA1845 > UBA1845 > JACQXM01. The sequence continues at coordinate 48,375 of JACQXM010000032.1, read as the reverse complement.
TGGGCGATGCTGTTGTACGGCCTGCTGGTGGCGGGTGAGTGCGCGGGTTGGGTCACGCCGCATTGGGCCTTCCTGCCCCAGTTTCCTTCGCCGAATCTGTTCGCGCGCGGCGAGCACGTAGGGGCGACGCTGGCGGTAATGACCTGCGGGGTGTTCGCCACGCTGTACTTCATGTTGCATATCACCCGCCGGCTCGACGAGCGCGAACGCCAACTTCGTGAGGCCTACGACGCGCTGCACCGCTCGGAAGCGGCGATCCACGATTTGCAACTGCGCCGTTCGCGCTTCATGCAGACCGCGGCGCATCAGCTCAAGGGTCCGCTGGCCTCCATCGAGACCTTCGTGGGGCTGCTCGCCGACGGCGTGGTGCCGGAGGGCGTTGTCCGCAAGACCTACGAGCGCATGCGCCAGCGCTGCCGCGACGGAGCCCAGCAGGTGAGCGAGCTGCTCACGCTGGCCCGGGTGCAGGAGGCCGATCCGCGGCGTCACCGGCAGGCACGCGTGGACGTCGCCGAAGTGGCACGCGAGGTCTGCCGGCGCTACGCGCCTTTAGCGGAGAGCAAGCACTTGCGACTCACCTGCCATGCCGCCGAGGCCGAGCCGGATGCCCTGGTCGCCCTGGTCGAGCCCGGAGATCTGAACGACTGCATCAGCAACCTCGTGGAGAACGCCATCAAGTACACCCAACAGGGCAGCGTAACGGTTTTCGTCTGTCGCGGCACGGAACGCATGTTCGGCGATGCCGGCGCGGGAACCGCCCCGCCCGCCGGGGAGCGCCGGGCGGTTCAGCCGCCCGACGTGGGCGCTTCGGACACGGTCTGTGTGACGGTAAGCGACACCGGCATGGGCATGGAAGACGAGGCGCTCGCGGGCGCCGAGGACGTCGCCGGCAAGGGTTCGGTGTTCGATGCCTTTCGCCGCGGCAACAACGCTCTGGCCGCCGGAATCCCCGGTACGGGACTGGGGCTGGCCATTGTGCGCGAGGTGGTGGAGCAGGCCGGAGGGCGCGTCTGGGTCCGCTCGCGCCTGGGCGAGGGTTCAAGCTTCACCGTCGCGATACCGGCACATGGACCTCCGCGTCGCGGGCCGGCGGCGCGGGATACGCGGGCCAGTGTCGTGGTGCTTCGCGGATAACGGCGGACGACTATTGCGGCGCGCCGGCTTCCGTTTTTGCTGCCGGGACAGGCTCGGACGCGCGGGCCATGCCGCCCTCCTCCGTACGCGCCAGGATGCCCTCGCCCTGGCGGCGATTGCGAACCGCACGGAACTCTCCCAGGAGCAGCACGCGTCCGTCGTTGCTCCAGCCGCTGAGAACCGAATAGGCCTGCTGCTTGGCGATTACGCGCAGCCTTCCGCGAAGCGTCGCTTTGCCCCAATCCCACAGCACCAGCGCTCCCGAAAGCGACGCGGCCCGGCTATGCGAGTAGCCGGAACGGGTCTTGGTGCGGAGCGTCTGGCGGGTGGCCGTGTAACCACGAGTGGTCCCCGCCGGCACGCCCGGGGCGACCATTGAAAGCACGAACTCCCTCGAGAATCGCGCCCCCAGCAGCGAGCCGCGCGTCCCGCGCATGGCGACACACACCCGTCCCTGGTCGTCGACCCAATGGTAGCACTCATCGACGTGAACGGTGGCAAGCAGCGGACCGGTCAGGTTCAGTCGCTTGCCTTCCAGCGTGATGACGTGGATGGACGCGCCGCCGGCGCAGCCAACGAGCAGTGGGCATGTTAGAAGCAGGCCGAGGGGGGCGCCTGTAAGGAAGTCCCGACCACGACGGCGGTGGGCCCGCGGACCCACCGGCAGCCGCGAGGCGGAGCATTCAGTAGGCGGGTTCGACCTGGCCCGTCCCCGCAAGTTAGTCATAGAGCAGAAACTGCCGGCAGAGTTCGAGCACCTCGCCGCGCACCGCGGCAATGGTCGCCGCATCGCCGCCGGAGCGGAGCACACGGTCGATGAGGCCGGCCACCGTCCGCATCTCCGCCTCTTTCATGCCGCGCGTAGTGGCCGCCGGCGTGCCGATGCGCAGGCCGCTGGTCTGCGTCGGCGTGCGTTCGTCGAAGGGGATCATGTTCTTGTTGACCACGATGTTCGACGCCACCAGCCAATCCTCGGCCTGCTTGCCGGTTACGTCGGGGTAGGCCGGGCGAAGGTCGAGCAGCATCAGGTGGTTGTCCGTCCCGCCGGAGACCAGGCGGTTGCCCTTGGCGACCAGGGACTCCGCCAGGGCCTTGGCGTTCCGCAGAATCTGCTCCTGATAGCTCTTGAACGCGGGCTTGAGCGCCTCCGCGAAGGCCACCGCCTTGGCGGCGATGCAGTGCATGAGCGGTCCGCCCTGGGTGCCCGGGAAGATTCGCGAGTCGAGCTTCTTGGTGAACTCCTCCTTGCACATGATGAGCCCGCCGCGCGGGCCGCGCAGGGTCTTGTGCGTGGTGCTGGTGACGAAACCGGCCGTGGGCACGGGGCTGGGGTGAAGTCCGACGGCCACCATCCCCGCGATGTGCGCGATGTCGGCCATGTGTACGGCGCCGACTTCGGCGGCGATCTCCGAGAAAGTGTCAAAGTCGATGGTTCGCGGATAGGCCGAGGCGCCGGAAATGATGAGCTTCGGCCTGGCCTCTCGTGCCAGGCGGCGAATCTCGGCGAAATCAAACTGCTCCGTTTTGCGGTCGACACCGTAAGCCACGATCTTGAAGAGCAGACCGCTCATGTTCACTTTGAGGCCGTGGGAGAGATGTCCGCCGTGGGCCAGGTCGAGCGACAGAATGGTGTCACCCGGTTGCAGCACTGCCAGATAGACGGCGGCGTTCGCCTGGCTGCCGGAGTGCGGCTGTACGTTGGCGTGGTCGCAGCCGAAGAGGCGCTTGAGCCGCTGCCGCGCCAAATCCTCGACCGCGTCCATGTTCTCGCAGCCGCCGTAGTAGCGCTTGCCGGGATATCCCTCGGCGTACTTGTTGGTAAAGACCGACCCCAGGGCTTCGAGGACGGCGGTCGAGACATGATTCTCCGAGGCGATCAGCTCGATGGTCTCCTGCTGCCGCCGCACCTCCGCCTGCATGACCGGCAGGATTTCCGGGTCCGCTTCCGCGATCGCCTCGAACCGGCTTCGCGCCGTATTTCCCATGATGGCACCTCTGAACCGAAACCCCTTGGAGCGTTCCGACACCGGGCACGATACGAGCCGCGTTGGGGAAAATCAACGCGCGGACGGGCGCGGTGCGGGTCACATCCACGCCGCGTCGGCCCATGCGCTGGTGACAGATTCCGCCCCGTCGCAGGAGGCCCCGGGCGGCGATTGACACCCCCGGACGGGATCGCTAACGTGCGCCGCGTCGTGGTGCGGGAGTTCGCGCGAAGTGTCCATCGAGAACTGGTCCGACAACATCCTGGTCGTCGACCTCCAGGACGACCCTGCCTTCACCGACGATCTCTCCGCGCTCATCGAGCAGGTGGAGGCGGACAAGGAAGTTGCGGTCGTGTTGAACTTTACCGGCGTGAACTACATCAACTCCTCGAACATCGCCAAGCTGCTTAAACTGCGCAAGAAGCTGATTGCCGACCACCGCCGCCTGGTGCTCTGTGAGCTGAACACCAACGTATGGGGCCTGTTCCTCGTTACCGGGCTGGACAAGGTGTTCGAGTTCGCCGACAGCGTCGCCACCGCTCTCGCCTCCGTGCAGCTCACGCCGGAATAGGCGCACCCGCCTCAACCTGAACCCAGCGCTCCAGACTCGGTGCGCTCAGCGCGAACATCCGTGACAGTGGTTGTTTCGTTGCCTCCCTACGCGGGCACGTTCCGCTCGTCGGTGCCTGGGCATGCCGCCGTGCTCGATCGGCGAGCCGGTGTTGCGTTCGAAGGCGGCATGTTGGGGAGGGCGGCGCGCGCTATAGCGCTCGCCGTAAGGCCGCTGCTCTGCGCGCGGCGCCCACGACGACTGTGGCGACCCCCACGGCAAGAACCGGGTCGATGGGGGCGCGGAACCGGACCATAACATGCGTCGCGCTATAGATGAGCGAGAACGACAGCATGATGGCGAGGAGCCACCACAGATCAGTGGTCGGGCGGGGCACGAAGAGGAGACAAGCCAGGAACACCACGAGTTCCGCGATCATCACGACCACGCCGGCGGCCGCGACAGGGGACCGAAGCTGTCCGTCGGCGACGAGCGTCGAGGTCGACAGGGCATTCCCCAGCCAGAAGTCCGCGAAGCGGCGAGCGACCAGCCGTGCGGCACGCCCCGGCGCCGCACGAACGGCCTCCCAACCTTCGTGGCCTACGGCCTTGATGTACTGCTGCTCGCCCATCGATCGGACACGCTCCTGCTCCGGAAGGGCCTTCAGGGGGAACCGGGACCTGAACACCGTCGCCGGTCCTTGTTCGGCCTCGGGGCAAAAGCCCAGCCAGAATTCGAGCCGCAGCCCTCCGCGGATGTAGCTCAGCGTATGGAAGTGGTTGTAATTGCGGACCGTCCACGGGGCAATCGCGATCAACCACCCGCACACCGCGGCGCCGGCCACGCAAGCTACCGGCCGAATCCGACGACCGAAGACCCGCACCGCCGGCCAGAGCACAAGGAATGGGTAGCCGAACGTGAGGGCGGGGTTGAGTAGCGCCACGCCCCCCAAAAGCAGCCCGTAAGCCAGCCAATGGCGTCCGGCGCGCCGATCCCTGGGCCAACACGCGGCGATCGCCACGCACACGGTAGTAGCGAGAGCGAAAAGATAGGTGTCCCAGATCAGGTCGGTAAAACGGATCAGCGCGGGGTGGACCGTGACGATCGCCGCGGCGAGCCACGCGGCCCGAGTGCCGGAGAGGTGCTCCGCGGTTCGGTATACGACGCAGACGGCGAGCGCGATCGCGGCGGCGTTCAGCATCTGAAGAGCGAGCGTGGCAGCGTAGGACTCGGTGCCCAGCAGGTGGTAGGCTCCGGCGACCAGACCGACGTACGCCGGGGGCAGCAGGTTGGACGGCGCGGCGACGGAATCGTCCAGGATCAGGGAGCTGACGAGCGTGCCGTGGTGTAGCAGGCGCGCCCCGGCCATCACGTACTCGCGGTAGTCCACCGGGGGCGTGCGCCCCAGAGTGCCACAGCCAACGCAATAGGCAATGCGTATCGCGAACGCCGCCAGGCAGAGTGCGATCAGCGGTCCACGTGTGCGTCGCGGTCCTGGGATCATGTGTCGCGTATATAACCGACCGCGGCGGACGTGTCGTGTTGCCGGTGGCGGACGATTGTGGTTTCGCGCTGCGAGCGCGAGCGATGGTTCGTGGTGACGCCAAATACGTAGAGCACCGAGGTGCACGGGGAAAGCGCGACGTCGCTTCGATGCCGCTGCGCGAGGCCTTCGGGCGGGTGGCGGCCGCTGCGTCCAGGGCTCAGGTTGGCGAACGCGAACGCAGACTCGCCAACGTACGGGAACTGGCGAATCGATGCGCGGCGGCGCGGGATCGGACCCTGTCTTCAGCGTCTACGACAACGCCGTAGTCGGCGCATGGAATAACCCGCGGCGGCAAGCAGGACCAACGTCGCCGGTTCGGGGACGGCCGTGATGTTGTCCAGGGCCACCTCCTGCCCGCCCACGCGAATGGTGTCGATCGGGCCGGTGAGTGTCACCACGCCGCCGGAAACGGCGGCGCTCACGCCCGGCGCAACGGCGCTGGGGATAGCGGTCAGCGTCGGCAGTTGATGCAGCGAGCCGCCGTTTACCTGGAAATTGCTGAACCCGGAGAACTCCTTGAACTCGAAGGTAACCAGGTTGGTGGGGAACGGCAGGCCGCCGAAATCGAAGACGGCGTTGACGGTCTCGAGCTCGAGGGCGTTGGTGGGGAACAGGTCGGCATACAGCCCGCCGACGGTCGCGCGGTAGAACGCCGGGCCTTCGATCAGGAAGAAGCGATCAACCGCAAGCTCGATGCCGTTTTCGACGAGTACGACATCGCCGGGGTTGTTTTGCCCCAACCCGTACAGCGTGCCGGCGGGGACGGTGCTGAAGTCCATCGTGGCGGCGCGTGTGGGTACGCCCGTTGCGATGAACGCCACGCAGGCGCCGGCCAGCACCGCCTTACCACGCCTCATGAATTCCCCTCTTCCGATTCCGCGTTACCCGGGAGCACGACCTCACCGCCGCACATAGCTGTGAGCGGAGGTGGCGCGCCCTACCCTATGATCGTAGCGCCTTTTGCCCGGTTTTCCAGGCGACATAGGCGCTTGGGTAAGGACCCGGCGGGCAGGCGCGGCTCGTATCCTGTGCACCCCTCCTGCGTTCCCTGCGGAGTTGCCGCGTACCGAAACCCCTCCTAGCGCGTAATTCCTAGTTTAACGCCTGGGACGCGGGAACTCAAGCGCGCAAAAGCCGGACGGCCCGCCGCTTCTCGGGCTGTGAACCGCGACGGACAAGCAAAGGCCGGCCAGTAATCGTTCAAGACTGTAGTTTTTCACGGATCCACGGGGTCGGCGCCTGATCCGGAATGGGATGAGTCGAGATATGGATCTGAGTCGTCCTTCCTTCGGAACGCGCGAGTGCCGGCTTGCTGCATGGGCGGATCGAGCGCGGAAGTCGAGGAACGCGCGCGGCACGCGGCGCGAGGGCCCTTTGGCGATTGGCGTCGGCGGACGACCGATCGGGCCGGTGTGTCAGTCGCCGACGCCCGCCTCTGAAGTGCGCTCGAAAACGAGCGCGAACGCGCAACGTCCGCGGTTCTCGGGTGCCGGCGGCCGAGTGGAAGCCATGCTATTGCCGGCCTATGCTACTATCACGTAGGACCGTGGCCGCGATTACTGTTGTTTTGTGGCCGACCATGTGGTAGACTCGGCTTGAACCGGTTATCGGCGCTACGGTCGCGTGCGCCTTCGGGCGAGGCGTTAGTTGCGGGAGGTCGGGGCGGAGGCGTCTACAGCGGGCGTTCGGGGCAAACAGGATGCCCGTCGGCGGCGGTGGCGGCGCACGCTGCGCGGTGTCGCGCCCATCCCAGATCGCAACGCACCCCCCGGCCAACAGGTAAGCGCATAGGAGAGGAAGGATGAAAAAGGTCCACCTCGTTTCGGCGTTGGGTGTTCTTTTCGGGCTATGTGGCGCGGTGCGGCCGGCCTTTGCGGGCGTTCGGCTGGAATTGCGACCGGGATCACAAACCAAGTTCGCCGGGCAGACGGTGGAAGTCGGGCTGTACGCAGTTGCCGACCCGCCGGCAACGCCGCAGAACGTTGGGATCATCAACGCCGTCCTTGCATGGGACGAGGCGGGGCTGACCCTGACGGGCTATAACCTCAATGGTGCCTACCCGTGGCAGGGCTCGAGTTTTCCGAGCGTGGCGCTCAACACGAGCTTCACTGACGGGGACGCCTACTTCGCCTGCAACGTGGGCTCGTGTACCTCGGCGGTGGCCGACAGCGCGGGCCTGCTGGTTGCCAACCTCGTTTTCACGACAGGGCCAGCCACTGGCGCCTCGACGGTGAGCGTGATCTCCAGCCTGAGCGGATCCACGACCCGTGTGTGGGACAAGCTTACGTTGTTCGGCTGTGGCGGCGTGCAGATACCCGTGACCCTCGGCCCTGCGGTTTCGGTGTCCGTCAACCCGTGCGTGTCGGCACTCCAATGCAGCGACGGCAACGCCTGCACGGCGGACGCTTGTGCCAGCGGGACTTGTACGCACACGCCGAACTATGTTGACTTCACGCACTGCTGCAACCCTGCGGATGGGGCGTTGACGGTCATCAGCGACGCCAACGACTGCACCACTGATTTCTGCAACACCCTGACCGGCGCCGTCACCCATACCAATCGGCCGTTCGGCTCGACGTGCGGCAACCAGGACCAGAACGCGTGTACGAACCCTGACACCTGCGACGTCGGTGCAGTCTGCCTCTCGAACAACGTGACGAACGGCGCGCCTTGCGATGACCAGGATCCCTGCTCCCAGGCGAGTTCGTGTCAGAGCGGCGTCTGCACGGGCAGCAACCCGGTTGCCAATGGGACTCTCTGCACCGATGCGTTGGATTGCACCGTGGACCGCCGGTGCAGCGGTAACCAGCTACCCTGCACGGGGACGGGCCAGGGAAGCTGCCCTGTGGGGCAAACCTGCAACATCGTCGGCACCTGCAACAACGGCAAATGCCAGGGGACAGGGTCGCCGTGTCAATCGACCGAGTTCTGTATCGAGGATGCCTCGTGCAGCAGCAGCGGCGACTGCGTCGCGCCTGCGACCTGTGTGAGTAATCAATGCACGAACGGCTACAAGTGCTGGGAGTGCCTGGCGGATCCGAAGGCCTGTCAGACGGCCGCCGATTGCCCATCGGCCAAGCCCTGCGAAGGCGGGTTCTGTCGCAACTGCACGGCTCCCGTGGGTTGCCGCAGTTCGTACTGCGGGCTAACCCATCTTTGCACTTCGTTCTTTGACGATGAGCAGTGTCTGGACGACATCTTCTGCAACGGTGACGAATACTGCGACAACTTCGGCCTCTGCCAGCCGGCCAACCCCGCCGCGGCGGACTGCCCTTCAGGGACGGTGTGCGACGAATTCAACGACAACTGCGTCGAGTGCATCATGGACGCCAACTGCCCCTCGGGCATGTTCTGCAATACCTCGACCTACACCTGCGTGGAGTGCCTGATCAACGGCCATTGTAACGACGGCAACGCCTGTAACGGGATCGAAACATGCAATCTAACTACGGGCGACTGCATTCCGGGCACACCGGTGGTCTGCGATCAGCCCTATGTTTGCAGCATTAACGTCTGCAACCCGACCTCGGCGGCGTGTGAACCACGGCCTGCCGAGCAGGTTGCTTGTACGTCGAACCCGGACACCTGTCCGGTGGGGTTCCTGTGCGGCCCGACCAATTTCTGCTTCCCCACCAACCCCTGTTCCGATCAGGATGGCTGCACGCCGAACGACTCTTGTGCCAATGGTACGTGCAGCGGGCAAACACTGCCCTCGCCCGGCCCAATCAATATGGAGCTCGTAGCCCCTTCGGCCCCGTACGCGTTTCTGGCGAACGTTTCCGTCGACCTGAACCTGATCTCGACGAGCGGCTCCCAGGGCATCATCGTGGCCGAGGGTTCCGTTTCCTGGGACCCGGTCAAGCTGGGGATGAGCTTCACGCCGCCGGGGCACTCCGGCGCCTTTACCGACCCCTGCACTACGCACGCTGGCGATCCCTTGAATTGCGACCCCGGTCTGGATCCGGCACGGTTTGAGTACGATTGGTTCGCGTCGGGCATGCTCCAGAGCTTCGACCCCGACGGTCTCAACGACGCCTTCTCGGACGGCACGGCGCACTACGTGGCCCAAGTGGGGCCCGGCCTTCCGGACGCGCCGATCACCACGACCAACAAACTCTGGGTGACGACGCTGAAGTTCACCGCGATCGGGGCCACGACCTCGGCTGGTACACAGGTCAAGCTGCTGCGCTGCGTCAGTCCCGGTGGGACGTTTTCGCGTGTTACCCGCGGCACCGGACAGGACGTAACCGGTCAGATCATCAACGCCGTGGTGAAGGTCCGCTGCGGCAATGCCTCGCATTGCAACGATCAGAACCCCTGTACCATCGATTCCTGCAACGGGGCCACGCAGTTCTGCGAGTACACCAACGTGGCCAACGGTACGGCGTGCGGTAACGCCACGCCGCAAAGCGAATGCGATCTGCCCGATAGCTGCCAGGCGGGCGTATGCAACACCAATCCCAAGCCGAACACTACGCCGTGCACCGATGACGGGATCTTCTGCACCAATGACTTGTGCAACGGTGCCGGCGCGTGCGGTCATCCCAACAAGCCCACGGGCACGGCTTGCGACGACGGGCTGTACTGCACCGTTGGTGAGGCCTGTACGTTGGGCGTGTGTGGCGGCGGCAGCCCGCGAAGCTGCGGCGACACCTTCTCGTGCACATTCGACTCGTGCAACGAGACTACGAATGTCTGCGACCATACGCCGCAGAATAATCTCTGCGACGACGGTCAGTACTGCAACGGTACGGAGACATGCAGCGTAAGCCAGGGCTGCCTGGCGGGCACGCCGCCGAATTGCTCTACTGACGGGATCGCCTGCACGGAAAACGACTTCTGCGATGAGTCGCTTAATGCATGCAACGGCATTCCCAACAACAACCTGTGCCCACCCGGAGAGTTCTGTGTCCAGCGCATTGGGTGCCTGAGCGGCGCTTGTCAGCCGCCGCTTGTGGACGTGCCGGGATCGCGCTACATCAAGGTCGTTCCCTTGCCGGCCAATGGCACGGATCCGATCTCGCTGTTTGTGGACTCGCTCGATTATCCGTGCTTCGGCAAGTACGTCGGCGTCCCGCAGTACGACGTCGACATCGACCGCGACGGGGACATCGACGGCAAGGTCGCCAAACTCGTGGACGATCCCAACCAGCGGGGGAACCTGACGCCCGCGCAGTGGGGCGGAACGGTCTTCGTCACCGGCGAGGACATCGTTCCCACCGATAAGGTCATCGGGAATAACCCGCCGATCATCGATTCCACCTACCGGGTGGCCCAGGACTGCGGCGGCGGTGCCCTTAGCCCGCCCATCGAGGTGGTCATGACCCTCTGGGGCGACGCCGACGAGAACGGATTGGTCAACATCACCGACGTGCAGCTTTCCGTATACGGTTTCCAGGGTCGGTATCTGCTGCCGCCGGGATGGCCAAACGGTGGAACGACGAGGCTCTCCCTGGACCACGTGGGCCTGAGGGCCTGCGATCCGGATTTCCCGCCGGGCCCGGGTGGAACGACAACCCTGGCTGTGAACTTCACGGACATTCAGCAGGTGGTCAACATCTTCCTGGGCACGAGCTACCGGCAGAAGATCTACGTGCAATCGCCGCAGGATAACTGTCACATTCCGTGCGATTGAACGTGGCAGGCGTGGCCGGTCGGGGTGAAGCGCCCCGCCGGCCGGGCAGGACGGCCAACGGTGCGACCCGCAGGTGCGAGGCGGTGGCAGCCCATCGTCCGAGGGGACGCGAATGGACCGGCGCTTGCCCGAGGCGCTACCGGAGGTTTTCCGGGTTAAGCGGGCGCAGGTCGTCAACCACGAACATCCCGTCCTTGCGAATGAGCTCCCCGTCGAACCAGATCTCGCCGCCGCCGTGCGCAGCATCCTGGAGGCAGACGAGGTCCCAGTGGATGCTGCTGCGGTTGCCGTTGTCCGCCTCTTCGTACGCCTGGCCCGGGGTGAAGTGGAATGAACCCGCGATCTTCTCGTCGAACAGGATGTCGAGCATAGGTTCGGTGATGAAGGGGTTGAAGCCGATGGCAAACTCGCCCACGTAGCGGGCGCCTGGGTCGGTGTCCAGCACTTTGGTCAGGTGCTGTGGGTTGCTGCTGGTGGCGCGAACGACGCGGCCCGCCTGGAACTCCAGCTCCACCCCGTCGTGGATGGTACCCTGATAGATGGTGCGGGCGTTGAACTTGATCACGCCGCTTACACTGTCGCGCACCGGTGCGGTGAAAACCTCGCCGTCGGGGATGTTGACCCGGCCGTCGCAGGCGATGGCGGGAATCCCGTGGATGGAAAAGGCAAGATCCGTTCCCGGCCCGACGAGCCGCACGCGGTCGGTCCGCTCCATTCGCTCCTTGAGCGGCTGCATGGCGCGTGACATCCGCGCGTAGTCCATGGTGCACACGTCGAAGTAGAAGCTTTCAAAGTCCTCGGTGCTTCGGCCTGCCTGCTGCGCCATGGCGGGGTGTGGCCAGCGGAGCACCACCCAGCGGGTTTTGGGCACACGAATCTCCTGATGGACGCGCTTCCACACCGTGCTTTGGTAGAGCGTGTGCGCCGCGGTGGGGACGTCGGACTGCTCGGCGATGTTGTGGCTGCCCCGCAGGCCGATGTAGGCGTCCACGCGCTCCATGCGCATGGCCTCCACGTCGGCGATGAGATTCATCTGCGCTTCGGAACTGCTCATGAGCAGCGCCCGCTGCACCACGTTGCTTTTGAGCGTCACCAGCGGGTCGCCGCCCGCCGCCCGGGCGGCGCGGATCAGGGCGCATACCATCTCCGGGGGAACGTCAATGGCCTCGATGAGTATCTTCTCCCCGGGCTTAAGGGCCGTAGAGTAACCGATCAGCACCTCCGCGAGTTTCATCATTCGGGGATCGAGCATGACGGCCCCTTGTACCCGCCGGCTTCTCGTGATGCAATCGGCCCGAGGATCGCTGTAATAAACCGCGGAGCCCGGTAGGCGACGACCGGCACCACTCTTGGCGGATCGACGAAAAGCTGTGTCGGCGCTCCGCGAAAGACGTACCCCCACCAAGACTGGGGAACACACCCCGAATCATGCCGTCCGGAGTGACGGCACAACGTACCCGCCACCAATCTCGGCTCCCACTCTCTTCGCCTCCACTGGTCGATCGATGCCACGATCACTACGGAGCGGCCGAGTCGGTCCATCATGACGACACGACCCCGGGGAAATCCGGTCTCCCCGCCTAGAGATCCAGCTCGCGCACGTTCGAGCCAAGTTCCACGGCGGAAGCCGAGGCCGTGGGAGCCGTTTATGCACAGATGACCCCCTGCGACGAGCGGACTCTCTCCAGTTATCGGACGTTTCCGATCGCTCTGGCATTCCGGCCCATCTGCCCTGTGGAAGCCGTAGTCCGCTCATCCCAGGTGTTCCGTCCTCCCTCGCGATGCGATAGTATCCGTGGCTGTCGAGGTGGACGCAGCGCGATGCCCGCGGCGCTCGGTGGCCCAGCCGCACCACCTCCAAGAGGCGACTCGATGTTAGCAAACTCGCTCCGCACCCGCGGCGTCACGTTCGCCTTTCTCTTCGGCCCCCCCCGTATGGTGGAACGAGACGAGGCTGCGCGAGTGTACGAATCTGTTTGCGATGCGCTGGGGCATGACGACTTTATCTTCCGGTTCAGCCCATCGGAACCCGAGGTGCCGGAGAAATCACGTGGCTATTCCATCTCGCTTGATCGCCAGGAGGGTCGTGGCGGATTCCGGATTGCGATCGAACAGCTTCGCCCAAACCAGCCCGTCCGTTTGCTCATGGAGTTCAACTGGCCGCCATCGGAAATGCATGTGCATGAGCGATTCGACATGTCTTGCGACGCTGTCTTCAACGCGCTGCAAGGCAATTGGCAGCGCGTACTTGCGGAGGCACGCATTAGATCGCAGTGCCAAGCCGGAACCTGCGCCGCCATGGATTTCATCAAGGAACGTCTCTTGTCCTCGCCCGATCGCCATGCATCGGCCTTCGGGGCCCCATTGAGCTTCGCTTCGCTTGCCCTGCATGTTTGGCCCGGCGCACAGACGCAGGACTCCCTCGCAAGCCCTCGTCAAGAGCTCACGGTGGAACCCCTGCGTGAGGATCCACACGAGCTGTACTTGGAGTTGATGGCCCAATGGTCTCAGGTCCCCGTTGGCGGGCAGCCGGCCGAACTCACGGTCATACGACAGATTGATCGAAAACCGAGTGAGTATGTGTCCGCAGCACGGGATTCACTGGCTAGATGGGTTCGCACTTTCGCAGGTGATTAGGAACGGACGTGTCGCCATCGTGAGAGCGGAAACTTTCGGGGATTTGCACGGGTTTCACTGGCAGGGGTCCGTGACGAAAACGGACGGTTGGCAATCACCATCGGTCGATGCCGGCAATTCCGGGATCGTTGAACACTGGTTCAACCTGCATGGGAATCCGTGGGCGAAGTTGAACCATGCAACTGTAGCAGGCGATGATTTCGAGAGTCGCGAGCAGGAGAAGTGGGCCGTCGTGGCATTCGCATCGCTGAGGCGCTGGATGGACGAAAACCCCTTCTGATGAATCCCCGTCCTGGCGAAATCTACTTCGCGATTCACGATAAGCGTCGGCCGATTGTTGTCGTTTCGCGAGAGGAACTCAATCGGGGAGGCTACGTACTGGCCGTGCCTCTCACTTCGTCGAAGCTGGAGATTAGGCGCGAGCTCTCCAACTGTGTGTTCATCGAAGGGCGGAGAATCGGGCTGCCAAAGGACTGCGTGGCCCAGTTGGAGAGCGTTTCGCTCTTGGCCAAGGAATACTTGGAGCTGGAGGCCGGACCACTGGCTGCGCTCGACCCCGAGACGATGCGGGCAATCATCCGAGCCCTCGGCTACGTGATCGACGCCGAGTGTGAACCAACCTAGACTACGGTGCATCGATGCGGGCTGGCCAGCCTGAGCGGCGACCGAAAGCTGGCGGTTTGGTCCGCGGACGAGTGCATGCCAATCGAGCGGGCCTTGGCGCGCCGGTCGGGAAATCCGGTTCAGTCCAGCCACTGCTTGCGGTCCTTGAGCTTCATGGGCACGTACTCGCCCGTCAGGTACTCTAAGTCCTTGGAGATCATGGCTTCCACTTCCATTTTGAAGCCGTTGGCGAGCAGCTTCTTGATCTCCTTCTGCCAGGGTTTCTTTTCCGCGAACCAGGGGTACTCCGCGATCTGTTTGCAGCGCTTGATGTCCGCCGGATCGAGTTCGATCTTCACGTCGTCGCTCATGCCGCAGCGTTCGTAGTCGAAGGCCGACACGCCCAGGAAGACCGCGTCCGGAATGGCCATGCGCCGCGATTCGTACGCCAGGTTGATCGAACCATGCTTGATCACGGAGTAGATGTAGTACCCCCAGGGGTCGTTATCGAGAAGCACAAACACCGGCAGCTTGAGCTCGTCGTGCATGCGCCGCAGCAGACGCCGCATGCCGCGCGCCGGCTGGCCGCCGCCGTGCGAGACGATGCACTGGTGCTTGTCCCAGAAGCGGTCCTCATGGAAGCGCCGCCAGACGGTGTCCTTCTCCACATGCAGGATGAACTTCGCCCTGCACTTCTTGAACTGGATGACGTCCGGTTCGCAGATGCTGGGCACGGCGTATCCGGCGCTGCCCATGGCGGTGCAGTCCAGCGTGTTGCCCGCGTCCACCAGGGTGACCGGCCCGGCGAGGTTGCCGCGGTTGCTGGCGAAGACGTGCAGCTCCTCGCGCAGGGAGTCGATCGCCACCTCGATGTCTTCGATGATGGGATCTGATTCCGCCTGGTCGTCGAAGGTCTTCTCGCTCGTGCCCTTGATGGTGTGCTTGGCGAGGTAGTAGATCTGACGAATGCTCGCCGTCTTGCCACGGTCGATGAGCTCCTTGCACTTGCTCGCCACCAGCATCGACTGCATGAAGCGCTTGGCCTGGCCATAGTTGAAGAGGCTACGCGACTGTTTGGCGTCGCCCATCTCCACATGGCGGGTCTTCTCGTTGAAGGCGACGTTGGACAGCGCCCGGATGGGGATGCCGATCGCCGGGTCCTGTTTGCGTTGCGCCATATCGACGATATTCCGGGCCATCGCTTCCAGGCGCGCTGCCGCGGAACCGTTCGCCCGGCCGCGGCGCTGATTCGGCGTTGGTTTGCTCATGGGTTGTGGATCCTCGTGTTCCGGGTGTCACCGTGCGGCAACGGCGGCGCGACGGCGGCCCCTGGCGCCGATCGCAGCCTCGCGCCAGCGTTCGGCCGGCTCTCGCTGCCCGGGCGCAGCGACGCTGCGTCACGCGCTCTTGCAGCATGCCCCTGCCAAGTCGCCGTTCCGCGCCCGCCGCGCATCCTACGTGCCGCGTACCGCTCCTCCAACCGCGAACCGGCCCCGGCCGCTCGGGGGCCGCGCAGGGGGAAGTCCGCATCCGTCAGCCCGAGGTTGAAGCGCACATCCGCAAACAGGTAGCATCCCAGGAGCTCGCGCGACTCGACATCGGCATACGCCACGGATGCCGTCGGCACCAGCCACTCACGGTCGATGTAAAGCAGCAGTCGCCGGTCCGGGAACGGCCCGCCCTCGTCGTGGTAAGGAAGCAGCCGCTCAAACACGTGGCACTCCCGGTCGTCCAGGCGCCCGATCCCCAGGTACCGGAGCCGGTACGCCGGCTCGTCCCGCGCACGCTCACAGGCGGCGATGACTCGTTCCAGCGTCTTGCGAAAACCGAAATCGTCCACGGCCCGGCGCGACTCGCGAAGGGCGTCCGCCCCGTGGATGTCGGTCTTAAGGCCTGCCGCCAGCAGCAAGCCCGCCGCCCCGCTGGGAATGATCCACGCGAACTCGCGACCGCCTTCGGCAAGCCGCCCCGCCACATAGGTGAGCCGCCGCACGCGCCCGGCGTTCTTCGTCCAGCACATGTCCACGCTGAACGGAGCCTCGCGAAAGGCGACCTCCACCTCCTGTTCGGCGGAGAGCACGCCATCGATGCGCTCCTGTTTGGTCATGACGCAGCGGTAGTCCCGAATGTCGCGGGCGCACTTCGTCAAGCATTGCCGCAGAAAGGCGAGGGGATCGCTCGACGCCAGGCGCTGTTCGCGCGGTAGCCGCAGCGACGGGCCGGCCGTGGGGTACTCCAGCCGCGCGCTCAGCTCGATCGGCGGGCGTGAGGGCGCGACGCAGGCGCCACCTCCAAGGGCGACGCCGAAACCGACGACCGCCGGCAGGCTGCATTTCCCGACGCCCCGGTTCCGCACCCGATGAACTCCCTCACGTCCGTCCTGCCACAGGACCGGCGGTGTGACCCGGCCGCCATGCACGGTAAGCCGTGCGGTGCGAGATTATCAGGCTTCCGCAGCACCATCCAACCATTTTTCCCGGTGGCGGCAATTTCGTTGATTGCCGGTAATCGCCGGGGATAACATCGAGTTGACCGGAGGGGGGAACCACTATGCGCCGTGCCTGCCGTCGCGTCTGGAGAGCTGCCCTGTATGCCGCGCTGTTTCTGCCGAGCGGCACCGCGCCTCCCGCTTGCGGCAGTACCGTGGCACCCATGGACCTGCAAACGCTTGCGGACCTCGCAGGCCAGGTGATCGTGGGACGGGTTGCCTCGGTTCGCGCGTACGAGTCTGCCGGCGCGGCAGGCACGACCGAGATCGAATCCGAAGTCACTCTCACGGAAGTGGAGTATCTGAAAGGCGCACTTCCCGATTCCGGCCCCACGTTCTCGCTACGCGTGCCGGGTGGGGCGGTCGGAGCGCGGAAGGCGCAGATTGGTTGCACTCCGCGGTTCGCTCCCGGTGAGCGTTGGTTGCTCTTTCTGCTGCCGACGTACAAGACGTTTCCCGTGGTCGGGTTGTACCAGGGAGCGTTTCGCCTGGAGCGTGAGGCGGACGGCGTCGAGCGCGTGCGCAACTACCGCGGCGCCCCGCTGGTCGGCGTTGGCGATGGGCATATGCCCATGGTTGCCGGCGGCCCTGAACCGCGATGGAGCCAGCCCATTGGCGCCGAAGGGGTGGAGGTGGTCCCGCCGCCGGTCGCGGCGGCACCGGCCATATCTTGGGTCGACTTTCGCGCTCGCCTCGAACCCATCCTGCGCAACAGCAAAACGCATCGATTCAGGTCGCCCGCGGGGCGGCGCGAGCCGGTGGTCCTGACGCCGGTACCGCTCCCCGGCGTCGCACCGGATCCTGCCGGCGGCCGCGGGGATGCGCGCGAATCGCGGCCCGGCACCGCTCCCGATGTCGCGCCGCCCGGCGCACGACCCCGCCCGGCCGCCCGGAACGGAGGCGAGCCGTGAACCTACGGACACCGCATGCCGCGCCGACCGGCGCTGACACAACGCCGTGCGCGTCGCGCAAGCGACGCTGGTGGCCGGCGGCCTTCGCGGGCTGTGCGCTTCTTTGGACGCTCACCGCCCGCGACAGCCGCGGCTTTTCCTACTACCTGCTCTCCGGTACGCCGGTGGCGTGGTCGACGCCGCAGAGTGTCCGTTTTCTGTCACCCTCCACGTTCCCGCCGGGGAGCGTCGCGGAAGTGCACGTGCTGGAGGCGATGGGTCTGTGGAACCTGGTGCCCGCCTGCGATTTTCAATACGCCTACTCACGGCTGGACCAGGACTACCCCATCGACCATTTCGACGGATACAACGACACCGCCGCGGTGCCGGCCTGGCAGCTCGACCCCGGCGTCCTGGGGGTCACCTATCTGGTCAATGACGGACCGGAATGGTTCGACATGGACGTGGTGTTCAGCGATCTGCCGCTGGGCGTGGGCTACACCTTCGATCCCAACCCCTCCTGCGACGTCGTGCACCACCCGCTTCCGACCAACGGTTTTTCGTTCCTCCTCGTGGCGGTACACGAGCTGGGCCACGCTCTGGGCCTGGGGCATGAACCGGTGGGCGACGAGCCGCCCGGGTCGGCGTGGTTCGTGGCCACCATGAATCCGCGTTATCCCAGCGGCGGACCGATGGGGCAGGAGAACATCATCGAGCTGCACACCGACGACCGCGCCGGAGCTCGTTTCCTCTATCCGCACGCGGGTCCTTCCGGCCCGGCCTATCCCGACTTGGCGCTGCCGGCCTTTACTACCGGCTCGAGCCTCGGGCAGGCGGTTCCGCTGTATTTCGATCCGCCCGCGGTCTACCCCGGAGACCCGCTCACGGCCCGCAGTGTGATCGAGAACCTGGGAACGACCAACGAGTTCTTCGTCCGCCAGGGATTCTACCTTTCCGACGATCCGTGGATCGACGCCGCGGACCGCTACCTGGGGTCGTTGCTCTGGGACATCCCCTTTCAGGAGGCGCTACAGTTCGAGGCGGTCATCGACATGCCCGCCGATCTTCCCGCGGGCAGCTACTACCTCGGTTCGATACTCGACGACCTGGACGAAGTGGACGAGGAGTATGAGGACAACAACGCCGCGAGTTACTGCGACGCGCTTACGGTGGCCCAGCTTGCGCCGGTGATAAGCCCGCTGGGTCAGCGCGTGGTGGCGTGCGATGCGCCGTTCGTAGGACCCACGCCGGCGCTGGTGCTGCCGCTCAACATGGGGCCGGCAAGCTGGAGCCTTGACAACCCCCAGCTGGGCATGACCATCAATCGCACCACGGGCGTGATCTCCTGGTCCCGCCCCGTGCATTCGCCGTTTCCTTATCTTCTTCAGGTCCGCGCCACGAACGGTGCGGGAACTTCCACGCAGGTGCTCTACCTCGGGGTGTTGCAATCGGCGCCGCAGATCGTCCCCCTGGCAATGCAGGACGTTTCCTGCCAACCGGCCTTCAGCGGGCCGGTGCCGCTGCTCACGCAGCCGCAGTGCATGAACCCCATCATCCTCTGGTCCATCGATTCCGGCCCGCCGGGTTTGGCGGTCAACCCGACCACCGGCGTGCTTTCCTGGCCGGAGCCGGTTCCGGCCGATGGGCCCTACACGGTCACCATTCGCGCTTCCAACGGGTCCGGGAGCGGGACAACGAGCTTAGCGCTGCGCGTGACACCCGGCGACTTCGACGGCGATGCGGGCGTTCGTCTGTCCGACTTGCCGGCGTTGCTTGATTGCCTGACCGGCCCCCATGTGGCGCAGAACGCCGACTGCACCTGCGGGAATCTGGACGGCGACGCGGACGTCGATTTGACCGATGTTTCGGACTGGCTGGCTCGGTTCGGGCGGTAAGCGGCACCGGGTGGAAAACTTGCGCCACACACACGGCGCTGTAGCGCTGTGGATTCCGCCCACGCCTCGGAACGAGGATGCCGCGCTGGTTGCGGTGTGCACCGTCCACGCCACGCCGCGCTCCTTGCTTGACACCGCGACGCGGATCAGGGATGAACAAAAGCCGGGACTCCAGCGGTTGCTCGAGGACGCGACGGTCGATGGTGGAACCTGGCATTTCCCCGGAAGCACCCCCTCATTCCAGCGGCGCGCCGACGGCCTCGGTGGCGCTATGGGACAACCTCCTTTCCCTGCTAGGGTTTTTCGTGATCGCCACGTCGATCCTGCTGCTGGTCACCTTCGCGCTGTTCGTGGCCGTTTCGCCGGGGACGAACCCTTACGTTGACGTCATCGGCTACCTGGTGATTCCCGGCCTGCTGATCGTGGGCCTGGGGCTGGTGCCGCTGGGCATGGTCATCAAGTATTGGCGGGTGCGGCGCCGGCGCGGCGGCCGGATGGTTGCCGTCCATCTGCGCATCGATCTGACCGACCGGGGGCAGCGCCGAACGGCGATCGCTTTTCTTTCCATCACGTTCTTCATCATGCTGCCGCTGGTGGGCGTGAGCAGTTACCACGGCTACCACTACACGGATTCCACGGAGTTCTGTGCCCAGGTCTGTCACGCGGTGATGGAGCCGCAGGGCACGGCCTACGCTCACTCGCCGCACGCCCGCGTCACCTGCGCCGAGTGCCACATCGGCTCCGGGGCGAGCTGGTTCGTGAAGTCGAAGCTGTCGGGCACGCGCCAGGTGTTCGCCGTCATGCAGGACACCTATCCGCGACCCATCCCTCCGGCGATCACCGAGCTGCGCCCGGCGCGGGAAACCTGCGAGCAGTGCCACTGGCCGGCGAAGTTCTTCGGATCGCAGCTCAAAACCATCGTCCACTTCTCCCCCGACGAGAAGAATACCCGCCGCGAGGTGCGCATGCTGGTCAAGACCGGCGGCGCGGACCGCTCCATCGGACGGGTCGAGGGCATCCACATGCACATGGCGCTGTCCGGGCGCATCGAGTACATCGCCACCGACGACAGATTGCAGGAGATCCCCTGGGTCCGCTACGTTACGGACGCGGGCGACGAATTGATCTATCGGTCTGATGGAAGACCCAGCAGTGACCCCCGTCCGGAGGGCATCCTGCGGGGCATCGACTGCATGGATTGCCACAACCGCGCCGCGCACCTGTTCTACTCGCCGAATCGCGCCGTCGATCTGTTCCTCAGCGTGGGTCGAATCGACCCGGCGCTGCCCTTCGTGAAGCGCGAGGCGGTGGCAGCGCTGACGCAGGACTATGCCTCGAGCGCCGCGGCGGAGGCGGGGATCGCGGAATGGATGGCGAGCTTCTACCGCGGGAACTACCCCGCGCTTTGGGAATCACAACAGCCGGCGATCCAGCGGGCCATCGACGCCCTGGGCGAGGCGTACCGCCGCAGCGTCTTTCCGCACATGAAGGTGGATTGGAGGACGTACCCGGACAACATCGGACACCTGACGTCGCCCGGCTGCCTGCGGTGTCACGACGGCCGGCACGTCAACCAGCTTGGGCAGGCGATCAGCAGCGACTGCAACACCTGTCATACCTTCCTGAACCCCCTGGGCGAGGGAGAAACTGCCTACCAGGAAGGCCCGTTCGTGCACTCCATGGACCTCAATGCCCACCGCCACCTGCGCTGCGACCAGTGCCACACCGGCGGCACGCTTCCTCTCTGCCGCGACTGTCATGAATCGGGAGCGTGGCTGGAGGACCGCGGCCGTCAGTCCTTCGTCCCGCGCGCCGAGTAGGGGGCGGGCGCGGCTCGGTCGCCGAAGCGCGGCGCGGGATTGCATGGCAGCCACCCGGGCTTGAAGGTGATTCGCCGGCGCCGAGCCTGGTGTAGTGTATCGCGATTACGTAACCGTAGGTGGATCGCTCTCGTGGCGGACTTTCGGCCCTCGTGGGGCCGCGCGGGCTTGAAGCCCGCGGCTCGATACGGGTAACGATCAACGAGACACTACACTAGCGCTTAGCCTCCGCCTTGCCGATCCACTGGTGTTCCGGCCGCGCCAGCACTTCGTCGATCACCTTGTTGACCGCGCCTGCTTCGGCCTGCCTGCCGCCGGCGGAGGCGTGGGCCGCGATCTCCCGCGCCTGGGGGATCAGCTCCTGGTAGAAGCGCTCCGCGACCTCGTACATGCCGTGCCAGTGCGTGTAGTCCGGTGCCATCATACTGGCACCGTGGCGGGCGCGGCGCCCCTCGTGATGCCACAGGTAGAACCACGTCCACTCGATTTCCTCGTCGAAGTCCGCCCTGGAGATGAGTTTCTGTTCATACAGCGTGGTCATGATCGCCTGTCCCGGCTTGGCGAACTTCTCGTTGAAGAGCACGACCAGGTCGTCGTACTGCTTGTAGAAGCCGTCGACGTAATCGGGTGTATGGCAGTGCGAGCAGACCTCCTTCATGCGGCCGCGCTTGTCCTGCCAGGTGTCATGGACCTGGGCCCGGCGCTTCTCCGGATCGGTCTCCTTGACCACCTTATGGTTGACGTCGGTGTCCATCACCAGGCTGATGGGCGGCCGGTTGGTCCAGGAGATACGGAGGCCCGGGTCGTGCGTCACTTCGCCGCCGTTCCTGGTGTGGCCGGACATGTGGCAGGTGGCGCAGGTCGGCGCCTGGGAGTAGTCGACTCCCAGCACCCAGCGCGGAGCATCCAGGTTCATCTTCTCCCGGAGGTCACGATAGGCCACCCCGTGCTTGGATTCGTTGTAGATCTCCTCCTGGGGATGATCCGGACCCAGGTGGCATTTGCCGCAGTTTTCCGGCTGCCGCGCGCGGCGGGGCGAGAAGTCGTGCCGGCTGTGGCAGGCGGAACAGGAGCCGCGGGAACCGTCGAGGTTCAGGCGCCCGATACCGGTGTTGGGCCAGGTGCCGGGGTGGTAGAGCGGCCGTCCGTCCGGGTGGCGGGCCACCTTGGCGACGGCATCGGGGTTGGTCGGCTTGCCGTCGGAATCGGGCTTGAAGTCGTCGACGTTCAGCATGCCGCCGTCGGTGGACTGGAGCGCTACCTTGCTGCCGTGGCATTGCATGCAGCCGAGCTGGGCGCTGGCCATGCCGTTGACGCTGGCTGCATCCGGGCGGCCGGGAGTGGGGGAATGGGGGTTGAACGGCGCGCGGGCGCCCTCGACCGTCTCGGCGAGGAAGTTGTCCAGGGACGCCAGGATGTTGCCGCCGGCGGCGTGATGGCTCTCGGCGAATTCCTCGGCTTCCTTGGCATGACACTCGGAGCAGTCCCTGGGGGTGACCACGGTGGCGATGTGCGCGCCGTAGTGGTCGTAGCCGTCCACGTCACCTTTCTCGGCCTCGTGACACTCGACGCAGCCGATCCCCCGGCGCGCGTGGGTGCTGCCGCGCCAGTGGGAGACGATGCCCGGGTTGGACTTGTCGTGGCAGTCGATGCATTGCTGACTTTCAGCCGAGGGGGAAGCGGGCTCGGCCGCCAGCGCCGTTTCCGTGAACGATGGCTGGTTGCGCGACTCCGTTCCCGCCACCATCACCAGCGCCACACCCAGCGCCAGACTACCGCCAATCACCGCGATTCGACTCACCTTCAACGACATTCAAGCAGCTCCCTGGTTGTCATGGCCCACCTGCGGTCGGCGGCGTTCGATGCCGCGGCCTGGGGCGAGCTCCGGACTCTCCAACTTCGCGCCGCGCGCCACTCACGCGGCCCGCGAAACAAACTGCACGAGGAGCGCCTGTTCCCACCGCCGCCGCACAAGACCGCGGCCTGAGCCGGCGCAGCGCGGAAGAGGATCCCCCGATCACGTCGGGATCACGGCTTGGACGACGCCGCGAGGTTGACGCTCGTTGGCGCCGGGGACGTATATGCTTCCTGGCCGCCTGATCGGTCAAGTGGCGCACCGTAACTGAGCCCCGCGCCGCCGCGCGCGGGCGAACGCTCCGCCGGCATCACATCGCTTTTCCTGGCCGTGCCGCCCGAGAAACCCGCTACGACGCCGCGTCAGCCGAACCAGACTTCCGCGGGGAGCGTCGTCGCCAGCTCCCGTTGATCCACGGCGTCCGCGCAGTAGCCGGGGATCCGGGCCTCGAACCATTCCGCGACGAGGTCCGTCATGCCGAAGGTCCGGGCGCTGGTTACCATTATCGGCTTGCAGGGGTCGAACGTTCGAATCCGGCGTGATGCCTCCTCGACGTCGAAGTCCGTCGCCGACAGCAGGTCGGCCTTACTGACGACCACCAAGTCGGCGACCTTGAACAGGTAGGGGTACTTCAGGGGCTTGTCGTCGCCCTCCGTGACGCTAAGCACCGCGACCCGGTGGTGCTCGCCCAGATCGAAGTTCGCGGGGCAGATGGGGTTTCCGACGTTCTCGATGAACAGGATGTCCATCCCCTCCAGCGGCATCCGCTCCAGGGCATGTTGCACCAGGCTGGCCGTCAGGTGACACCCGCCTTCTGTGAGGATCTGCACCACGGGTACGCCCAGCGCTGCGATGCGCTCGGCGTCGCGGGTGGTGGCGATATCCCCTTCCAGGACGCCCACCGACCATCGTGGACGCAGTTGGGGAATGATGCTCTCCAGCAGGGACGTCTTCCCGCACCCCGCTCCGCCCATCAGGTTGACCGCGACCGTTCCATGCCGGTCAAACAAACTGCGGTTCTCCTCCGCAGCCCGCTCGTTGGTTGCCAGGAGACTCTTGCGCAGGACCTCGATCTTCATCGGGCACCTCTACTTCCAGTGAGGTCAACTCCAGTTCGTCGCCCCCGTGGGCTGCGACGTCCCCCGATCCGCAGGCAGGGCAGATCAACTCCCCGCCGGTCAGCAGGCTCCGCCGGCCGCACGCGGCACATGCAAGTTCCGTGCCAACACAGTCCGCCTCCAGGACCGCGCCGGCCGCTATGGTGTCGGTCTTGGCGACCTCGAACGCCTCCGCCAGCAGGGATGCCTCCACCTGCCGAAGCCAACCAACGCGGCAGCGGATGCGGAGGATTCGCGTCGCTCGCGCCTCGCAGGCGTGCGCGATCGAGGTCTCGAGAATTGACTGGGCGATGGTTAGCTCATGCATGGCCGCGCCCCCAGCCAGTCGCGGACGTCACGCTCGATTATACCACACAACCGCGGCAAGGCACGCTCTACTTCGGGGCCTGGGGAAAACCCGCGCTCAAACCGGCTGCCGAATACCACATACACCCATACCGCGTCCGGAAGGCCACCCACGTGCTCAGCGAGCGCAAGGCTTGTGGCTACCCCCAGCGTGTGGGTGTCCTGACGGGAAGAAGGCAGGGAAACCCGCGCCCCTTTTGCGTCACGGTAGATGATGCGTGTGAAGCCGCCGGGGGCGTGCATCGGGTCGGCGCGGGCGGCGTCGATCACCACGAGGAGCTCGACCTCCGGCGCGTCCGATTCTGTCAACACGTCGGCCGGCGACTCGGTAGCCGTGCACGCGCATTCCTTGAGGTCCCCAAGCCGTTCCGCGAGCCGCTCGGCGACGTGCAGCCCGGCCTGGTCGTCGCTCATCGACCACCGGCCGCAACCGACGATGCGCACGCGCGCGGTCATCAGTCCACCCATTCGATGTCGAGAAAATGCGTGGCGCACGAGATGCAGGGGTCGTACGCGCGGATGAGCATCTCCAGCCGCAGCGTGATCTCCTCCTTACTGCTACCGGCCTCCAGCATGGCGGGCACGATGGCGCGCATGTCGGCCTCGATGTTCGCCAGGTTCTGCCCGGTAGGGATGATGAGGTTGGCGTTCTCGATCCGGCCCCGGTCGTCGAGCATGTACTCGTGAACGAGGAGTCCCCGCGGGACTTCGGCCAGTCCGACCCCGCGGTCGAAGCGCTGCGGCCGAACACAGGGTTCGGCCTTCAGGCCGTGTTGCAGCATGGTGTCGATGAGCGCAATGGAGCTTTCGATGCAGTGCACCGTTTCCACGAGTTGCGCCGTGTTGTTGTGAAACGGGTTGCGGCAAGGAGCTTTCAGGCCGACTTCGCCGGCCACGTTCCGCGCCGCCGGATGTAGTTGCCCGTGGTTGTTGTTGAACCGCGCCAGGGCGCCGACGGCGTAGGACGGCGATTGCGGCGAGCGGCAGTGCTTGGCGGCGGAGTGTTCCACGACGGATTCGACAATCCGGTTGCGGTAGTCTGCGGGTTTGGTGGGGGAGGGGTCTTTGGTGGAGACAATCTCACCGTCGTAGAAGGCGTACTCGCCGTTGCCGGTTACCTTCAAGGCCACGTACTCCGTATCGCGCAGCAGCGCCGGCACTTGCAGTTGTTTGAACAGCGCTGCGGTTTCGGCGAGGTCGGCCCGGCTGGCTTCCAGGCGGCGTTTGAGGCCCAGAAGCTCTTCGTCCGAGGGCGTGTGCGTAAAGCCGCCCACGTGCATGGCGATGGGGTGGATGTGCCGCCCGCCCACGGCGGCGCAGAGGTCGTTGGCCAGCTTCTTCATGCGCAAGGCGCGGCGGACGACGTCGGGATGCGTCGCCGCCAGCGGAATAACCGAACCGACGCCCAGGAAGTCCGGGACGGCCAGGAAGTACAGGTGCAGCACGTGGCTTTGGATCTGCTCCCCGAAAAAAAGCAGCTTTCGCAGCAGGATCGTCTGGTCGCTGACCTCGATGCCGCAGGCGGCCTCGATGCCTTTAACCGAAGCGGTGGTGTGACCGACGGAGCAGATGCCGCAGATGCGGCAGGTAATGTGCGGGGCTTCGTCGTACATCCGGCCGCGGAGAAAGGACTCGAAGAAGCGCGGGCTCTCCACGATGGCGAGTTGCAGGCTGGTGATCTCCCCGTCGCGAACCCGGACGGCGAGGTTCCCATGCCCCTCCAGGCGTGTCACATGTTTGACATCAATGGTAACGTTGCGCACGGATGTCACTCCCGGCACTCAAGCCGCGGCGGACCGTCCCCGGCGACATCATCCCGCCCGCCGCGGCAGGCGCGCGGGCCGGCGTTCGATGGGGGGGCGCCGTCAGGGCAGTTTCTCCTCCTGGTACGCTCCGTAGAGGCGCAGGCCCGCCAGAACTTCTTCCTGCGGCACGTGGTACTGGTCCCGCAGGTTCAGCGCTGCGGCGGCGAGCGCCTCGGGGCTGACGATGCCCCGACACGCCTCGCATTTCGACCCATAGGTGGGGCAGATGGCGTCGCAACCGGCGCGGGTCATCGGTCCCAGACACACGACACCGCGGTCGTAGAGGCACGGGTTGCCCCGTTTCTTGCACTCCACGCACACCGCGTAATCCGGCAGGCGGAATTGCCGCCCGGCGAGCAGATGCTTCACGAAGCGCAGGAACTCCTCCTTGACCATGGGACAGCCGGGCAGCTCATAGTCGACCTTCACCACCGCCGCGATCGGCCGCGCCGCCGTGGTGGGGAACCACGCGGCGCGCTCGCCGTAGACGTACCCGCGGTACTCCGCCGCGAGCTGGTGGTTCTTCAGGGTGTTGATCCCGCCCAGGCAGGCACAGGCGCCGATGGCGACCAGGACCTTGCAGGACTCACGATAATGCCGGATTTCCGCTTCGTCGCCGGGCGTGGAAACCGCTCCGTCGACGAACCCGATGTCGATGTCCCAGGCGCGCTCGGTCATGCCCTCGCGGAAGTTGACGATCTCCACGGCGTCCAGGACGGCAAGAAGTTGGTCTTCCAGCTCCAGGATGGCGAGCGAGCAGCCCTCGCAGCCGGTGAGGCTGAAGATGGCGATGCGCGGCTTCATTCGAAGGCCTCCCGGATCGCCTTGAGTTCCCCGTAGGTGAACACCGGTCCTTCCATGCACACGTACACGTGGTTCACCTGGCAGTGGCCGCACTTGCCCACGCCGCACTTCATCCGCCGCTCCAGCGAGCAGTACAACTGCTTCTGCGGGATGCGACGGGCGAGGACCTCAAGCACCACGAACTTGAACATCACCGGCGGTCCGACGACTACCACCCGCGTGGAAGGGTCCAGCGCCGGCAGTTCGCGAAAGAGCGTGGTCACCACGCCGCTGTGCCCCCGCCAGTCGTCGTCGGGTTTGTCGACGGTGACATGGAAGTTCATGTCCTTGCGCTCACGCCAGCGCACCAGGTCGGCGCGAAAGAGGAGTTCCGAGGGGTTCCGGGCGCCGTAGAGCAGGCTGAAGCGTCCGAAGTTGGCGCGCTCGTCGAGAATGTACTGGATCAGCGAACGCACCGGTGCCAATCCCAGTCCGCCGGCGACGATGAGCACGTCGCGTCCGATGAACTCCGCGAGGTTGAACCCGCGCCCCAGCGGGCCGCGAATGCCCACCGTGTCTCCCGCGCCCAGGCCGTGCAGGTGCGCGGTGACGTCGCCCACGCGGCGCACGCACAATCCGAAGCTGTCCGCCCGCGTCGGGGAAGTACAGATCGAGATGGGGCACTCGCCCACGCCGGGGACCAGCACCTGCACGAACTGCCCCGGTTGGTGTCCCAGCGGGCGCCCCTCCGGCAGCGCGATGTCGAACAGCATCTCGCTGTCTGTTTGCTTGGTTACGCTGCGGATGCGGGCGACTACGGGCTCGTAGAGGCTGGGCCGCGCCGCTCGCTTGGTTCGCTCGGCGATCACCTCACACCTCCTCGGCAAGCTGTTTGTACATGTCCACGAGACTGATCCTGGCGGTGCAGGCCCGGTCGCACCGCGCACACCCCACGCAACCGGGCAGCCCGGTGCGCTCCAGGATCCACTTGCCCTTGCGGAACACGCGATGCCGCAACCGAGAGCCGGGCTTGGGGCGGAAGTTGTGCGGCCCGGCCACCTCCGCGAAGCCGCGCAGTTGGCAGCCGTCCCACTCCCGCACCCGTTCGCCGCCGTTTCCACCCAGAGCGCCGTCGTCGTGTATGTCGAAGCAGTAGCAGGTGGGGCACACCAGGTTGCAGCTTCCGCAGGAGTAACAGCGCCGCGCCGTTGCCTCCCACAGCAGCGAGTCGTAGCTTTTCGCCAGCAGGCCCGGCAGCCCGGCGGAATCCACGGGTATGGCTTTGGGAAACGCCCGGTCTTTTTCCGCCTGGTAGCGGGCAAGGTGCTGCTCGGCCTCGGGCGTGGGCGGCGTCCCCACCCGCCCGTACAGGATCGCCTCCTGGCCGGCGGTTGTACCCACCTGTACGCCGTAGCGCACGGTGCGGCCCGCCTGGTCACGCTCCAGCGGATAGCACATCAGATCGAAGCCGCTGTCGGCTACATGGGCATGCATGTCGCGGCAGAACACGCCCGCTGTGCACGGGTGCGGGCAGTCGATCCCGATCAAGAACATGTGCCGCCGGCGCGACAGGTACTGCTCGTCCGCATGCTCGGCGCCGAACACGTGGTCCAGCAGCTTGATGGCGTGCAGGTCGCACGGATGTACGCCGGCCAGGACCGTCGGGCGCTCGTCGTACAGCGGGTGGCAGGTGAAGTTGCCAGTGGTGCGGTCGAAGGTGAGCAGGGTCTCCTTGGGCGGCAGGAGCTGGGCCTTGGGGCTGTACACGCAATAAGTGAAGTCCAGGTCCAGCCGGCCGGCGCGATCCACCGCTTCGTAGAAGAAGCGGTCCTCGTGCTTCACTGGGCCGACGATCCGCCGGGTCCGCGCCAGTTCGTCAATCAGCGCTGACAAGTCCGTCCGGTGGACGACTCGATCCAACATGGCCGCGCCTTTCTTTCGGGCACCGCCGCGGGGTGGTGTTACGTCCGCGGGTGATCGCGCCAGGCAGCCGCTCGACCGCTCCCGGGGGGCCGCCGTGAGAATGGGCTGCAAGTGGCGTTCCTGACGCGTGGCGCCGGATCGCGATTTCACGCCACGTGGTGCCTGCGGGCCGCGGCCCGGGCGTTATCGGCACCGCATCGGGACCGGATCCTGTCGGGTAGCGGATAAACCCCGTGCTGCGCCGATCCGGCTACGTTGCCGCTTTGCCAGTACTGCGGGCCAGCGTTTGGCGTACGGCGGTCAGCACGACATCCGCCTTGAGCGGCTTGTCGAGGAAGCGCTCGACAGGCAGGTAGTCGCTTCCGAGTTCGCGGGCGAAGTCCATCCCCATCCGCTGCCCGATGGCCGAAATCATGATGATCGGGATGCGCTGCAGGACCTCGTCGTTCTTCAGTTCGTACGCCAGATGAAAGCCCTCCGACGGCGAGGCGAGCATGACGTCCAGCAACAGCAGATCCGGTGGCTCTTTGCGGATGGCACTGAGGCCCTCGGGCCCGGTGGCGCAAGCGGAAAGCCGGTAACCCGCAGGTTCGAGGATCAGCCGCAAGGCCTCGCGCATGTCAGGGTCGTCGTCGATGACCAGTATGTGTTCTCCGGGCATAATATAGACTCCTCCCGCCGGCGGACGCTTCATGGAACCGTACGCGCGGTGCTGGCAAACCAACGGCGCTCGAAGCGGGGCGGCGTCCTCCATCGCCACGGCCGCGCCGGGACACCGCCGCCGCGCCGTCGGGCGTTGCCGTGCCCGGCCTGCATTGCGCTATCGCGTCCTGTGGTTCAGCAGATGCGCGGCAGTTCCTCTCCATAAGGGCGTTGGACAACCCGCCGCCCGCCTGTTGTCGTTACCAATTCCACCATGGGTACGGTACCGGCCGCCAGGGTCCCGATGGCGGCCGCCTGGCGTCCCAGTGCGTGCTGCCGGAGCACCGACAGGCAGCGACCGGCGTCGTCCGCGCCCACGACCAATACCACCTTGCCTTCGTTGGCCACGGAGAGAAGGTCGAACCCCAGCATCTCTGCCGCAGCACGCGTCGCGCGACGGAAGGGGATCCGGGATTCGTGAACCTCCATACTCATCCCCGTCCGTTCGGACACATCGGCGAGCACGCCGGCCAGGCCGCCCCGCGTGGCATCGCGCATGAAGTGCACGTCGATACCGGCGAGGAGGACCGACTGGATAAGCCCGTTGAGGGGGGCGGCATCGGAGACGATCTCCGTTTCGAATTCCAGTCCGTGGCGCACGGACATGACGGCCATGCCGTGATCGCCGATGGGGCCGTTGATGAGCACCACGTCGCCGGCGCGCACACGGTCGAACCCGAGGTGCACGCCGTCGTCAAGCGCCGCGACGCCCGCGGTGTTCAACATGAGTCCGCCGCCGGTGGAACGCTCGATGACCTTCGTATCGCCCGTTACCACCGCGACACCTGCCTCGCTTGCCGCGCCGGCGATGGAACGCAGCATTCGATCGAGGCGGTCGATTTCGAGTCCCTCTTCGATGATCAGGCCGAGGCTCAGGGCGAGCGGCCGCCCACCCATGACGGCCAGGTCGTTCACCGTGCCACACACCGCCAGTCGGCCGATGTCGCCACCAGGGAACTCGAGGGGCTGGACGACGAAGGAATCGGTGGTCAGCACGATCCGCGACGTGCCGCTGCGCAACACCGCGCCGTCGGTCAGCACGTCCAACGCTGGGTTCCCCAGCGCCGAGAGGATGTGCTCTTGGATGAGGTGCCCCATCAGCTCCCCGCCGCCGCCGTGGGCCAGAGTGATTCGCCCGTCGCTGTGGGTACGGGAGGTCATGACGGTATGCATCACACCGCCTCCAGCGCCGGGGCGCGAGCCGCGGGCGGCGTCCCGTACTTGTACCAGGCGCTGCATGTTCCCTCGCTGCTGACCATGCAGGGCCCCAGGGGGCGGAGCGGAGTGCAGACGGATCCGAACAACCGGCATTCGGTCGGGAGCACCGTGCCGCAGATCACCTCTCCACAGCGGCAGCCGGCATGATCCTCGTCCTCGCCGAGTACGATGCCGAACCTCTCCAGCGCGTCAAAGCTGCGGAAAGCGGGGCGAAAGCGCAAACCGCTCTCGGGAATCTCTCCCAGTGCCCGCCACGGCGCCGCGGCGGTCTCGAACACCTCTTCGATCAGCCGCCGGGCGACCTGGTTGCCAGATGCCGACACGGCCACGGAGTACTCGTTCTCCAGGCGGGCGGCGCCGGCCTGCACTTGCCGCAACAGCGCCGACAAAGCGCGCAGAATTCCGAGCGGCTCGAAACCGGCGACGACGCACGGCATGCGGAACCGCTCCACGACGGGCCGGTAGGCGTCGGCTCCGGTGATGATGCTCACGTGCCCGGGGCAGAGGAACCCGTCGAGCCGGACTCGCCCGCCGGCCAGCAAGGCGAGCATGGCGGGAACGACCAGTTTGTGCGCCGCAAGAACGGTGAAGTTCCCGATCCCCAGGCGCCGCGCCTCGAGCACGACGGCCGCCGTCGCCGGCGCTGTGGTTTCGAATCCCACGCCGAGGAACACCACATGCCGGTCAGGGAAGAGTCCGGCCAGGTGCAGCGCGGCGCGCGCTGAGGTAACCACACGAACGTCGGCGCCGCGTCCGCGTTGCTCCTGAAGACTGCCCATCGCGCCGGGAACGCGGACCATGTCGCCGTAGGTGGCAATCAGCGTATCGGGAATGGTGCCGAGGCGGATGGCGGCGTCGATGTGCCGCTGCGCCGTGACGCATACCGGACATCCCGGCCCACTGACGAGCCGCACGTTGGGCGGCAGCAGGGAGCGCAATCCGCTGCGGAAAATGGAGACGGTGTGCGTTCCACACACTTCCATCAACTGAATCTGCCGGCCGATGCGGGCCGCCAGGTCGTGAACGCCGGCGAGCTCGGCGGCGAAAGCGGGCGAGACGGCGCCGGAGGCCACGGGCGCCATCTCCGCGCCGCGGCGCTGGGTGCCTGCCTTGGCGGCCGGACTAGCGTTTCGCGTCATGAGGGACCTCGTCCGTCGCCGGCATACCGGCCGCGTCGTCAACTTCCGCCGCTGGAATCTGGCGGAGGTAAGCCCATGTTTCCAGGGCGTCGCGTTCCTCGATCCGCGTTATGGCGAATCCCGCGTGCACCAGCACCCAGTCACGCTCCATCGCTTCCGGGGTCAGTTGCAGGGAAACCTCGGCGCGGTTGCCCTGAAAGTCCACTACCGCGCGATCCGCCCAGCGCTCCACGACTTGGCCCGGAACGGCCAGACACATGGCGTCACTCCGAGATTCACACGACCGCCGCGCGAGTGCCGATCCTGAACCGGCGGGGCTACTCCGCGCCGGCCGTGATCGCAGCGGCAATCACTGCTTGCCCGAGGGCCAACCCCGCGTCGCCGGTTGACACCCGCTGATGGGCTGCAACTGCCATACCACGGGAGCGCAGCGTCGCCAGAAGCCCGCCGCGCAGCCGCACGTTGTGGAAGCACCCTCCGGAAAGGACGATGCGGCGATAACCTGTGCGTTGCACGACCAGTTCCGCCGCCCGTGCCAGCATCTCGATTACCGATGTGTGAAATCGCGCAGCGATCGCGTGAAGTTCCGCACCGCGACGGGTATCGCTCACGATCTCTCGGACCATCGGTGTCCAATCGATCACGAGAGGCGCTTCCGATTCCCGTATCCGCCAGGGGTATGCGGGTGCCGCGTCGTCGCCGGCAGCCTTCTCCAGGGCGATCGCAGCTTGGCCCTCGGACTCGTTCCGTGCCACTCCGCCGGCAAGGAACGCGACGCCGTCGAATAGCCGTCCCAGGCTGGAACATCGTGGGGCGTTCAATCGCGCTTCCATCTGTCGGATTGCGAGCCGCAGCGGTTGCGCCCCTACGCGACGAAGCGCGTCAACGCTGTGGAGGCCTTCCCCTGGTGTAAGCAGTTCCGCAAGCAGCCCCAAGGCCGGCCGCCAGGTGTCCTTGGCCGCCGCGTCGCCGCCGGGAAGCGCGAAGTACCGCAGGTGCGCCGCGCGCTCGAAGCCTCGGGCGTGGCACACGAGCACTTCGCCGCCCCACACGGCACCGTCCAGTCCGTAGCCCGTGCCGTCGCAGACGATGGCGACCACCGGGAGCGGGAAATCCGCATCCACGGCGCAGGCGACGGCATGCGCGTGGTGATGCTGCACGGGGACACAGCGGGGGGAGCGCCTCCGGGCGTAAAGGGTCGACAGGTACTGTGGGTGCAGGTCGTGCGCGATGAGCGGCGGCGCGTCGTTACGCAGGTTGGTTGCCTGTCCGGCGGTCCGCAGGAAGGCGCGGTACCTCGCTGCGTCGGTGAGATCGCCGTGCACGTGGCTGAGCCAGCCCGCGTCACCCAGCCCCAGGCAAACCGTGTTTTTAAGTTCGCCGCCTACGGCGACGACATCGGTGGCAAACGGCGGGAAAACCGCAACCCTGGTTCCACCACCATCGTCGAACCTTAGCGGTTCGGTCTCCAGGACGGCGGCGGGCATCTCTCGAAGTCCAGACGGCATGGTGCTCCCTTTTCAGGCTCGCGTGCGCCGCTGGCCACGGGCGCGTACCATCCCGCTCGCCGGCTCCCGCGACCCCTCGCCACCCGCAAGCCGCCACCGACCGGCGCGCTACTCGGCTTCCGGCTTAAGCAGGATCACCGCGGCATGATGCAGGCGTCGCTGGACGTCCTGCGCGGCGCCGTCCGCCACGCGGAGGTAGAGTACGGGCTCGGCGCCGTCGCGCCGCGTGCGCGCCACCACTGCGCTGAGCACGGCTCCATCCGCGGGTGCGAGCGACCCGAAAGCCCGGGCCAGGTCGTCGCTTCCGTTGGGCAGCGCGACCTCCAGCCTGCGCCCGGGAACGTCCATACCCAGCACCTTGTGAAACGCCCGGAGCACGTCGCTGCGCGTGAGAATGCCGAGGAGCGCCGAACCGCGCATCACCGGGAGGGCACCGATTTTGCGAGTGCAGAGAATGGCCAGCGCTTCGTCGAGCGTGGCATCGGCGCCGACCGTCAGCGGGTCGGCGGTCATCACGTCGGCGACCAGGAGCTTCTCCGTCAGGTGGCGATCGAACCCGACGGCCAGCCGGACGTCGCGATCGCTGATGATCCCCACCAGCCGGCGAGCCGCATCCAGCACCGGCAGGTGGCGCACGCTGTGCCGCTGCATCACCGATTGTGCCGTGGCCAGCGGGGCATCCTCGAGGATGGTCGCCGGGTTCGCTGTCATGTAGTCCGCCAGGAACATAGGGGGCCTCGTTGCAGGGTCCTTCCTCGCCGCGAAGCGTCAGTGCCGGGCGGGAATGCCGAGCAGCACCGCGAGCTCCGCCAGATCGAACGGCTTCTCGATCCACGGGGTCACGCCCTCTCGGCGCGAGATCACCGTGCGGACCACCCGTGTGCCCGTGTTACGCGAGCGGGCGTGTGCCTCTATTTCTTCGACATCTTTGTCGGACAACTGGTCCGATACCACCACGGCGTCCACGGATTGTTCGTCCAACACTCGCTGCGCCGCGGCGTCCGAGTCGACCGCGAAGACTTCGAACCAGCGACGCAAATAGGTAACCAGAGACCAGCGCAGCAGAGGTTCCGGCTCCACGATTAGCAGACGGCGGCCGGAATCCGCCGCGCAATCGCCCGCCAGCGGGTCGTCGGGCGTGTATCTCCCTGGTTCCGCCGATGCCATACCAGCCTCCTGCCACATCCGTAGCACGCCGCGTGCCATGCTCACACAAAGCGCCCGTCCGGCCGGGTAAATCGTGGTTCGTCTCGCGACCCTGCGGCGATAACTCGGCATCGCGCGGTCCCGCGTTTCCGAAGCGGAGTTCGGCCCGCATCGCCGCAGGGGAAAGGGGGAGCCGCCGCATGCGCAACCCGCGTCGGCTGGACCATCTCCTGCGGCATCTGTGCCCATTGTGTTGTGATCTGCCGCGCCTCCGGCGGCTCAGCCTGTCGAGCGCGTGGCGCGGAACGCTGATCCGCCCTGGCACGGCGTTTGCACTGCACCTGCATCAACACCGACGCGATAACGCAGGTCGGGGCGCAAGTATGCACACGCACAACAAGACGCCGTCTGCACCAGGCACCCCGGGCAAGCCCGCTAGTGCTCGTTCCTCCTCGGTCCCGATTCGTACGGGTTCGGGCCACGCGGGTAGCGTCGTACCCGGGGACGCCCCCCGCACCTTCGCGGCGGGCGATCCGCAACGGTCGGTGTTACCTTGGTGTTACACCCCCTATAATCGGGCCGTGGATGAGGCACTGTTCGAGGAAATAAAGCAGTACGTCGGGTTCAGCGAGGCGGACGCGTCGGCCCTGGAAGCCCTGGCGCCCACGGTCGTGCCGCGAATGCCACAGATCGCTGATCGCTTCTACGAGGAGCTGTTCCGGCATCCGAGTGCCCGCGCCGTGTTCACGGGCGGCGAGGAGCAGATCGCACGGCAGCGTGTGGTTTTGGCGGCCTACATCCGCGAGATGTTCGCGGGGAACTACGACCTCACGTACTACGCCAAGCTGTTGCGCATCGGCACCACCCATGTGCGCGTGGGCCTGCCGCAGCGCTATATGTGCCTGGGGATCGAGATCCTCCGGCAGGAAATCTCGCGCGCGATCCGCGAAGCCGGGGTCCCGGAGCCGGAGCGAATGATCGCATCCGTCCACCGGCTGCTGACCATCGATCTCGCGGTGATGCTGGAGAGCTACAAGGAGAGCTACTCCGATCACATCCGCAACCTGGAGCGCAACGCGGTGGAGGAGCGCCTGACCCGCGCGGAGCACCTGGCACAGATCGGGCAGCTTGCGGCCACCCTGGCGCATGAGATCAAGAACCCGCTGGCGGGCATCAGTGGGGCGATCCAGATCATCCGTGATGACCTGGGTCCCAACGACCCCCATCATCCCATCATCGGGGAGATACTAGCACAGATTCACCGCCTCGACGCCACGGTGAAGGACTTGTTGTTTTACGCTCGTCCGGCGCCGCCGCGGGCGACGGACTTTCACCTGGGCGAGACGGTGCGGCGCGTGCTGATGATTCTGGGCGAGGAGCCCGCGCTGCACGAGCTCGAGGTGCGCACCGAGCTTGGAGCTCCGGAGGCGCGCATTCATGCGGACGACGCTCAGATTGAGCAGGTGCTGATCAACCTGCTCATCAACGCGGCGCATGCCTCGCCGCCCGGCGGCACGATCAACGTCGCGGTTTCGCATGACGACGACCGCGTGGTGCTGGTGGTTCGGGATCGCGGCCGGGGCATGACGCCGGAGGTCAAGCGGCGGGCGTTTGAACCCTTCTTTACCACCAAAGCCAAGGGCACCGGCCTGGGGCTCTCCATCTGTCGCAGGATCGTGGAAGCCCACGGCGGCAGGATTACCCTGGAGAGCGCCGTCGGGCGGGGTACCACCGTGTTCGTGGAGTTTCCGCATCGCGCGGCCGCGGCGGCGCCGGGAGCCAAATGATGACCATACGGGTGCTGATCATCGAGGACGAAAAGCTGATCCGCTGGTCCCTGCGCCAGAAGTTCGAGGCGCGGGGGTACGAGGTGCGCGAGTTCGAGAACGGGACCAAAGCCCTTCAGGCCTTCGACGGGGAAACCTATGACCTGATCATGCTTGATTACAAGCTGCCGGACATGACCGGGCTGGACATTCTGCGCAATGTCCGCGAAACCGACAGCGACGTGGTGGTCACCATGATGACCGCGTTCTCCAGCATCGAGAACGCCGTGGATGCCATCAAGCTGGGCGCCTACGACTATGTCACCAAGCCCTTCGACATGGACGAGCTGCTGCGCACCGCGGACAAGGCACTGGAGACGACCAAGCTCCGCCGCGAGGTCCGCGAGCTGCGCAAACACCTGCAGCACGAATACGGCGTGGATCGCATCATCGGCGAACACCCGAAGATGCTCGAGCTCTTCGACGTGATCAAGCGCGTCGCCTCCAGCGGCGCTTCGACGGTCTTCCTGCGCGGCGATTCAGGCACCGGCAAGGACCTCGTGGCTCGTGTCATCCACTACAACTCGGAGCGCGCCCCGCGGCCTTTCATGAACATCACCTGCACGGCGCTCTCGGAATCCCTGCTGGAAAGCGAGCTCTTCGGGCATGAGAAGGGCGCGTTCACGGACGCCAAGACCACCAAGAAGGGTCTGTTCGAGCTCTCCGACGGCGGGACCATCTTTCTTGACGAAGTCGGCGACATGCCGCCCAACCTCCAGGCCAAGCTGCTGCGCTTCCTCGAGGAGCGTACTTTCCGCCGCGTGGGCGGGACGTCCGAGCTTTCGGTGGACGTGCGCGTCATCGCGGCCACCAACCGCGACATCGACAAGGCCATCGCCGAAGGGAAGTTCCGCAGCGACCTGATGTTCCGCCTGAATGTGATTCCCATTTATCTGCCCCCGCTGCGCGACCGCGGTGACGACGTCCGGCTTCTGGCGCGTCACTTCGTGGCCCGGCTCTCCACCGAATTCCGCAAGCCCATCACCCGCATCGAGGACGCGGCGTACGAGAAGCTCGGCGCCTACCCCTGGCCGGGCAACGTCCGCGAGCTGCGCAACGTGATCGAACGTGCCGTCCTCCTCTGCAAGGGAGACACCGTTACGGCCGACGATATCGTCCTGGGACGCCTGGAGTCCAAGGAGTCATCAGCCACCTCGGAGTTCACGCTTCCGGCCGAGGGCATCGACTTGCATCAGTTGGAAGCGAATCTGGTGCGTCAGGCCCTGGCGCGGACCAGCAACAATCAGACGCACGCCGCCAAGCTCCTCGGACTCAGCCGGGACGCATTCCGATACCGCCTGGAGAAGCTGGGGATCCTCTAGCCTTCCGCCCCTCGCCACCGGCGTTCCCCGGGCCCTGGGGGGCGTTTTCGGGCTTCCCCACGCTGCCCAGGCCGGGGTCTGGAACACGGTTTGCCACGGGTTTCCCCGGAAGGAGTCTCCTCATGGTCCGGAAGGTCCTCTTGGACGGCAACGAAGCCGCCGCCCATATCGCCTACCGTCTCAGTGACGTTATCGCCATCTACCCCATCACTCCCAGTTCGCCAATGGGGGAGTGGGCGGATCAGTGGGCGTCGGAGCAACTCCCGAACCTGTGGGGGACGGTGCCGAGCGTGACGGAGATGCAAAGCGAGGCCGGCGCTGCCGCCACGATCCACGGCGCCCTGCAAACCGGCGCGCTGGCCGCCACCTTCACGGCGTCGCAGGGCCTGCTGCTCATGCTGCCCAACATGTTCAAGATTGCCGGAGAGCTGACCGCGACGGTCTTCCACGTGTCGGCGCGAACCGTCGCCACGCATGCCCTGTCGATTTTCGGCGACCAGGGCGACGTGATGGCGGCACGCACCACGGGATTCGCCATGCTGGCTTCCGGGAGCGTGCAGGAGGTGATGGACCTGGCGTTGGTGGCGCACGCCGCATCCCTGGAGTCGCGCGTACCGTTCCTCCACTTCTTTGACGGCTTCCGGACGTCGCACGAAGTGATGAAAATCGACCAGGTCGCGGACGAGCACATCCTGGCGATGATCGACGAGCGCCTGGTGCGCGAGCATCGCGCGCGGGCTCTCAACCCCGACCGTCCGGTGCTTCGCGGATCGGCGCAAAACCCCGACGTGTTCTTTCAGGCGCGGGAAGCCGTGAACCGTTTCTACCTCGCCTGTCCGCAGATCGTGCAGCGGACGATGGACCGCTTCGGCGAACTCACCGGGCGGCGCTACCGGCTTTTTGATTACTTCGGAAGCCCCGACGCCCAGCGCGTGATCGTGATGATGGGTTCGGGCGCTGAGACGGTTCACGAGACGGTGGAGCACCTGATGAAGGCCGGCGAGCGCGTGGGGCTGCTGCGGGTGCGCCTCTACCGCCCCTTCGACGCCGCGGCCTTCGTCGCCGCGCTGCCCAAATCCGCCAAGGTGGTCGCGGTGCTGGACCGTACCAAGGAGCCCGGCGCGTCGGGCGAGCCGCTCTATCAGGACGTGCTCACCTCGTTGCTGGAGCAGCAGGTTGCCGGCCGGGGGTTTACCGTGTTGCCGCGCGTGATCGGCGGGCGCTACGGGCTGTCGTCCAAGGAGTTCACGCCGGCGATGGCCAAGGGCGTGTTTGATGAGATGAAGAAGCCCGATCCCGGAAACCACTTCACGGTGGGGATCGAGGATGACGTGACGCACACTTCGGTGGCTTATGATCCGGCCCTGGATATCGAGGCGGACGATGTGTTCCGCGGGCTCTTCTTCGGTCTGGGCGCGGACGGCACCGTGGGCGCCAACAAGAACACGGTGAAGATCATCGGCGAGGAGACGGAACAGTTCGCCCAGGGGTATTTCGTTTACGACTCCAAGAAGTCGGGGTCGGTGACCATCTCGCACCTGCGTTTCAGCAAGCGGCCCATCCGGTCGACGTATCTGATACGCCGGGCCAACTTCGTCGCCTGCCACCAGCAGACCTTCATCGACCGCATCGAGATGCTGGAGCAGGCCGCTCCCGGCGGCACCTTCCTGCTGAACACCCAGGCGAGTGCCGGCGACGTGTGGGGTACGCTGCCGCGCGAGGTGCGGCGCGAGCTCCTCAACAAGCGTCTGAGATTCTACGTGATCGACGCCTACAAAGTGGCGCGGGACTCGGGCCTGGGCGGGCGGATCAATTCCATCATGCAAACGTGCTTCTTTGCCATCTCCGGGCTGCTGCCCCGGGAGGAGGCCGTGGCACGCATCAAAGATGCCATTCGCAAAACGTACGGTTCCAAGGGCGAGGCCGTGGTGGCGAAAAACTGTGCCGCGGTGGACCGCACCCTGGAGAATCTGTTCGAGGTACCGCTGCCGTCATCGGCGGGCAACGGCCGGGTCCGTCCGCCGGTGGTTCCTGCGGAGGCGCCGGCCATGGTGCGCGACGTTCTCGGCGAGATCATCGCGGGGCGCGGCGACGGCCTGCCGGTCAGCGCCATGCCGGTGGACGGCACGTTCCCCACTGCCACCGCGCGATGGGAGAAGCGCAACATTGCCCTGGAGATCCCCGTGTGGGACGGCGACGTGTGCATCCAGTGCAACAAGTGTGCCCTGGTGTGCCCGCACGCCGCGATCCGGCCCAAAGTGTATCCGCCGGAGCATCTGGCTGGTGCCCCGCCGACGTACAAATCCGTGGAGGCACGCGGTGGGGAATTCAAGGGGCTGCGCTA
This sequence comes from Planctomycetota bacterium, assembly GCA_016208685.1. Classification (GTDB taxonomy): domain Bacteria; phylum Planctomycetota; class Phycisphaerae; order UBA1845; family UBA1845; genus JACQXM01. Next base: position 8,158 of record JACQXM010000032.1, on the reverse strand, counting down.
CACGTTGCAGGTGGCACCGGAGGACTGCACCGGTTGCGGCCTGTGCGTGGAGTTCTGCCCGGCAAAGAACAAGCGGCAGACGGCGCTGAAGGCGATCAACATGGCGCCGCAGCCGCCACTGCGTCCCGCGGAGCAGGAGAACTACCGTTTCTTCCTTGATATCCCCGATTTTGACCGCGCGGCGCTGAAGCTGGGCTCGGTCAAAGGGTCGCAATTCCTGTTGCCGCTGTTCGAGTACTCCGGTGCCTGCGCCGGTTGCGGCGAGACGCCGTATCTGAAACTCATGAGCCAGTTGTTCGGCGACCGCGCCGTGATCGCCAATGCCACCGGATGTTCTTCCATTTACGGGGGCAACCTTCCTACGACCCCCTGGGCGCAGAACGCCGCGGGACGCGGGCCGACGTGGTCCAATTCACTGTTCGAAGACGCCGCGGAGTTCGGACTGGGATTCCGGCTGGCGATCGACAAGCAACAGGAGTTCGCCGCCCACCTGCTCGACAGGCTGCGCGGCACGCTGAACGCGGAGCTGGTGGCGGCGATCCTGGGGGCCGACCAGTCGGACGAGGCCGGCATCGCGGCGCAGCGCGCGCGCGTGGAGCAGCTTAAGGCCGCGCTGGCGGATGCCGAGACCCTGGAGGCGCGGAACCTCTTGAGCGTTGCCGACAGCCTGGTACGGCGCAGCGTGTGGATCGTAGGGGGGGACGGCTGGGCGTACGACATCGGTTACGGCGGGCTGGACCACGTGTTGGCGTCGGGGCACGACGTGAACGTGCTGGTGCTGGACACGGAAGTGTACTCCAACACCGGTGGGCAGATGTCCAAGGCCACCCCGCGCGGCGCGGTGGCCAAGTTCGCGGCCGGCGGGAAGCCCGCGGACAAGAAAGACCTGGGGCTCATGGCGATGGCGTATGGGAACGTGTACGTCGCCAGCGTGGCGATGGGCGCCAACGACAACCACACGGTGCAGGCGTTCGCCGAGGCCGAGAGTTTCCCCGGTCCCTCGCTCATCATCGCGTACAGCCACTGCATCGCGCACGGCATCAACATGCGCCTGGGGCTCAACCAGCAGAAGCTGGCGGTGGATTGCGGCCACTGGATGCTCTACCGCTACGATCCGCGACGTGCGGCGCGGGGGGAGAACCCCCTGGAGCTCGACTCGCACGCGCCCAAGGTCCCCCTGGAGAAGTACGCGGAGAGCGAGAACCGTTTTCAGATGCTCCTCAAATCGGAGCCCGAGCGCGCCCGGCGGTTGCTCCTCGATGCGCAGCAGACCGCCGTACGCAGGTACAGTGAATACGCCCGTCGTGCGGGCCAGACGCCCCCGGGCTGAGTCGGCGCCGCTTCCGGTGCGGGAGAGAAGGCCGGCGCGGTATTCGGGAGTACCTGGGATGGAACCCTCGAGGTGTGTGATGCGAACGATCCCCGACCTGACGACGAACTATCTCGGCCTGCGGCTCAAGAACCCGTTGATCGCGGGGGCGTCGCCCCTGTGCCGCGATCTGGATCAGGCGCGGCGCCTGGAGGACGCCGGCATTGCGGCGTTGGTTCCTTCCTCGCTGTTCCAGGAGGAGATCGAACACGAACTCAGCGCGCATAATCACTTCGAACAGCTTGGCGCGCACAGCTACGCCGAGGCGCTTTCGTACGCCCCGGGGCTGAACTACACGCCCGGCCGGCCGCAGGAATATGCCAACCTGATTGCGACACTGAAGGCCGCCGTGGAGGTGCCGGTGATCGGCAGTCTGAACGGCAGCACGCTGGGCGGTTGGATCGACTACGCGAAACTGATCGAGCAGGCGGGGGCGGACGCGCTGGAACTCAACATCTACGTGGTAGCGACCGACCCGCAGCAGAGCGGCGCCGACCTGGAGCGGCGCTACATCGACATCCTCAGCGCCGTCAAGGCGACGGTAAGCATCCCCGTGGCGCTCAAGCTGGCGCCCTACTTCAGTTCCCTGGCACATTTCGCCCGGGAGGTGGACAGGCGCGGCGTCGACGGACTGATCCTGTTCAATCGCTTCTACCAGCCCGACATTGACCTGGAACAGCTTCAGGTGGTCGCCGACCTGGTGCCCAGTGCTTCGCATGAGATGCGACTTCCCCTGCGCTGGATCGCCATCCTCGACCCCCTCGTGGACGCGAGCCTGGCGGCCACCACCGGCATTTACGCCCCAGAGGACGTTCTGAAGCTGGTTATGGTGGGCGCCGACGCGGTGATGCTCTGCGCCGTGCTCTTCCGCGAAGGGCCCGCGGCGGTGACCCGCATCTTGGAGGGTATGCGAACCTGGATGCACGACCATGAGTACGAGGGCGTGCATCAGATGCAAGGCAGCATGAACCACTGCTGTTGCAGCGATCCGGCGGCGTTCGAACGCGCCAATTACCTGCGGGCGCTGCACAGCTTCGCGTGAGCCATCCGGCAGCGCTCTGACACGATGCCGTGAAGGGCGGCGACCGGCGAACATCGGCTGGAGTGCGGGCCATGACCAACCCAACGGGATCCGGCGGCGGGGCAAGTGCCAAGGCGGTCGAGCGGCAAATGCGCAACTGGGAGATCGCCCGGGCACAGCGCCTGGCGCAGGCGCAGGCGTCGCGTCCGGACGTGGAGGATTTCATCTGCATCTCGCGACTGGCGGGGGCGGGCGGGCAGGAGATCGCCACGCGGCTTGGCGAACGCCTGGGTTGGGCGGTGTTTGACAAGGAACTTCTGCGGCTCATGGCCGACGACGACGCCACGCGTGAGCAGCTCTACGCCTCCATGGATGAGCGCGATCTGGGGTGGTTTGAGGAGGCGCTGCGTTCCTTCACCGACCCCACCTTCGTGCGAAACGACTACTTCCACAGACTCACGCGGACGGTCATCTCGCTGGCGCGCCAGGGACACGCGGTGTTCCTGGGGCGGGCCGTGGGGTGGATCCTCCCGCGGCATCTGGGGTTGCGGGTCCGCGTGGTCGCGGCACTGGAGACGCGGCTTCGTGCTTTCGCGGCGCGGCACCAGCTCACCGAGGCGCAGGCGCGCGAGGCGATGGCCCGGCTGGAGCACGACCGCGCCTTGTTCGTGCAAACCCACTTCCGCGTCGCCATCGAGGATCCGCTGCAATACGATCTGGTGCTGAACATGGACAGATTCTCAGTGGATGCGGCGGTGGACCTGATCCTGGCGGCGCGCGAGAGTGCCCGTCGTGCGGTGCCGGCAAAACCGCGCCGGCGCGGGTGATCCGTTCCTTAGGCCCGTTGCCCACCGGCCACCGTGCCGCCGTAGAATCCGCCGGCAAGCGAGGCGGTGTGACCGCGCGGCACACGGAGATGGCGTTTGTCGAAACCGAAGCATCAACCTCCATCGGGCCATGCCGCCGCGCCGGGGGCGGCGTCCAAACTCGGGCGCTACGTACTGCTTCCCGCCGGGCTTCTGGCGCTGGTGGCGCTGCTGATGCTGTGGCTGGCGGGTGCTTTTCACACCAAGATTACCGGGGCGGCACCGGCGCCGGGCCGCAGTACTGCCGCCGGGTCGCCGGGAGACCGCACGGTTGTCGAGGTGCGGCTGCGCCGCGTTCCGCAGGTGGAAACGGCGGTGGGTACGGTGCGCGCGGTACATGAGACGGCCGTGGCATCCAAGCTGCTGGCGCGGGTGCTCACGGTGCGCGTAACGGCCGGACAGCGCGTGGGGCAAGGCGACGTCCTGGTCGAACTCGATGCCGCCGACCTTCGCGCACGCATGGAACAGGCGGATGCCGCGGCCGCGGCCGCGCGGATCGCCCGCGATCACGCCCGCGTGGAACTCGACCGCCTGCGGGAGCTTCGCGCGCAACAGGCCGCTCCGCCCATCGAAGTGGACCGCGCCACGGCGACGCTGAAGTCTGCGGAGGCGGACGTCGCGCGGACGCACCAGAGCTTGGAGGAGGCTCGCACCGTCCTTGCGTATGCGACGGTGGCGGCGCCGCTTTCCGGTCTGGTAATCGACAAACGCGTGGAAGTGGGGGATACCGTTGCGCCGGGACAGGTGCTGGTGACCCTCTTCGATCCCACGCGCATGCAATTGGTGGCATCGGTTCGCGAGTCACTCACGCGGCGGCTTTCCGTGGGACAAAACATCGATGTCGAGATCGACGCTCTGGCCAAGCGCTGCCAGGGCCAGGTGAGCGAAATCGTGCCGGAGGCGGAGTCCGCCTCGCGCAGTTTCACGGTTAAGGTTACCGGTCCGTGTCCGCCGGGCATCTACAGCGGCATGTTCGGCAGGTTGTACGTTCCCCTTGACGACCGTGACGTACTGGTGATCCCCGAGGCCGCGATCCGTCGCATCGGGCAGTTGGACGTGGTGGACGTTGTCGTCGATGTGGGAACGGACGCGGTGCAGCGGCGTGTGATTCAGCCGGGTGCGGCATTCGGAGTTGACCGGGAAGTGCTGTCCGGCCTGCGCGTGGGGGAGCGCGTCGTACTGCCCGCGGAAGGGGACGCGGCCGCGCCATGAGCACGTCTGAACCGCGGGGCGGCGATGCGGCGGCGCACGGCGGCTTCACCAACGCCATCGTTCGGCTATTCCTACGGTCACATCTCTCGCCGGTACTCATGGTGTTCTCGGCGGCGGTGGGGATCGCGGCGCTGATGGTCACACCGCGGGAGGAGGACCCGCAAATCGTCGTGCCGCTCGCCGACGTTCACGTGAGCTTCCCTGGGCGCTCCGCTGCGGAAGTTGAACAACTCGTCGCCACGCCTCTGGAGAAACTCCTCTATCAGATCGACGGCGTGGAGTACGTCTACTCCATGTCCCGCGAGGGACAAGCGGTGATCACCGTGCGCTATTACGTGGGCGAGGATCGCGAGCGCAGCCTGGTGAAGCTCTACAAGCGGATCGACGAGCACATCGACATCGTGCCTCCGGGGGTGGCCGGGTGGGTGGTCAAGCCGGTGGAGATCGACGATGTGCCCATCGTGAGCCTGACGCTCACCGGGGCCGGCGGGGACACTTTCGCCCTGCGGCGGGTCGCGGAGGAAATGGTGGACCGGCTGGCGGCGGTGAAGGACGTCTCACGCGCCTATGTGCTGGGCGGCCAGCCGCGGGTCATGCACGTGTACCTCGATCCGGGGCTGATGCAGGCGTATCGCATCGCGCCGCTGGACGTACAGCGGCGGCTACAGGCGGCGAACGTGACCCGGACGGTCGGGGAGTTCACCGGCGCTGATGAGGTCACGAGCGTCGAAGTGGGGCGGGCGTTCAGGGGCGCCGAGGAGATTCGTGATCTGGTGGTCGGCGTGGTCGGCGACCGCCCGGTGTTCCTCAAGGATGTAGCGACGGTGCGGGATGGAGCGGCGGAACCAACGGACTACGTGCGACACGGCTGGGGTCCGGCACGAGGGTTCGACGAGCGGGCGGGGTTCCCCGGCGCGACGATCGGCGGGCGTGCCTTGCGTACCGGCGTCGCCGATGCGGCCGACGGGACCTCACAACCGGCCGTGACCATCGCCCTGGCAAAGAAAAAGGGGACGAACGCCGTCACCGTGGCGTGCAACGTCCTCGCCGCCGCCGAACAGCTCAAGCGCGAGGTAGTTCCCGATGACATCGAGGTGGTGCTCACCCGCAATTATGGATTGACCGCCGACGAGAAGGTCAACGAGCTGGTCGAGACGCTCATCGTGGCCGTGGTCATCGTGATTGCGCTGCTGACGCTGGGGTTGGGGTGGCGTGAGTCGCTGATTGTCGCCGTCGCGGTTCCCGTGGTCTTCGGGCTGACGCTTACCGTGAATCTCGCGTTGGGTTTCACCATCAACCGCGTGACGCTCTTCGCCCTGATTCTCTCGTTGGGATTGCTGGTGGACGACCCCATCGTGGATGTTGAGAACATCTCGCGGCATTTCGCGCTGCGGCGGCAGGCGACGCCGGAGATCGTGCTGGAGGCGGTGGCGGAAATCCGCCCGCCCCTGATCACGGCGACCCTGGCGGTGATCGTCTCGTTTCTGCCGCTGTTCTTCATCACCGGCATGATGGGTCCGTACATGCGACCCATGGCGCTCAATGTCCCGGTGGCGATGTTCATGTCCATGGTCGTGGCGTTCACCATTACCCCGTGGCTCTCCTACCGCGCCTTGCGGCGCGGATTCACGCGCGGCGCCGGGGGCGGCACCGACGCGTCGTCGGGGCACCACGAGCCGGACCTGGATGCCGTCAAGGCCTCGCGGCTCTACCGCCTGTTTTTCCCGCTGATGGCTCCACTGCTGCGTTCGCGGCGCACGGCGTGGACGTTCCTGGCGGTCATCGCGCTGCTGACGCTCGGGGCGGTGGCACTCGCAGCGACGCGGCACGTGCCGCTCAAGATGCTCCCCTTCGACAACAAGAACGAATTCCTGCTCGTGCTCGACCTGGACGAGGGCACGACGCTGGAGCGGACGGCGGCTGCGGTGCAGAAGTTCGAGCAGTACCTGGCGGGCGTTCCGGAAGTCACCTGCTTTACCTCCTACGTCGGCACGCCGTCGCCCATGGACTTCAACGGACTGGTCCGACATTACTACCTGCGGCACAGCCCCCACCAGGCGGAAATCCAGGTGAATCTGGCGGCGAAGAAGAACCGCTCTCAGCAGAGCCATGCGCTGGTGCTGCGGTTGCGCGATGCACTCACGGCCCTCGCGCGGCGGGACGGTGTGAATCTCAAGATCGTGGAGACGCCCCCGGGTCCGCCGGTCATCGCCACGCTGGTCGCCGAACTCTACGGCCGGCCGGATCATTCGTACGAGAATCTCATCGCGGCGGCGGGCACCGTTCGCCGCAGGGCGACGATGGAACCGGCGGTCGTCGATGTTGACGATTCGGTGGACGCGGATCAGCACAAGATCATCTTCGTGGCCGACAAGCAGAAGGCGGCGCTGAACGGCATCTCGGTGGCGGAGATCGCCGAGACCATCGCCATGGCGCTCAATGGCGCGCTAGGGGGGACGATCCATCTGGAGGGCGAGCGGCACCCGCTTCGGATCGAGCTTCGCGTGCCGCGGGCGCAGCGATCGAGCCAGGATCGGCTCGCCGTGATCCAGGTGAAGAGCGCCGATGGTTCCCTTGTGCCACTGGCGGAGTTGGGGCGCTGGGATGAGGCGACCGTTGACCAGACCATCTACCACAAGAACCTGCAGCGCGTCGTCTATGTGTTTGCGGATACCGTGGGCCGGGCGCCGGCCGAGGCGGTGATGGACATACAGGCGGACCGCGTGGCGGCCGGTGCCGCGCCGGCGGGCGATGCCGGCCGACCTGCGGCCTCAGCGGGCGGGTGGGTGGGCGAGGGACCGGTTCGACCGCCGGCCGACCGTACCTTCCTGGCCAATGGCGGTGGTGTGCCGTGGTCGCTTCCCGACGGGATTCGCGTCGATTTCTCCGGGGAGGGGGAGTGGAACATCACGCTGGACGTGTTTCGCGACCTGGGTCTGGCGTTCGCCGCGGCGCTGGTGGGAATCTACATATTGCTGACGGCACAGACGCATTCGTTCACACTGCCGCTGGTGGTGATGCTGGCGATTCCGCTGACGATCCTGGGCATCATGCCGGGTTTCTGGCTGCTGAACGCGCTAGGCGGAGGGCAAATGGGCGGCTTTGCGGATCCGATCTTCTTCACGGCCACGGGCATGATCGGCATGATCGCACTCGCCGGGATCGTCACCCGCGACTCGATCATTCTTGTGGATTTCATTCACCTCTCGCTGGCACGGGGGCGATCGCTTTTTGATGCCATCATGGAAAGCCGCGTAGTGCGGCTCAGGCCCATCCTGCTGACTGCCGCGACGGCGCTGCTCTCCGCGGCCCCCATCGCCTTGGACCCTATCTTCTCCGGCCTGGCGTGGGCCATCATCTTCGGACTGCTGGCGTCGACAGTGTTCACGCTGTTCGTCATTCCCGTGGCGTATTGGCTGCTTTACGGGGGGAACGACGCGGCGGACAGTTCGAGGTAGTCGGAGTACGGCGCGACGGGTTGCATCCGGGTGATCCGGTCTCACGCATCGCGGATGTCCGGGCGGACGGCGTGGCCTGCCCGTCGCACCGTTAACCCAGGTTGCGCAGTTGGGCGAGTGAATCGGGCCTGGGGGCGGCGCCCGGGCCGATTGTGGTCAAAAGTCTTCACTACATTTCCGGGGGTGTCCTATCGGATGGCGGGCGGAGGCGGTGGGCGTCGGTCACGTCGCA
>JACQXM010000031.1 GCA_016208685.1 Planctomycetota bacterium | reverse complement strand
GTCCTCGAGGCAGTCCACCAGGATGGTAACCCGGCACGCCACCGATTCCCCGCGCGGGGTATCGACGAGCCGAACGCGCAACTCCAACCGCGCAGACCGAAAGCAGACTTGGTGCTTTGTAGCTACGTCGTCAACCGCGTCAAGTTGTGCCAGCTCTCCATAGAACCAGGTAAGTTGGTCCAAGGCGTCGCGCGACGCCTCGAGGTACACGTGATCGACGGCGACGATCCGCGAGTCCATCCGCCTCCGGAGTTTCCCCTACCGCCCCGTTTCGCCTAGCCCATCCCCTCGGACCGGTCCCGATCGGCGTCCGAAAAGACTTCTGCCGTGAATAGGTAGACCTCCGTGTCGGGCTGACGCCAGGCGTCCGCGGGCAACCCGGCTTTCATGGTGCAACAGTTCGAAAGGAACATCTCCGCTGACCACCCTCGTTCCGTCGCTACCTTGGGCAGGAAGCAGCCGGACCGGCTTCCTGAACGGATCACCACACCGTGTTCCCCGGGTACCAGGCTCAGCGGGTCGGCCGTGCGTTCGGAACTCGACAGCAGCGAGATCTCGATCACCAGGTGCGGCAGGTCTGCGGCCCGCAAACGGCAATGCTCGAACCGCGAGTCGGCGAGCGACGACCGCGTAACCGACTGCACCGTGCGGACCAGATCCTCCGGGGGGGCGAAGGTCCCCACGCATCCCCGAAGCCGTCCGTGGACCATGAGCGTCACAAACAGTCCGCCCAGGGGGCGATCCTGCGGGACCGCGGGTTCCGCCGCCGCCGGAGCTCCGCCGGCGACCATTTGCCGAACCGTCGCCCGGGCCACCTGCAACAACCGCCGGCGATGTTCCGGGAGGGTCATCCCGCATCTCTTGCCCGAGCCCGCGGGCCGGGGGGCGCAGGCGGCCGCTTCCACCGGCGCCGGTCAGGGGAACATGCGGAGCTGCGCATGCTCCATGGCGTATTTTTCCACCGGCTCGTCGACGTTGATGGGGTACGCGCCGGAGAAGCACGCGGTACAGTACTTCTCCGGAGCCATCCGCACCGACGCCAGCATGCCCTCGTGTGATAGATAGTATAGCGAATCAACCTGAAGGAAGTCGCGGACGTCGTCCACACTGCGGTTGTGGGCGATCAACTCCCGCTGGTCGGGAAAGTCGATGCCGAAGTAGCAGGGATGGCGAATCGGCGGGCTCGCCACGCGCAGGTGAATCTGCCGCGCACCGGCCTCGCGCAGGGCCCCGATCTTCGCCCGGGTTGTCGTGCCGCGCACCACGGAGTCCTCGACCACTACCAACCGCTGCCCGGCGACCGCGTCTTTGATGACGTTGAGCTTCATGCGAACGGCCATGTCGCGGTCCGACTGGTTGGGCATGATGAACGACCGCCCGGCATAGTGGCTGGTGGTGAAGGCCCTGCCGAAGGGAATGCCGCTCTCCCGGGCGTACCCGGTGGCGGCGCAGGTACCGCAGGTGGGAATGGGTACCACCAGATCGGCATCGACGGGGGACTCGATGGCCAGCCGGCGACCCATGGCCACGCGCACCAGGTGCACGTTGTCGCCGAAGACCGTGCTTGACGGATCGGCGAAGTAAATCTGCTCAAAGATGCAGGCCGCCCCGCGTCCGCCCATATCCGGCCCGAACCGGCGGGACTCCACGCCGGCCTGGGAAATGGTGACGATTTCGCCGGGGTCCAGGTCACGCACCTGGGTCGCGTCCACCATGTCAAAGGCTTTGGTTTCGGAGGCGACGACCATCGCTCCGCACTCCAGCCGTCCCAGGCTCAGGGGACGGAACCCCAACGGATCCCGCACCGCGACCAGGCGGTCCGGAAACAGAAGCAGCAGGGAGTAGGCGCCTTGTAAGTGATTGAGCACGTGGTCCAGCGGGTGCTTCTTGTGCTGGTGCGTCGGCTTAGCGAGCAGATGGATGATGACTTCAGTGTCGCTCGTCGTCTGGAAAATATGCCCGACCTGCTCATACCGGCGGCGGAGCAGCGCGGCATTGATCAGGTTCCCGTTGTGGGCGATGGCCACCGGCCCGCCCATGTACGAGAACTGGAGCGGTTGGGCGTTGCCCTCGGTACACGAACCACTGGTGGAGTAACGGACGTGCCCGATCGCCACCGGCGCCTGGATGCGCTCCAGGCTGCGCTCGTCGAAGACCTGGTTGACCAGCCCCAGCCCAACGTGGCGGAAAAAACGATGGCCGTCGGTAGAGACGATCCCCGCCGATTCCTGCCCCCGGTGTTGCAGCGCGTAGAGCCCGAGATGCGTCAGGTAGACCGCATCCTCGTGTCCGAAGACGCCGAACAGGCCGCAGTGATGTCGTATCGAAGGACTGTGCACGCGCCCCGGTGCCGAAAAACGCCGGTCGGCTAATCCGCCAGAGGAGTTTACGGGCTACGGCCGTGAGGGTCAATCAGGGCTGCGTTTGCCAAGGTCGGGCGGGGACGGGCGTCCCGCCTTGACGCTCCGCGCCGGATGGCGTCAAATCCGGTTCGCCGTGTCGCGGACGAGCGCGGCAGTGGGGGAACATCGACGCCGAAGGAGAGGATCCAGCGGTGAGGGACGGGCGGCTTTTGACGGGGATGCAGCGATCGGCGGCCACGATGGTGCGTCGCGGCGGTGACGAGACGACACGTTCAGGGCTTGCGGCTTTCGTGCCGCGCCGCCCGGAGCGTACCGTCGCGTCGACTGTTGCCCGGCGGGCTGCCCCGCGGGGGCGGCCGTGTGCGTCCCCAGCCTTCGGGTCGTTCCTGTGTGCTCTGGCGGTGATGCTCGCGGCACTCCCGAGTGCGGTTGTCCTGGCCGAGCCGGTGATCGACGACGCGTCTTTGCGTCACATCGGCCTGGAGAACTACTGGTCCGCCAGCCTCCCGCTCCCCCAGCACGACGCCTTGCGGAGCGCCTATCTCGTCGACGACGCCCTCTACGCCATCAGCGAGGGCGGCATCGTCTATGCGCTGCGGGCCGACGTCGGACTGATCCGCTGGGCGGAGAAGCTCGTGGAGCGCGAGTATGCCGTCTTCCGCCCCACGCATCTGCTCGCGGAAAACGCCCGCGGCCCAGTGGTGATCGCGACCGCGGGGCCCCTCTTCATTTTCGACCGCTACTCCGGCGAATCGCTGGGTCGGTTCAAGCTGCCGTTTCCCGCGGGTGGCGGCGCTGCCGGCATCGACGACCGGCTCTTCATGGGCGGAATGGACGGACGGATGCACGCCCTGCTCTGGGACCAGGCGCACGGCGGACGGCTGCTGCAACGCTGGGAGGCACTTACCGGCGGATCGGTGACCGCCACGCCCGTGCTGTTCCATGGCGACCGGCTGCTGTTCGTCGCCGCGCGAAAGGGAGTGGTCGTCGCCTGTGCCGCCGAGAACCGGGAGCAGCATTGGGCGTTCTCGGCGGAAGACGGGATCATGGCGGAGCCGGCCGTGGACGATCAGGCGGCGTACGTCGCAAGCCTGGATCGCTCGCTTTACAAGATCGACCTGCGCACCGGCGAAGTGCACTGGCGCCTTCGGTTCATGGGCCCGCTCCGCGAGTCGCCCGTGCTGGGCGGCGCTACGGTGTACCAATACTGCGCCGGGCAGGGACTGTCGGCGATCGACACGGCTTCGGGCGAGGAACACTGGCGACGGCCCACGGGACGGGCGTTCGCGGCGGCAACGCCGGAGCAGGCCGTGGTGTTCACCGCCGAACGTACGCTGGAAGTGGTGGATCACGACACCGGAACGGTTATCGCCGCCACCTGGGCGGGGGATACGTCGGAGGTTGTCGCCAACGTGCGGGATGAGTCCGTGTACGTCTTTTCGCGCGACGGACGGGTACAATGCGTTCGGCCCGCGGGGACGGGTTACCTGCGGGCGCCGCTGGTGCAGGCGGCGCGCCGGCGGCTGACCGAGCCGCCGCCCGCCGAGGCGGCGGCGCCGGCCCCGCGTGACCAGGAGGCGGCGGCTCGCGACGCCGCGGAAGACGATCCCCTTCGCAGCCCTCGTGACCGCAAACCCTGACCATACCGGAGCCGCCATTCACGTGCCGCCACGCAAGCCGCAGCGGGCGCTGATCAGCGTTTACGACAAAACCGGCATCGTGGAGTTCGCGCGAGCGCTGGTCGACGAGTTCGGCATCGAGATCATCTCCACCGGCGGAACGGCTGCGTTGCTCAAACAGGAAGGCATCCCCGTCACGCTCGTCGAGCAGGTCACCGGCTTTCCGGAGATGCTCGACGGGCGGGTCAAGACGCTCCACCCCAAGATACACGCCGCGATCCTCGCCGACCGGGACAACCCCGAGCACATGCGGCAGCTTGCGCCACAGGGCATCAAGCCCATCGACATGGTGGTGGTGAATCTGTATCCGTTCGCGGAGACGGTGGCCGATCCGGCGTGCACGTTCGAAGAAGCCATCGAGATGATCGACATCGGCGGGCCGTGTTTGTTGCGCGCGGCGGCGAAGAACCATCGGCATGTGTTGGTGGTGTATGCCCCTGAGCGTTACTCCGAGGCGCTCCTTGCGCTTCGCGGCGAACGCGATCGCGAGCACGTTCACGTGCGATTCGCCGCCGGCGCGTTCGAGGTAACCACCGGTTACGATGCTGAGGTGTCGACCTGGCTCGGCAAGCGGGGGTCCAGCTCCTCTGTGCCCTACCTCACGGCGTTCTTCACAAGCAACCGGGGACCCTTGCGGTACGGCGAGAACCCACATCAATCGGCCTGGCTCCTGCGGTCTAAGGACGACTCGGGCGGTATCGACTTGACCATCGCCGACCATGACGCCGAACCAAGTCAGAAGGGGCGTTCGTCGTTCAATAACTATGCCGACGCCGCTGCCGCAGTGGCGCTCGCCGGGGATTTGGTGCGCGCACCTGCCCGACCGCGTGCGGAATCTGTGTTTTCAATCGCAGCCGTTGGGGCTCCTGGTGAGGCGGTGGGATACACCGCAGTGTTCATCAAGCACACAAATCCCTGCGGCGTGGGGGTTGCTGGTGACCCCCTGGAGGCATATCGCCGCGCGTACCTTGGCGACCCCCACGCGGCGATGGGAGGCATTCTCTCCGTCAGCTTCGCGGTTGATGATGCGATCGCCGAGGGAGTCATGGACTCGCTCGGACGATGGGGCAAGGCCGCGGGGGCGAGTGCCTTCTTCACCGAAGTATGGATCGCGCCGAAATTCAGCGAAGGCGCACGGGCGGTCATTGCAACGCGGAAGACCTGGGGACCGAGGACCCGCCTCCTCGAGCTGGATCTCAACGCGGGGACAGCAAGGGACGCGATGGACCTACGATCCATCCCTGGCGGGTACCTCCTCCAAACCCTCGACACGCTCGCAATCAACGAAGACCAATGGAAGGTGGTCACCCGGCGCACACCGACGGAATCTGAAATGTCCGATTTGAAATTGGCCTGGCTCATCGCCAAGCACACCAAGAGCAACTCCATCAGCATCTGCAAGGACGGCATGCTCATCGGCAATGGTGCGGGGCAGATGAGCCGCGTCATGAGCTGCCGCATCGCCACCTGGCTGGCGAACGAGAACGGCCACGCGGACAAGCTGCCCGGCAGCGTGGCGGCATCCGATGCCTTCTTCCCCTTCGCCGACGGGCCGAACATTCTCGTGGACGCGGGGGTCACCGCCCTCATCCAACCCGGTGGATCAAAGCGCGACGAAGAGACCATTCGCGCCTGCGACGAGCGCAACGTCGCCATGATCTTCACCGGGACCCGGCATTTCCGGCATTAGCCGCGCACCGGCTGCGGACCGCGCGACCGCAGTTGGCCGCCCGGAAAACGCCCTTTATAATCCGGTTGGTAGCGAAAGACGCGAGGATGAAGCTGTATACAAAGACCGGCGATGACGGCTCCACGGGGCTCTTCGGCAACCAGCGCGTGCCCAAATGCGACGCCCGCGTGGCGGCGTATGGCGACGTGGACGAAACAAACGCCGCCATCGGCGCCGTGCTGGCGACGTGCGACGACGACCAGACGGCCGACATTCTGCGCCGCATCCAGTCGGATCTGTTCGTCCTTGGCGGCCAGCTCGCCACGCCCGAGGGGCAACCGCCGGCGACCACGATGAAGGGCGAGCACGTATCCCAGTTGGAACATTGGATCGACGAGGCGTGCCGCGAGAATCCACCGCTGCGGAACTTCGTGCTGCCCGGCGGCACGGCGTCCGCCGCGAGCCTGCACCTGGCGCGGACCGTCTGCCGCCGTGCCGAACGAACCGTCGTCGCGCTGGCCCGCCAGCAGATGGTGGACGCCTGCACCATTGTCTACCTGAACCGTTTGAGCGACCTACTCTTTGCCCTCGCCCGCCGCGCGAACCATCGCGCCGGCGTGGCGGACATCCCCTGGATCGCGCCGCCGCGCTGACCGCACCGTATGAGGAGCCGCACTTGCCGCGTCAGGAGCCGCGCCGCTCGGACATGGACCCCCGACGCCGCGATTCGACCGCGCCGTGGGCGTCGCCGCCCCTTGCCGTACCGGCCGAAGCCGTGATGTCGAACCGACCGGTTGCCGGTCGCGTCCTATGCTCAGGGCCGGTGTTGGCCCCGGAGACAATCCGCGCATGAACGGCGGCGACCGCGATTCCCAGGCCCTCACACCCCTTTCCGCCGTCACCGTCGGCCTGGTGATTCTGGTGGTCGGCGGGGGGTTTCTGCTGCTTAGCGCCCGCGAGTCGCCGCCGATCGACGGAGCGGTGGAGTGGGGACAGGAATCGCCCCTGCGCGCCGTAGTGCAACTGCTCTGCCTGAACTATCGCTTCCCCACTCTCAACGCCGGCGACGTAAAGGGCTATCTTCTGGGTCTGGGGGCAGGTCTCTCCCTGATGGCCCTGGCCGTCGCATCCCTCTCCCGCACGCCCGGCGCCGGCGGTGACGACAGTGACATCTCCGCGTCACTTGCGGCCGGCAACGGTTTCCCTGCGGGGGGCGTCGGGGTGGGGCCGGCCGCGTCGTCCTGGGCGCGGTTGCTTCATCCGTGGGTCGGAGCGCTGGCGGCGACGGGGCTTTATTTGCTATGGTCTTTCGCGAGCTGCCGCTGGTCGCCCGCGCCGGACATGGCCCTGGGCGGAAGCCTGCTGCTGGCGATTCAGCTCCTCTGGTCCGCCGGGCTGGCGCTGGGACTCACCCGCCGCGCGGCGTGCATCGCGGCCCGCGCCGTCATAACCATTACCGGCATCACCGCGCTTGTTGCGTTGTGGTACTACTATGGCCGCAACTGGACGTTGCGCGCCAAGTTCCCGTTCGGCAACCCGAACTTCCTCTCCGCATGCCTTATTCCGGGAATTCTGCTGGCGATCTCGGAAATCGTCGGCACCGTGGAGCGCGGGAGAGCGCATGGCTCGACGTTCCGCCCGCACCTGTGGGGCGCGGCAGCAGCCGCCGTCGCGTGCGCCGCGGCGATCTGGGCCTTCGTATTGTCCGAGTCGCGCGGCCCGGCGCTGGGTTTGGTGGTCGGGATGATCGCTCTCGCGTTCTTTGGGTTGCGGGGGCGAAAGCGCCTGGTAACCGCCGTGGTCTGCGTGCTTCTGGTAGGCGCCGCGGGGCTGTACTTTTGGGCGAGACAAAACACGGCCTCCGTGACGGGGCGCGACGTGACCATACGCTTCCGCACCTATGCGTGGAAGTATGCATGGCACATGTTCCTGGAGCGGCCGCTGACAGGACATGGACAGGGCGGCTTCGTGCTTAAGGGTGATTCGTACGCGGCGGCCGATGTGCTCTCCGATCCGCTGGCGTTCGAAGCCCGGGTGGATCACGCGCACAATGAGTGGCTGGAGGTCATGGCGGATCTTGGGGCGGCCGGGATGGTGCTTCTTGTGGTGGCGCTGCTGCTTACTTTCCGTGTGGGGCTGGCCTCGCTCCGGGGGCCGCCGACTCCCCAGCGTTGGACGCAGATCGGCCTGCTGAGCGCCCTGGCAGGCTTGGCGGCGTCGGATACCGTGGGCGTGGGGCTGCGAGTGTGCGAGGTGCCGCTGGCGTTCTACACCCTTTGGGGCCTGGTATGGGCCGCGTCGCGGCCCGTGGGCTTCGATGCGCTGGCAGCGCTGTCGCGTACCCGGGCCGCGCGGCTCGCCACCGGGGCACTGGCGGGAAGCGCCTCGCTGGTGGTGCTGGTGCTCAACCAGCAGGATTTCGCCGCCGCCCGCCGCGCCTTTCGCGCTGAAATGCACCTCGAAGCCCAGGAGTTCCCGCAAGCGGCGGAGCTGGCCGACGGTTCGGGGTCGCGGCTGAATCCGCAGCGCGCGCTGACGGACCTTTATCGCCTGGCCGAGGCGCACACGCTCACGGCGCAGTCGCTGCTGCTCCAGGCCATGGATCGCGAGGCGCGGGCGCGACAGGTCGAACGTATGGACCCGCAGCACCAGCAGTTGCTGCTGCTGGCAGCGCAGGATCGGGAGCAGAGCGAGGCGCACAGCGCCACGGCGACCTCGGCACTGAAGGCACTGGTGGCGCGCTCGCCGGGATTTCTGAACCACGGGCGGTTGGAGTATCGCCTGCGCATGCTCGAGGCGCAGCGCGCCGCCGGGGAGCGAAACGGCTCGGCACAGGCACTGGCGCAGCGCAACGCCCTGGCAGCGCTGGAACGGGAGTTGCGCCGCCAGCCCTTCGAGCCGGACCTGGCTTTGGAATACGTACAGGCGGCGGGGACGGGCATTCCGCCCGACCGCGCGCTGGAGATCGTCGCCCGTCCGCTTCGACACAACCCCATCACGCTGGAGTACTTGCAGCTTCTGGCGGGGCGGGACACGGCGTCGGACTTCGCCGCCGCCTTCGAACGTGCCGTTGCGGAGGCGAAGGAGGCGTGGGCGGCTCACGCGGCACCGGAGGCCGCCGGACGTGAGGCGTGGCACCCGGAGAAGATGCGACTGGCCGCCGCCCTCACGTTCGCGCGCGGCGACTATGCCGAGGCCCAGGCGCTCCTGGAATCTGCGGCGGCGGCGTATGCGCCGCTGGAACGCTCCGCGGGCATGGGCGCCGCGAGTTGTCATGCCGAACTCGCGGACTGCTGTTTCTTCCGTACGCCTGCCGATCCCCGACCGGCACTGACCGCGGCGCGTCGCGCGGTGGACCTGGCGCCACAATCGCTCCCGGGACGGCAGCTCGTGGCGAGAGTCAAACAGCGCATGGTCGACTATCTGCTGGCCGCGGACGATGAGCCCCAGGCCGAGCAACTGCTCCGCGAAAGCGCCCCCCCGGGCATCCGCGCCGAGGTGGTCCAACGGCAGCTTGCGGTGCGCTATCGCGCCCTGGCGGAATCGTTGCTGCGGCGCCGCGAGGGGCCGCTGTTTCGCAAACCGCCGGCGGAGCTGGTGCCGGCGCTGCGACGCTGGGTCGCGAGGGCGATCGAGTACGATCCCGGTGATTACGCGGCGCACTACCTGGCGGCCGATCTGGCGTTCCACGCCGGTGACGACGGCGCGGCGGCGGAGCACCTCCGCCGCGCCCTGGAAAACGGACTTTCCGTCGAAGAGGCGAAGAAGTTCCTCGAGGTGGCGCGCGAGATGCGTCCCGACAGCGCGCCGATGCAGGCGCTCTGGGACCTCGTCGACAAAGAGTAGGCGCTGCGGAATCCTCCAGCCACCCCCGCGCCGGCGGTGGGCCGAATAACCGCACCCATTGGCAACGCCATCGTCGCTTTCAAACCGCCCGTCCGGAAGCGCGTTAGCGGTTACCCCGCTTACCACGCGTGTGGGGCACTCCGTAACTCCTTATTGGGAGCATACTTATGGCGCATCTGCTCTGTCGCTTCGGCAATTCGAGCCCTGGTACTGCGGCTGCCAACGGAGTGAATGACGGTGGAGCGAATGGGTGCCGCGATCGGTGCCGCCTGGGGGGCTATAGTCAGGAGGAGAGGACAATGGAGGGGAAGGCCGGACGACGGTGAACAGCCTCCAGGAGCGCATCGACTTAGTGCGTATCAGCATCAAGTACATCCTGTTCGACCTGGAGGCCACGCGGCGCGAGAACGCGCAGCTTCGCAAGATGTTGGAAGAGGGGCCCCCGCAGTAGTGCCGGGAGGGGGCATCGTTTGACGCTACCTCTCCCGGAGGGGGGAGAGGAGTTCACGGCGATCCGCTGGAAGCAGGCGAGCGTAAAGCGCCGCCTGCTCGCGGATCGCCAAGTTTTTTACGTAGCGACCGACGGCTGCGGCGCGGTAGCCCACGGGAGGCCGCAGGCACGGCAACAGCCGCCCGCGATGAGACGTTCACGGCTCCTCCACCGACATCGCCTGCTCGCGCACACCCACGGCGCGGTCGGCGAGGTCCTGCGGCGTGGGCAGCTCCTGCACTTCCAACGTGAAGTTCTGCGCGTGTTTGTCGTGCAGGTGGCCGGGCCAGAGCACCTCGAAGAAGAAGTCGAACGGAATGCGCTCGTACCAGGGGGGCTTGACCTTCCAGTGCGTGACGAGCGTCTTGTATCCTTCCTTGCGGATGACGATATCGTAGTCGCCGTACCAGAGGAAATCGGTGGTCACTTCGCTGCGCCCGACCTCCTGATCGTTCACGAACACCAGGGCGTTGGGCGGCTCGGTGGTGATGGTCATGGTGCGACGGACGCAGCCGGCGGCCGGGAACACCAGCGTCACGCCAAGCCCTAGTGCGGCAAGCCGGCCCGGCAGATTCGTGGTTAATCGCACCTTCGGTATCTCCGAAGCGTCGCACCGCGCCACGGGCCTCGACGCTGCTTCGCGGATCGCCGGCGCATTGTATCGACCACCGCAAACGTGTCGAGTCCGCGGGTGAGCCGCCATGCCCGCACGCCCGGAAGCGGTGACATAGGCAGGCGCGGGGACAGGCGCAGCGGCGCCGCTTTCGTGCCGGTTCATCACTCGTACGACGATCCGCGGATTGCCGACATTCCGGCGGTCGGGCAAAGGGTAGCGCGACGTCAGCGGGTGAGCAGCGGCTCGGGCTCCCGGATCACGGCAGGGTCGCCGCCGGGCGGCGGCATGGGCGAAGTCTTGGAAGCGGCGCGCTGTTGAAGCGCCGGAAAACCAACGCCCGCCGCGGCGAGCATCTCCGCGAGCCGCCGGTCCCACGTGTGATCACGGCAAAGCCGCGCGCGGGCGGCGGAAGCCGTTGTGGCGCGCAATTCCGGTTGATCCAACAGTGCGGCGACGGCCTGCCGCGCCTGGCGCGGAGTGTCGAACACCGTCACCTCCGCGCCCGGCGTGAAACACTCGGCGAGTCCCACGCGGTCGTCGTGCAGCAGGCACACGCCGCTGGCGGCAATCTGAAACGGCTTGTGTGATAGACCCTCTTCATCGCTGGCCTGGGAAACATTGATGGCGATCCGGCCGCGCGCGTACGCCCGTGGCTGGTCGGTGTATTCCACCCACGTGCCGCCGCCCGCCACTCCGATGCCCGACCAGTCGGAACCCAAAACGCCGACGTGAAAGTGCCTTGCCAGGTACGCCAGGATGAAGGTGCGCCGCCAGTTCCAGAGGCTCCACAAAGCGCGCACGGCGTCGAAATACGCCGGTGGATTCGCACGCAGCCAGTCGAAACCGACGGGAAACTCCCCGCGGATTTCATGCAGCAGCCGGAAACCGGCGGTTCGCGGTGCCGCGCATTTGCCCTCCACCCAGCGACGCACCAGCGCCGTAAGCTCGGCATGAAGGGCCGGGGGTGCCAGCGCCAGCCAGCTCTGCTCGATCCGCGCCGACACTTCGGGTGAAACGGCCCGCGCCATCTCCGTGGGGTCGGGGTCTTCCGCGTGAAGGAAGGGCTCGAGCACCCGCGGCAGCACCGGGACGGAGCCGACGACGGCGACTACGTCGAACTCCGGCGTTACTCCGGCGGCCGGTTGCAGCAGTTCCGGGTCCTCGGCCACCGGCAGGCCGTAGCAGCGGCTCCAGCCCAGGCAATCGCGCAGCTCGGCGGCCGCCGCCGCGCTCTTGACGAAGTGATGGTTCCCCGCGCGGCGCAGCAACGGTTGAAGTTCTTCGCGCAGTCCCACACCCTGGTCCGCCCACTGCGGGTGATCCGTCCACCACATGAGGTGGGGAACGCCCAGGACCTCGAACAAGGGACGCATCTCGCCCGAGGCTTCCCGGCTGACCGGCCATTCGCACAGGCCCTGAAGGCCGTAACTGAGCACGGCGCCGATGTTCTTCTCGCGCACCAGCGACGATATGCTTTCGTGCGATACGGGCCGGCCGGCCTTGAAGCGCTTCCAGATCGGTTCCAGTTCCAGGCCGACCGACTCGATCCCCAAGCGCTTGGCCGCGGCGCCCATGGCCACGAGGCAGTTGCGCGTGACGCGCCCCGGATTCAGCAGAATGAGCAACGCTTCGGGCGTCGGGGCCTTCGCAGGGCCCGTCAACGTCGCCGGGGGCCGCGGCATCGGAGGCGCAAGCAGGGAAACCAGGCGAGTCGCGGCATCCAGCCGGTGGCGGTAGCGATGCTCGCCGAGCGTTCGCCGCTGGCCGGCGAGGGCCACGGCCCGCCGCTCCTCGGGGTGCGCCAGGTAGTACGCAATCCGTTCGCGCAGCGATTCCTCATCGTGAAAGGCGGCGCATTCCTGTCCCACCCGGAAGCAGGAGTGCAGCTCGGGGTGGTCGTAGGCGAGCATGAAGCCTCCGGCCGCCGTGATCTCGAAGTGTCGGAGGTTGACACCGTTTTGGGTGTCACCCTCCACGAAGTTTACATTGATCGCCGCCTGGCGGAAGCCGCCGACGTACGCATCCAGGCTTCCGGCGGGGGCTTCCAACACGCCGCCGTCCGACGCCGACCAGCCCAGCCCGCGGATGCAGCAACGTGGGCCCAGCTCACGCTGGAGATAGCGGACGTACTGATCGCGACGGTGGGCCGCGAGCAGCAGGAGGAAGTATTGCTTGGCGGAGAAGTACTTCGCCGCGGCGGCGGCGCTTACCGGAGCGCGGCCTGCCGGAGTCGTCATATCCAGCGCCTCCGGACACCGGGCAAAAGCATCGAAGAACGCTTCCCGGCTTCGTCCCCCGATGATCGCCGCCGCCTGGGCGCGCACCCAATCCGCGAGTCGATCGGACATGCCGCGCGGCGGCACCGGCGTCGGACAGGCGTTACCCACAAAGGCGACGTCCCATGGCGCGGTATCGGGAAGGGGTCGCAGGTCGTAGTCGAACTCCAGCGCCGCGGGCGGCAGGTGCGCCACGGCAGGCACGCCGAGGGCGCGAAGCTCGCCGGCGTGGTCCGCGTCCCAGACGGCTTTGATCCAGGTTCGGCTCTGCAGAATATGCCACGCCACGTCCCACGGGAGACCCTGGAGCACGGTGTAGATGGGATCGACGCAATGACTGACGAGCGGCACCTGGAGCGTCTCATGCGTGAGTTTCAGGTCGCTCAGTCCGCCTGGCCCCTCAACCAGCGTCAGCCCGAGAGCCCCGGTGTCCAGCATCCACTCTACGGGGCTCGACCGCAGGATCGCGTGCGCCTGTCGGCCGGCGCTGAGCCTCGACGGAAGGTCGGAGCCGTAAAGCCCCGCGCCGGATGTGGCGGGCACTGGCAGAACGACGCAAGTGGCGCCGATCACGTCGCCGGCCGCGAGCCACGATTGGTTCGGAATGACACCTAAGTGCACGTGCTCATTCGCCTGTGTTCAGAATTGCGGCGGTCTCTCCATGCGGTGCCGGAGCATCCACGGGTCTCCTGCGGCACCGGTTCGCACGCACCAACGGGCCGCCTCGATCGCTTGCGCGCAGTGGCGCCCGGGTGATTATCGGGACATTCCCAGGCGCATATGAAGTCGCGTCGGCGGTTACGCGCAGGTGCAACGCGGTCGCGGCTATGCGGGGCGGGCACGCGGGCGCCGCGTGGTGCGAGCGCTCGGGCGGGCGGCGTGTCAGCCGTCGATCTCGTCGGGTTCGGGCAGGACCGCCCGACCGGATCGCCGGCGAACGGCAAGCCGGAGGTGTCGAGGAAGACCTGCGCCGCCCGCGCCGGGATTATTGCGCGGCGCGCCCGTCGCCGCGCTCCAGGGCGGCGGCGGTGAGGCTCGGGTGAGCGGATCGTCGTTAGTTGCCGCAGTTCTTCTTGGCCGGCACGGGGGCGGCGGTAGCAGCGGCGCCCGGAGCGGCGATTGCCGCCTTTGCGCCGGGGTTGCGGTTCACGGTCCGCGTCTTGCCGCCGGCGACAATCGGAATAGTCAGCGTCGAATTCGGAGTGTCGTCGGTGTGCAGGGTCACCGAGGTACCCGTGGCGGCCGGCTTGTATCCGGCCGGGCCGCTCAGAACCACAACCTGCTCGCTCCCCTCCTCCTCAACACGAACCGAGAGATCCGTTTGAGCGGCCTCTGCCGATAGCACTTTTCGGGGCGTGGCCTTGCTCCAGACCACCTTCGCCTTCAGTTCCCACGGCGTCTCACTGCCGGGTGGAACTTGGAAGTACGGCGGTACGATCTGCACCCGGGGCGCGCGGGAGCCCAGGACGGTAACCGTCTCGGTGGGCAACTCCGCCAGCCAGGTCTTGACCTGAAGCGCTGCGTACAGATTGCCGGTTGTTTGCTTAGGATCGACGGTAACGGCGAGGTCGTAGTGCTCCCCGGCCGTCACTTCCTTAATCTCGGCGGTTACCCCCGCCGGCAGCGTGCCCGCGACCTCGGGGTGAATGGGGCCGCCGTCGCCGCGCTGCAAGGCGATCGTCCGGCTGACGGGTTCATCGTCGGTGTCGATCATACCGAACTGCACCGTCTGCCCCCCGCCCTTGAACGGCAGCAGTACCTTACCCACGCAGTTCAGGTTCACACGCGGGTTGGCAGGGTCGTTGGTAGTGACCGAGATCGCTCGGTTGACGGCGCCGCTGAACTTGGCGGACGACAGCGTGACGGTGATCGGTTCGCTCTTGCCTGGCTTGATGGGGCGGCCACCCGGGCCGCTGATTTTCGTCCCTCAGCCACCCTTCGGCGTGACGTAAAGGTCGGCCGTGCCCTCGTTGCGAATCTCGAACTTGAAATTCAACGGCTGCCCGCGCCACACGGGTTCGATGGTGGAAGTCAGGCTGGCGGCCACGAACTTGGGTTGTAGTGGCTCACCGGTGGTGCTGCCGGACTCCGCGGACGGCGCCGTCGGTACTTCGACGGCCGAGGAGTGGCCGGAGTCGCACGGGGCCGGAGCAGGCGTGTCGGTTGCTGGCGGCTGTTTCGTCTGCGCCGCGGGCCTTGCTGCCCGGGCGGCAAAGGGCCTCTGCGTTTTGGCGGAGGGCGGCGCGGCGAAACTCACTGCGGGCCAGCCCAAACCGACCGCCAATAGCGCCAACAAGCCAGTGCCATGCTGGCACCACCGCCGGCGCCACTCGTTGCGCTCACCTGGGGTCTGCTTCGCCCCGCCGCAAAGACTCATCCACTGCATGCCTTGAGCCTCCTCGCTGGTATCCGGGCCATTCGCTCGCGTCCGGCCGACAGAGTGTATCATACACATCGGCCCGCCCCGCCCCAACCCTCCTTTCCACCTATTACACTCAGGAAACGCGACTCCGAGCCCCGACGCGCCTACCCGGTTCCTTGAACCGCAGGTTCCGCGGGGCGAACGCAATGCGCCCGGGGACGCGCCGCACGCCCGATAAGTGGCGGCGGCGGGGGTGCTGAGCGGCCGAGGCGGGCGCCGGGAGTGGTGTGGCGCCTCGCCTAATGCGCCAGCTCGACGCAGTTGTCGACGAAGTCCACCAGGTCGCGGAAGTAAACTTCCGGGTCGCCCTCGAACTCCAGGGAATGCCGCGCGTGTTCGTACCGGGTGATGCGCGTCCTGGGCCAGTTCAAATCCCGGAAGAAGCGCTCGGTTTTGGGGGAGTCGATGATCCGCTCATCCCCGGCGACGAGAAGATGTACAGGGACGGACGGCGCGTGTCGCAGCCGGGCGACGGTTCGATCCATCCGGCGCGAGGCCAGAAAGAAGCTGGCGGAGCATTGCCGCAGGGTCAGCGGATCCGTGGCGATGAAGTCCTTCCAGCGGGGAACGGTTGTGAAGAACTCCGCGTCGTCGAGCGGAATGTCGAACAGTCGCCGCTGTTCATAGAGCATGGCGAATCCGATCCGGGCCATTTCGCCTCGTGAGACGCCCACCAGTGGAAAAAGACCGGGCGTCACCAGCGACAGGCTGAGCACGCCCGCGGGGTCGACCACGTAGGCCGCCACCGCCAGCTTGCCGCCCCAGCTCACGCCCAGGACGTGATGTTCCGCAAAGCCGCTGCGGCGAAGGAGCTCGTCGCGGGCGCGGCGTGCGTCCTCGAGGAGCTGCTCCGCGGACATGGCGTGCCCGCGTTCGAACTGGTTGCGACCGCTGCCGCGACGGTCATATTGCAGGACGCAGAACCCCGCCTCGCACAGCCGCTGCGCGGACTTCGCATACCACCCGCAATGGGACTGGATTCCGTGGTGGTAGAGCACGGCGCCGCGCGGTGAATCCGCGGCCCAGTAGCGGGCGTACGCCGAGTATCCCTCGGCGAGCGGCACGGATAATTCAAGGAAGTCGGCCACGCGCGCATGGTACTGCGGGTGGCGCGCAAGTCCATGCCGTAGCGGTCGGAGCTCTGCTCGGCGGGCGTCGGCAACGGGCAAGTCGCCGGCGGGCGGCCCGACGATTACGCCCTGCGTTTGAACTGCCGCGTCCACTCCACGGTCTTGATCAGTCCGCTGCTCAGCGGTATCTGCGGCTGGTAGCCCAGTAGTTCGCGGGCCTTGGTAATGTCGGCGACATAGCGCGTCACCTCACCTCGCCGACTCGGTTCGTAGACGACATTGGGTTTCTTCCCCAGGGCCAGGGAAAGTATGTTCACCACGTCCACCAGGCTGTTGCCCTGCCCGAAGGCGAGGTTGATCGTCTGCCCCACCACGCGCCCGGAAACCAGCGCGTCAATGCCCGCCATGACCCCGGCGATGCAGTCATCGACGTAGGTAAAATCGAGCACCTTCTCCTTGCCGAACACCACGATCGGAGTGCCGCCGGCGATGCGCTCCAGGAAGAGCGGGATGACCCGCTCCATGCGCTCCAGGTCGTTGTCGTACCGCCCGTACACGTTGCTGAAACGGAACACCAGAAACGGCAGGTCGTAGCACTGGGCGAAGGAGTAGATCAGCGCCTCGCCGGAAATCTTGCTGGCGCTGTAGGGGCTCTCGGCGATGACGAAGTCCGCGGCGTCTTCGTCCGTGACATGTCGATGGATGTCGCCGTACACCTCGCGCGAGCTGCTGAACACCAGGGGGATGCGGTTGATCCGGCAGTAATTAAGCACGTTGAAGAGCATGGTGATGTTGTCCATCGCCCGCTCCGGATGCTCCACGAGCTCAAAGACCTTGGCGTTGGCCGCCAGGTGCACCACGACGTCGAAGCGCTGGCCCGGCGGCAGGGCGTCCGCGGGGGTCCGAGTCAGATCGAGCTGGATGGTCTCGATGCGGTCCGTCCAGGTGTTGTGGCGACGGTCGATGCCCACCACGTGGTCGCCGCGGTCCAGGCAGGCCAATCCCAGGTTGGTGCCGATCTGTCCACTGGACCCGGTTATCAATATGTTCATATGGCATCCTTCATGACGGAGCGCCCGCGAGCTTCAGCCCGCCCCTTCGTCCAACGCCTGGGTACGAGACCGCTGCTCCACTCGTTCACAGATCAGATGGTACGCGAGCTGGTGCACCTCCTGCACCCGGTCGCTGGCTTCGTGGTCCACGGAGAAGCACAGATGACACAACTCCCGCATCGAGGCGCCGCCACGTCCCGTAAAGCCCATGCAGAAGGCGCCGATCGCACGGGCGGCCTGGAGCCCGCGGATGACATTGGGCGACCTGCCGGAAACACTCAGCGCCCAGGCGATGTCCCCCTCCGCCGCCAGCGCCTCCACCTGTCGCGTGAAGACGTTCTCGTAGCCGGTGTCGTTGCCGACCGCAGTCAGGATTGACGTGTCCGTGGTCAGGGCGATCGCCGGCAGGGCGCGTCGATCATGCTTGAATCGCCCGATCAACTCCGCGGCAATGTGCTGGGCGTCGGCGGCGCTGCCTCCGTTGCCGAACAGCAGTAACTTGCCCCCGGCGTCAAAGCAGCGGATGAGCCGTTCGGCCATCTCCGCCAGCAGCGGCACCTGGGGCAGCGCCGCCTCCACCGTCCGCAGATGGTCGGAAATCTGCCTTCGCAGAATGTCAGGCACGAATCAGCCCTCGCGACGAATCCGCTCGATCAACCCGGTCGTGCTCAGCCCCTCCACCAGCGGCAGCAGCACCACTTTCCCACCCGTGGACTCGACGAACTGCCGTCCCACCACGCCCTTCCTGGCCCAGTCCTCCCCCTTGATGAGCACGTCGGGCCGCACTTTGCGGATCAATGCCTCCGGCTCCGGCTCGTCGAACCGCACCACGTAGTCAACGCACTCCAGGGCGCCGAGCACCGCGGCCCGGTGCTCAAAGGCGTTGATTGGTCGATTCGTTCCCTTCGCCTGGGCGCGTACCGACGAATCGCTGTTCAGCCCCACGACCAGCAGCGAGGCCTGCTCCCGGCAGCGGCGAAGATACTCTACATGCCCGGCGTGGAGGATGTCGAAACACCCGTTGGTGAAGGCCACGGTTTCGCCGCGGTCGCGGCGGATGGTCAGCTCGGCCACCAGGTCCTCCACGGTTCGCAGCTTTCCGTTCCGCAGACGATCCGACAGCCGCAGATCCGCCAGTACCTCGTCGGCGGTAATGGGCACGCAGCCGAACCTCTCGACCTCCAGCCCGCCCGCGATGTTCGCCAGCCGAACCGCGCTTTCCAGGTCGGCGCCGCCGGCCACCGCTGCGGCGAGCATCGCCAGCACCGCGTCCCCGGCGCCGGTGTTGTCGTACACGCTGCGGGGGGCCGTGGGGATGTGCTTCCATGTCTGGCCCGATTCGGCAAGCACGGCGCCATCGCGGTCCACCGTGGCCACCACCGCCCGAGCGCCGACCCGCGTGAGCAGCTCCGTCGCGGCCAGGCCCACCTCTTCAAGCGACGCCAGCGTCCTGCCCGCCGCCAGGGAAAGCTCGGCACGGTTGGGAGTGACGATGTCGGCGCCGCGATAGCGCGTGTAGTCTGTCAATCGCGCCGGGTCGACCAGCACCGCACGACCGGCCTTCTTCGCGGCCGAAATGACCGCCCCCGCCAGCTCCTCGCTGATAACGCCCTTATCGTAATCCTCAAGGCAGACCACGTCGCAGCGGGCCACTGCCTCGCACGCGGCACGGGACAGCCGTTGCGCCGCGTCGGTACCCAGCGGGCGGGAGTCCTCTTCGTCCACGCGCAGCAACTGCTGGCGGTGACGATGCTGCGCCAGGCCGACCAGTCGCGTCTTGGTCGTCGTGGGGCGGTCGGCCACCTCCACGATGCACGAGTGTTCAATGCCAAGCTCCGTCAGCAGCGCCAGCAACGACCGGCCGTGGCGATCGTTGCCCACGACTCCGCAGCAGGTTATCGAGCACCCCAACGCCCGCAGGCAGGCGGCGACGTTGGCACTACCGCCCACCGTCTCGCGCTTCTCCACGGTGCGCAGCACGGGCACCGGGGCTTCGGGACTGATGCGTTCGGCGTCGCCGTAGATGTAGCGGTCGAGGATCAGGTCCCCGATCAGCAGCACGTTCCGCCCGGGAAAATGCCGTACCCAATGAGCCAGTTCGAGGGGCATCGTTGCTCCCGTCGTTCGCGCCGCGCCCCAGGAACCCGGGTCGCACCGGTTTCAACCGTCGAGAACCGCGTGTCGGGATGGCCCAGGTGGACAATGCAGCGCCGCCGAGGCGAGCATCCTAGACGCAGGGCACGAAGGGCGTCAAACCGGCGCCTGAACCGCCAACGGCTCGCCGCCCGGTCGACACGTCGCCCCGGCGGGGTACGATCGAAAGGGAAAGTAACGGGCGGCGAACATGGGCGGCGAACTCAAGCGCGTACTCATCACCGGCGCGGGGCGGGGAATCGGACGGGAGACCGCCCTGCAACTGTCGCGGCGCGGGTTCCACGTGATCGTGACCACGCGCGACCGCGGCCCCGGTGAGGATACCGTCGCCGCCCTGCGGGCCGAGGGCGGATCGGCGGAATGGCTGCAACTGGACGTGAACGATTCGGGCAGCATCGCCACCGCCGCGTGGCTCTACTGCGAGCGTCACCCGCGCCTGGACGTGCTCATCAACAACGCCGGCGTCTATCCCGACGCGGGACTGGCGGTCCTCACGGTTCCGCGCCCGCACATGCTCGGCACCTTCCAGACCAACACCTTCGGTCCGCTGGAAGTGGTGCAGCAGTTCCTCGGCGCGTTGCGTCGGGCGGGAGCGGCGCGGGTGGTGAACGTCTCCAGCGGCTACGGGCAGCTCGCCGGGCTTTCGCCCGGAGTGCCCAGCTATTGCCTGTCCAAGCTGGCGCTTAATGGGCTGACCATCATGCTGGCGGCCGAGCTGAAGCGCGAGGGGATCGCGGTCAACTCCGTGTGCCCGGGTTGGGTGCGCACTGCCATGGGCGGCCCGGACGCCCCGCGATCCATCGAACAGGGCGCTGATACCATCGTCTGGCTGGTCTCGGAGGCCGACACATCGCTGACGGGGCGGTTCTTCCAGGATCGGCAGGAGATCGCGTGGTAAGGCGCGTACGTCAAGGCGGCGGGGCAGCCGAGACCGCGTGAAGGCGGAACCTGCCGGGCACGTCGGGTGGAGCTCGCACCTGTCCTTACAATGGACGGTACCTCCGATGCGCTGCGTGTGCCGAGTTGACGGGTTGGTGAGCCAGTCCCGCGGCACTGGCGAGGGGCCGATCGCAGGAAGGAACTACACACCGGAACCGCTCCATACTGTCGCGGTACGGATTGCTCGTCATAGCCTCGCCTGCGTCGGCTGCCCGGATCCGCCGGACATTGGCGCGCAGCGTGAAGGGCAGGCGGTCGCGGCTTGGCTTCCCTAATCCCCGTTCATTCGACGCCCGATTCGGCTCGCCCCGTTGAAAGAATCGGCCACCCAGTCATGCAGTGCGAGACGTCCTTCGACTCTTGCGACGGGAAACTGGGCGTGGATGGTTAATGCGGCGGTACACTCTTTTTCCGGTTCCGCGGATCCCTGGCGACGTATCGCGCAAGGTTGCTGAGGTCAGGGAACAGCGTGGCCTCGTTAATGCCGAGTCTGTCGAGGTCCGCCCGCAATGCGCGTTTGGTTCCGGGAGGAATGACCGCAAACAGTCTGAAATGTGACAACTCTCTCTCGTCTGGGATCGACTCCGTTAACCAATCGTCGAGATCAAGTGCACACCCGTGGAGCGTAAATACCGACTGTTGTACAAATAGCCGGAGGTCATGCTCGGCGGGCAGGACCGCGACAATCTTGCGGACTTCCGCGACAGCGTCGTCAAACGCGGGTGTCACCAGTTCGCTTACGGCCTGGTTACCAGTAGTGAAGCAAAGCAGGCCGGGGCCCTCCTTGACGAGCTCGTTAAGTCGGATCGGATTAAGCACGCGGATCGACCCAAAAATCGCGTCATCTTTCTCATCGGGGTCGGTCGCGAAATACGCGGCTACGAGTGGCGACAGAGTCCAGTCGAGCAGGCGCGTTGGAAGGCCGTAGTGTTGTGCCAGCGACATCCAGCTGCACAAATCCTGTTCGTCGGGACATCCTGAATGGCGCACCGGTGCCCGGTTGCGAAAATCATTGAGCATCGACCGCTCATCACCCGCGCAGGAACTCCTGAACGCAGATGGGGTAAGTCTCCAATCGAATCGACGATGCCCGCGATAGAAAGCGGTACTTCCAAAGCATCGGGACTCGTCGATCAGCTGCGAAAGCGTCCTCACTACGTGTACCGGACTCGCATTAAGCTCAAGCGTCCGCCCGCATTCGGATGGAAGCGGCGTCGGGGATTCTCCTTCGTTTGCGCGGTAACCCCACGCGCTGCTTCCGCCGCCGGCGTGGATTCTTACGAATTCGACCACACGGTATTGGTCATCTCCCGGCCACCGTACGACCCACCAGCCTTCTCTAATCTCACGTTGCACCATGCTAGTGTTCCCTGAAAACAAGCCCCGAATGTGAGTTGGCACACTCACTCGCGGTGTTTCCGTTTTCTGAGCCGGTCGCGCGCAGGGTCCTAGGCGCGGAGGTGCGAGGAACTCGCATTCTGCGCCCAGTGGGCATTGTCCAAACTCCTCGACCTGGGTCAACGGATAGGCCCGCCATCCGGCGAACAGAGGCGTCCGAGGATCGGCACATGTCGTATGCCGTCGCTACGCCAGCAAGGACGAACCGCTCATCGGCCCTGGGATCGGAAGCTCGAGCATCGTCAGCGCCGTGGGGGCGATGTCGGCGAGGCGGCCGCCGCTGCGCAGGCGCCGCCCGCGGAAGCGATCGTCGACGACGATCAGTTCCACGTCGTAGGTGGTGTGCGCCGTGTGCGGGCCGCCGGTGGCGGGGTCGATCATCTGCTCGCAGTTGCCGTGGTCGGCGGTGACGATGAGGCCGCCGCCCTTGCGCTGCACCGCCTGCACCACGCGGCCGACGCACTCGTCGACGGTCTCCACGGCGCGGATGGCGGCGTCCAGCCGGCCGGTGTGGCCGACCATGTCGCCGTTGGCGTAGTTGATGACCAGTAGGGCGTCATCGCGCGCCGCCAGCCGCGCCAGGACCGCATTGGTGACTTCGTAGGCGGACATCTCCGGCTTCTGGTCGTAGGTGGTGATGCCGCGCGGCGAGGGGATGAGCTGTCGCTCCTCGCCGGGGAACGGCTCGTCGCGGTAATCATTGAAGAAGAAGGTCACGTGCGGGTACTTTTCGGTTTCGGCGCAGCGAAACTGCGTCAGGCCGCGGTCGGCCACGCAGGCGCCGAGGATGTCGGCCATCTTCTCCGGCTTGTCGAACGCCACGTGCACGGGCAGGCCGGTCTCGTACGCGGTCATGGTGACAAAGTGCACGTCGACCTTGCGGCCGCGATCGAAGCCCAGCGTCGCGCCGCCGCGGGCAGGGTCCGCCATGGGGAACGCATCGAGCACGAACGCCTTGCTCAGCTCACGGGGGCGATCCCCTCGGTAGTTGAAGAAGATGACACTGTCGCCGTCGCGAATCGTCGCCGGCGGCCCGCCTCCCGCCGCGATGACGCTGGGCACGACGAACTCGTCGCCCGAGCGGCTCGACTCGGTGGGATGATCGTAATAATGCCGCAGCGCCTGGCCGGCCGAGGCGTACCCTTCCCCCTCGCCGTGCACGAGCAGGCGATAGGCCTTCTCCACCCGGTCCCAGCGGTTGTCGCGATCCATCGCGTAGTAGCGCCCGACCACGGTAGCCAGGCGGCCGACGCCGATGTCGCGGCACCTGGCCTCGATCTGTTCGAGGTACCCCAGACCGGCGGTGGGCGGTGTGTCGCGGCCGTCGGTGAAGGCGTGGATGAAAACGCGATCTCCGGGGAATCGCGCCCTGCGGGCCAGCTCCAGCAGGCCGTAGAGGTGTTCCAGATCGCTGTGCACCCGGCCGTCGCTGCACAGACCCATGATGTGCACCGCGCCGCCGCGCTGCGCCGCGCGCTCGTAAGCGCCGAGCAGCCCGGGGTTGCGGAAGAAGGCTCCGTCGCGGATGCGCCCGGTGATGCGCATGATCTCCTGTTCGACGACGCGCCCGGCGCCGATGTTCTGATGCCCCACTTCGCTGTTGCCCATGACGCCCTCCGGCAGGCCGACGTCGTTGCCGCTGGTGTGGATGAGCACGTGCGGGTAGGCGGCCATCAGGCCGTCATCCACGGGCGTGCGTGCCAGGTGTACGGCGTTGGCGTGGTTCCACTCCGGATGGGGATTGGCGCCCCATCCGTCGCGGACGATGAGAACCACCGGGCTGTGGGGGATTGGCGGCATACGCTTTCGCGGGCTTCAAGGACAGCGTGCGACCGTGCTTCCGGCACGGCATCCGTTGCCGTCGTATCGCTCGGGTCTGCGTGCCTATCGCGCGCGGCAGCGCCCCGCGCAACCGGACGTGCCAAGGCTAGCGGCCCGGACGGCGAACCGCAACCGCGAGAAAGCCCCTGTGCTTCGACGCATCCGAGTCGGTGGGTCGGGTCGCATTCCCAAGCACGGCACAGCCGTGCGCCGGCATGTCTTCCCTGGGCATGGCGGCGCTGCGCTTGGCCATGCCACCCTAAGGGTGGGCTGCGCTGTAGCCCTAGCACAACTCGTGGCATGGGCTTCCAGCCCATGGTTTCACGGGCAGGATGCCCGTGCTACATCGCGTAGGCCGCTTTTCGCCACGGGCTGCTACGGGCAGAGTGCCGGCGCGCCGAAGGGATATGAGGCGCCCTGGAACGCCAGCACGATCTGCTGAATATCGGTGAAGTTAATCCCCTTACTGGGGACCTCGCCGTCCATATCCACCCAGGGCAGCGGCGGCGCCGTGCCCGCGCCCAGGAACCGCTGCAAACAGGCGATGATGTCGTTGAAGTTCACCACGTCGTTCGGCGCTTCCCAACCGCCCCCGCCCAGGATGCCGACAGTGTCGCCCCAGCGGGCGACGGTGAAGAGGGTTACCGGATCGGTGTAGTAGACCTCGTCGGCCGCGGGTACGTCGCTGCGCACCCCCTGCACCACGTAGGCAGCGTTGGGCACTACGCCCTGGTCGCCTACGTGGATCATCGTAGTGCCCCAGTCGCGGTAAACGGGGTCGCAGGCCAGCCGGGAGAGCCCATTCGCGTCCGGCAGATCGACCCAGCGCAGGAAGCCGGGGTAGGTCGGCGAAGTCACGCGCAGCGCCTGCGTGTAGCCGGCGCCGGAGATCGTGCCGGGGGTGAAGGAGACGTAACGGTTCTTGCGAGCGCCGTCGGCGACGACAGGACTGAAGCGCAGGCAGATGTCCGGCAACCCGTCGTAATCCGCGTCCAACTGCGTGCCCACCTCGAGCTCGCAGCCGTCGCTGGCGCCGTCGCCGTCACAATCGCTGACGGTCTGGCATTCGTCGGGCACGCCGTCGGGTCGGCCACGGCTTCCCGCGGACGCCAGGAAGGCCTCGAGGTCTGCGAAGTCCTGGGGCGTGTACTCGGGATGCGCGCCGCCGGGGTGCGTGGTCGGGGGCAGGAGTTTGCGGCGGATGTCCAGCCGCGTGTGGTCGCGGATATCCGGGCCGATGCCGCCCGACCCGTCTACACCGTGACAGGCGAAACAGAGGGAGCCGAAGATGGCGGCCCCGCCCGTCGCAGCGCCGATGGGCCCGCCGTCGCAATCCTGGCTGGCGCCTCCGGCGATGTCGCACACGTCGTTGATGAGGTTGGCGTTGCAGTCCTGGTACTCGCAACTGTCGGGAATCTGGTTTCCGTTGCAGTCGGGCAGGCCTTCGCACTGGTCGGTCAGGCCGTTCTGGTTGCAGTCGGTGCAGGAGAAGCCGGTGCAGGTGGCCGGGCCGCCGCCGACGCACGTGCCGTTCACGCAGGCGTCGTCGATGGTGCAGGCATCGCCGTCGTCGCAGGGAAGGGAATCGTTGATCGGGAATTCGCAGATGCCGGCGTTGCAGATGTTGTCGGTGCAGGGGTTGCCGTCGTCGCAGACGCCGCCGCCGCTGCAATCGTAGAGGCAATCCACACTGACCTCGACGGCGTCGATGCCGGCCTCCAGGATGGTCTGGCTGCCGCCGTCGGTGACCGAGAAGCGCAAGCGGAGGTTATCGGCGTTGGGAAGCAGCGCGCGGGCGTTGACGTTGTTGACGACCCATGCCTGGCTGTTCGTAGAGTGGGTGGCGGCCGTGGTCCAGATGGTGCCGCCGTCGTCTGAAAGCTCCAGCCGCAGGGTATCGCCGCCGTTGCCGTCGTTGGTGCCCATCCAGTAGGCGTAGCTGACGGTCACGGTGCCGGGGGCGATGTCGTAAACGGGGCTGAGCAGCCGCGTGGTGCCCAGGTCCACGTCGGAGTCGCCGTCGGCGTTGCCGGTAAGGTAGCAGGCGCCGCCTCCGTCAAAGTCCGTGGGCGGATCGAAGCGGTCTCCGCCGCCGATGGGAACCCCCCACTGCCAATCGCCGGACGTAGCGCCGGCGTTGATCACCGTCCATCCGGGATCGGTGGCGAAGTGCTCATTCTCCGGCTGCGGATCGCAGTAGTCCGGGTCGCAGGGATCGCCCAATCCGTCGCTGTCCTGGTCCGACTGCGAGGGGTTGTACTGCGTCACACAGTTGTCGCAGTCATTGGGCACGCCATCGTTGTCGGCGTCGAGCAGGTCATCGAAGCCGGGACAGCGGTCGCAGGCGTCGGGCACATCGTCGCGGTCGGCGTCCAGCGCGTCGTCGAAGCCGGGGCAGCGGTCGCAGGAGTTGGGTACGCGATCGTTGTCGTCGTCGGCCTCGCACTCGTCGGGCACGCCGTCGGGGGCGCAATCCTGGCTCTGTCCGCAACCGGGAACGTCGCACGAACCGCCCGGCGGCCCGCAGTCGATGTCGCACATGTCGCCGATGCCGTTGTTGTTGCAGTCCGGCGGCACCGGCACTGGGCCGATCGACACGGCGTCGACCGACGCCGGTGAGCCCGGCTTGAACAGGCCGATGGTCACCGTGGTGGTCGTGGGCGGCGCGCTGATGTCAAAGCGGAAGTTGTAGAGAGTGCCCCAGCGCACGGCGTTGGCATTGGGGTTGGCGGCGAACGGGTCCGTGGTCCACTCCGCCGCCGTCCCCGTGGAACCAGATACCCAATCCGTCAGGTCGTAGGGTTCGCCGCTGTGCGAGTCCACGTCGTGGAACCCCACGTTGGTCAGGATGGCGCCGGGGTAATGGGGCACGGAGAAGGAGCCCGCGCAACGATCGGAATTGAGATTCTGGAGCGCGTATTCATAGCGCCAGATCCCGCCGCCCAGATCGGTCGCCCTGGCCGCCAGCAACATTATGCCGTCGCCGGGAATCTGCACGTCGGTCTCCACGACCGACGGATCGTTGTCGCGCCAGGCGCGGATGGCCGGTCGTTCGCGCTGCGTGGTGCTGCTCAGGCCGAGGGTGTAGTTTCCCGGGCCGCCGCTCACCACAACGCGGCGATAGGACGCGTTGTTGTTCTGGTTCCCCGCCGCGGCGTCATCGGGGGTTACGTACTGCCCTTCGACGTAATAAATCGCGCCGGGGTTGAGGCTCGAGTCGAGGTCGGCATGATGCACCTGCAAGCGCCGCCCGATGGTGGGCGGAGCGCTGGGCGCCGACCAGGGGTAGGGATAGACCCCGGTATAGGCGTTCACCTGAGACCGGGGCCCGAGGTTGCCCTGCGAGCCGTTGAGCGAGGCGGAGTAGGGGTCGGAACAGCCCACGCCCAGATGCTGGCCGCTGGGGTCGCCGGTGCAACCACCGGGGCCGCTGCACAGGGTGCCGGAGAGCGCAAAGAAGCCGTGTTTAAGCCAGCTTTGGCCGATCTGTTCGAACCGGCCGTTGCGCAGCCGGTACATGTTCTGTCCGATCACCGGGTGCTGGTTGGTGTTCGAGAACCAGTTAAGCGGGGCTCCGCCGATGTTGCAGGAGATGGTCCCCACAGAAAACGCAGCGATGTCACTGGAGCTCCCGTAGGCTCCCGTTTCGTGAAGATCACCTACGATCACATCGGGGCCGGCCGCCGCGACGGTCTGCCCGCCGCCGGGCGCTGAGCCGGTGGTGGAATCCTGGGGCACGAGTGGTGCCGCGGCGGCCGAGGCCTGAACGACGTCGGCCTCGACCACGATCCGACCGATCACCAGCCCCGCGGCCTGCGGAACTTCCAGCCGGCGGGCCCACGCCTCCGTAACCGAGAGTTCCGCCGCCATGCGGAACGCGCCGCCCGGCGCGGCACGATCCACGAACACCGAAGTAAGCGCCAGGGCGTCACCCTGCGTATCGGCCGCAAGCATGCTGCGCAGCACCCACCGCCCATCCTCACCCACGGACAGGCGCACGTTGCCAAGGGGAATCCGGGTGCCGCGGTTGTCCAGCAGCAGCGCGCCGCGGGCGAAGATGGCGCCCCCCACCGGCACCGCGCCGCGTTCCAGCGTGACGTAGGAACCTTCATCAAGCGCGAACACAGCGCCGCGCGGACCGCCGGCGTCATCGAACTCACCACGGGAGGAAAAACTCCAGCCCAGGGTCTCCAGCGTCGCGGCGTCGAACTCGAACGACACGCGGCCACTCCGCAGGGGATGGTCCGCAGGCGTCGAGGTCTGCGGCGCCGCCGGCGCCTGGCCGGCGAAGACAATAATCCCAAGGCCCAGCGCGAGCAGGAAGCCGGCGCACCGGTCGGTGAGGTTCTTCATGAACATAATCCTCTGGCTGTTGGCTGACGGGTTAGGACGCAGACTTCTGCCCCACTACCCCGCAGGGGAACCGCTCCTCAGGGGCGCCACCGGGCGCACCGTCACTACCTTGTCCCTGGGCACGCCCTCAGAAACTGGGCCTAAGTTCCGCGTCCCGATTATCGTACCTTAGCAAAGCGGGGCGGCGAATGCAATCCCAGGCGGCGAAGAACCCGCAGTCAGCAACGGAAGGTCCGCTTCAGGCACCTTTCAGCCGGCTAGTGTCCTCCGGCGCGACGATCCCGCGGCGGCTATCGGACTGCGCGGGTCACGGATCGCCGCGCGCCACCTCCGGTGCCGCACGGTGCTCCCCCTGAACGAACCCACACCGACGAGCCGCTGTCACCTCCGCGCAACGAAGGGGGCGCCAACCGTTGACCCGGCGCGGCGCGTACGTAAGTATGGCTGTGGGCGTGGATGGCCCGCGTGGCCCGTCGGCCCGCGCCTGGCTTCCCGCCGGCCGGGCGTCGCGGAGCGTGTCATGAGCAAGCTCAAGAAGGCGCTGGTGGAAGCGGTGGTTCTGGGGGTAGCGGGAATCGCCCTCGGACTGGTGTCCAACGCCGTTCGCGATCGAGGTTCGCTCTCGCTAACGAAGGACTACTTTTCCAAGGGGACAGCGCCGCGGTCCCCCGATCCGGGGTTGGCCGCGGCGACCGGCGAACGGCGGGATGCCGTCGCCAAGTCCACTCCCGCCCCGGCAGCGCCCGGTACGAACGGCGACCCGCCGCGTGCAGCCCCGCCAAAGAAACACCCTAAGCACAACTACCAGGAGATCCAGTTTGACGACGTGGCCGACGTCCTTAAGGCCCCGGAGCACCAACAGGGTCTGTGGGTTCTGGTCGATGCACGCAAGGACGACCTTTACGAGGCCGGGCACCTTCCCGGGGCAATCCAGGCGGACCACTACGATATTGACCGCTACCGGGACCATTTGCTCGAGCACGTGCAACCGGCGGAGAAGATCATCGTCTACTGCGGCGGCGGCGACTGCGAAGACAGTATCTTCCTTTGCGGGGACCTGATGGAGATGGGCATCGAGTACGACCGCGTCTTCCTCTACCCCGGCGGCTTCTCGGAATGGGAGGCGAAGAACATGCCCGTCGAGACCGGAAAGGGGAATTGACCATGGGCGAGCGCGCTTCTCTGGTTGGTTGGTGGGACGGGCTGAAGGTGCCGGCCCCGCTGCTGGCGCGGCTGTTTCTCGGGGCTTACTTTTTCTACACAGGTGTGGTGAAGGTCGTCGAGCCCTCCGTCTTCCTGAAGGGCGTCCGTCTCTACTCGATGCTCCCGGAGTCGCCCCCGTATTTTCTTAACGCCACCGCCGTCGTCGTGCCTTGGCTGGAGATCGTGTGCGGGCTGGCGCTGTTCGTTGGACTGCTCCAGCGGGGGTCGGCGGTGCTCATGGCGGTGATGCTCTGCGTCTTTACGCCCGCCATTCTCCTTCGCGGCCTGGCGATCATGCAGGAACAGTCCATGTCGTTCTGGACGGTGAAGTTCGACTGCGGCTGCGGCACGGGGGTTGAGATCACCTGGATCAAGCTCTGCAAGAACCTGGGGCTGCTGCTGCTTGTCTTCAGCACCCTGCTCACCGGCTACCGGCGTTTCGCGCTCGACTCGATGTTCGAACGGCCGAAGGCGGCGCAGGCGTAACCTGCCGCAGCGATAGCGCGGCCGCCGGCCCGCGCCCCCCGGCGTCCACCGGCGCGGCGTGCGCCGGGTGCAAGGCCGGACACGCCCGACAGCGGCTACCCTTACCGCCGACCGACCGTCGTCCGTTCGTTCCGGACGAGTATAATAGGGGTGTGTAACGAGCCGGTGTTGTGCCCCGTCGTCCACCCGGACGGCGCTGCGACGATCCGGTTCGCCTTCGAGCGCGGCACCGACCGGCGGGAAGCCGCGCTTGCCCGCAGTGTCGGAGCCGAGCCAGTCCCTGTTGCAGGAACCGTCATGGGCCGAAAACGAACCATCGTGGTGGTCGAGGACGAGGACGCGATCCGCCGCGCTATCGTGGACGTGCTCCGCGCCGCGGGGCACGAACCGGTAGAGGCCGCGGATGGCGACACCGGCCTTGCCGAGGCGCTTCGCGCCGGGGTCGATCTGGTCCTGCTGGACCTGCTTCTGCCCAAACGGGACGGCTTCGAGGTGCTGGATGAGCTGCGCAAGGCGCAACCTTCCCGCCCGGTCATCATCCTGACGGCGCGCGGCTCGGAGGACGACCGCGTGCGCGGCCTGCGCGGGGGGGCGGACGATTACGTCGTCAAACCTTTCTCGGCACGGGAACTGCTCGCCCGCGTGGATGCGGTCCTGCGTCGCAGCCCGGAGCGCCCGCGGGACGTGGTGAGCATCCGCGGCGGCGGCACCACCGTGGACTGCGGTCGGCGCGAAATCTGTCGCGGCGCCAATGAGCGTGTGCCCCTGTCCGAGATGGAAGCCAACATCCTCTTGCGCCTGGCGGCGCACGCCGGGCGTTTCGTTACGCGTGAGGAGCTTCTTTCCGCGGTTTGGGGCATTCGCGACGGCGCCGTGGAGACCCGCGCCATCGATATGCACGTCACCCGCCTGCGACAGAAGCTGCAACGGTCCGAGGACGGTGACTTGGATTGGATCGTCACCGTGCGCGGAAAGGGATACATGCTGGGGCCGGAATTGCAGGTGACCACGCAGCCGGCCGCCGAGACTCCGCCATGAGGCGCGCTCAGCGCAGCAAGATCGCGGGGCTGGCCGTCTTCGCCCTGATCACCGTCCTGGTCGTCGCGGGCATGAGCTGGGCGACGGCCGCCACCATCGAACTGGCACGCTACAACGTTGGGCAGGAACAGCACGCGCTTATTGACCGGGCGCTCGGGCGCCTGGACAGCTACATGGGCGGAATCCTGAATTCCGAGGCGGCACGCGACCACACTGACTACAAGGCCTTTCACGCCCGCCGCCCGGTATCGGGCATCTCCGAAGAAGGGTGGGAAACGGCGCCGCGGTACGGCATTTTTCCCTCGCCGATCCTTAAGGCCGGACCACCCCACGACTGGATCGACCTGTACTTCCAGGTGGAGGACGGCGTGCTCACCTCGCCGCAGCTTCCCAAGGAACGCTGGCGCTGGGCGATGGACGTGGTCAGCCACGATGCCGTAACCGAATCGCGGGCGCGCAGCACGTGGGAGTGGTTCGAAAAGTCGTTCCCACTGCTGAACCTGCGGGAGCACGCCGCCCGTGCGCCGAGGCGCGAGCCGGGAGCCGGGGCGGCCTCCAGCGCCGCCGACCATGCGCGGCTGGTCCAGGTGGCGCAGCGTACGCCCTCCTTCGCCGGGGGGCGGACCAGCCTGACCCGCGATTACCAGAGCCGCGAGCGCCGCCTGCAAGACACCCAGGTGCGGCACGTGCCGCTGCCCATCTGTGAAACTCCGGAGATCGCGGAGATCAACCGCCCCACCCACTCGCACGGTTCCACGGCGGACCTTGACGAGGCCGACCCGGACCTCACCGACCTTGAGATTACGCTCGGAGCCTTCGCCCCGCCTTTCTGGGTGGAGGGCGTGCCGGGCGACCGCCGCAAGCTGGCGTTCGTTCGCGAGTGCGTGTCGGACGCAACCGTGCTTTACCAAGGATTCGTGGGCGACTGGGGCAACCTGCGCAAGGAGTTGCTCGAGCAGATCGAAGGACTTTTCCCCGAATCGGTGGCTTCCCAGGTCGACGTGTTGCCCACCAGCGACGAGGCGGTTTCGGACGTGGAAGCCAGCGCCCCGCGGCTCACACAGCTCCCCGCGGTGTTGAGCGTGCCCTACTCGCGAGAAGCGACCGACGCCGCGGCGTGGC
This sequence comes from Planctomycetota bacterium, assembly GCA_016208685.1. Lineage (GTDB taxonomy): Bacteria > Planctomycetota > Phycisphaerae > UBA1845 > UBA1845 > JACQXM01. The sequence goes on along the minus strand of JACQXM010000031.1, from coordinate 5,283 downwards.
AGTCCGTGCGCAGCATCCTGGTGGCCGCCTGGGCCGCGACGCTGGTGGTGCTGGCGGTGGCGGGTTGGGGCGTACGAAACCTGGTAGCGCTCACGGAGCGGCGCATGCAGTTCGCCTACGCGGTGACGCATGAGCTGCGCACCCCGTTGACCACCTTCCGGCTCTATGCAGACATGCTCTCCGCGGGCATGGTGCCCGAGGGCGCGCGGCAGGAGTACCTCGACACACTCAACCGCGAATCGGAGCGGCTCACCAGCCTGGTCGAGGGGGTGCTGGAGTACGCCCGGCTGGAAAATCAGAAGGCGCGTCTCAACCCCGTGGAGACCAACGGCGCGGCACTGGAGCTGGCCCTTCGCGATACGCTGGATCATCGTTGCGAGCTGGCGGGGATGACGGCACGGACGAGGAACGACATACCGAAAGACGCGGTTTTGCGGACCGACGCCGACGTGCTCAAGCAGGTCCTGGGCGTCCTGGTCAACAACTCCTGCCGCCATATGCGCGGCCGGCCCAACGCCACGGTGCTGCTGCGTCTGTGGTTGGAGGGAACCCGCCTGCATATGGACGTGATCGACTCCGGCCCCGGCATTGACCGCGCCGACGCACGGATCATCTTCAAGCCCTTTCGCCGCGGGCGCCGGGCCGACGCCACGGCGCAGGGCGGTATCGGATTGGGACTGGCGTTGGCCCGCGACTGGGCGAGTCTGCTGGGCGGACGGCTGGACCTGGCGGCCCGACACCACCCCGAGCTCGGCGGGGCGCATTTCCGCCTGTCGGTGCCGGCACAGATCAAGTCCTGACTCGCGCCGCCGTGTTTCGCGCGCTACCGTCGGGCGTCTGTCGGGAAACGTCGACCTTGCAGCCCGAGGGCGCGCCAGGCGGTCAGGTTCCTCACCAGGATGGCTGCACGAACTTCACGAAACTCGGGTCGCAACCGATACGATGGTAGCTCGCACAGCCTGTCACGCGACAGCGTATAGCAATACGCAGCGCGAACGCCCGGGACGAAGTCCTTGCGCTGACGGTCCGCGGAGGGCGCGGCCCAGGTGCGGTTGCGGGCGTCGCGCGACGTGGGTACAAGAAGCCGGTGCCGACGCGCGCGGGTGCGCGGCATTCCGTGCGGGATCATTCAATCGGGGAGTCGTGCGTGGCGCCGCGACGAACGGCCATCGCCAGCCTGTTTGTCTCCATGGCATGGTCGTGGACGGCCGCCGGCGCCGTGCGGGCGATGGTCGGCGAGGAGGTGCCGCCCGGCCTGGCGCCGGCCGCGAACCTGTCGACCCAACTGGAGAACTGCCGCGCCGGTCTGCTGGATCCTCAGGCGCGGCCGGGTGAGCGGCAGCGCTGGGCGGAGGTCCTGCTGGCCTTCGACGCCCCACCGGCGCGCAGCCAGGTGGTTGAAATCCTTGGCCGCGGCGATGCCCCCGCGGCGCAGCGTTCCCTCTGTGATGCCATCGCCGACCGCGCCACGCGCGAAACCGCCCATCTTCATCCGGAGCTGGTGGAGCCGCTCGTCAAACTCTTGGGGGCGGAATCGGAGGAGCTGCGGGTCTCGGCGTCCCGCGCGCTGTCGGTGTTCGGCGGCAGCGAAGTGCCCGCGAGGCTCCGAACCCTGGCGGCACGCGCCGACGCACCGCTGGCCACGCGCCTGGCCGCCATCGACGCCCTCGCCCCGCAGGTGGACCGTCGCGAGGTGGTCGGCGAGCTGATCGCCCTCCTGGAAACCGGCGTCCCGGCGATCACCGATCGCGTGGTGGCGGCGCTGGAGCCGGCGTGCCGCGACAAGTTCGGCCCCCGGGCCGAGCTGTGGCGTGCCTGGTGGGCGGAGAAGTCGCGGCTTCCCAGCGAAGCGTGGCTGGCGGAACAGTTTTCCATCTACCGTGATCGCCTGCGCAAGGTGGAGCAGGAGCGGGCGGCGCTGCGCGAAGAGAACAAACGGCGCATCGAGCTGCTGACGCAGCGGCTGGGCGACTTCCAGCGCGAGCTGTTCCGCACGGTCAGCGCCGAGCAGCAGGACGCCCGGTTGCTCGCCTGGCTCGAGGACGCCGCCCCCGAAGTCAAGCTCACCGCCCTGGGCATCGTCCAGGCGCGCATCGCCGACGAGGGCCGCCGCCCCGCCGGCGAGCTGCTGGCCGCCCTGTTGCAACGTCTCAAGGACCCTTCCGCCACCGTGCGCCGCGAAGCGCTGCTCATCGTTCAAACCCTTAACGACGCCGCGGCCGTGAAGGCCGTCCTGGCCATGCTGGACGGGGAAAAGGACACGGCCATGCGCCAGGCGGCGCTCAAGGCGGTGGGCAAGCTGGAGCATCCCGAGGCGATCCCCGTCCTGCTTCGCGAGATCACCGCCGCCGAAACCGACGGCCCCTGCGTGCGCGAGGCGGCACTCGCCTTAGGGCAGGTGGTCACCAAGCTCGAGGACCCGCAGCGCAAGCGCGAGATCGTCACCGCCCTTCAGGAACGCTATCGCCGCGCCGGCATCGACGAGACGGCGCTCCGCGCCGCCCTGCTGTCGGCGATGGCCGGCGCCGCCGATCCTTCCTTCGCGCTGGAGTTCGTGGACGCGGTGGAGTCCAACGACGCGGCGGTGCTCCGCGCCGCCATCCGCGGCTTGCGCACCATCGGCGACGTCTCCAAGCTGCCGCGACTGCGGGCCCTGATGGCGGACGCGGACCCGTTGGTGCGCCTGGCCGCCACCGAGGCGGTCGCCAAGCTGGGCACGGAGGAAACGGACCTGGAGAGCCTGCTGGCACGCCTGAGCCCGGCCACGGAAGCGAACGACCTGGTGCGCGAGGCCGCCTGGCGCGGCTTCCGGGAATTCGTCGGCCGCAAGCCCCTCGAAGAACGCCTTCAGCAGGCACGGCGGCTGCGGGAATCGCCGGACCTGGAAATCCGCTTTCTGGAGGAACTCGCGGCCGGCATCACCCCTGCGAGCGAGACCGACACGACGCCGGCACTCGTGCACGAACGGCTGGCGACGGCGCTGTCGGCCCAGGGGCGCTACGCCGAGGCGGCCGCCCAATGGCGGCGGCTCTTCGAGCTCTCTCTCAAACAGCCGGTGGGCAACGCCGACCAGGCGGCGCGGCGGTGGCTGGACGCAGCGCTTCACGCCGCCACCGAGGTGGACGTCGCGTCCGTGGTGAGTCAGATCGCGGCGAGTCTGCCTGCGGAGGCGGTAGGCGCGGTCCTCGTGGAGACCGTCGGGCGATGGTTCGATTCGGCGGAGATGTCCGCGGATGCCCCGCGGGCGCGGGCCCTGCTTGCGGTGCTCAAAGCCGTGACCGCGGACGGCCTGCCCAGCGCGTGGGGCGAACTGCTCGCACGGCTGGAGACGCAACTGGGGAATCCCGATTCCGGCGCCGCTGCCGGCGCGCCCTGATGGTGGAATCACGCCCGTGCCACTGCCACCGCTCGTGCGTGAATCCTTTCTCGCACGTCCTTCCGCGGGAGTCCCTTCCCGCGTCTGCACTCGCGCAATAGCCAGGTGCCACCGCTCTGTGGGCGGTTGTGCACTGCTCACAGAGCAGTGGCACCAGCCACTCACTCGAACCTTGCCGCGCGCGGGAACGTATTCCCGCTAAGGTGGGTGCGAGAAGGAATTCTCGCACCAGCCCAACAGGCATCGCGTCACCCGCGTATCCCGCCGTTCACCCCATCTGCGGCATCGGGAAGTGCTCGCCCATCCAGTTCTGCCAGGCCGGCTCATCATGCTCGACGGCGGCCTTGGCCTTGTCGCCATAGAGATAGACGCTCATGCACACCATCACCATCCCGCCGCAGGAGAACGCGCCGACGTATGCCGTCCCGGGCGCGGGCGCGTCGAGGCGAAGCAGCACGGTGTTCTTGTGCATCCCTTGTCCCAGGGCGTCCACTACGCCGGTCATGCGCGGGAGGCCGTCGGGAGCGCCCCACTTTTCGCCCTGGGCAAGCCTGAGAAGCCCCAGCGCTCCGCCCGCCTTCTCCCACGCCTTCGCCTCCGAATCGGACGAGAAACCCACGAACTGCATCGCCGAGCACGGCATGCCCTTGAAGCGCTCGAGGTACATCCGCAGGATGCGGAAGTACGTCGGCCAGCCCTGCTCCAGGCCGTCGAGTTGATTGTCCCAGTCGTCGGTGCTGGCAAACAGGCTGTGCACCACGCGCACGAGGCACTTCCCTCCGCCGCGAGCCTCGACCGTCCACTCGGTGGCCATCTTGGGCGAGCCCGGCATGCCCATGTCGCCCTCGGCCTCGAACCGCCTGGGCGCTTCCCACACGGTGATGGTCGCGGAGCAGTCCATGCCCGGCCCGAAGTTGCTCACCACCTGACCTCCGGCACGCTCGTCGCTGCGGGTGGGGACAAACCACGAAGAGATGCCCGGCCCGGTGGCGATCGCCCGCCAGACTTCCTCCGGCGTTCCCGGGACCTCGACCTCGATCTGCACCGACCGACGCCCGGAGGCTTCCTTCTTCACACTCATGTCGTTTCCTTTCCTTTTGGTTCTGCGGGCATGGGATACGCCCCGATCATCAGGCGATGTCGACGTCCGCCCGGTGCGGACTCGTCGTGGTAGCGGGAGACCAGCGCGGTGACCGCGGCGGTCAGCTCACCGCTGAAAGCGGCACGGTCCTGAGCGGACCGGAATCTTACCTCGGTGTCGATGGAGAGCGTCGCGAGGCGCTTGCCCAGTTCTTCGGACTTGCGAAGCAACCGTCCGACCTCGCGGACCACTCGGGCCGCCAGCGCCACGAGGTAGCTCGCGGAAAGCCGATCCACGGCGCGCGCGGGGTCTGCCGCGACCGGACCCAGCGCGCCGGGTGAGACCACGTACGACGAGGCCGTGGCCACCAGCCGCCGCTCCGTCAGCCCGCCCCAGCGCTTCTTGCCCGCCACTCGGACCAACCCGTGCGTTTCCAGCGTTCGCAGATGGTAGTTCACCTTCTGACGCGGCAATCCCAGGCGGCCGGCCAGCGCCGCGGCGGACGCGGGTGTGCGCAGCTCCGACAGCAGGCGACTGCGCACAGGGTCAAGCGCCACGCTGGCCGATGCGGGGTCGTCGATGACGCACAGATCCAGCATGCCCGTCAAGATAGCATTGACAAATAGTTTTGTCAATGCCTTCCTGCCGGGATTTCCGTCAATTCGAGCCCGCGTTCCTGCGCGGCGGAGGTATTTCCAAATCTTGTGGATGACCGCATGATCAGGCGGCAGTTTTCTTGACGCCGTCGGCGAATTCGACGCCGGCGATCACGTCGGCAATGAGCGTTGAACCGTTCAACGCCCTCCACGTCCTCGAGGCACACTCC
>JACQXM010000030.1 GCA_016208685.1 Planctomycetota bacterium | reverse complement strand
CTGGCCGCACTCGTGGGCTGAACTCATCGCCCGCTGCGCGTACCACCAGCGTCGAAACCGGATGTCCTACGAAAGCCGACAACGCCGCGCGACGCGAACCAATACCTCATAGCGCTGTCGTACTAGCTGGTCCTCGATAGCGCGTTCGTTGGCCGCAAGAACTTCCCCGGCTACGGCGTTCGGTAAGTAGTTGATCGTGAAGAGGCCAAGCGATAGGTCGTCGACGCCAGCGTCAAGGCAGGCGCGGGCGTCCCAGGTTCTGGCTTGACTGACGCGCCGTTCTGAGAGGCGACACTCCTCCTCAACGGAAGCGACGGCGCGTCGGGGGCCTATTCGGACGTGCGTGACACCTTTGTACCGCACAGGGGGAAGCGACGCGGGAAACACTTCGACGACGGCCACCGCGACGTTGTCCACTGATACCCTGGCGACGTTCATGGTAGGTTGCGGGATGATCTGTCCATTATCCCTATGCGCTGCCAGATTTTGGAGGAGTTGATCCGTAATCGAAAGGCCGGTCGCCTTACCGTTGCTGTCAACGCCGATGATTAAGTAGCCTGGCCGGCCCCTTCCAGGCAAATCATTTGCGAAGGCGCAGATCGCGCGGCAGAGCTTATCAGTGTCCGACGCCGATTGCGTCCACTCGACATGATCGGACTCGATGTCAAGTAGCACCTTGCGGAGTTCGTCGGGACTTATCAACGGAGCACCTGTGCGTAGCTAATCACCCCATCTTCCCCACCACCGCCTCGCCGAACTGGCTGCACCTAACCAACTTAGCGGGCACGCCTTCGGCCTTCATTAAGCGCTCGAAGTCGTACGTCACCTCCCGTGCCGCGATGGCTCCTTCCACGCCCTTGTTGATCAAGTCTGCCGCCTCCGTCCAGCCCAGGTAGCGCAGCATCATCTCGCCGGAGAGGATCACGCTGCCGGGGTTGACCTGGTCCTTGCCGGCGTACTTGGGGGCCGTGCCGTGGGTGGCTTCGAAGATGGCGTGGCCGGTGTCGTAGTTGATGTTCCCACCGGGGGCGATGCCGATGCCGCCCACCTGCGCCGCCAGAGCGTCGGAAAGATAATCACCGTTGAGATTGGGCGTGGCGATGATGTCGAAGTCCGTCGGCCGGGTAAGCACCTGCTGCAAGGCGATGTCGGCGATGGCATCCTTAATGATGATCCGCCCCGCCTTCGCCGCCTGTTCCTGCTCGGCGTTGGCCGCCTCCTCGCCCTGGGCCTTCTTGGTGCGCTCCCACTGCGACCAGGTGTAGGTCTGATCCGCGAACTTCTGCTCTGCCAGCTCGTAGCCCCAGTCGCGGAACGCCCCCTCGGTGAACTTCATGATGTTGCCCTTGTGCACCAGGGTGACGCTCTTGCGGCGATTGGCGATGGCGTAGTTCAGGGCGGCGGTAACCAGGCGCTTCGTGCCTTCGCTGCTGATGGGTTTGATCCCCACGCCGCTGCTGGCCGGGAAGCGGATCTTGGTGATGCCCATCGCGTCCTGAAGGAACGCGATCACCTTCTTGGCCTCCGGCGTGCCCGCCGCCCACTCGATGCCGGCGTAGATGTCCTCGGTGTTCTCGCGGAAAATGACCATGTTCACGAGCTCGGGCCGCTTCACGGGCGAGGGCACGCCGGGGAAATACCGCACCGGTCGCACACAGGCATAAAGGTCGAGCTTCTGTCGCAAGGCGACGTTGAGGGAACGGATGCCGCCGCCGATCGGCGTAGTGAGCGGACCTTTGATGCCCACCAGGTACCTCGTGAACGCGGCGATGGTGTCCTCGGGCAGCCAGGTGCCGTATTTGTCGTACGATTTCTGCCCGGCGAAGACCTCGAACCAGACGATCTTGCGTCTGCCGCCGTAGGCGCGCCCCACCGCCGCGTCGAAGACGCGCACCGCCGCCCGCCAGATGTCCGGGCCGGTGCCGTCGCCCTCGACGAACGGAATGATCGGCTGGTCGGGGACGGCCAGGCCGCCCTTGCTCATGGTGATCGCCGACCCCTGCGCCGGCGGCGTAAGCTGTTCGAACATGGTCTAAGACCCTCCCGTCAGGTGGTGGCGTGCCGGATCCGAACGGATCGAGTTGGCGGCGTCCCACGCGGCCTACGCCCCCGCATCGCTCCCGGCGGCGCCGCCGCGTGGCCGGGCCGTAACAGCCAAGCCACCGACCGGTATCCGCCTACCCACTGCACGCCAAGCAGGGATGATGCTAATTCCGCGCTTCGTGGTTCGCAATCCGAACGCCGGTCAGGAAGGACGGGAATCGACGCGAGATTGCGGCCCACGCGTCGTCAACGGGCGGCGCGCGATTGCGGCCCGCGCGTCATGGACAGGAGGCGCGCGACGGCCGGCCGTGTACTCTTCGCACGCGAGCGCTGAGGGTTGGGCCCTGCCCGGCCGAAGCCGCCCCGCCCGCGGGGCGCCCAGATCGGCGCGAGCCATCCGCGACGGCGATACCCCCGCGGGCATCGTGACACACACCGGGCCTGCCCGGTCCACTCGCCCGCGCCCGTTTCGTAGGTGCCACTGCTGTGTCAGCAGTGGTGTCCGGTATGACGCGGACCGGACGGCTACTGACTCGCCGCCAAGTTGCCGCCGGCAAACGGCCACTGCTCAAGTGCAGTGGCACGCCCAAGAGTGCCACCCGGACTCGTCGTAGTATGGCGCTTGATATCGGGGGCGGCCGGCTCCGCATCGGGAAACGGGGTTTCCCGCGATTCGTGGGTGGCGCACCGCACAACCGCCAGGAAGGCGGACGGGCCATGGTACCGCCGTTTCACGGGCGATCGACCAGCGCCACGATGCTGGGCACGCACCCGGAGAACACGCGAATGTTCACAAGAGATTGACTTTTTGTCTGACTTTAGTTAAGCTGCTTGCGATGAGGACGACTTTCCGGGCTCGAGTGGGGGCTGCGTTCGCGGCGATCGGGGGGTTGGCGTTCGTCGCCACGACGGGAGCCGACGTTGCGCTGTTCCGTTACGAAGCCGACGTGCTGCCGACCGATCCCTCGGCCGGGTGGACTGTCGGCGACCCGTGCGGCCCCACCTGTTCGCACACGCTTGCGAACGGGGTTCTTTCCTTCCACTGGCCGCAGGCCGCGGATCTCGCGACGTATGCGTATCGAATCGCTGAGCCGCCGCAGCCCAGCCACCCGTCCTTGTGGGTGGAATGGCGCTTTCGCTCCAACCACATCAAGGGACCGAATTACTTCACGTGCGACGCTGAGTTCGTCGTTCAGTACCGTGAGACGTTCGAGTTCATCTGGATGTACGCTGACGCCGCGTTCGATTTTGGCGGCGACTACGGGCTCGTGGAGTTAGACCCGGCCGAGTTCCACCTCTTTCGTTTCGAGAGCCTCGACGGCGCGAAGTACCGTGTCGCAGTGGACGGGAAAATCTTCAAGGCCGCCGAGGTCTACCTTCCGGGTGCTTTGGACTACATCGCCTTCGGCGGCCGTGGCGGCTGCCCAAGCGATCAGATTCCCGACATGGTCAACGAGTGGGACATGATTCGCTTCGGCACCATCGGCTTCGGCGAGCAGATCGTTTCGACCGACCCGCCGGCGGGGGTGCTGGATCCGCTGGTTTATCCCAATCTCGATCGCTTCCTCGTCACCTATGATTCACCGAACTACGCCTACACCGATGACATCACGGTGGAAGTGTTTCTCGGAAGCGACCAAGCGACGAAGCGGGGAACCGACGAAGACGGATTCAGGCACGAAGGCACGAGGGCACGCAGGCACGAAGCAGGGGCCGGCGACGCACAGGCGGAAGCGAGGGAACGGGGAAAAGGGAGCGGGGAACAGGGGGCACCGGTGAGCCGCGGCTTGGCGCCCGTGTGGCCGGGAGCGGGCGGCGACGAAGCGCCCAGGCGACAGGTCGACCCGGCGGCAGTGCCGCAGGTCATCGCCACGCGGCGGCGGGACAACGGCAACCCCGAAGACCTCGAAGTCGTCCTCGACCGCCCCATGCCGGTCGGCGCCACCACGCGCTTCACCTTCAACGACGGCGTGACGCAGAACGTCGTCGAATACACCCTGGGGATCCCGGGCATCTGCTGCCTCATCGGCGGCGGCTGCGCCGCGGCCTTCGATCCCACCTGCACCAACGCCGGCGGCACGTTCGTTCCCGACGGCGTGTGCACGGACGCGCAGCCCTGCTGCCTGCCCTCCCGG
>JACQXM010000029.1 GCA_016208685.1 Planctomycetota bacterium | reverse complement strand
TCGGCCAGAATCATGGCCTGCGGCGTCACCGTCAGCGTGGTTCCGGCGGATTCGAACCCGGCGAAGGAGGTGGTCGCCACAGTGTCGGAGGCGTTGATGCTGGTGAAGGGAGCCTCTTCGACACTGGACACCGTCGCGGAGGAGTTGTCCGCCACCACGATCTTCGGCGTGGTGATGATGCGGCTGTTGCCGTGTGCCGCGATGGCCCGCATCAGAAGGGGTGTCTCGTTAGGGCCGAGGATAACGCCGTTGAAACCCCCGCCGGGATGGAAGGTGCGCACGCCCGAGGGAATCGCAATATCCGACAGACCGAAGCTGGAGAAGAGCAGGGATTGATAGTCCCCCAGGCGTTCCTCGTTGGCGAGCTCCATGGCCAGACTCAAAGAGTCGTTGAACGTAATGGCCACCAGTGTCATCTCGATGAGCACTTGCGGCTGGCGGCGATCGAGCTCCTCCAGCATGGTGACCAGCTTCGCATGGAATTCCCTCGATCCGACGGCAATGAGGGCGTTGGTGTGATCGTCATAAGAGAGCGAGAAGTCCTGCCCTTGAATCCGTTTGACCCGGGGCGGGCGGACGGCACGTGCCGCTTCCGCCTTGCGCTCCGCCGGCGGCTCCGGGGGGGCGACGCCCGGCCCGGGCTCCGCCGGCGGGCGATTCGGACCCGGCGGCGTGGGGCGCATGCCCTCCGAAGGCAGCACCGGTGCGTCTTCCGCCGCCGGCGTGGTGGATATGTTGGGGAGAACTTCGGAAAGCGTGGCGATCAGGTCGCGTGCCCGGCGGTGCTTCGGTTTGTAGAGCCGCAAAGGCCGCGAGGCTTCCTGTTGGAGGACGTCCTCGCCGGCCAGCAACGCCTCGATGCGGCGGTGCGTCGCAACGTCGGCCGTCACGTACAGCCGGTTGGTGTCCTCGTCGAGGAACGACTTCTGTTCCGTAATGGCCGGCGTGTCCGTCGCGATGACGCTTTCGATGAGTTTCCGCAAACGATCCGCGGAGATGTGGACGGGAGCATAGGCCACGGTGTTGCGCTGGTCCGCGGGCACGTCGAAGCGCTCGATAAGCTCCCTGACCTGCGCAAGGTCGCGCTGCATACCCAGAGCCAAGACGCCGCCGGCGTCGGGCGCCGCCTGGAGCGTCACGCGGACCTCCTTGCGCTCCTCCAATCTGGCCTTGTCCTGAAGAACCTGGAGCACGCGCTCGGCGATGGCCTTCGCATCGCCGTGCCGTACGGGAATGGTGACGAGTTCCGCCTGAGGCGGCGCGGCGGCGATCCGCTTGACGATTCCCATGGCCCGTACAATCGCGGACTCGTAGTCCGTGATGATCAGAATGCGCTTCTCGGGTACCTCGATCACGGACGCTTTGGGCGAGGAGAGGAAGCTGCGCAGGTGCTTGACCACCAGCGGCAGTTCATCGGTGTCCAGTTGCACCACCTGCGTGACCACACCCTGCGACGCCGCCGCCGGATCGCCGGCCGGATCGCTCCGAATGTCGCTGACATGTCGCTGGATGTCGTCCGTGGGCACGATGCGCAGCCAGCCCTCCATGTCGGCATTGACCAGTGCCAGTTCGTGCATGCGTAGCATGCCGCGCAGCAACTCCAGGAGCTGGGCCTTGGGGACATGCACTTCCGCGGGACGCAACATCACCGTTTGACCTTTCAATTCGTCGCCGTAGATGATGGTGGTTCCCGTTGCCTGACTCACAAAGTCGACGAATGCCGCCAGCTTCACCGAATCGCCGTAGTTGATGGTCACCATGGATCCGGATTCGATCGAACGCCGGCGGTCCTGGTCGCGGGGCGCACGTGGGCGGCGCTGTGCCTCGGCGTCGGCGCCGGGACCAAGCCCCGCGATCACCAGCGTGGCGAGGGCGGGCCATGTCCGGAGGGGCGGGATGTCGCGTCGAGGCAAGGCCATGTGCGAAGGCGAAAGTCGAGCGCGCGCTCGTGTGGCGACGACAGATCGGTGGCGCAACCGGGGCCGAACCTCGGCAAAAGCTGCCACGCGGCGTTCCCACGCGGGTCGCCAACCGATTGATGAAGTATGGACCGGTGCCGCCAAGTCACCCCCAATACCTCGAGGGTCTTGAAAGACAGGTCCCGACCATGTCGTACAGACGTTCCTATCGGCGTAACAACCGCACTTGATAAGTTAACAAGGTCGAGTTTGCGCTGAGCCAGTTGCGCGGTTGTATACCGCCGGCTGTCGCCAATGCCGTCGCAGTTCAGTGTGCCGCCGCGAACGCCGGGTAGGTTCGGTGGTGAGTGTCCCTGTTATTATTGCATGACGGTGGCCGTCGGCGTCGATGAATCGTCAGGATGTCGGCCTCCAGGCCTCATTCTGGACTCGGCAGCGATACGCATGAAGATCGCAAAAAAGCGGACCATCGACGGTCGAACCTCCGGGTTCGTCGCGGCGCTCCTTCTGGCGGCGGCAGGGGCCGGCTGTGCCGGCCGCTCGCCGCGCCCCTACCAGACTCCGGAGAGCGTCAAGCAGCGTCACGCACTCGACGCCCGTCAACTGAACGAAGCGGGGCTGCGCTTCGTCGAAAAGGGTGATTGGGAGAACGCGGAGCGAAGGTTCCGCGAGGCACTGGAACAGGACCTGTACTGCGTAGCCGCACACAACAACCTGGGACTGGTGCTGCTCCGCACCAGGCGTCATTACGAGGCGGCCTGGGAGTTCGAGTACGCGACGAAGCTCGTCCCCTCGGCGGGGGAACCGCGTGCCAACCTGGGGTTGCTGTACGAGAACATTGGTCGGCTGGACCGCGCCGCCGAGGCATACGAGGAGGCGTTGGAGCTTGATCCCGGGAACCTCGCCACCATGCGACACCTGGCCAGGACCTACGTAAAGGCCGACCGCCACGACGATCGCGTCAAGCAACTCCTGGAACGGCTCCTGGGAACCACGGATGTCGAACCGGCGTGGGATTACTGGGTCCGCGGCCAGCTCATACGCGTGGGGAGGGACGAGACACGCGGGGATGGACCGTCGTAGCGTGTGTTTCGCGGCGGCGCGTTCCCGGCCGGCGGGCACTTCTCGCGGATGGGGTGCCCGGCGCTCGAATGGCAAGGCATGTCCGCCCGCCGGTGCAGGGGTTCGCCCGCTTGAATGACGCGCGTCGTCCTGCGCCGCCTGGCGAGCCGCCGCGGGCCGCGCCAGTGATTCCGCGGCGCGAATCTCGGACGCCGGGTTACCGCACGAGCTTCAAGGGTTGATAGACGAAGTAACTCGACCCGCTGGCGTCGGTTACCAGCACGGAATCATCAAGCACCAGCGCCGGCTGGATGATCACGTTCTTGCCCGACATCGAGCCGGTCAGCTTGACGTTCATGATGCGAATCCCGGCGAAGCCGACGATCGTGAACATGGCGTTATTCCCCGGTCCGCTCACGGTGCTGAACAGGGGGATGGCCCGAGGCAGCCCGATGATCGACGTCAGATCGTCCTTGATCGCGGCGCTGAGTCCGGTGTCGCCGTTGAGCTGCAAGGTCCCATCGGGCCCGAACACGAGCTCACCGCCGAAGTAGGCCAGGTCGCTCTCACTTACGCCATAGCGAATCTGCCGCGAGAGATCCGCCGTGGAGTTGTTGGGAGAACCGATGTCCACGGTCCCGAAGTTGCCCGAAGGGAGCTGCCCGGCTCCGGAGCCGGGGTACAGGTTGAGTTCCTCGATGCCGTCAGGGCCGGCGCTGACCGTTCCCGTCGCCGGGTCGTAGCTGTAGTTGTCACCGGTGGTGACCGTGCCGTTGAGCAGGTTGGTCCAGGAGCCGACGCGCAGCGCCAACGGTAGCAGGTCGGCGTTACCGGTGGTGGCCGTGACCCGGTATCCCCGGACGCCGTCCCAATACGCCGCCGTGGCATCCGCCATCAGACTCGAGGTGTCGTGCCCGAAGACGCGGGAGAACAGCAGGTCGATCGGACCGTTGGTGGTCGAATCGCGACGGACCGTGACCTGCACAGCGTTGAAGCGCGAGGGATCGTCGGTCGCCGGGGTTTCCGAGGTGCTGTTGGGGTCGGTGAGATAACCGATCGTGATGTCGGCCGAAGCGACCGCCGGGCTGGCGCCGTAGACGTTGTTGCGCGCCGCCACGGCACTGACTTCCTGCCGCGCCTGGTAGATGACGGTATTGAGCTCCGCACTGCCGACCAGCCGATCGTTGTTCATCAGTTCCAGGGTGGCCGCCAGTGCGGCGGCATCCGCAGTACGCTGCAACTCCGCGCGCGTGTTGTACAACACGCCCACGTCGACGGTGATGGCGGCAAACATCATGATGGTGGCCGACGCCACCACCACCAGCACGGCGCTCACGCCGCGACGGCGCGAGCGATTCATACGATTCTGGTGAACGAACATCACGTCCCACTCCTCTTGCAAACCGCCCTCGTCACGGGCCGGAAGACGCTTTGCGAACAGGCCCCGGGGAGTTGATTTCCCGCGGGGCCCTGATGAGGCCGCGACGCCCTGGGCCGGGCGAACCGTTTCCCTCTACTCGTCGTCGCCCAGCTCGTAGACGACGCGCGGCGTGCTATCCACCGCCACGAGGCTGCCGTCGGCACCGTACCAGCGAACCTCGGTGAGCACGAACAGGTCCACGCGGTTCGAGCCGTAGGTGACGCAGGCGTTCGCCGCCGAGACATCCGGACTATAATCGCCCAGGAAACTCAGGCTGGCGTCCAGAGCGATGGTCATGTCACGGCCGAAGGTTCCCCAGGTCGTCGAGTTGCCGTTCAGGATGTCGAAGGAAAGCAGCGCGCCGGCGATCGTCAGCGACTGCGTCCAGGTGATGGTCTCCGCCGTGGTGCTGAGCTGGCTCTTGGCGATGCTGCGCCGATTGAGCTGCGACTCACCGTTCCAACTCTGGAGTTGCAGGCCGCCGCTCAGGAAGTCCGGCGTTTCACGGTAGTTCCACGTCACCTGTGCGTAGTAGGAATCCAGGTCCGTATACGGCGACATCACCGTGTGGAACTGCGGCGAGTCGATACCGCCGTCGGGTTCGTTCAGAACCAGCTTCCAGTCCTCTTCCACGCGGATGGGCAGCGCCAGCAGCGGATCCACGGATTTCGCGGATGGCGTGGCGGGCGTAAGAAATGCCCCGCCGAAAGCCACGGCGGCGCATCCGAGGCGAACGAAGCGCGCAGGCAGAAACGATCGAAGAGACATCTTCCCCCTCCCTCTCTCAGGCATTCGTCAACACGAATGCGCCCAGGTCATCATCGGCCGCAACGGCCGCCCTACCGGCGCTCGAAACGCCTGCGGGGATGCCTGCTACGGCTCACGGAACCATACGATACGCGTTTTGCGCCGAGCAAATGGACCACTCAAAAAAAAAGGAACAACTTGCCAATGGTCCGAAAAGGCGAATGTACGATGACGGGGCGTGGACTTAACACGAAAGCCCCTGGGAGTTACCCCGGCCAGTCGGCCACCACACGCCGAGGCCGCAACTTTCCGCGCGGGTTCCGCTGCCCCCAAAGCGACCCCGTATGAAGTCGCCGCGCCGGGCGCCGCCTACAACGCCGAGATGCCGGCACTACGCCCACACCGTTCGCGGCGCGCGCCCTGCCCGGCACAGGGCTCGGGTGAGGCCCCGGGGCGCGATTGGCAGCCCCGTCCGGCTTCAATTCCTGCCGCCTTCCTATATGCCGGGGGGTAGGGTTGAAAAGAGACCACGCGGACGCTAGACTGTCACTTCATGGATGGATGGCCGACGGAACGCTCGGCTCAACGTGCGAACTTGACCGACACGCGTGCCTTTGCGGGAGTCGAGCACGAAATGACCACTGGCACCTTCCGCTTACTCGCCATTGGGTTTGTTCTCTGGGCGGCGTTGCCTGGGGCATCGGCCGCAACCATATGTGCCCCGCTCAGGCTTGAGGCCCCGGGCGGACTGCCGACGGACGAGTTTGGCGCAGTGTGTGCTCTCAGCGGCGATCGCGCGGTCGTGGGGGCACGGGGTGTCGCGGCTCGGGCAGGAACGGTTTACGTGTTCGACCGACTATATGAGGGCGGTGTCCTTTCGGGCACCCTCGCCGACTTCTCCGGCGTGCCGGGGGACGAGTTCGGTGGCGCCGTGTCCCTCAACGGTGACGTCATGATCGTCGGCGCGCGCTTCGCGACTGGAACCTCCGCGGGCACGGTGCTCTTCCAGGCAGGCGCCGCTTCGATCTTCCGCTGGACAGGTACCACTTGGGTGCAGGAGGCGCGGCTACCGACCTCCTATTCCGATCTCGGAAACGGCGACCAGTTCGGCACTGCCGTCGCGGGGTACGACACCTGGGCGCTGGTCGGCGTGCCCAGCGCCGATGAACCGGTCTTGGGCGGAACCTGTAACAACTGCGGCTCCGTGCACGTGTTCAGAAACTTCAACGGCCAGTGGACACGGCAGACGAAACTCGTGGCGGACGACGCGGCCAGCGGTTCCGACTTCGGCTCCGCGCTGGCAATTCATGACCGCTGGGCGCTGGTGGGCGCTCCGTTCGATCGGGTGTCTTCGGGTTCGGGCTCGACCGGCCCTGGTGCCGCCTACGTGTTCGTTCGCTCGGGAACGCAGTGGACGCGAACACAGCGGCTCGCCGCGTCGGATGCCTCCACCGGTCGCACATTCGGCAACGCCGTTGCGATCTTCGGGAACCTGGCCGTTGTGGGCGACCGCGCCGGACAGCGCGCCTATGTGTTCCGGTTCGACGGCTCCGCCTGGATCGAGGAGGCCATTCTGCAAGGCTCGGACACGGCCACGGGCGACCGGTTCGGCGGCAACGTGGCGATCTTTGACGATTGGGTGGCCGTCGGCGCGGAGCGCGATGATGACGACGGGCTGGGCAACTCCGGGAGCGTGTTCCTTTTCACCTTGCGCAACGGCGCATGGGTGCAGATCAGCAAGCTCCACGCTTTCGACGCGGCCGCGAACGACCGATTCGGCAGTTGTGTTGGTTTGGGCCATGTCCTGCTTGCCGGCGCCTATGGCGACGAGGGTGTGCGCGGCTCGGCGTACGTACTTCCCTATCCCGAACCGGATTGCGACCGCAACGGGAACCCCGACGCCTGCGACATTGACGCCGATCCCGCCCTCGACGCGGACGGCGACGGAACTCTGGACGCCTGCGAATGCGGACCGGACGTCTGTCCCGCTGGGCCCGCCTGCGTCACCACCCTCTGCGTCCCGGGCACCAACGAATGCGACTACGCCCTGCACGACGGTTTCTGTCTGATCGGGGGCGAATGTTTCGCGGACGGGGCCCCCAACCCCGGCAACGTTTGCGAGCGCTGCGACTCCTCGGTGAATGACCGCACCTGGTCCCGCACTCCGCCAGGTGTCTCTTGCAGCACCAGCACCAACCCCTGTATCTACGACGGCCTCTGCGATGGCGCCGGCAACTGCACCGGCGCCCCCAGGCCGGACGGCACGCTCTGCCCGTCGGACGGGCTCTACTGCAACGGAACAGAACGGTGCATCGCGGGAGTTTGCGAGCCGTTGGGAAACCCCTGCCTTGGCGTCCCCGGCCGGCCGACGTGCGACGAAGCAAACGATACCTGCGTCGTATGTTTCGTCGACGCCGACTGCAACGACGGGCGCGACTGCACCGTCGACCGATGCCTGAACGGCGCGTGCTCGCGCACCGACCGCCCCGCAGGTTCGCCCTGCGGAAACCCAGCGGACACGGATTGCGATAACGCCGACTCCTGCGATTCGGCCGGGAGTTGTCTTCCCAACCGGGTCGCCGATGGGTCTCAGTGCACGGATGACGGCCTCTACTGTTCGGGCGTGGAGCGGTGTAGTGCCGGACTCTGCCGTTCCTCCGGAAACCCGTGTGCCGGCGTACCCAACGCGCTTTTCTGCGACGAGGCCACGGACTCCTGCGCCGACTGCCTCACCGTTGCCGATTGCGACGATCGCAGAGAGTGCACGACCGACACCTGCGAAGCGAACCACTGCGTCCATGTGAATCTGCCGTCCCAGTACCCCTGCGGCAACCAGACCGCCAACGAGTGCCGCGATCCTGACACCTGCGACGGCGCCGGGACGTGCGTGACGCATTTTGCCCCCACGGAGACTCCCTGCCACGACGACGATCTGGTGTGCAACGGCGAGGGATGGTGCTCCGCAGGGCGCTGTTTCTCCAGCGGCTCGCCCTGTCCGGCCGGGTTGACCTGCAACGAGGAGCGCGGGCGCTGCGAGTGCAACGACGACGGAGATTGCAGCGACGGGTTGTTCTGCAACGGAACCGAGACCTGCTTGGTTGGGGATTGCATCGACTCGCCGCCGCCGTGCACACCGCCGATGGAAGCCTGCAAGGAGTCGACCGACACCTGCATCACGTGTCAGTCCCTCGAGGACTGCAACGGCAACGGCACGCCGGACGACTGTGACCTAGCCCTGGGCACGAGCATCGATTGGAACGCCGACGGCGTGCCCGACGAGTGCGCGCCATGCATGGTAACCTCGCGGTTCCGGCTGATCGCGCTCGATGGTGCGCCGGCGCCAGGAATCTACGGCGGGGGCTACTTTGACTTTGACGCCAGCAACGCACCGGTCGCACTGATCAACAACTCGGGGGAGGTCCTGTTCACGGCAGGTGTCCGCGGCTACACCTCCAACGTCCGTCAGGGTGTCTGGTCGACCGTGGGTGGCCAGTTGCATCTGGTGGCACAGAACACGCAGCCCCTGCCCGGCGGACCGACCGGCTCTAACCTCCTCGGCGTCCGTCACATGCTCCTCGACGACGATGGGCAGGTGACATTCGGGGCTCCGAAGGACTATTACCTTCGCCCTCCCTACAGCCTTATCTACTGGTCACGCCCGGGCTGGTCAGGCTCCATCTACTACGCCGGGCAACAGGCGGCCGGCATGCCCGCCGGGGTTCGCTTTGTCGAATTCACGGATTACCCCGACCTGGCGGGCGGTCGGAACCTGGTTGTGGCCGCCAAGGTCAGTGGCCCAGGCGTCTCCACCACGAACGACAGAGGGATCTGGACGTGGCGATCCTCGTTCGACGAATTGGTGGTTCGAAGCGGCGACCCGGCTCCCGGCACTGAACCCGGCGTGGTCTTCCAGCAATTCGCCGGGCCGAAGATCAACGCCAACGGTCGCATCGCCTTCTACGCGCTACTCACAGGCCCGGGCGTGACTTCAAGCAACCGCGAAGGACTCTGGGTCGCGGACCCTGGCTCCATCCAACTGGTGGCGCGTACGGACATGCCGGCACCCGGAACCGCGCCCGGAACCGTCATCAAGGGCTTTCCCTCCTCTTTCGCCGGGGCGCCGACCTTCGCCCTGAACGACGCGGGCGAAGTCGCATTCCAGACATCGTTGAGGCCCAGTCTGGGTTTTTACGCGGTGGACGCGCTCTACCTCGGTACACCCGGCAATCTGCGCCTGGTCGTTCATCAAACCCGCTGGTCCGGGGGCTCGGACTTCGACCTGCATACGGAGTTTATCCATTGGAACGGGCTGCTGACTGAGACACGGGGCGTACTGTTTTCCGCCACGTTCGTCCAGTGGGACGGGGTGACGCTTCGCTCGTTCGGCCGAATCCTCACCGGCGACGGTTCACCGCCGGTGCCGTTTCCGCTTGCCGGCGTTCATACCCCGGGGACCGAACTCGGGGTTCGTAGTCTGATCGAATCCTACACCCTGGATCGCGACACGCGGCTTGCGTTCCAGGGACATCTGGCCGGCGACTCAGTCACCAACTTCAACAAGGACGCGATCTGGCTGAGCGGCTGGGACCAGCGTACGGCATTGCTGGTGCGGCAGGGCATGCGCATTGACCTCGAAGACTACGGATGTACGACGCTCACCACCTTCCAGCCCCCCTGGTCCATCCCCAACGACCCAAGATGGGAGCGCGTTGTCAACGATCGCGGAGAGGTGCCCCTCGTGGCTACCCTCGACGGCCGAGAGCAGGCGTTACTGCTGGTCTCCCCCGCGCCGTGCGTCTCCGACGCTGACTGCGATGACGGCGATGAATGCGGCATCGATGCGTGCCTGAACGGCGTATGTCTCTCGCAACTGCTCCCCGGGTGCGGCCTGGATTGCAACCGCAACCAGCTCTCCGACGACTGCGACGTGGATTGCGGCCCACCCGGCGGGCGCTGCGACCGCCCTGGTTGCGGGCAGAGCTCAGACTGCAACGGCGACCGGGTCCCGGACGAGTGCCACGGCGACTGTCAGGGGAACGGTGTTCCCGATGTCTGCGAGATCCTTGCCGACCCCTCGCTCGATTGCACCGGCGACGGCAAACTCGACGAATGCCAGATCACCTCTGGTAACGATTGCAACGACAGCGGCCAACTTGATTTCTGCGAGATCCGCGACGGCGCCGCGCCGGACTGCAACAACAACAACTGGCCCGACCATTGCGACATCGAGGGGTTTCCGCCGTCCGCCTGCAATAACGATGGTGTCCTCGACGAGTGTATCCGCGATGGTAACTGTGACTGCGATTACGACACAGATCTGGCGGACTATCGTGTTGTGCGCCCGTGTGTGCGCGGCCCGGCGTGGCTTGCGAGCTACCTTTGCCGGTGCGCGAACCTGGACCACGATTCCGACGTCGACCTCGCTGACTTCGCCCAGTTCCAGCGTTCCTTCGCTCCGCCACCGGGGCGCTCGCGGCTTCCCGAGGGCCATCGCCATGGCAGCAGGCCGCCCGGCTGACCCGCGCCGACCCTCCTGCCGCCCTGGCCCCAAAAACCGCTCGCGACCACCCAACCCGCATGGCTGGTGCAAGAAGGGAATTGCTGGTGCGAGAACCCCTTCATGGCTGGTGCAAGAAGGGAATGGCTGGTGCGCGAATCCCTTCTCGCACCCGCTTAGGGGCTTGGTCGGTGCGCCGGAGGATTGGTGGTTCCGTTCGGCGGCGTGGTTCGCCGGGCGGCGGGAGGTGTGTATGCCCATGGATGCGCTCGAGTTCTGAGTGACGCGGGAACGGATTCCCGCAGGGGGTGGATGCGAGTAGGGATTCTCGCACCAGCCGACTTTCTACAGCTCCTAACAGTTCCGCGGATTGCGGTACCGTGCGGAGGCAGTCCTTGAATTCGCGGCCGGTTAGAAAAGGAATGTGAAGACGATGCACCTCTTGTGTGATGCAGCAGTGTATGCGTGCTTGGCGACCGTGGCGCATGCCGCCGATGACCCATGCGGGATCACGGAGATCAGGCTGTCATTCGTGGAAAGGAGCAATGAAATTGCACGAAGTGAGGAGCCGCGCGGGACAGTGCTTGCGAAGCTGGCTTGCATTGCCCGAACAAGCAAGGATTCTGAGGGAGTTGGGTTTTACGCGCTCCAGGCGATTGTGGCCGTTAGTGCTGACGACAGCGAAGCGAGAGCTTACCTGCTGAAGGTCATAGAGAATGACGACGTTCCCTTGGGGATATTTACGTCAGCGTGCGAACTCTTGGTATATGTGGCGGATGACGCGACAGGCGAGCGGATGCTAGAAGTATTATTCCGAAATTGGCCTAACTCGCGATGGGGTCCGCTCTTCGAGTATTTCATTGACCGAGGAGATGCGCGCCTATTGGAGTGGTGGAACCGGCAAGACGTCGAGGATGTCGTGCGGCAGAAGCTTGACCCCTATCTGAAGCGGCTTCGTGATCAGACGGACGAAAGCGCGCTATTGGCGGCGATACGAAGTGGCGAACCACGGGTGTACAGGGAATGGTATGCCTTGCAGGCGCTGCGCCATGGAATCGAGAAGGCGCGCGTGCGTGAGGCGCTTATGGAGCACCTACGGGTACTGGCACAGGGCAAGCGCTTCGGGTCCACAGATCGAGAGTTCGTTGAAGCAATGAAGGAATACGGGATTTTGCGGGATGCCGACATTGAAGAGTCGGGAGTGAAAGTCAGATTGTCGGAGGGAGCCAGTCGCCGCTCACCTCCGAGGAACTGGGCGGACATGAAGGTTCGCGAACGGCGGAGGGCGTACTACTGTGGTGACGAGTGACGCGCCGGAAGCGCGGAAAGAACCGTCGACGCCTTGCTGCATTGGAATGGCGGGCGCGCTCTGGTTGTTCGGAATCGCCGGCGTGGCAGCAGGTAGTGATTGTGCGCGCTGCCAGGCAGTGCCCAGTCGCTGCGTCGCCATCGACACGGACGGCGATATCTGGGTCGTGGAGGGGGCGCCGTTCTCGAACGCACTTACCAAGCTCGACCCGAGCAGCGGGACGATCGCCACCTTCGACAGCGGCGGGAACGGCTGCGACCGGGGAATCGCGGCCACACCGGCGGACAACCACATCTGGGTGGCAAGCGCCTTCTGCAAGGACGAAGCCATACCGCCGGGCCCGGACGACGTGACGCGGCTCGACAACAACGGCATTCTTTGCGAACTCATCGGGGATATTGCGCCCTACAACTTCCGACCGGACAGCCCGACCGGCGCAGCGGTCGACGGCGACGGCTACGTGTGGGTGACGCACGATTCGATACCCGACCTGCGTGGGAGCGTCACGCGCATCCGGCCGGGGACGGATCCGCCGCCCCCCTGCGGCGGACGGTAACAGCCCCGGCCGCACGCGCGGGGTCGCCGTCAGCCCGCGCACCCGCTACCATTCCCCCGCGATGCCCCTGATCGTACAGAAATTCGGCGGAACCAGTCTGGAGAACGCGGAGAAGATTCATCGCGCGGCGCGGCGGGCGATTCGCGCCAAACTCGAGGGCTATCACGTGGTGCTCGTGGTCTCGGCCATGGGGCACACCACGGACAAGCTCATCGCCTTAGCCCGCGAAATCTGCTCCGACCCGCCCAAACGCGAACTGGACATGCTGCTCACCACCGGCGAGCAGGTGTCCATCGCCCTGATGGCCATGGCCATCGACGCCGCCGGGCATCACGCCATCAGCCTCACCGCCGGGCAGCTCGGGCTGCTGACGGACAGCGTGCACACCCGGGCACGGATTCAGCGCATCAGCCGCGACCGCATCGACCACGAGCTGGCGGCCGGGCGGATCGTGATCGTGGCCGGCTTTCAAGGCATTGACCCTTCCGGCGAGATCACCACCCTGGGACGAGGCGCCTCCGACACCACGGCAGCGGCCCTGGCGGCGATTCTGGGGGCCGAGGTCTGCGAGATTTACACCGACGTCGACGGCGTGTACACCGCCGACCCGCGCATCGTCGCCCAGGCGCGGAAGATCGACGAAATCAGCTACGAAACAATGCTGGAGATGGCGGCGGCGGGGGCGGGCGTGATGCACTCGCGGGCCATCGAGTTCGGGAAGAAGTTCAAGGTGCCCATTCACGTGCGCAGCTCGCTGACCGATGGGAAAGGAACCATGATCATGGCCGAGACCGTGGGGATGGAGTCGATCACCGTCCAGGGCGTCACGCTCAAGGAGGACCTGGCGATGGTCTCGCTGAACGCAGTGCCCAACACCGCGGGCGTGGCGGCGAAGATCTTCGCGGAGATCGCCCGGCACCACATCATGGTCGACGACATCGTGCAGAACATCTACGACGCCGGGCGGTTCGCGAATCTGAGCTTCTCGGTGAACGCCGGGGAGGCCGCCGAAGCGCGGACCGTCTGCGAGCGGCTGATGGCGGAGCTGGGTATCGGCGGTGTGGAGATCGACGAGGGCGTTTCCAAGGTGAGCGCCATCGGCGTGGGGATGCGCACCCACACCGGCATTGCCAGCACCATGTTCGAAGCCCTGGCGCGGGCGGAAGTGAACATCGAGAACATCTCGACCAGCGAGATCGTCATCAGTTGTATCGTCCGCCGCGAGGACGGGCCGCGCGCGCTGCGCGCCATCCACGGCGCCTTCGGGCTGGATCTGGCGCCGGGGCGCGCGGGGCCGTGAGCCGTCGCCGCTTGCCGCCGACGATCCGTATGCCGTCGCGGTGGAGGCGGCACCGGCCGACGCTAGCGGTTCTGGCGTTGCTCGCCGCTGCCGTCGCTTACGATCGCGTCCGGCATACCCCGGCGCCAGGGAACGACCACGATCGCTACCATGGCCGCACCTTCCGCGTGGCCCGCGTCGTGGACGGCGACACGCTGGACATCGACGCTCCGGACGGCAATCGCGAAGTGACGCGCATCCGCCTGTGGGGCGTGGACACTCCCGAAACGGGCACCGGGCCTGAGCCCCCGGCGTACTTCGGGCCCGAGGCAAAGGCGTTCGCGGTGGAGCTGCTTGATGGCCGTCAGGTGCACATCGTCCTGGCGCCCACCCGGACACGGGACAAGTACCACCGGCTGCTCGCCTACGTGTTCCTGGAACGCGGCGGCGCCATGTTCAACGAACGGTTGCTCGAGGAAGGAACGGCCTACGCCGATTGGCGCTTTGACCATGCCTACGCTGATCGCTTCGAGGCTATCGAGAAACAGGCCCGCCGCACCGGCCGGGGGCTCTGGCGGGACATCTCCGACGACAAACTGCCACCCTGGCGCCGCCGGATGGAACACCGCGAGGCCGCACGCCGGGATTGACGGGTGCCCGTGCCCGGCCGCGTGAAGCCAACTCAGATGGTCGCCGTTCGAAGTGCGTCCGGCGGGCGTCGCGCGCCGATAGATCGGGTTGGAAGGTACCTGAAAGGGCGCTCCCGAACCCATGCTGCCGGCCACCCCCAGTTCGGACTACACCCCGCGGCGTGGGCGCGCGTCGTGGATGAGCGCCGCGTGGGTCGGCGTCACGCTGCTGGTCGTGGCGTATGCCGGTGCGGTTCGCGTGTCGCTGGCGCGGAGCCTGCCGTGGCAAGGGGATGAGATTCCGCTGCTGGTGCGGTTCACGGGGCTGTGCGGGCGGGTGACGAACCAGAGCGAGGCCTCCGTCTTTCGCCCGACGCTCTACACGTTCCGCACCGGGGCCGTGCGGGCCCTTCGGGCGCCGACCACGGTGGCGGCCCTCCACACGACGACCAACTTCTGGACCAACCTCAGTGTGCATCTCCTGGGCGTGTCGCCGTTTGGCGGGCGAGTGTTCCCGCTGCTCTGGTCGCTGCTGGGCGTCGCGGCGGCGGCGTGGGCGGCCTGGCTGGTGGCACGGACAACGCCGGCGGCCTGCGTGGCGGGACTGTTCGTGGCGCTCTCGCCCGCCGGCACGGCGTATGCGGCGCAGGCGCGGGGGTATTCCGAGGCGCTGGCCCTAGGGCTTGGGCTGCTTGTTGCGCTCGAACTGCTGCGCCCGCGGCCGCGAAGTTACGCTCGCGCGGCATTCGTGCTGGTCGTCGTGCTTCAGTCGGCACTTACCGTGTACACCATGTGGGTGTACTGGGTGCTTCCGGCGATGTTGGTTTCGACCTGCGCGCTTCCGGCGCGCAGGGACGATGCCGGCGGGCGTGTGCTGCGTGCCCGACTCGTGGTCATCACGGGCCTTGCGGTCGCCGTCATGGCGGTATTCACCATGGGGCGGTGGGCATCCCTGTCGCTTACGGCGCGCGAGATGGGTGAATCGCTCACCACGGGGGCGGATGTTCTGCGGTTTCTCGGCGGCGCGGCGCGCGAGCTGCTGCCGGCCCCAGCGTGGATCGCGGCGCTGGCGCTGGTCGGTGTGGCCAACCTGGCGAGATCGCCGGTGCGTTGGTGGCGTTGGTTGTTCGTCGCAGCCGTGCTGGTGCCGACGTGCTTCGCGCTGGCGCGCGGGTCCGCCGGTTACGTGCGCAACTTCGTCCATCTCATCGGACCGATGGCGGTCCTGGTGGGGACGGGTGCGGGTGCGTTGTTGGCGTGGGTCGATGGCGGTCGAACGGGGTTCCGGCAAACCGCCGCCCTTGCCGTGCTGGTCGTTGGAGCCATCTGGTCGGCGCGGGGTCTCGAAGCAAGGGCTCGTGAAGTGCTGCCGCCGGACTGGGGGCAGGCGGTCCTGGCGCTTCAGGCGGAACCGGAGGTCGACGGGCCGCGCTGGTTCCTGCCTTGTCTGGCCAACCACTGGCAGATCAATTGGTATCGCGCGCCGCGCGACGATGCCGCGCTCCTTGACATCCCGGCGAGTCGGTCGATCGAAATCGTGCTCGGCGCCACTCGGGATGCGGCGGGCGTCTCCACGGCTTTTGCGGAAGACCCCGAGTGGCCGTCGGTACGGCAAATTCCGCTACCGGCCTTCCTGGCGAGCGTGCCGGCCACGGCACGATCGGACGTCGAACTGCGGCGCTGGCGCGGGGTACGCATCGGCACTGAGGACTTGGCACGGGTGTCACCAGAGGCCATCGTGTGCGCGTTGGCGCTCGACCGTTCCGACTCGACCGCCGCCTGGCGGGGTTTCCTGCAATCGGTGCGATCCGAGCCGCGGAGCATCTTGACGTTCAAAGGGATCGGAACGTCGCGCGGGTTCCTGCGGTCGCTGGTGTGTACCGGCGCGGCGGCGCGCCGGGTCGACGCTGCCCTTCAGGAGTCGATGGGGACGGACGTCCGGGACGTGGCGTATTTTCAGCTTTTCCCTCGTGCGGAGTGAGTTTTTCACGATCGGGGCGGCGCCGGGCCGTGGTTTCGGTGCTGGCAGAGGCGGGGGCGGATCGCTACAATACACGGTGAAGGGGATGGGCTCGGCTCGGCCGCCAGGCAGGGGCGCGGTTCACCAGAGATCGAGATCACCAGCTTATCAGGCAGGCCGCGTAGTGCTTGTTACCGCGAGGCCGTCAATGCGGATCGTTGCACCAGGAGGCGTATCCATGCGTAGCCACGGGATGGTTGCGGTTGCGTTCGGGGCCGCGGTCGTCGCTCTCGGTTCGAAGCCGGCGGCGGCCGGAACCCCACTTACGACGGAGCGCGTGGCCTCGGGATTGACCCGGCCGGTGTATGTGACGGCACCCCCCAGCGACTTTTCCCGGGTGTTCATCGTTGAGCAGCCGGGGCGAATCCGAATCCTCACCGGCGGCGCACTTCTGGGAACGGCGTTTCTGGACATCGACGCCCGGGTTCGCAGTACCGGCAATGAGCAGGGATTGCTGGGGCTGGCGTTTCATCCGAACTACGCCGGCAACGGATACTTCTACGTGAATTACACCCGGGAACCGGACGGCGCGACGATTGTGTCGCGGTTCCAGGTGACCGCCAACCCCGACGTCGCCGATTCGCTGAGTGAACTCGTGTTGCTCACCGTCGCCCAACCGCAGTCGAACCACAACGGAGGGTGGATCGCCTTCGGTCCGGACGATTACCTCTACATCGCTTTAGGTGACGGCGGCAATGCCAACGACGAAGGTGCCGGGCATACGGCGGGCATCGGCAACGGGCAGGACCTGAATACGCTGCTGGGGAAGCTGCTGCGCATCGACGTGGACGGCAATAATGGCCCCGGCGGACTGTACGGCATCCCCGCGAACAATCCCTTCGTGGGCGTTGCCGGGCTCGATGAGATCTGGGCCTGGGGATTGCGGAATCCGTGGCGGAACGCATTCGACACTGCCACGGGGGATTTGTACATCGCGGACGTGGGGCAGGGCACCTGGGAGGAGATCAACTTCCAACCCGCCGCCAGCACCGGCGGAGAGAACTGGGGCTGGCGTTGCCGGGAGGGAGCGCACAACTTCAACTTCACGGCGAACTGCGCCACCGCCACGCTGCTGGATCCCATTCATGAGTACAGCCACGGCGGCAGCCCGTTTCGCTGCTCCATCAGTGGCGGAGAAGTCTATCGGGGCTGCGCCATACCCGACCTTCACGGCACCTACTTCTTCGCCGATTATTGTAGCGACCAGATCTGGAGCTTCGCCTATACTGGCGCGCCGCCAACCGTGGTGGATCGCACGGCGGAGCTGGATCCGCCGTCGTTCAGCATCACCAGCGTTTCCGCCTTCGGCCGTGACGCCTACGGCGAGCTCTACATCTGCGACCTGGACGGTGGCGAGGTCTTCAAGATCATCCCCAACGGCGTACCGAGTATGTGCGGATGCGGGGATCCGCCTACCGATACCGATACCGACGGAACTCCGGACTGCGTCGACAACTGTCCCGTGGACGCCAACGCCGGCCAGGCGGATCAGGATTCGGACGGCGTCGGGGACGTGTGCGACAACTGCCCGGCCAACGCCAACCCGACGCAGGATGACGGCGACAGCGACGGCGTAGGTGACACCTGCGATTTAGACAACGTGCAGCCGCCGGCCGCAGCGCCGGCGCCGCACGACCGCGCCAAGAACCGTTACATCTCCTTCGCGCCGAACAACGGCGCAACGCCCGTGGTGTTCCGTGTGGACCGGGTTGCGCCGCCGCTGGCCCCGACGCCGATATTCTGGGTGGGAGACCCGGACGGTACCGGCATCGCGCAGGCGGTCACCACGATGCCGGCGCCGCGTGTCTGGGCGGAACCGGTGGTGCACGTCGGAGACTGCGAGGTCATCCCCGTGGCGAGCTTTGAGCTTCGCGCCTCACCCAACGGCGTGGTCTTCACCGTGCCGCTGGTGGTGAACACCATCGCGGAGCCGCTGCCCAAGCACTGGGGCGACACCGTGGGTGACGTACAATCCGGTGCCTGGACGGCGCCCAACGGGGTGGTCAACGTCAACGACTTCGTGGCCGTGCTCCAGAAGTTCCTGGAGTTGGCAACCGCGCCGCACCTCACGGTCGCCGATGTTCAAGGCGTCAGCAGCACCGATCCCTGCCTGAACCGCACCGCGAACATCGCCGACGTGTTCCTCCTAATCAAGGCGTTCCAGGGAAATGCCTACCCCTTCACAACGGATCCGTCGCAGTGTCCGGGCTGTCCCAACTGACGGGGGAGCGTGACACGGTGGATGCGACACGCCGTCGGAATGGGAACGGGACACGCACTACGCTGGGGCCTTCTGTAGTGTCACTCTGATCGTTGACCGTATCGAGCCGCGGGCTTCAGCCCGCGCGACCCAGGAAGGCCGGAAACCCGCCGCGGGAGCGATCCACATACGGTTCCGTGGTTGTGAAAAACTACACTAGGGCACGGATTCCGAGGATTCCTCCGCGGGTGCATGCTCCTTGACCACCTGCGTGGTGACGATGATCTCCACGCGCTGGTTGGAGCGATGGCCCTGGTCGTTGTACGCCACGGGCACCAGACGTTCGGTGTCAGCACAGGCCACCAGACGGAGTTGACGCCAGCCGATTCCCTGTTCGTCGAGGAGGCGGCCGACGGTGAGCGCGCGTGCGTACGATAGCTGCATGCCGCGGTCGGGCTTGCCGAATGATTCAGCGGCGCTGACGTGCCCCCGCACTTCGATGACCAGGTTGTGCCCGCGCAGCTCGTCGACGATCTCTGTGAACTCCTGGGCGCCCAAGGCGCTCAACGTGCTCTCGCCTTCGTCGAAAGGGACCATGCCGGCCAGGCTGTAGTAGTCGCTGGGGCGTATGGACCGGACGTCGTGTTCCCTCCCGATCTGCGCGTTGCGTTCCGCCTGGCTCTCCCCGCGACGCTCGAGAAGTCGGCGCACCAGCGGCAGATCGATGGGGTTGGAGGAGTTGGGGTCGACGGGGTTGTGGAAGGCCTCGCGGATGGCGATGGCGGTATCGAGAAGTTCGGCGCTTGGCTGTCCCGCCGCGGCTTCCTGCGGCTCGCCGGTGCCCGTGGACGCGGGCTTGAGGTTCATGGCCAGGAGAATGACGAAGAAGCCCATCATCAGGGTCACGTTGTCGGCAAAGGAGATGAGCCACTCCGGCGCGCCTTCGTGGTGCTCTTCGTGGGGAGCGCCGGGGCCGTGGCCACCGCCGTGGCCGTGGCCCTTCTTCGGCTTATCGTCGTGTTCGTGGGCTTCCGACATGGGCGCGCTTCCCGGAACGCCGGACTCGAGGCATCAGTTACAGCCGCCTTCTTCCGCTGGCTCGGCTCGCCGTAGCCTTCGCCCGCTCCCAGACGGTCGCGGCTCTGTTTGACCAACACTCACGACGCGCGATACGTATCACGCCGCGGCCTTGAGCTTGCTGCGCGAGGTCTGCGGCAGAAACGCCGTCATGCGGTCCAGCGTGACCCGCGGATTGTCGCCCGCCTGGATCGACATGATTCCTTGTAGGATCATCTCGCGATTCAGAATCTCCTCCGAGGAGCGTAGCGCCAACTTGTCGCCGATGGGACCGGCCACGGCGTTGGCGAGCACCGTGCCATACATGGTGGCCACCACCGCCAGGGCCAACATCTTGCCCATCGACTCCACGCTGCCGCCGAGCTGCCCGAACATGCCGATCTGCCCGATGAGCGTACCCACCAGCCCCCAGCCGGGCCCGTACAGCTTGACCAGGTCGAAGAACTTCTTGCCCGCCTTATGCCGTTCCTGCATGGCGAGAATCTCAAGGCGGAGCGTGGATTCGATGGTGGCCTGATCCTGGCCGTCGATGGTCATGGCCAGCGAGGTCGCCAGGAACGGATCGTTGATCTTCTTGACCTCCGCCTCCAGGCTGAGAATACCGTCGCGGCGCGCCTTCTCGCTGAAGCGGACGAGCATCTGGATCACTTCCACCGGGTTGGGGCTCTTATGGAACATGAAGCGGCGTATGTATCCCACCACGCTCTTGAGCCTGTCCATGGGCATGGCCATGAACACCACGCTGACGCTGCCTCCGAACACGGTGAGGAAGCCCTCTTGGGAGTAGAACATGGCGAAGTGCCCGTGGGAGGCGTGGTACCCCACCGTGACGATGCACGCCAGACCGAGAATGACACCGATGAGACTGGCTTTATCCACGGAACGTCGCACTCCCGCCGCACCCCAGGGCGTACCCGCCGCGCGGCATGAACGCTGGTCAAACGGCCTTGCCTTGCGTACTCATCGGCGTGCGCCGCGGGCGCATCAAACAACAACGAGTTACGGGACATGTGCCAAGGGGAGGTTCGCTCGTCCGGATCGGGTGCGCGGGGCCGCCGATAACGTGCGCCACGGTTTCGCGCTCAGCGGACGCATGGGGAGCCGACGCCCCCCTTTCGCCGCTTTCGTCGAATCTCGCTCGCGCGACCACCGGTTTTGGGGACGTAGGAGCGGGCGCCTGGAGTGGGGGCAGCAGCCCCGAGTGAGCGTCTGACGTTGCGAAGCGGCGCTGCGGTTGACACGGCCCACAACGCCGGGAAACTGCCGGTGAATGATGTTCCTCATCGAGTTCGACGGTGTACTCTTCGACGTTCAGGCTGCGTGGTTTTCGCTCTATCGGCGGCTGGCAGCGGAGCTGGGGTGGTGGTCGCTGGACGCGGCCGCGTTCTGGCGACAGGTTCGTAAAGCGGGGCGCGAGGCGAACGTACTGCCTGGGGCGAAGCCCATCAAGCTCAAGGAGTACGTGCGACGCTTCGACGAAGAGGCGGAATCGGACCAGTCGCTGTCATGCTATGTTCCGCAACCTGCGACCGCGCCTGGGTTGCCGCGGCTGGGACGCCATGGGGCGTGTGTGGCGGTGACCCTCGGCCGCAACACCGCGGCGCGGCAGGCGGCCGTGAACCGCGCGGGGTGGTCGGCGATGCTCGCCCCGATCGTTGCGCTGGATGCCGATCCGCGGCGCCGGCCGGGGCAGCTTCGAGTGCTTGCCGCCGGCGACCCGCGCGCCGTGGTAGTGGCCGCAGGCGACGCCCTGCTGCGCGCCGCCGGACAGGCGGAGCTCCTTGCCGTGGGGATTGCGTCGGGCGCGTGCGTCGCCGAACGCCTGCACGCCGCGGGTGCGGATGTGGTCTACGCCGACCTGGCGGGATTGGTCGACTCGCTCGACTCCGGGGCGGCGGATCTCATTCGTTCCGGGCTGCTTCCCCCTTCCCCCGGGGGCTGACCGGCGTGCGTGCCGACCCGCCCCCGCGGGATGGTCCCGGCCCTATTCGAAGTTGAAGCCGTTCGCCTGTGCCTGGGCGCGGATGGCGTCCAGCATGGCGTCGTCGAGGGCGGCCTTGCCGTCCGAGGCCTTCTTCCGCGCGTCGCGGAGGTAAGTCTCCCGCGCCGCTTGGGCCTCGGTTATCTGCCGCTGAATGTCGGCGCGATCGGCGCGCATCCTGGCGACCTCCGCTTCGCGATCCTCCGGCGAAAGCTCGCGAAGCGCGGGCGGGAGTTTGTCCTTCTCCAGGCCGCGCACTTCGACGCGTCCCTCGGCCACGGCGTCGACCAGGTCCCAGTGCGAGTTGCCGTACAACGGTGTCGCTTTGGCCGCGACGCGGCTGGCTTCGGTCGCGGCTCCTTCCTCTCGCGCGCGGCGATCCTGTGCCTGCTGCAATTGCAGTCCGTCGGCGCCCTGTTCGCCGTACGGCAGATAGGTGGCGTTGAGCTTCATGTTCAGCTCGAAGAGCAGTTTGTCCTGCGGCGTGTCGATCTGGACCGTACCGCAGCGCATGTCGATGGCGGAGTAGGACCCGCCGCCGAAGCTCGCCACTTCCTGCCAGTGTTCGTTGATCCCGGCGTGGCGATCGCCGGCGTAGATGGCGTTGATGATGATCCCCTTGGCCCGCGCCGCCGCCGCGACCTCGCGGAAGTTGTAGACTTCGCTGGCCTGGTCCGCCGACTCATTACCGGCGACGAAGATCAGTTTCAGGGCTCGAGGATCGGTGGACCAACCCATGGTCCGCACCGCGTCGCTGAGCACCCATCCCACGAACTCCGCACCCCCGTCGGTGGAGAACCCCATCATTCTCGAATACACGGAGTCCAGGTCGCTGGTCAGGTCGAATTGCCGTACCACCCATCCCGCGGTTGCCGTGGAGCGGGAGGGTGAGCCGTAGGTGAGCAATCCCACGCGTAGCTGCGGTGTCGGTTTGGCGCGACCCAGCGAGCAGACGATGTCCCACAGCCGCGCCCGCGCTGAGTCGATGAGTTGCTGCATGCTTCCCGAAGTGTCGAGGCAGATGACCAAGTCAATGGGGCGGCGTTCGCAGCCCGCCGGGTGTTCGGTTGCGATGGGGTCGAGCGGCACGGCGGCCTGTGCCGAATGCAGCCATGCGGCGCCCCCGATGGACACTCCGACGAACAGGACTCCGGTAAGAAAGGTACCGATGCGTTGCGGTCTCATTGCCTGGTCTCCTTCATTAAAGTGTGGAGCACACGCTCCGTTTCCGTAAGAGTTGGACGGAGGAGCGGCGGCGAAGTTCCCGGGCGGCCGCCGGCTTGCGTCACCGGCCCGTAACCGCTGACTCCTCCTGTCAGGGGCGTGGTTGGAGGGAGAGGAAGATTGCGGGCGACGGTTGCGGAAGGATCAACGGACGGGTGTGCGGACGCGTCGCTGTTCCCGCAGGGGGGGCGTCCAGCGGTCGCGGCTTACCGGATCATCGGACCTTCCAGCCCGGAGGCACGTTGAAAGTGCGATGTAAATTGCTTATATTACGGGGGTTACGATAACGATTCGAGCTGGCGGACGCCTGCCTGCGCCCCTTGGCCGTGGTTCCCTGCCCGGCGGGATCAGCGCCGGAGACGGTGGTGATTGGCAGCGATGGACTCACAAGTCACTCGGGTATCGTTGCTGTCCCGGGTCCGCAATCCGGCTGACGACGCCGCCTGGCGTGAGTTCGACGGCCGCTATCGCGAGTTGGTCCTGCGCTACGCGCGAGCCCGAGGCTTGCAGCACTCCGACGCGGAGGACGTGCGCCAGGTCGTGATGCTGGGGCTCTCGCGTTCCCTGCGCGGCTTCGCCTACGATCCGGGCCTGGGCCGGTTCCGTGACTACCTCGGGCGCTGCGTGCGCAACGCCGTCGCCCGGCACCTGTCCCGTCCAAAACCCGCTGCCGGCGTGCTAGATACTCATGTGCTCGCGGACGCGGCCGGAAGCGACGCGGACGCCGCGGATGCCCTCTGGGATGAGGAGTGGACGAACCATCACTACCGGCTGGCGATGGAGTCGATCCGCGCCGGCTTCGAAGCGCGGAGCGTGGCGGTGTTCGAGCGCCTGGTCGGCGGCGAGGGCGTGGAGGCGGTGGCCGAGGCCTTTGGGTTGAGCACGCAGGCGGTTCACAAGGTGAAGCAGCGCATACGCGACCGCATGAAAGAACTGATCGCGGCACAGATTCGCGAAGAGGATGAACCGGATGCCCCGCCCGGCGCGTGATGATCCCCCTCCGACCGGCGCCGAGCCGGACCTGTCGGGGTTCGGGTTCGAGCTCCCGGAGGGAACGTGGTTGCAGCGCGTGCGGCAGGCGAATCGACCGCTGCCGCCGGGACGAATCGGCGGGTTCGAACTCCTGGAGGAAGTCAGCCGCGGCGCTCAGGGTGTCGTGTACCGTGCCCGGCAGCCCAACACGCGGCGGATCATCGCGGTGAAGCGCCTGGTGGCCGGTTCCTACGCCACGCCCGCCATGCGCCTGCGTTTCGAGCGTGAGGTTGAGGCGGCGGCGGGTCTGTCGCATCCCAACATCGTCACCGTGTACGGCCTCGACCTGAGCGATGGTCAGCCGCTGCTGGCGATGGAGTGGATTGAGGGAGAACCGGTAGACCGCTGGGCAGCGCAGGACGCCGCCGGCCGGCCCCGTCCGCCCGCCGATCGCCTGCGGATGTTCCTGAGGATCTGCGACGCGGTACACTACGCACACCAGCGCGGGGTGATCCACCGCGACCTGAAGCCCTCGAACATCCTCGTGGACGCCCGCGGCGAGCCGCACGTGCTGGACTTCGGTCTGGCGAAGCTGGTTTCTCGCG